>JANRJP010000103.1:0-39816 GCA_033763905.1 Gemmatimonadaceae bacterium
TTTGATGCACCGAAGGCGTTGGTGGTCGTGTCATTGCGCGGCGAGAACTACGAATGGGTCGCGCAAAAGGCGGTACTCATCTCGGCGAGCGGTGCGTCGGCGCAGGTCGGCGTGTCGGATCTCCGGTTTACCGGACACGAAGTGCTGCGAATCTTCGACGCCGACGGCGACGGGTTCGACGATGTGGCGATGCGCGCCGTGGCCGAAGGGTCGGGTGGTACCACCATCCTTCGCTGGGATCCCAAGAATCGGAAATTCGTTCGGCTCGCGGTGGGCTTTCAGTGGGAGAACCTGTGACGGACCTCGAACGGCAACGGCAGCAGGTGCGCCGCATCATCGCGGTCGTGATCGGCGCGGGCGGGCTTGTGACGCTCGGCGCGGCGCTGCTGCTGGCCCGCAGCACGCTCGACAACAGCCTGTGGGAGGCCGTCGGGGTCGCGCTGGTGCCGGTGAGTGTGGGGCTCGTGTCGCTGTACGCGGCGCGGCGGCTGTGGCGTGCACCGACAGACCGGTAAGGGATTGGTTCACCGCGGCTGCCGGGAGTTGTGTCGCACCACGATCGGCCCTAGCGTGCACCGATAGGATGCGTAGACCCGACGTGAACCTGCTCGCGACCGACGAGATGCCCGCCGTCGGCACCGATGCGGCCCAGGCGCTCAAGCTCTGGGTCGTGTTGGCACGCGCGCACGCCGCGATCACGGACCGTGCGACGGCCGATGTGGCGCGCCACGGCCTCACGCTGGCGGAGTTCGGGATTCTGGAAGCGCTCTACCACAAGGGCCCGATGCTCCTCGGCGAAGTGCAACGGCGCATTCTGGTATCGAGTGGCGGCATCACGTATCTGGTCGATCGCCTGGTCCAGCGTGGGTTGCTGGAGCGCCGGCTCTGTGCCGAGGATCGTCGGGCGAGGTATGCGGCACTCACCGAGGCGGGCCGAGCGCTGGTCGAACGGATCTTTCCCGAGCACGCCGAGATGATTCGGCAGGCGCTCTCAGGACTGTCTTCGACCGAGCAGGCGACGGCGATCGGTCTGCTTCGGACGCTCGGCAAGTCCGTCGGCTGACGGCGCCTCCCCGAGTCGGCAGGATCCATCACAAAACTGACCACTGCGACCGGGCCTATTGACGCGCAGACATCTCAATACTAAGATAATGCTCAGTTAAGCGACGCCGGTCAGGCGCCGCGATTCACCCGACCAACGATCTGAGGCACCAATGACCGCTCCCGCCGCCACGTCCACGCTCTGGACCATCGACGAAACGCACTCGCTCCTCGAGTTCGCCGTCAAGCACATGATGATCACGACCGTGAAGGGTCGCTTCGGCAAGGTCGCCGGCACGGTCACCATTCCCGACGGCAACATCGCCAAGGCATCGGTGAACGCCACGATCGAGACCGCGTCAATCGACACCCGCAACGAGCAGCGCGACGGGCATCTCAAGTCGCCGGACTTCTTCGACGCCGAGAAGTACCCGACGCTGACCTTCGTCTCGACCGGCGTGGCGCCGGCCGGTGAGGGCTGGACCCTGACCGGTGATCTCACGATGCATGGCGTCACGAAGTCGGTCACGCTCGCGCTGACCGACGGCGGTTCCGGCAAGGACCCCTGGGGCAACCAGCGCCGTTCCTTCTGGGCCACGGGGCAGATCGATCGTCGCGACTTCGGGCTCGAGTGGAACGCCGCGCTGGAATCGGGTGGCGTGCTCGTGAGCACCGACGTCAAGCTGCACTTCGAAATTCAACTGGTCGCGCAAGCGTAACTCGTATGGCACTCATCACCGCAGGCTTCCATCACATCACCCTGGTCGCGCGCGACGCGCGTCGTACGCTCGCGTTCTACCGGGACGTGCTCGGCCTGGGACTCGTGAAGCGCACGGTGAACTTCGACGATCCCGGCTCGTACCACCTGTACTTCGGCGACGAAGAAGGGCGGCCAGGCACGCTGGTCACCTTCTTCGAGTGGCCGAACGCCCCGCGGGGCGGATTCGGGATCGGCGGCGTGCATCACTTGGCGCTGGGCGTCGCCACGCCGGAAGCGCAACTCAAGTGGAAGCGCCGCCTGCTCGAGCACGGGGTTCCCGTGTCGGGCCCGTATGACCGAAAGTGGTTTCACTCGATCTACTTCACCGATCCCGACGGGCAGGTCGTCGAGATCGCCACGAAGGGCCCAGGCTACCACGTCGACGAACCGATCGACGCGCTCGGCCAGCAGATCATCGTGCCGGGCGAAGGCCACCTCCGTGGTCAGCGCGACGAACGCGACATCGCTCGGCAGGTCTGGGAGGAGCCAGTGCCGGCGATCACGCCGGATATGGCGCTCACCGGCCTGCATCACATCACCGGCATCACCGACGATGTCGAGCGGATGCACGACTTCCTTGGCGATACGCTGGGTTTGCGCATCGTGAAGAAGTCGGTGAATCAGGACGATCCGACGGCCGCCCACTGGTTCTGGGCGAACTACGACGGGCAGTCGGTGGCCGATCGCAGCGCGTACACGCTCTTCGGCTGGCCACCGGGCGTCCGTGCGGCGCGATTGGGCACAGGCCAAACGCACCATGTGGCGTTCCGCGCCTCGTCGGCCGAGCAGCAGTTGGAGTTCCAGGATCATCTGCGCAGCCGCGGCGTGCACGTCAGCGACGTGATGGACCGCACGTACTTCCAGAGCATCTACTTCCGGGCGCCGGACGGGATGCTGTTCGAGATCGCCACCGACGGGCCGGGCTTCGCGGTGGACGAGCCGATCGGCACGCTGGGGCAGGAGCTCAAGCTGCCGGCGTGGCTCGAGCAGGAGCGGGCCGACATCGAGCAGGCGCTGCAGCCGCTGGCGTGACGCCAGTCACTGCGTGCGGGACTGAGCCGTCGCCGTGACGGCTCCGAGGGGTCAACCGTCATAGGTTGACCCCTTATGCGTCCTATGCGACTCCCGTCCCGCCCACTGCTCGCCGCACTCGCGATCGCCGCCGCTGCGTGCGAAGTCGACAACGCGACCGCCAACGGCGGCGGCGACGGCACGGTCCTGCCCGGACAGGCCTACGCGCTTCGCATTGGCGCCGCCGGCGTCGAGGAGATCGAACAGGTCTTCCCGTATGCGGGCGGCGCCGTCGTGATCGGGACGTTCACCGGTACGGTCGATTTTGATCCATCGGGTCGCACGGAGTTCCGCACCAGCGCCGGCGGCAACGATGTGTTCGTCGCACGCATCGATCTGAACGGCGCGCTGCAGTGGGTCACCACGCTCGGCGGACCCGGCAACGATGTGGGCCGCGGTCTCTTCGTCACGCTGGATGGTCGCGTGGCGTTGACCGGCAGCGCGGAGACGGGCTTCCAGTGCGTTGGGGGCATTGTCACCGGGCAGCACAACGGCGCGCGGGACGCGTACATCGCGACGCTGGGCGCCACCGGCAGCTGCGGCGATCTCTTCTTTGTGGGTGGGCCAGGCACGGACGAAGGCCGGTCCATCGCCGTCGATGCCACCGGCGGCATCATCGTCGCGGGCGTGTTCAGCGGTCGGGCGGACTTTGATCCGACCGGCGCAGAGACCATTCGCACGGCCGCGGCGGGGGATCCGAGCGACGTCTTCGTCGGTCGCTGGCAGATTCCTGGGCAACCCACGTGGCTCAGCGCGTTGCAGGGCCGCGGCACCGACGACGTGGCCGCGATGGCGGTCGACATCACGCAAGGCGTGGTGCTCGCCGGCACGTACAGCGATACCCTCGATGCGGATCCCGGCAGTGCGGTGCGCCGCTTGGCGCCGGTCGGTGGTGGCAGCGATGTCTTCGTCGTGGCGCTGAACGCACTCAACGGCGATCACCGATGGAGTGATCGCTTTGCGAGCCCGAACGCCGACGTGGTGTCACGTCACGCCTTGCAGGTGGATTTGCAGCGTGAAGTGTGGATCGGCGGACGATTCAGCGGGTCGATGTCGGTCGGCGAGTTCAACACCGGCACACCGATCGTCTCCGTCGGCGGCGAAGACGGGTTCCTTGCGCGAGTGAACAGCAGCGGCCTGCCGGTCGGCGGCTTTGCGATTGGCGGGCCCGGCAACGACGTCGTGCTGGACGTGAGCCTCGCGGACGAGAACGACGGACTCTTCGTGAGCGGCCGCTTTCAGGACCGGGTCGATTTTTCGCGCGGACTCAGCAGCCCGGTCATTGTGGCGGTGTCGCCGAGCAACAGCGGCGTCGGGGATCTGTTCCTCGCGCGCTACAACAAGGCGGGCGTGCTCCGCTGGGCCAGTCGCTTGCGCCCGAGCGCCGTGCCGCCGCTGACGGGTACGGCATTCCTCACCAGCGTGGCCAGCGGTGGCTTCTGGGTCGGCGGGCGTTTCGGTGGTGCGATGAACATCGACCCCGGCACCGGCTTCGCGGTGCTCACCGCCGAGGCGCAGGCCGACGCGTGGATTGGCCGCTTTACCGCGGACAGCGGTGCGGTGGTGCGTCGGTGATACCGCGTCGCCTCGCACTCGTCGTGATCGTGGGCGTCGCGGCGTGTCAGGCGCCGCTGACGCCGTTGGTCTCCGCGCCCACGCCGGCACCCGAACCCGTCGCCGCCACGCCAGCCGCTGCGCCAGCCGCCACGCCAGCCGCTGCGCCCGCGATGCCGACGGCGTCGCCCCCGATCGTGCGGGCCGCGAAGGATTTCCCGGATCACCGCCTGCTGCGCTCACGCCAGTTGATGGTGCCGGTGGCCGGCAAGACGATTCTCGACGTTGACGACACCTTCGATCACGGCCGCAGCGGCGAACGCGTGCATCGCGCGGTCGATGTGCTGGCGCCGCGCGGCACCCCGGTAGTGTCGGCCGACGACGCCGTGGTGATTGCGATCAAGCAGAACGGACTCGGCGGCAAGGTCGTCTACTGCACGGATCCGTCGCGGCAACTGGTGTACTATTACGCGCACTTGGATCGCTACGCCGACGGCCTCCGCGAGGGGCAGCGACTCGTGCAGGGCGAGCTGATCGGCTACGTCGGGACGACCGGCAACGCGCCGGCGAACGTCCCGCATCTGCACTTTCAGGTGATGCGTCTGGACGATCCGGCGCGCTACTGGGAGGGGACGCCGTTGAATCCCCGCCCGTACTTCATTCGTGATGGGGCAGTGATGGGCGAACACACACGCGGCGTCAACGCCGGGGGGCGCTGATGGCGCTGACATCGAAGGAACGCGCCGCGCTCCGCGCGAAGGCGCATCATCTCTCGCCCAAGCTGCATATCGGCAAGGAGGGCGTGACGGATCCCGTGCTGCAGACGCTGGACGACGTGTTGCGCACGCAGGAGCTGGTCAAAGTGGCGCTGACAAAGCAGGCCGAGGATGAGCCCAAGGAACTCGCCCACGCCTTGGCGCAGGCGATGCGCGCCGATGTGGTGCAGGTGATCGGGCGGACGCTGACGCTGTTTCGGGAGAAGGAAGAGGAGTAAACGCGGTCAGGGAGTCGTCGAGACCCACGCCGTGCTGACGCCGGGGTACACCAGCACTGGATACTCCCGCTCCCACACCCGCCCGTCGCTGGTCGCCAGCCGAGCCAAGGCCCGCCACTGCACCTGATAGCCCTGCTCGAAGCGGCTCGACGGCGCCGCAGGGTCCAGCGTCACATCGACCGGCAGCCGCAGTTCCACGCCCTTCGCGGCCGCGACCGGCGCCGAGATCACGTCGAACGCCACGCCGGTACTGAACGGTGGCATCACGCGCCCGCCGCGCGAATCAAAGGCCCAGAGCGTCAACGACGCCGATGCAAGCGTGAGATCGCGCCGCGGCGTCACGACGAGTTCGATCGTGCCGAGTTCGCCCACGCTCAGTGCGCCATCATGGAACTCCAGATGCACGTCGCCGATCGTGCGCCACGCGGCAAAGGGCACGCGATACGCCCACAGCGTGCTCACCGACCAGGCCACAAAGCCGATCCCGGCCACGAAGGGCGTGAAGTCGTGCGCGAGCACCATCGCCCAGCCGCCACCGATCACCGCGAACAGCCCCAGGAACAACACCGCCACCGCCTGCTTCACCTCGCGGCGCTCGGTCAGCGGGCGCCACGCGTCGCGCGCGTGGTCGCGGTAGAACTCTTCCTTGGGGCCGAGCGGAAAGCTCACGAGTGCCGCGGACCGCTCAGCGTGCCGACTCGAGCCAGCCGAGCACGCGCCACGGCGTGAGCGGCAACGCATCGGGGGCCACGCCGAGCGCATCGGCCACTGCGTTCATGATGGCCGGCGCGGTGGGAATGATCGGCGCTTCGGCCAAGCCGCGCGCGCCGACGTGGTTCGCCTGCACGTCGGCACCGCCCACGCACCACGCCGCAATCGCGGGCACATCGGCGAAGGTCGGCACCTTGTAGTCGTGCAGCCCGGCGTTGAGCGTGCGCCCGGTCGCGGCATCGAGCACGCGTTCCTCGAAGAGCGCGTAGCCCAGACCCTGAATGATGCCGCCTTCGAGTTGGCTCTGCGCGAGCGTGGGGTTCACGATGCGGCCGGCATCGTGTACCGCCACGAGTTCGACGACGCGCACAACCCCGGAGGTGATGTCGACCTCGACTTCGCACATCTGCACACCGAAGGTGGCGATGCCGGTGCCATCGGGGTTCGGGCCGCGCGAGCCGCGGCCGACGAACTGCATCTGGCCCAGCGGCGCCCCGGTGGCCTTGGCTTCGTCGTACTGCGCCTTGGCGTCGATCGCGGCCATGCGCACGGCGGGCAACACGCTCGGCGTCGTGATCGAGCCCCAGGAGTTGTTCGTGTATGGCGTGTGCGCGGTATCGCCAATGCTGGCGCGCACGCGCGCGAGGTCGACGCCGAGCACCTCCGCCACGACCTGTCGCACCAAGGTGCGAATGCCCGTGCCCAAGTCCTGCGTGCCCACCATGACATCCGCCGACCCGTCGCTCGAGATGCGCACGATCGCGCTGGCCGGTGGGCCGCCGCCGGTGCTCCACACTTGCGCGGCCAATCCTACGCCGCGTCGCGTCGTGCTTCGGTCGTCGCGCGCGCGGCGGCGCGCGGCGGCCACGGTGGCGCGGCGCGCCGACCAGTCGAAGCGCGCAGCCGCTTCGTCGTAGCACTGCGCAATCGCGTTACCGCTATAGGGCCGATCGCGATCGGGGTCCCGCTCGGCAAGATTGCGCCTACGCAGCTCGAGTGGATCGAGCCCGAGCTTCTCGGCCAAGGCGTCCATCGCGCGTTCAATACCCACCGCGCCTTCCACGAAGCCCGGCGCGCGGAACGAATCCATCGCGCCGACATTGGTGAACGCGAAGCGCTCGACGGTCCGCACGTTGGGGCAGCGGTACATCTGGTGCGCGAAGGCGGTGGGGCCGGCGGCCCAGCCGCCCACACCCATCGGGGCATCGGCGGTCACGTCAATGAGCGTCAGCGTGCCGTCGCGGCGCGCGCCGAGCGTCACTTGCTGCACCGTGCTGTTGCGATGCCCGGTGTCGGTCTGTTCGCCGTGGCGGTCGAGTACGCAGCGCACCGGCGCGCCGAGTCGCTTGGCGAAGAGCGCGGCGGTGTAGGTGTGGGTGCCGGCGTAGTTTTTCGCGCCGAAGCCGCCACCCATATGCTCGCAGATGACGCGCACATCGCTCTGCGGCAGTCCGAACGCACGGGCAACATTCTCGCGCACGCGGAAGATGCCTTGCGTGCCTTCCCAGATCGTGAGCTGGCCGTTGCTCCACTCGGCCACGGCGCCGTGCGGTTCCATTGCCGCGTGCAGCGCGGCCGGCGTGGTGACGTGGATGCTGACCGTGACCTCAGCGGCCGCGAGACCTGCCTCGGCGCTGCCGCGCTCACGCTGGCGTGGCGTGCCGAAGGCCGCGTTGCTCGTCCCGCCGCGTGCGATTGGGGCGCCGTCGGCGAGTGCGTCGTCGGCGGTGAGCACGAAGGGCTCGGGGGTAATCTCGACGATGATCGCGCGCGCCGCCGCTTCGGCGGCTTCACGCGTGTCGGCGCAGACCGCGGCGATCGGCTGCGCAGCGTAGGTGACGTGCGGGTCGAAGAGCCGCGCGGCACCAGCACTCAGCTTGGCGGCCTTGATGTCGTCGTGGGTCAGGATGTCGCGCACGCCGGCGACGGCGCGGGCGGCGGCGGTGTCGAGCCGCGTGACGCGGCCCTTGGCGACTCCCGCGCGACGGAGCGCAACGTGCAGCATTCCGGCGCGCGCGAGATCGGCGGTGTATTGTGCGCGGCCACCGACTTTGAGCGGCGACTCCGTGCGTGGCGCGCTGTGGCCGACCTGGGTGAGTGGCGCGTCGGCATCCCACGGCGTCACGGCAAATGCCGGCAGCTCGACCAGTTTGATTTCGACGCGGCCCTCGACTTCGACTTCGGTCGAGACGAATCGCTTGGGCGTGGCGTCGTTCACGGCTGCGCCGAGTCGGCGGGCGTCGTGCCGTTCGCGGCGAGTTCGCGCAGCGCGGCGGCGATGCGCGGGTAGGTGCCGCAGCGACAGAGGTTGCCGCTCATCCCCGCGCGAATCTCTTCGTCGCTGGGATGTGGCGTGGCCTCGAGCAGCGCCACCGCGGCCATCACCTGTCCCGGGGTGCAGTAGCCGCACTGCGCCGCGTCGTGCCGCACGAACGCGGCTTGGACCGGATGCGGTGCCGCGTCCGTCCCAATGCCTTCGATCGTGGTGACCGATCGGCCGGCGACCTGCGCGGCCAGGGTGATGCAGGCGTACGTCGGCCGACCATCGACGAGCACGGTGCACGCCCCGCATTCACCGCGGTCACAGGCGAGCTTGGTGCCGGGGAGCCCCGCGTGGTCGCGCAGGGCGTCGAGCAGGGTGTCGTGGTCGCGCGTCGGGAGCGACGTCAGGCGACCGTTGAGCGTGAAGGCAGGCATTGATGCCTGCACGTTACGCAGTCGCCAGTACCTTCCGGAAGCATCGCTTTTCGACGACGGTGCGGCCCTCGGCGCGCATCCGGTCGTAGCGGGCGATCTTTTCGGGGTAGTGCTCGAGCGGCACGATGTCGTAGCCGAGCCCGGTGAAGAAGCGGTCGGACAGCGACAGCGCGAACACTTCGGCAATGTCCCGCAGGCGCGCGACGCGCTCGACGGCCAGCACGACGCGCGTGCCGAGGCCCTGGCCGTGCGCATCTTCCGACACGGCGACCGACGAGACTTCGGCCAGTGACGGCGAATACTCGGTGAGCGCGGCGCAGGCGAGGACGCGGCCCGACGGCGTCGCGGCGACGACGTAGTTGGTGAGTTCGCGCATCACATCATTCGCGGTGCGCGACAGCATCAATCCCTGCTCGGCGAACCCATTGACGAGCGCGACGATCTGCGGCACGTCGGCGAGCGACGCCAAGCGGACGATCGGCTCGGCGACGGGCGTCGCGACGGGCGTCGGCGCGACAACCGGGGCCTGGCGGGCACGCCGGCGCCGGGTCGGGGTCGCCGTCGAAGCGGCGGTGGGGAGGGATGCGAGATTATGCATTGCTTCTGCATAAACTAGCAGATCCGACCCCCGACGCAAGTCCCCGGTTAGATTGCGGCTCGGCGCGGGGAGAATTGGGGGAAACGCCCCGGTCGACCCCTGCCGCCGGTCCCTGTCTCCATATGCAACACTTTATGCATAATCGCATACTTTCGCTGCTGTCCGTGGCTGCCGTGGTCCTGTCGACGGCCTGCCAGAACCCCGTGGGGGAGGACAAGCTGCCCCCGCCGGACCCCACGCAGGTCGTCTACGCCTCGTCGTTGAACATCAACCTCTCGCAGTTCACGAAGCTTGAGAGTGGGGTGTACATCCAGGACGTGACGGTGGGATCCGGGGCGACGATCGCCTCGGGCGATTCGGTGGCCGTGGGCTACACCGGCTGGCTGGCGAACGGCACACAGTTCGACACGAATCAGGGGTCGGCAACACCCTTCCGATTCAAAGTCGGGGCGGGTCAGGTGATCGACGGATGGGAGGTCGGAGTGGTCGGCATGCGCGTGGGCGGTACGCGCCGATTGGTGATTCCGTCGCCGTTGGCCTATGGGCGCACGGGAAGTCCGCCGAGCATCCCCTCGAACGCGGTGCTGGTCTTCTCGGTGACGATGGCGCAAAAGTTCTGAGACCCCGGCGCGGGAACTACCGTCCCCTCTCCGGCGTCCGTTAGCTTGCGCTCCTTCACTCCCCTCCACTGATCGTGTCCGATGCCCTACGTCATCACTGAGGCCTGCATCAGCGTCAAGGACAAGTCCTGCGTGGACGTGTGTCCCGTTGATTGCATCTACGAAGGCGAGAACCAGCTCTTCATTCACCCCGACGAGTGCATCGATTGCGGGGCCTGCGAGCCGGAGTGCCCGGTGACGGCGATCTTCCCCGAGGAAGACGTCCCGGGGAACCTGTCGCAGTACGTGCAGCTGAACCGCGCGGCGTTCAAGTCCGAGAACCCGCCCAAGCGCCCGACGCGCTAACGGCGTCTCGCGCGCGCTCCGCGGAGGCGGTGTGACCCCCAACCGCTGGCGGATGCCGCCGGCGGCGGTGGCGATCCACCTCAGCGTCGGCTCCATCTACGCGTGGAGCGTGTTCAACAAGCCGATCGAGGCCGCAGTCCCGGCGTTTCCGCGCGGGGCTGCGGCCTACACGTTTTCGATTGCCATCGCGCTGCTGGGGTTGAGCGCCGCGTTCGGCGGACGCTGGCTCGAGCGGGTCGGGCCGCGACTGGCGGCGCGGGTTGCCGCCGTCTGCTTTGCCAGCGGGCTGGCGCTTGGCGGGGTGGCGGTGTCGACCCAGACGCTGTGGTTGCTCTACGTCGGCGTGGGGGGCATCGGGGGCATTGGCCTCGGGCTGGCCTATGTGGCACCCGTCAGTGCGCTCGTGAAGTGGTTCCCCGACCGACGGGGGATGGCGACGGGGCTCGCGGTCCTCGGATTCGGTGGCGGGTCGCTCATCGCGGCGCCAGTCGCGAACGCGCTGATGGCGCAACTCGGAGTCGCACCGACGCTCTGGGTGTTGGCCGCGGTGTATGGCAGCGTGATGCTCGTCGCCGCACAGTTTCTTGCCCCTCCGCCAGACGGCTGGATACCCGAGGCGTGGACGCCGACGCCCGATCGAGCCGCGGCGCTGGCGGCACCGTCGATGGACGTGGCGGCGGCGATCCGGACGCCGCAGTTCTGGCTGCTCTGGTGGATGCTGTTCGTGAACATCGCGGCGGGCATTGCGGTGCTCTCGCAGGGGTCGCCGCTGATGCAGGACGTGTTCGGTCGGACGCCGGCGCAGGCCGCGGCGTTTCTCGGCGTCATCGCGATCGCGAACGCGGTCGGCCGCCTGGGCTGGGCGTCGCTCAGCGACGTACTGGGCCGCAGGACGGTCTTCCTGACGTTCTTCGCGGTGCAGAGCGTGCTGTTCGCGCTGCTGCCAAGCCTCGGTGCCCGCGCCGAGTGGCGGCTCTTCCAGGTGGCCGCGCTGGTCATCTTCACGATGTACGGCGGGGGGTTCGCCACCATTCCCGCGTATCTCGCGGATTTGTTCGGCGCACGGAATGTCGGCGCGATCCACGGGGCCATTCTGACCGCGTGGAGTGCGGCCGGCGTCGCGGGGCCGCTGGTCATTACCCGCATTCGGGAGTCGCGGCTGGCGGCGTTGCCGCCCGGCGCGTCGCGTGTGAGCCTGTACGCGCCCACGTTCACCGCAATGGCGGTGCTTCTGGCCACGGGATTCCTGGCGGCGCTGGCGAGTCGGGCGCGGGCTGACGACATTCGTGAGGTGCGTCACACTCCGATTCTCCGCCGACTGTCGTGACCGACCTTGAACGGCGTCAGCGCCTGTCCTCGGCGCTTGCACCGGACTACATCCTCGATGCGCCCGCGTCGGAGGCCGAGGGATCGCCGATGACGGCGACCGAGGCCGCGAGCGGGCGTCGCGTGGTGATCTCCGTGGTGCCGGTGCCGGACGGGGCGACATTCAGTCTGGAGCGATTCCGCCGCGAGTTGTCGGCGGCGCAAGGCATTTCGCACGCAAACGTGATCTCGGTGCTCTCGGCGCAGGACGCCGACGGGTTGCCGGTGTATCTGTCGCCTTTCGTCGAGGGCGAGACGCTGCGCGAGCGGATGGCGCGAGGCCGAGTGCCGGTAGACGACGCCGTCGGCATTCTGCGCGACATCGCCAAGGGCTTGGCCGCGGTGCACGCGCGCGGGGTCGTGCATCGTGCGCTTGGGCCGGATCACGTCTTTCTGACCGCCACCGGCGCGCGCGTGCTCGATGCGGGGGTGGCGCGTGCCCTGGCGGCTGCCACGGGCGCCGACCGCGTGCGCGGCGGTGTGCGCGCTCCGGGACTGTCGCGTGGGGCGCCGGCATATCTGGCGCCGGAGCAGATCGCCGGTGATCCCCTGATGGATCACCGCGTCGACATCTACGCCTGGGGCGTGCTCGCGTGGGAATTGCTCGCGGGAGACCACCCCTTCGCCGGTCGCGGCGATGACGAGATGCTCGCGGCCCATCGGGAGGCGCCGGTGCCGTCGTTGACCGGGCGATCGCCCATCTCGCGCGGATTGGGCGCGCTGGTCGAGCGGGCGATGGCGAAGGCCGCCGCGCAGCGGCCGACGAGCGCGACCGAGCTGGTGTCGGTGATCGAGCACCAGCGACACGAGCCGGCGGCGCGGGCGGAGCGTCGCGGCCCGACGATCACCATTCCGTGGCGCGGACTGATCGGCGCGGGCGCCGTGCTCGGCGCCTTGGTGCTGGGCTTCCGCTTCCTGCTGCGCGACGCGGGTCGCGCGACGGACGGCCGCGTGGTCGCCGTCGCGCCGTTCCGCGCCACCGGTGCGGCGGCCGACGTCGAGTATCTCGAGCACGGCCTGATGGAACTGCTCGCGCCCGCGATCGCGACGTTTGACGGTGCCCGCGCCGCGGACGTGCGCGGCTTCCTTGGTGCCTTGCGACGCGATGCGCCGAGTGGCGTGCCCGATGCCGAGGCCGTCGTGCGCGCGGCCACGCGACTCGGCGCCACCCAGGTGATCGACGGCACGATTGCCGGCGATGCGGCGCGGGTCGTGGTGCGCGGCGTCCTGTACGCCACGCGCGACGGGGCGGAGTTGGAGACGGTGACCGTGGAGGGGCCGGCAGATAGCGTGTCCACGCTGGTCGCGCGCGTGGCCAACGGACTGCTGGCCGGCGACGCCAGTGACGCAGCGCCTGAGGTGCTGCGGGTGTTGGGGCGGGACGCGACCGCGCTGCGTCGCTACATCGAAGGGCGTGCCGCGTATCGAGGCGGGAATCTCGCGGCGGCGCTCGATGCGTTCACCGATGCCTTGGCGATCGATTCAACGCTGGCGATCGCCGCGGTCGGCGCGGCCGACGCGGCCGCGTGGATGGAGGACGGCGCGGCAGGCACGTTCGATGCGATCGCCTGGCGGCATCGCGGTCGTCTCGCGGCTGACGACAGCGCGCGGCTGATCGCTCGACTTGGCCGTGCGTTCCCCGAACCGGTGTCGGCCCGCGACGTATTGGCGGGGGCTGAAGCCTTCGTCGAGCAGCGGCCAGAGGACGCCGAGGCGCACGTGCGGTTGGCGCGGTTGCTGGTGCAGGCGGCGCCGCCGGGCGATGCCAAGCCCGACGCTGCGGATTTCGTCACGCGGGCGTTGTCGCACGCCGAGCGAGCGTGGGCGCTGGATTCGACGTTCGTGCCAGCCTTGGCGTTGCAGCCGACGCTGTTGGTGCGCGCGGGGCGGCCCGCCGATGCGCTCAAGGCGGTGCGCACCCTGGCCGCACTCGACTCGCAGTCGCTCGCGCTACCGTACCTGCGGATGTTCGTCGGCGCGCGCGCTGGCGACTCGACCGAGTTTGCGCGAGGCTTCGCTGCGGCACAGCGTCTGCCCACGATGGCGCGGGCGCGTACTGGCGCCCGCTGGCTGCTTGCCGACGGCGGACGCATCGAATCGGCGGAGCGCTTGCTAGTGTCGGCGTATCGCGCCCCCGACGCCGATCGAAACGTGATCGGGCCAATGCTCGGATTGCTGGCGTTCACTACCGCCCAGACGTGGCGCTTGTGGGATCTCGTGCCGTTGTTGCCACCGGGGCCAACGCGCGACGTGACGGTTTTGGTCTCGTCGAGCGTGGTCGGGGTTGACGTGCAGCCGCCGGCACCCGTGGCGGCGGCGCTCGAAAGCGCGCTCAAGGTGCACTTGGCCACGCCGCGGAGCGCGACGTATGGCTGGATGCCGCCGCAGGCGGCCGATGCCGCGTGGGCGCTCGTGCAGTGGTATGCCGTGCGCGGTGATACCGCGGCGCTGGAGCGGCTTGGTGAGCGATTGCAATCGCTCTCGCGCGATGGCGATCGCCGTGTGGCCCTTGAGGCGAACGCGGCGGCGGCGGGAGCGCGCGCGGAGTTGGCGATGCTGCGGCGGCAAGACGACCGCGCGGCCCGCTTGGCTGCCGCCGATTCGGCCACGCGCATCGTGCCGTACGCCGGCTCGGTTGCCGCCGACATCGCGGCGCTGCGGCTGGCGGCCGGCTACGAGACCTTGGGGCGATTGCCCGACGCGCGGCGCGTGCTGTCCCGCGTGGTGCCGGGTGGCGGCGGGTTGTTGCGCGCGTACGCGTGGCAGGCGGCGGCACGGGCCGCCGAGGACGAGGGTGATCGGCTGGCGGCGCGCGACGCCTGGCGGCGTTTCGCGCAATTGCAGGCTATCGCGGCGCTGCGGGAGCGGGCCGGCCTGGATACCGCCCGCGCCGCGATCGCGCGCCTGACGCCGGGAGGTACCTGACGATGGTGCGTCCCTCACTGCGGCAACAACTCGAGCGAGCGCTCGGTGGCACCTACGAGATCGAATCCGAGATCGGCGCGGGAATGTCGCGCGTCTTCAAGGCCCGGGAGATCGCGCTCAATCGACAGGTGGTGATCAAGGTGCTGGCGCCGGAACTCGCGGGCGACATTTCGCTCGAACGCTTCCGGCGCGAGATCCAGACGGTCGCCACGCTGCAGCATCCGCACATCGTGCCGCTGCTCGTGGCGGGCGAAGCCGAAGGCTTGCCGTACTACACGATGCCGTTCGTGGAAGGCCAGACGCTGCGCCAGCGCTTCGGCGGCGGACCCCTGGGCTTGCACGAAGGCTTCACGATTTTCCGCGATGTACTCAAAGCCCTCTCGTGGGCGCACGCGCATCGGGTTGTGCACCGCGACATCAAGCCCGAGAACGTGATGCTGTCGGGTGGGGTCGCGGTCGTCACCGACTTCGGGATCGCCAAGGCGTTGCAGGAAGCCCAGACGAATCACAGCGGGGCGTTCCGCACCAGCGTCGGGTTCTCGACGGGGACGCCGCTGTATATGGCCCCCGAGCAGGCCGCTGGCGATCCGGCGATGGATCATCGCGTGGATCTCTACGCGGTCGGGATCGTGGCGTACGAAGCCTTGGGCGGCGTGCATCCCTTTGCCGACCGGAAGGGCGTGGCGTTGATGAACGCGCACGCGAACGAGACGCCCAAGCACCTCAAGCAGGTGGTGCCGATGCTGCCCTCGGCGATCTGCAACGTGGTGATGCAGACGCTCAAGAAGGATCCGGCAGAGCGTCCGCGGTCCGCCGATGAAGTGCTCGCGGTACTCGAGGCCTTGGCCACGCCGCGGATGAGCGTCTCGATTCCCGCGCTGACGAAGGAACAGTTGGCGTCGAAGGAGACGGCGCCGGTGTCGCGTGGCAGCGTCACCGAGTACATCAAGTTGCCGCGCGGTCGAGTGACGCTCTTGCTTGCACTCGCGGCCATCGCCGCGGTGCTCGGTGTGCTGGCCGCGTGGGGTACTTCGCGGTAGCGTAAGAACGACTGCTTTTGTCGTTCTCCGAGGAATAATCGATGGATATGGACCTCTCCGCTGCCAGCGAGGGATTGGCGCACGGCTATTGCCTGCTGTGGGATCAGCAGTTGCTCTGGTTGCACGCTGTCTCCGACGGGTTGATCGCCCTGTCGTACTTCGTGATCCCGATCGCGCTGGTGCGGTTCATCCGTCGACGGCCGGACGTGCCCTTCAACAGCGTGTTCGTGTGCTTCTGCGCGTTCATCGTGCTGTGCGGCGCCACCCATCTCCTCGGGATCTGGAACATCTGGGTGCCGGACTGGTGGTTGACCGGGACGGTCAAGGCCGCGACGGCGATCGCGTCGGTGGCGACGGCGGGGTTGCTCATCTACCTGTTGCCGCAGGCGATCGCGCTGCCGAGTCCGGCACAACTGCGGGCGGCGAACGCACAGCTCGAAGCCGCGAACGCCGCGCTCCGCGATGAAGTGGCGCAACGGACCGCGGCGCAGGCGGCGCTGGCCGCCGCTCGGGCAGAGGCCGAAACGATGGTCGAGGTCCGGACGGCCGAACTGGCCACCGCGAATGCGTCGCTGCGGCGTAGCGAGATGCGCTATCGCGCCGCCGTGGACGCGACCGCCGACTTCATCTGGACGGTGTCGCCCGCTGGCGTGCCGGCCGCCAATAGCGGGTGGGCGGAGTTCACCGGCTTCAGCGAGTCGGAACTGGCCGTCGATCGCTCGCACTTCGTGCACCCGGATGACCGCGACTGGGTGATGCGACGCTGGCGCCACGCGCTCGAGAGCACCGAGCGCTTCGACGCCCAGCATCGGTTGCGGCGACCCGACGGGACCTGGCGGCACGTGCAGGTGACCGCCGTGCCGGTGCGAGACGACGCCGGCCGCGTGGTCGAATGGATCGGTGTGCACAAGGACGTCAGCGAACGCATCGAGAACGAACAGCGACTGCGCGCGATGAGCGAGCAACTGCAGCAGGCGCAGCGCCTGGAATCGGTGGGGCGGCTTGCGGGCGGGATCGCCCACGACTTCAACAACCTGCTCACGGTCATCACCGGCGCCAGCGATGCGCTGTTGCACGACCTCGGGCCGGCGCATCCATCCCGCGTGGACGCCGAGGACATTGTGTCGGCGGCGAACCGCGCCGCCGCGCTGACGGCGCAGTTGCTGGCGTATAGTCGCAAGCAGGTCTTGCAGGCGCGGCCGGTCGCGCTGGATCACACGTTGGCGGGGCTGCGTGACTTGCTGGAGCGGCTGATCGGCGAGCAGATCCGCGTCGAGATCATGCCGTCGCCCGCCCCCGCGATCGTGTTGGCCGATCCGAATCAGCTCGAGCAGGTGATCTTGAACATGGCCGTCAACGCCCGCGACGCGATGCCGCAGGGTGGGACGCTGACCTTCGAGGTCGCGCCTGTGCAGATGACCGAGCCGCCAGCCAACGAGTACTTCGATCTTCCGCCGGGCGACTACGTGCGTCTGGTGGTCCGCGACACGGGCGTCGGAATGGATGAGGGGACCCGCTCGCAGATCTTCGAGCCGTTCTTCACCACCAAGGAGCGCGGTCGAGGGACCGGTCTCGGCTTGTCGATGGTCTACGGGATCGTGCGCCAGAGCGGCGGGCGCATCTACGTGGAGAGCCAGCTGGGCCAAGGGACCCGCTTTACGATCTTCCTGCCGCGGTCCACTGCCGCCGTGTCCGACGTGTCATCCAACGTGGTGGCGCCTACCATTGGCGGCCACGGGACGGTGCTGGTCGTCGAGGACGCGGAGGACGTGCGGCTCTTCGTCGTCCGGATGCTGCAGCGGGCCGGCTATACGGTTCGCGCCGCCGCGGATGGCATCGAGGCGATGGCGCTGCTCGCGCGGGATGCGTCCACGATCGATCTCCTGCTCACCGACGTCATTATGCCGGGAATGAACGGTCGCGAGCTCGCCGATCGCGTCGTGCAGGATCGACCGGATATCGGCGTGCTCTTTATGTCGGGCTACACCGACAATGCGATCGTGCATCACGGCGTGCTCGACGGCCGAACGCCGTTCATTCACAAGCCGTTCACGACGGACGAGTTGCTCGCGGCGGTGCGGCGGGTGCTCGCGGAACGAGCGCGCCCAGCGGGCGACGCGCGCGCCGACGGCGCGCACGGCGCGTAAATGCCTCAGGCCACCAGCAGCTGCCGAATCACGAAGGCAATCCCGAGGACGATGTATTGCAGGAACGTGCTCCGCTCGCTGCGCCACGCCGAGGGATAGTCGTACGGTCCCTCACGATGTGCCGCTTCCTGCGGCAGGCGCGGCAGCCAGCGCGGCGTGCGCGCCTTGTACTCCACGTAGGGCTGACCGAAGACCCGCTCGAGGTCGGTCTCTTCGTATGCCACGATGAACGTGTACTCGGTAAAGAACAGCACGGTGGCCAGCGGCAGAAACCACCAGACCCCGGAGATGACGCCGAAGCCCATCCAGATCAGGTAGTTGCCGTTGTAGAGCGGATTGCGGCTCCACGCGAAGGGGCCCCAGGTCACGAGCTCGCTCGACTGGCCTTCGCGACGGCGCGTGCCCGGGCCGGCGCGCGCGACGCCCGCGAGACGCCACCACTCGCCCAGGGCGACGATGCCGAGGCCAAGCGCCCACTGCCACCAGACGAAGCCGCGGGAGAAGACGAGCGGAATGATGACGAACGGCGCCGGCAACCATCCGCGATTGCGGAAGAGGACGGCGCCGATCCGGGCGGCAGTCGAGGGAGACGTCGAGGGAGTGCTCACCCTCGAAAACTAATCGGCCCTACGCGCGCGGCATCGGCTCGACGAAGGCCCGCAGCATCCCGGCAAACCGCACCGGATCTTCCAGCGGGCCCAGGTGACCCACCTGCGGCAGGACCACCCGTCGAGCCCCACGCACGCCCTCGGCGATCGCATCCTGCAGCGCCGGCGGAGTCAGGATGTCTTCATCACCCGACACCACCACGGTCGGTACGGTGATAGTGCGGAGCGTCGAACTGCTGTCCGGTCGTTCGAGAATCGCCTGCAGGGCGCCCAGCGTGCCCTGACGCGGGGCCGCCGTCATCGCGCCACGGACGGCGGCCACCACGTCCGGCCGCGAGGCGTGCGACGTCCGGCCGATCATCCCGTCGAACATCCGGTCCACCAGCACGGCCGGGCCCTCGGCCTCGACCAGCGCGATGTTGGCGCGCCGAGACTCGGCCTGCGTCGGCGTGTCGGCCTCGGCCCGCGTGTGGGCGAGCACCAGCGCCCGAATCAGGTCCGGCCGTCGACGCCAGAGTTCGAGCGCCACATACCCCCCCATCGACACCCCGACGACTACCACGGGACCCGTGCCAAGGCCGTCGATCAGGGCGGCGATATCGCCGGCATAGGAGGCCATGGTGAAGGGCGGGCGTCCGGGCGAGTTGCCGAATCCCCGGTAGTCCGGGGCGATCGTCCGCAACGATCCGCCGAGTCGAGCGACCATCGGGCGCCAGAAGAGCCGATTGAGCGGAAACGGGTGCAGCAACAGCACCGTCGGGCCGGCGCCGCTGTCGTCGATCGCCAACGGGATCGGGGGGTCGAGCAGGTGATCGTTCATAGCGTGCAGAATGCCATTTCTTTGGCCGAGCCGCTATGCCGTGCGGGTCGCTAGTTTTGGACTGTGACCACGCCGCAATTCGACTACTTCGACACGCCCGCCGCGGCCGACCAGTGGTTCCAGTCGCTCGGCGCCATCCGCACCCTCGCGATCGACACCGAGGGGGCAAGCTTCCATCGCTTCGTCGATCGCATCTACCTGCTCCAGCTCACGGCGGCTGGCCGCCACGCGATTCTGGATCCGCTACCGATCGGGTCGCTGGCCGCGCTCGGCGCCTTGCTCGAGTCGCCGGAGGTGGAGGTGATCTTCCACGACGCCGACTACGACCTGCGGCTGCTGCATCAGGACTACGGCTGGCACGTGCGGCGGATCTTCGACACCCGCATCGCCGCGCAGCTGCTGGGCGTGAAGGCCTTCGGGCTCGCGGCGCTGCTCGAGCAGCACTTCGGCATCAAGCTCGACAAGAAGCACCAGCGCGCCGACTGGTCGATGCGTCCGCTGACCGACGATATGCTGGCGTACGCCGTGCTCGACACCGCGTGGCTGCCCGAGCTGCGCGACAAGATGGCGGAGCAGTTGCAGCAGAAGCAGCGCTGGTCGTGGGCTGCCGAAGAATTCGCGCGGCTCGAAGGCACGCGTTGGCCCGTCGAGGAGCCCGACACGGCGTTTCTGCGGGTGAAGGGCGCGCGGGATCTGACGCGTCGCGAACTGGCGCGTCTGCGCGAACTGGTGCCGTGGCGCGACGCGCGCGCGAAGGAGCTCGATCGCTCGACCTTCCGCGTGCTGGGCAACGACGTCCTGCTCGAGATCGTGAAGGTGACCGACGTCTCGAAGCAGGTGCTGTCGCAGGTGAAGGGGATGCCGCGCGGCTTGTTCGAGCGGTACGCGAGCGAGTTGCTCGACATGCTCAAGCGCGCCGATGCCTTGCCCGAGGCGCAGTTGCCGCGCTTTCCGAAGGGGCCGCGGTTCTCGCGCGATCCGGATTTCGACCACAAGGTCGGGCAGCTCAAGGCCGTGCGCGATGCGTGGGCGACGAAGCTCGATCTGGATCCCGGAGTGCTGTGTTCGCGCGAGCGGCTCGAAGCCGTGGTGCGACGCCTGCCGCGGGATGTGTCGGAGTTCGCTGAGCTGCCGGAGTTGCGGAAGTGGCAGGTCGAACTGATGGGCGCCGAGTTCGTGAAGGCGCTGGCGAAGTTCTCGCCCGTCGATAGCCCGTACGCGGACGCCTGAGCAAATACCGCACGACTGCCTCGCCGCTGGACGAGCGCTATTCGCCGGGCATTGGCGTTGCGACCAGGATGGCCGTGACGATGACCACCAGTACCGACACCACGATTTCGAGTCGCGCGGATCGTCGCAATTGCGCCGATGCCGCGGGCTGACCGAGTCGCGGCAGCACGCGTCGCCAATTGAAGGCACCGATGCCCGCGACGAGCGCGACGAGTGCCAACTTGATCACCAACGTGCGACCGTACTGGCTCGCGGTCAGCGCGCTGACGGTGCCGAGGTTCCGAACCGCAGTGAAGGCTCCACTCGTCACCAGCAGCGTGGTGGCTCCCAGGGCGACTGGACTGAACGCGCGGACAAGTCCGGCAATTCTCGCGTCCGGCAACTCCGCGGTGGGCTCGGACAGCCGCGCGGCCGCAGGAATGGCAAGCAGAGTGACGAACGCAAGGCCCCCGAGCCAGCAGCCGGCGCTGATGACGTGCAGCGTCTGCGTGAGGATCGCGAGGGCTGGTTGAGGGCTTGCAGCGGGATGTCCCGACCAGGGTTGCGAGATCACGAACATCAGCGTTGCGAGGACCAAGGCCGACCACGCGATGGGGCGCGGGCCGCGGAGTCGCGGCGCTAACCACGTGATAGCAACCGACGAACCGGCCGCGAGCCACCACGAGCGCCCCCATCCAGATCGCATCAGCAGAGTCGCCAACGCTCCGCGATCGAGCACCGCGTCAGGGCCAAAGACTGCAGCGTGCTGCGCGACGAGGCGGGCAAGCGTCCCCGCGAGCGCCGTGAGTCCGAGCACATCGATCCAACGTCGCAGTCGCTCGTGGATGCTGTCTCGGAGCGCCTCGCGGTCGGGACCTTGGTAGCGAGCGAGGATCCCGAATCGCAGGGCGAGGACCCCGATAAGTCCTATGCCGCAGGCTGAAAGAACGGCACGAATGCCGACAAAAACCGGCGACTCGACGCCGAAGTCACCGTCCACTGGCGGCGATGATCTCGAACCGATACTCGCCCTTTACCGGGTGGCCGTCGTCTCCGGTGACTTGCCAACGGACGACATATCGACCCACCGGGAACGGCGCAGTCGCCGTGGCAAGCACGGTCTTGTCATCGGCGGGCGCCAGCCGAAGCGGTTGTAGGGCGACCGCGCTGGTCCCCCGCAGGACCGTGACGCGCGTGAGCGCGAGATCGAGTGGTTCGTTGAATGTGAGGGCGACTTCCTTTGTCGCTTCCGCTGAACGGCTGTCCGCTGCTGGCGCTGCTTTCAGCAGTCTCGGATGCAGACTCGCCGCCCGGACGGGCACCCCAAGCACCAGCGAAACAACCATGATGGCGACGGCGACGCGACCTCGCATCGATCAGACTCCTTCGGAAAGGTGAGACGGCATTACGGCATCGGGGGATCGCTGGGTCGGCGTGCTCGGCCGGCTGTCTGGGTCAGTCGCACGACCCAGCCGGTACCGCGCCGCTCCAGAATTGCCGTCCCGCGACCAACCACATCGGCCGTGCTGTTCGGTAACTCGGCGCGCAGTGCGTAGCGAAACGTTGCCCACGCGACGTTGCCCGCAACCCTCGCTTCGATCTCAAAGGGGCGATATCGGAAGTTCCGGAATTCCTTGAGCTCGGGCGCAAGGTGGTTGTCCCGATAGTCTGCCCATCCGCGATTGATTCCGGCGCCCTCGATGACCAGCAGACTGTCTCCCGCATAGAGCGTGTCGAGCGCAGCGAGGTCATTGCGTTCGGCAGCGGCGAAGAGGGCTTGAATGGTCCGGGTCACGGCGGCGACGGCGGTACCGACCGCCCCGCCCTGCGGCGCGGGGGCAACGCCCTGCGCGCCGAGCGATGCGCGTGCATCCAACGCGAAGAGGCCACCGATCATGAGCCAACCCCACAGTGTCCGCATCTGCATCGACCGGAAGGAGTCAGGCGTGCCCTGCACAGCAGGTGCGGCGCTCAGAAGCCCAAATACGCGCGAATTCGCGGTTCGATCCGCTCGGGCGACCAGGGCGGCGACCACACCAGATTCACCGCGACGTCCGAGACACCGGGCACGTTCTTGATGGCCTGGTCGGCCTGTCCCATGATCTCCGGGCCGCTCGGGCAGCCGGGCGACGTCAGGGACATGTCGATCTGCACGTTGCCGGCGTCGACCTTGATGTCGTAGATGAGCCCGAGGTCGACGATGTTCAAGTTGAGCTCGGGATCCTTCACCTTGCGCAAGGCCAGCTTGACCTGATCGGTGGTCAGCGGGGCCTGCGGGTCAGTGGTTTCGACGGTATCCGACATACGTGAATAATCTAGTCGGATTGGAACGCCGAAGCTAGTTGCTGCAAGTGTCGTCAGGACTTTGACTTAGGCCGCTTCTTCGTCGCCGACTTGGCCTTCGCTGTCGTGGCCTTCTTCTTCGTCGGCTTCGCGGAGGACTTGGTCTTCTTCGCCGTGGACTTTCTTGCGGTCGAGGCCGACTTCGAACGGGTCGAAGCGCTCGAGGCCTTTCCGCGCGACGGGCGACGACTCTTGGCCTTCTTCACGCGGACGGGCCGATTCCACCCGGCGCGGCTGTCGGCACGGAAGGCGACCTGCTGGACCGCGATCTCGGGTTCGTCGACGACCGCCCACGCCGCGGCGTCGGCCAAGTCGTCACGAATGTCGGCGATGACCTTGGCGGGCCGACGTGCGCGCGCCGCGTGCACGCGGTTCGTCAGCAGAATGACGAACATCTCGCGTTCGGGGTCGATCCATACGGACGTACCGGTATAGCCGATGTGGCCGTACGCCGTGGGGCCCAAGAAGTCGCCGCACCCGTGCTTGCCGGCGCAGGTGTCCCAGCCGAGGCCGCGCTCTCCCGCGCTGCGCGCGGTGAAGAGCTTCACGGTCGAGTCGGCGAACACGCGGGCGCCGCCGAACGTGCCGCCGTTGAGCATCGCCTGCGCAAACACCGACAGGTCGGCGGCGGTGCTGAAGAGGCCGGCGTGCCCGGCGACGCCGCCCAGGATGTAGGCATTCTCGTCGTGCACTTCGCCGCGCAGCGGATATCCGCGCGGTGGAGTGAGTTCGGTGGGGGCAATGCGGTAGCGCAGCTCCGCTGGCGGGCGATACCAGGTATCGGTCATCCCAAGCGGCCCGAAGACGCGGCGGGCGAGATAGCTGTCCAGCGATTCGCCGGCGGCTTCTTCGAGCACCAGTCCGAGCACGTCCATTCCGAGGTCGGAGTAGACGAAGCAATCGCCGGGTTCACAGCGGATCGGCGTGTTGAGCAACGCCTGTCGCGCCTCGCCGGGCGACAGCGCGATGCGCCAGAGGTCGCGTCCGGCCGGGAGTCCGCTCCGGTGCGTGAGCAGCATTCGCACGGTGACGCGGTTCTTCGCGCCGCCGTCGGCGAAGGCCGGCAGATACTCCATCACGGGGGCGTCGAGCTTGAGCCGCCCTTCGTCGAAGAGTGCCATCGCGGCGGCGGTCGTCCCGACCACCTTCGACACCGAGGCGAGGTCGTAGATCGTGTGCGCCGGCGAGACCTCGGCGCTGGCGTCGTCCCACGAGAGTCGGCCGTAGCCGCGAGCGAACACACTGTAGCCGCGACGTCCCACGACGACGGCGGCGCCGGGATACCCGCCGCTCTTGATGCCGCGCTGCACGACCCGGTCGATGGCCTCCAGGCGATGCGCGGCCATCCCGACCGCCGACGGCTTGGCATCGGGGAGCCCCTCGCCTCGGCGCGCCACGCGACGGCCCTCGGCGCCCGTGGGCGCGGGGTCGGACACGAGGAGCAGCGCGAGCAGCGGAAGGAGCACGGGGAATCCGGAAAGTCGTACGGTGGACGAGCGCGGAACCGGGCTATACCTGAAGTATCGGACGTTCCGCGGGATTGGTTCCCCCGGGACCGTCCCTCTCGCAATGTTCCCGGGTCGGCTCGTCCGGTCAAGGACACTGCCAAGACGATTCACTGGCCGGGAAGGAAACCCTTTGGCGGGTGCAGGTGACTCATTGCACGAGATGACCGACGATACGCACACCGTCCGACTGGCCATCGCTGGCGATGAACGCGCCCTGCGCTCGTTGTGGACGCGCTATTCGCCCTACGTGGACGCCGTCGTGCGGCGGCTGGTTGGTGATCCCGATGCCGCGGCGGACGTGGCACAGGAGGTCTGGATTCAGATCTTCCGTGCGCTGCCGGCGTGGCGAGGTGACAGTCAGTTCTCGACGTGGGCGCACCGGATCGCGGTGAACCGGACGCTCAATGCGCTGCGACGGATGAAACGGCTCGACGCGTTGCATACGGCGATCGACGAAGACTCTGCGGCGACCGAGGCCGCAGACGCTCCAGTGGAGCGGACGATGTTGGCTCGGACGATCGACGAGGCGGTGCAACGGTTGCCCGCGGGCGCACGAGCGGTGTTCGTGCTCCACGACGTCGAGGGATTCACGCACGAGGAAATTGCGGAGCAGCTCGACATCTCGGTCGGCGGCTCCAAGTCCCAGCTCTTCAAGGCACGCGCCCGTCTTCGGACGTGGCTTCGTCCCCTGCTCGATACACCTGACTTCCGTGATTCTGCGTATGCCACATCTCCCTCCTGAACGACTCGCTGCGCTCGTGAATGAGCCGGCGACGCCGGACGAGCAGTCGCTGCTCGCGGCGAGCGCGGCGACCCGCGCGGAGCTCGAGGCGATGCGGCGCCTGGTCGAGTTGGCCGGCGCCGAGCGCGAGCGCGTCGGACCGCCATTGACCACGTGGGAATCGCTGTCGCAGCACCTGCGCGCGGATGGCACGATCGGTGGCGGTGTGGGGCGCACGGTCACGGACATTGCCGCGCCGCGGGCCTCGCGGCCGGTGCTGCGTTGGGCGTTGCGTGCGGCGGCGGCGCTGGTGCTCGTCACCGGCGGCGTGGTGGGTGGCCGTGTGTCGGCCGGCGGCTCGGCGCTGCCGACGTTCACGTCAGGGTCGAGCACGCCGACTGACGGCGAACTGACCGCGACGCCGGTGGCGAACACCGCACCGGACTTCGCATCGCGCGAAGATGCGGCGACGGCGCTCGAGCAGGCAGAACGCACGTATCGGCTCGCGGCGGCCTTTCTGGCCGAGCACGATTCGACCGACGCCGCTGGCGGCACGCGCGACGTGGCGCAGGTGAAGACGCGCCTGGCCGCGCTCGAAGAAATGGTCGCGACCTCGCGGGCGGCGCTGTATGCCGCGCCGCAGGATCCGGTCATCAACCAGTATTACCTCGCCACGCTCGGGGCCCGTGAAGCGACGCTCAAGCAGTTGAGCAACGCGCAACCGGTGGCCGTGCGTGTGGCGTACTGAGGACACGATGCGTTCGATTTCCCTGCAGCTCTCGCGGGTCGCTCTGCTCGCGGCCGTCGCCGCGACGCCACTGGCGGCCCAAGGGCGCGACACGACGCGCCGCGTTGAAGACATCGACGCCGAGATCGCGCGGCTGCGTCGCGACTTGGAGTCGTTGCGGTCCCAGCAGCGGGCGCAAATGCGCGCGCGCATCTCGCGGACGAACTCCGGCGGGCCGATGGTGGTGATCTGCGAGCAGAACGATCGTCCGCAGGGCTGGCTGGGCGTGACCTTTACGCCGCCGCAGTCCGTCGTGGCTGGCCCCGACGGCCCGCGCCTGCGTTTTGCGGGGCCGATCGTGGTGGAAGAGATCTCGCCGAACTCACCGGCGGCGCGGGCGGGCATTGCGGTGGGCGATTCGATCACCGTGCTTGGCACCGAGGAAGTGAAGGGCAATGCGCTGAACTTCCAGACGCTGCTCAAGCCCGGCACCACCTTGCCGGTCACGCTGCGTCGCGCGGGCAAGGAGCGGTCGTTCAAGGTCGAGATCACCCAGCGGCCGGGCTCGGCTGATGGCGAGATCTGCCGCGAGCTGCCGTCGCCCTTGCCACTGATGCGCGGCCAGAATCCCGTGGTCGGCGTGTTCCTCGAAGGCGATAGCGGCAACGGAATCGACCGTGTGCGCTTGTTTCGCGAGCGGGCCGAGCGCGAGGCGCGCATCGAGACGCGCGGCGGGCAGATTTCGGTGATGGTGCCGTCGCTGGATGTCCCGGCACCGCCACGTCCCCCTGGCTTCACGTACTTCAGCAGCGAGACCGGCAATGCCTTTCTCTTCGGCGCGCAGATGAGCGCCCTCACCGAGGATCTCGCGGAACTGACTGGCGTGAAGAAGGGTGTCTTCGTCGTGAGCGTGGCCGATGGATCGCCGGCGGCGTCGAGCGGCCTGCGCGGTGCGGACGTGATTCAGAAGGTCGGCGACACCGAGGTCTCGTCGGTGCGGGAACTGCGGCGGGCGTTCTCGTCCGCTGATCGCGCGGCGAGCGTAAGCGTCGTGCGAAAGAAGAAGCCGCTGACGCTTACGGTGAGCTGGTAGCGGGCGTCGAGTCGCCACGGACGGGCGTGACCGTCGGTGGCGGCTCCAGCGGTGGGCGTCGTCCGCCAGCGCGCACCGAGCCGAAGGGCAGGCGGTAGAGCAGCGCGGCTGTGGCCAGGTCGCGGGGTGTCGGCTCGTTCGCCCGCGAAAGCGGCGCCATAATGCTGGTGGAATCCGACGTGTGCGTGAGCCCCAGCAGGTGACCCGCTTCGTGCATCGCCGTGCGGCGAATGTCGTGCATCGCGAGCGGGCTCGCGTCACTGCGGGACGTGGCAATGCTGATCGTGCCGGCGACGATGGTGTCGTTCATCGCCCGCGCATTGGTGAGCCCCACCGCCGGTGCCTGCAGCTGGTGCACAAAACGCACGACGACATCGGACGCCGACGAATCGGCAACGAACAGGAAGCGGACTGGCAGACGCGCCGGCGTCCACGCATCAAAGCCGTCCTCGACCGCTGCCGGGAACCCCGCGTCCCAGTTCGGCACGTCGCGACCGTCGGCGAGCCAGAGCCGCACGAGCCGCGTACCATCGACCGGCCAGCGGTGCAGCAGCGAATCGCCTTCGGCGATCACATCGTCGATCCACGTGTCGGCGCCATCGGCGATGATGCGGCCCCAGGCCGAGTCGCTCCGCGCGGCCGCCTCGGCGGAATCGGGGAGTCCGCCGCTGGCGCGGTCGGTCGTGATCGTCGTGTCGACCGTCACCGTGCCGGCGCTGAGCCGACGCGTGATGGTCATTCCCGGTCCACGCAGCAACGGCTTGATCAGCGGCAGGGCCAGCAGGACGGCCACGACCAGCAACCACCGAAGGAACGAGCGGGACACGTTACGGGGCGTTGAGAAAGTCGCGGATCAGGGCGAAGCAGGTGGCGGGCTGTTCCCAGAAGGGCATATGGCCCGACGCCGCAATCTCGTGAAGCCGCGTATCGGTCAGCAATCCCGCCGTGGCGCGTGACTGCGCCACCGGCAGGGGGTCGTCCACACCGTGCAGCAGCAGCGTCGGCCGGTCGAAGCCCCGGATGCTGTCCTGCCAGTCGTAGCCGTCTCGGTACAAGTGGGTGGCAATCGCGGCTCCAGTCGCCGAGGTGGCGCGCGGCGGCGTGAACAGCTCGGCGAAGGCCGGATCGTGGAACCAGGCCGGGTAGAGGGCAGCCGAATAGCGGGCGTGCGCTTCGATCGAACTCTCGTGGTCCAGCACGGCCAGGGCATCGACGAAGGCCTGTCGGGCGTCCCCCGTGAGTTTGTGCTGTACCGTGTCGAGCAGCGCTGCGCGCCAGGTACCCACGGGCCCGACGGCGCTGATGAGCACCACGCGCCGCACCGGAGACGGCCGGTGGGCCTCGCGAGCGGCGGTCGTGGCCGTCGCCGCCGCCGCGATCGTGAGCCCGGCACCCCACGAATGCCCGATGCAATCGATCGTGCCCGTCGGCGACTCGGCCGCGAGCACCGGGATCAGCGCGGCGAGATCGCCGATATCGTGCGTGACCCGCGCGGCGCGTGCGCCCGGCGGGATCTGCGACCGGCCACGGCCCCGCTGATCCCAGAAGTGCAGTTGGCGCTCGTCCGCGAGCGGAGAGAACGCCGGCCACAACAGCTTGTGATCGTAGATGATCCCGCCGTTCGTGCAGAGGGCCGGCGTGGCGTCAGCGACGGCAGGCGTCGCGTAGGTGGCAAAGGTCAAACCGCGCAGTTGGCGATCGACCCGCGTCAGCGGCGGCGGCGGTGGGAGCGCTCGGCGAAAGGCCAGAAAGTCGGCGAAGGCCATACGCCCAGCAAACTAGTGCCACGACACGGGGCCGACCGACGGCATCGTCGGTCGGCCCCGCGCAGGCTCACACCGCGTCGGACAACGACGTGAAGTTGAAGTCGCGAATCTTGAGCGAGGGCATCACTTCGCCGACGCCCGTACGCTCCGCGCGGCCCATCGCCTCGATGCGATTGAGCATCAACAAGGGGCTCTCGTTCCAGCGGAAGTTCTTGAGCGCCTTCGTGATCTTGCCGTTCTGAATCAGGAAGGTGCCGTCGCGGGTCAGGCCCGTGAGCAGAATGGAGCGCGGATCGAGCGAGCGGATATAGAACATATGGGTCACCAGCACGCCACGTTCGGTGCTCGCAATCAGCTCGTCGAGGCTCTGCGTGCCGCCGAGCATTTTGAGCCCGCCACCACCACCACCGCCTCCACCGCCGCCGCCTCCACCGCCCCCACCACCCGTGGCGGGCACGCCCTTCTTCTGCGCCCAGTACCGTGAGTAGGCGAGCTGCTTGAGCACGCCGCCTTCGATCCACGTGCGACGACCGATCGGCAGCCCTTCCGCATCGAACGGCTGTGAGAGCAAGTCGGGGTCGGCGGGATCCGAATACAGCGTCACCCGTTCGTCGGCGATCTTCTCACCGACGCGCGTCCCGCCTCCACGCTTCGAGAACGCACTGCGGCCTTCGTCGGCGGTGCGGGCGTTGAGTGCGCCGACGATCTGCGGGATCATATCCCCCACGGCCTGCGGCTCAAGAATCACCGTGTACATCCCGGGCTCGATCGCCGTCGGCTTGCGGCTCGCCACGGCCTTCTGCGCGGCGACGCGGCCCAGCTGCGCGGGATCAATGAGCCGCCAGTCTCGCGCGCCACTGCCGGCGAAGCCCGAGCCCGTGCCATCAGGTGTGCGCACGGTGCAGCCGAGATTCACGTCGGTGGATCGATGAAACGCAAAGGCACCGGCGCTCGTCGCGACGGCGACGGACCCCGCGCGCGCCTGCAGGAAGCCTGCGATCGCCAACTCACCGGCCGTGCCGCGCTCGGCCAGCGCTGCATCCATCAAGGCCTTCACTGCACCAGCCCGCACATCCGGCGCGAGACCGGCGGTGCTGTCGGAGTACGCGGGCACGGCTGCGTACTGCTGCGGGCCCAAGTCGGGCATCAACTCCGGGTCTTCGGGACTCAGCTTGGCGAGACGCGCCGCCAAGTCGACGGTGCGCTTGAGCGACTCGTCGTCGAGCACATTGGTCGTGGCGGAGGCGCGTCGCTTGCCGATGGTGGCACTCACGGTCACCGAGGTATCGGTGATGCCGCCGCTGGTAGTGATCTGGCTCGTGGCGAATCGCGAATTGCCGTCCCAGCCGCTGGTGATGTTCACGCGCGTGCTGTCGGCGGTAGAGAAGCCCAGGACACGCTGGGCCAGCGCGCGGGCGGCGGCTTCGTCGAGGTGCGGCGCCTCGGCCGCCAGGAAGAGCGACTTCGGCGTCACGCGTTGCGCCCCGTGTTGAGGATGTTGACGTTGCGGAAACGCGCCGGCGGACAGCCGTGGCTGACCGAGTTGACCTGGCCCGGTTGTCCCTTGCCGTCACTGAAGGTGCCACCGAGCCAGTACGACTTCGGCCCGCCGATCATATCCATCGCGTTCCAGAAGACCGGCGTGGTGCTCTGGTACGCCACATCCTTGAGCATCCCCGTGATCTTGCCGCCGCGGACTTCGTAGAAGACCTGTCCCGAGAATTGGAAGTTGTAGCGCTGATTGTCGATCGACCACGAGCCGCGGTTCTTGACGACGATGCCGCGATCGGTCGCAGCGACGATGTCGTCGAGCGAGGTCTCCTTGCTGCCCGGCATCACCGAGATGTTGGGCATCCGCTGGAACTGCACGGAGCTCCACGAGTCGGCAAACGAGCAGCCGTGCGAGCGACGGACGCCGGTCTGCTTGGCGATCCACGCGGCCTGCTCGCGCGTGGTCTGGTAGTCCTTGAAGATGCCCTTCTCGATGATGTTCCATTCCTCGGCGGGCACGCCTTCGTCATCCCACGCACAGCGCGCGAGCGATCCGGGCTGCAGCCGGTCGGCCTTCACGTTGAGCAGTGGCGTGCCGTACTTGAGCTTGCCGAGGACGGCTTCCGGAGGCGCGACGAACGACGTACCGGCGTAGTTGGCTTCTTCGCCGACGGCGCGATCGAGCTCGGTCGGGTGGCCGATGGATTCGTGGATCGTGAGCCAGAGATTGGTCGGGTCGAGAATCAGATCGTAGCGCCCCGGCTCGACCGGCTTGGCCTTGAGCTTCTCGGCGGCTATCGCGGCCCAGCGCGCGGCGTTACCGGGCAGGTCGAGCGACTCGACGTACTCCCAGCCCGAGCCTCGCGGAGCGAGCTCTTCGGTGTACGCCTGGAAGTCGCCATCGGCCGTCGCCGTCGCGGTGAAGCCCGGCCCCACGCGAACGAAGGTCTGCGTGACGAGCGTGCCTTCGCTGGTGGCGAGCGTTTTGACCTCGCGGAGCAGCGACAGGCTGCTGTTGGCGAAGCGCACGCCGGGCACTTTGAGGGCGGCCTCGTTGGCGGCGAGCAGCAGTGCGACCTTGTCTTCGATCGGCACGTCGATCGGGTCGCGCGTGATCGGCGTCATCCACGAGCCGGTGACCGGCTTGACAGGCGCGAGCTCGACCGGGCGCTTCTGCACCGCGCGCGCGGCCTTGGCCAGCACCACGGCTTCGCGCGCGGCCTTCACGACGCCAGCGGTGGAGAGATCGCTCGTCGCGGCGAAGCCCCAGCTTCCTTGGACGAGCACGCGGACGCCGCAGCCGAACGATTCGCTGTCGGACACGTTCTGGATCTGCCGCTCGCGGGCCGCGACGCTCTGGCGGCGGTAGCGGCCGATCCGGCAGTCGGCGTAGGAGGCGCCGGCGTCCCGCGCGGCGCTCAGGGCGTCGGCGGTGAGGTCGGCGATGAAGGGCTCGGTGCTCGGGGCCTCGAGCGGGGTCGGCGCCGCGTGCGCGAGGCGTGGTCCGATGGCGACGACCGCGGCGGCCGCGGCGGTCGTGGCGAGGAAGTCGCGTCGGGTGGGTGACATATCCGCCAAACGCAGACGCCGGCCACAGCGTTCGCAAGGAGTGGCATCCCGAGATTGTCGCCGGTAGGGTTCCCGCCATGCCATTGTCGTCGACTACTCCAACGCGTCGTCGCGAGGCGGCCGAGGTGGCGGACCGCGATCGCGCCTTGGTCGCCCTACGGCGCGTCGTCGCGCGCCTCACCGCGTCGGCTCGTAGCGTGGAATCGCGCACCGGCATCACGAACGCGCAGTTGTACTGCCTGCGTGTGCTCGCCCGGTCACCGCGTCCCCTGACGATCGGTGAGCTGGCTGACGCCACGAGAACCGGCCAGAGCGCGGCATCGCTGCTGGTCCAGCGCCTTGAACGCAGCGGTCTCGTCCGGCGCGAGCGCGACGCGGTGGACGCCCGACGTCGGGTCGTGCGACTGCTCGCGCGTGGCCGCCAGCTCGCCGCACGGGCCCCCGCCCCCCCCACCGATGAAGTCCTGACCGCGCTGGCGCGCCTGTCGCGACGCGATCTGCGCGGGCTCGCGCAAGGTCTGGATCGGCTGGCCACGGCCCTTGGCGGGTCGGACCACGAGCCGCCGATGCTGTTCGAACCGGAGCGACGCTAATATATTGACGTCAATGTTTCGGTCGGTGCCGGCCGGCCGTTCCGGACCCACCCATCAGGAGGTCGCTATGCGGTTCGAACGAGTGTACGCCCCGATCGCAGGGATGGTCACCGCCGTCATTTCGGCGTGTTCCTCGGCACCGGTGCAGACGGCACCCGCCACGGGGAGCGGCGCGGTCGCCACCGTCGCACCCGCTGCGCCGAGCGGGGATGCGGCGTCGGCTCCGTCGGCGCGCGGTGCAGCGAGTGCCACGGCGGGATCCGGAGCGCCCGCTGTCGGACGAGATCGAGTGAGCGCCTCGGCGGAGGGGACGGGCACGGTCTCCTCGGGGGGCGGTCCCAACACGGCGGCACCAGATACGACCGTCCTGCGAGACGAGGTGTTCTTCGAGTTCGACTCCGCCGAGTTGGACGCGGATTCGCGAGCACTGCTGGAGGCCAAGTTCGAGATCCTGCGTCGGTTCCCCGAGATCAAATTGCGCATTGAGGGAAACACCGACGCACGAGGATCCAGCGAATACAACCTCGCACTCGGGATGCGTCGTGCGGACGCCGTGCGTCGCTTCTTCGTCAACCGCGGCATTGATCCGTCGCGGCTCTTGTCGGTGTCGTTCGGTGAAGAACGTCCTGCCGTCGAGGGGGCGTACGAGGACGCACTGGCGCGGAACCGCCGCGACGAGTTCGTGCTCCTGCCGCCCTGATGCGCGACTCGCTGCTGCTGCTGGCAGTAGTCGTTGGCTCGTATCTCGCGGCGCACGTCATCTTCGAGCGATTCGCCAAGCGATTCGCCCTCGTGTCGGGGGCGGAGTATCTCGTCCTCGGCGTGGTGCTGGGGCCACAGGCCACTGGGGTACTCACGCCGGACACCATCGAGAGCTTCCAGCCGCTGATCACCCTCGGTCTCGGGTGGATCGGCGCGCTGGTTGGCGCCCGCTTTGTGCTGTCGGTGCTCGTGCGGACGCCGGCGATCCGCTACCGCATCGCCATCTCCGAGGCGGCCGTGACGATGGTCGCGACGGGCGGCTGCGCGTATCTCGTCGGCGCGCGGCTGGTTGGTCTTCCGGACGAGATCGCACTGCTGGTTGCCGCGGGCCTCGCGCTCACGTCGCTTCCGGCGTCGAGCGCCGGCCTGGAAGTCGTGGAGCAGGGGACCGCCGCGCGCGATCCGGTCGTTCGCCAAGTGAGCGTCAGCACGCAGATGCTGGCCGGGATCGCGAGTGCGGGTCTGGCCCTCCTGTTTGCCCTCGTGCACGACAGCCCCACGTCGCTGCCGCGGCGGCTGGTCCCCACCGAGTGGTTCGTGGTCACGATCGCGATCGGGTTGGTCGGTGGCCTGCTGTTTCACCTCTTCGTGGGGGACGAGCGGAAGGCGGATCGTGTGTTCGTCTCGCTCGCCGGCGTCATCGTGCTGGTGAGTGGCGCGGCCTCATCGCTGCGGTTGTCGCCGGTCTTTGCCGCAATGGTCTTCGGCGTGATTCTTGGCAACTCGCGAACGAATCGCACCGTGATGCTCACCGCCCTCGCGCGCGTCGAGCGTCCGTTCTACTTCGCGCTGCTGATCTTTGCCGGGGCGCTGTGGGAGGTGCCGGCGCCAGCCGCGTTGCCGATTGCCGCCGCGGTGTTGCTGGTTCGCCCACTGGCGCGCGTCGGTGGCGGTGGCCTTGCTGCACGGGCGAACGCAGCGGTCGATGAACTGGGGCCGGGATGGGGGCGCGCCCTGATCGGTCACGGTGGATTCGCGCTGATCCTCGCAATGGACTATCTCCTGCAGGGCACCTTGCCCGAAGGGGGGCTCGTCTTCGCGACGGTGGTCGGCTCGATGATTCTGACCGACGTTGGCTCGGTGCGGGTGCTCCAGTCGGTTCGGGTGTTCCGATGAGGCGGCTGATCGTGCTGTTGATTCTGCTCGGCGCGAGTGCCCTCGTTCGCCTGCTCGGTGAGCCCGGCAGCGGGGCGCAGTGGCTGATGACGTTCGGCTTCCTGATCCTCGGCGCGTACAGCGTCGGCGAACTCGTGAGTCGGATCGGACTTCCGAAGATCATCGGCTATCTGGCCGCAGGATTCGTCTTTGGTCCGCGCGTCCTCGGCGTGGTGACGTCCGATGCGGCGCACCGGCTCGCGCCGGTCAGCGGTCTGGCCATCGCCTTGATTGCCTTTCTCGCCGGCGCGGAACTTCGCTGGAGCGAGGTGCGCAGTCGCGGTCCGACGATCGCCAAGCTGCTTGGCGCCGAAATCACGGTCACCTTCGTCCTGCTGGCCGGCGCGACCGCGCTCTTCGGCGACGCGCTCCCGTTCATCCGCGCCTCGGGGGGACTCGCCGAACTCGCCGCGTTCTCGTTGCTGTTCGCGTCGATCGCGGTCGTGCACTCGCCGGCGGTGACGATGGCGCTGCTGTCCGAGACCCGCGCCGAGGGGCCTGTCGCGCGGACGACGCTCGGGGTCGTCCTGGTGTCAGATGTCGCCGTTGTCCTGCTCTTTTCGGGCGCGCTCGCCCTGGCGCGGGTCTTGGCGCCGCCGTCCGGCCTTGATGCCACTGGCAGCACCGTGGGCGCCGTCATCTGGGAGATCGCGGGTGCCGCGATCGTCGGCGCCGCGCTGGGTGCGCTGGTGGCGCTGTATCTGCGCTTTCTCAAGCAGGAGTTGTTCCTCTTCGCGCTGGTGATGGCGTTTCTCGGAAGCCTGCTCGCGCGCGCATTGCACGTCGAAGTGCTGCTGACGCTGCTCACGGCTGGCTTCGTCGCCGAGAACGTGTCGCCGCGCGAGATCGGCGACGGCTTCCGGCACGCCATGGAGCGGGCGGCTACGCCGGTGTTCGTGGTGTTCTTCGCGTTGGCCGGTGCGGAACTGTCGCCGGCGTCAATCGCGGCGTCGTGGACGTTCGTGATCCCGATCGTGGTGCTGCGAATCGTCGGCATCCGCGTTGGCACGTGGCTCGGCGGCCGATGGGCCAGCGCGCCGGTGGAAGGGCGCTACGTGTGGATGGGTCTCGTCTCGCAGGCTGGCGTGGCCATCGGACTCGCGTCGGCGGTCGCGCAGGCATATCCCGAGCGGGGGGTGGCGATGCGCGACGTCTTCTTCGCCGTGATTGCGGTGAACGAACTGCTCGGGCCGATTCTCTTCCGCGTGGGGTTGACTCGCGCGGGCGAGATCGGCGCGCTGCCCCAATCCGAAACGACAGAGGCCGTTGCGCACTGACGCAACGGCCTCTGTGTCCAGCGATGGGCGAACGTTGATGGTTGCCTAGCGGCAACAGCAGCAACCAGCCCCGCCGCAGCAGGAGCAGTCGCTCAGCACCAACATCCTCGTGGCTCGCATTCCAGTACCCTCCAACAAAAGGTGGACGAGCAGGTCCCGATAGCTACCGCGTGCTGCGCCAACTCGTCAACTGCGGACGAGATATCGAAATCCGCGCGCCGGGACCTCGACCGTGGCGGTGGCGGGGACATTCGTCACGAGATCCGTCCACGAACCGGTCGGCAAGGGAACGCTTGCCGCCGCGGTCCCCGCGTTGAAGACCGCGAACACCTCGCCGGCGCCGGGCTCGCCACGCAACCAGCTCACGGTGTTGCCAACGCCCTGCACCAGCCGAATCGCCGGCGACTGCAGCGCGGGCGTGTCGCGGCGCAAGCGGCCAAGCAGGCGGTAGTGGGCGAGCATCGCCGCGTCGCAACGATCCCACTGCACCGGATACCGGTGCTCGTCCCGACCTCCGGTCGCCCCGAGCTGTGCGCATTCATCGCCCTGCCACGTCAGCGGGATGCCGGGGAGCGCGTAGTTCATCGCGCTTGCAAGCCGTTGCCGCGCGAGCGCGTCGGCCGGCGGCACCGCGCCCAAGCTGCCGCCGCCCATCTTGGTGAGCAGACGCGAATTGTCGTGCGTCGCGATCACATTGAACAGCATCGCGCTTGATGCTTCGGGATACTCGGCGAACAACTGGGCCATCGACTGCAGGGCCGAGCCGCCCGTGACCTGGCCCATCGCGAACTTCTCGATGACCTCCTGCCCGAGGGCGTAGTTCATCAGGGCGTCGAACTGATCGCCCTGCACCCAGCTGGCATCACGCTGCCAGATCTCGCCGACGAGGTACACCTCGGGGTTGATCGCCTTGGCGGTCTGCCGGAATTCGCGGAAGAACTCGACGCGGTTCGTGATTTCGTTCGGCACGTCCACCCGAATCCCGTGCAGGCCGAACTGCGTCCACTGGCGAACGACGTCCATCAGGTAGGCGCGGGCCGTGGGGCGCGTGGTGTTGAGCTTCGGGAGCGAGCCGTAGCCCCACCAGCCTTCGTAGTGCGCGGCGTTACCGATCTGGACCTGTGCGGCGGGGACCTTGAAGGTGAACCAGTCCCAGAACGGGCTCGTGGTGCCGCGCGCGACCGCATCACGGAACTGCGGATTGCCCACGCCGGTGTGGTTCGGCACGAAGTCCCACATCACGCGGATCCCGCGCGCGTTCGCGGCCTGCAGCAGTGTCCGAAGCGCGGTGGTGTCGCCGTAGGCGGGGTCCAGTTGCGTGTAATCCCAGGTGTCGTAGCCGTGGGCCGATCCGCTGAGGAAGATCGGATTGAAGTAGATCAGGGACACACCGAGGGACTGCAGGTGATCGAGCTTGCTCACCACGCCGGCGAAGTCGCCGCCGAAGTACTGATGGCAGCAGTGGCGATCGGTGAGCGGCCCGTTCCACTGCGGCGTGAAGATGGGCGTCGTCGTCTGCAGCGCCGTCGGGAGCATCCAGTACTCGTCGGTGCTCAGGGCCAGCGTATCGTTGGCGGGATCGCCGTTGGCGAAGCGATCCGGGAAGATCTGGTAGCCCACGCCGTTGCCCACCCACGAGACGCTCCGGAAGACGGAGCCGGGGACGGTGAACGGTCCGAAGGTCTGCGTTCCGGAAGCGCGATCGACGACGATGGAATAGCTCGACGCCGTGGCGGGGATCGCGGCCCGCCAGATCTCCTGCGTGCGGTTGATCAACTGCTTGTGCATCGGCACGTCGGTGCTGCCGATGCGCACGACGGCACTGCGCGCGGCGCCGAGGTTGGCGCGGAAACGCACCGAAAGCCGATCCCCGACCTGCGAGAGGAGCGCGGGCGTGGTGGGCGTGTGCTGGAACCCGAGCGTGGTGTCGGCCGCGCCCACGGTGATCAGCGCGTTCTGGCCGCCGTTGCCGTCGGCGACGCAGGTGATCGCCGCCCCGTGAATGACGAAGTTGCGGGCCGCGTCGCCCCAGGTCCGGTCGTAGCACATGTCGACCGGCCAGGTGCCGTTGATGTGGAACTTGTACTCGTACTGTCCATCGGCGAGCAGGATCCGAGCGAACCAGGTGCCGTTGGTCCGGCGGGACATCAGGTTCGTGGTGGTGCTCCAGCCATTGAACGACCCGGCCACGGCCACCGTGGCAATGTTGGGCGCGCCGGCGGGCGGGGTGTACTCGAAGAGAAATCCGCTGGTATCGACCGGCGGGGGCGGGACGATCGGCGTGGTATCGGTGCCGGCGGGATCGCTGCAGGCGGCAAAGGCGGCCGCGGCGACAAGGGCGAGGGCAGGGGCGAGTCGGCGCATCACCGGAAATCATACGGTGTGGACCAGCCCCGCGGGGCAAGGGGCTTAACGCGGCAGGGCATCCGGCGTCTACCACAACGCCGCGACCGGCTCCCCCTCCCGGTCATTCCTTGGGGGAGTCGTGCGTCTGCGTTGGCCTCGGCGCTCCCGTCATTTCCAGTCGTCAGGAGTCCCGAATGGCCACCCGCACCACCGCCACCGTCGCCGCGCTCATTTACCTGTCGGCCCCCGCGTCGGCCCACGCGCAGATCAGCGTCGTCAATCGCACATCGGTCGAAAGTCAGGTGCACCTGACGTTCGGTCATTTGTGCGAAGACACCTTCGTGCTGCGCAACGAAGGCGACCAGGTCGTCGAAGCGACCTTGGGCGTCGAGAAGGGGAACTCGCAGGTTCCGGTCACGCTGGCTGCGCGCGAGCAGATCGAGTTCAAGTCGCCGTCGAAGGAAGACGCGCAACTCTGGGTCGGCGGCAAGCTGGTGGCCAAGGCCGAGAAGCAGCGCCGGAAGTGCAGCGAGGTGCAGGGGAATGCGTCGGTCGCGATCGCGCCGCTCGAAGTGGAGACGAACGACAACGGCGAGCGTCGTCGGTATATGAACTACCCGTACTACGACCCGTTCTTCTATGGCGCCGCCGGTTGGGGCTGGGGTTGGCCGGGTTATGGGTTGGGCTGGGGGTCGCCGTTCGCGCGCGGGTTTGTTGGTGTGCCGATCATCGTGGCCCCGGGCGGTCGCGGCGGCAGGCGGCGGTAGCGGCTCTGTCGGCGCGCGACATCGGCACGCACATTAGGCGCACCTGCGATCCGACGAGGTGTGCCGATGTCGACAGCTCCGCTCGAGCCTGACTATCTCGTGATTGGTGCCGGCGGCACCGCGATGGCATTTGTCGATACGCTGCTCAGCGAGAGCAACGCATCGGTGGTCATCGCGGACCGCCGCCATCGCGCCGGCGGGCACTGGAACGACGCGTATCCGTTCGTGCGCCTGCACCAGCCGTCGGCGTACTACGGCGTCGCATCGCGTGAACTCAGCTCGTGGTCGACCGACGCGACTGGTCCCAACGCCGGGATGTACAGCCTGGCCACAGGGCCCGAGGTCTTGGCGCATTTCGATGCGGTGATGCACGAGCGATTCCTGCCCTCTGGGCGCGTGACGTTCCTGCCGAATCACGACGTGTCGGCGAGTGCCGACGGTGCCCATACCGCCACCTCGCTGCTGACCGGTGCGACCGTCGAGATTCGGCCGCGCCGCAAGCTCGTGGATGCGACGCTCACGGGTACCGAGATTCCTGCGCGGCGGCCACCGCGGTATCGCGTGGCGGCAGGCGTGGACTGCGTCTCGCCCAACCGCTTGGCCGATCCGCACCGTGCGTACGCGCGCTACACCGTCGTCGGAGCAGGCAAGACCGCCATCGATACGGTGCTCTGGTTGCTGACGCAGGGCGTTTCGGGTGATCGCATTCGGTGGATTATGCCGCGCGACGCGTGGTTGCTCGACCGGGCGAACTTCCAGCCCGGGTTCGAGAACTTCCCGACGACGAGTGGCTACCTCATCACGCAGTTCGAGGCGATCGCGGCGGCGACGTCGATGGACGGCCTGTTCGCGGATCTGGAGCAGCGTGGCGTTCTGATGCGTCTCGATCCGGCGGTCACCCCGCAGATGTACCACTGCGCGGTCGTCTCGCGGAGCGAACTCGCGCTGTTGCGGCAGGTCGGGGATGTGGTTCGCCTGGGACGATTGCAGGCGGCGGAGCGTGATCATCTGGTGCTCGACGGCGGCACGGTGCCCGCCGACCCGGACACCCTGTACGTGGATTGCAGCGCCTGCGCGATTCCCGCCCACGGCGCGCAGCCGGTCTTTGCGGGTGGTCGGATTGCCCTGCAGATGATTCGTGTGTGTCAGCCGCTCTTCTCGGCGGCGGTGATCGCGTGGGTCGAGTCCCACGT
>JANRJP010000113.1:0-17566 GCA_033763905.1 Gemmatimonadaceae bacterium
CAAGCGGGTACCGACGGTGCGTCCGCACGGTGCGCACCGGGTGCGCATCCGGTGCGCATTGAATGCGCAAATCGATGGTTTTGCGCACCCGGAAGCCGCTGCGTTCAAGGCACATCGCCGTCGAGAAATGGCGGCGACTGGCCGTAACTCGTTGGAGCGCAGTGATTTGGCACGTGAGTCCCCGCTACCGCGCCGGGCTTCCGAACCGCGCACAACACCAACGCCATCAGGTTTAGCAAACCGGTGCCTTCAGCCTCTCGGCCACCGCTCCTTACCTCTTAGCCCCGCAACTTAGCGGTTCGGGGGGCGCGGCGGGAAGGTCTGGGCAGGGGTGCACTGATGACTCACGACCAGCGACCCAAGACCCTCGGCTTGTGTTGTCCCCGTCCAAAGGAACCCAACAGTCGGTCGACGGTAGCGGGTCATCCGTTCGTGACCGATGACTGACTACCGACCACGCCGTTCGGCGGCACACCGCCGGTTCGCCCAATCGCCGCCGGCTCGACGAGCGGGGAGTCGCCTGTCCTCAGTCGTCAGTCACGAACCCACGACGGGCAACCGACGACCGACCACGCAGTCCCGGCTGAGCGACAACGCACGCTGAGGGTCATCGGATCAGGCTGTTCAGTGCTCAGCTGATGACTCACCACCAGCAACCCACGACCCTCGGCTTGTGTTGTCCCCGTCCCAAAGAACCCAGCAGTCGGTCGACAGTAGCGGGTGATCAGTTCGTGACCGACGACAGACGACCAACGGCTGACCACCCGGTGTTCCGCGCCGCCGCGCGTCGCAACCGCGGTCCCCACCGCCGGACTACCACTCGAAGCACGGATCCGCCGTCGGCTGAGCCTGTGCCCAGCTCGACACGCGGCGCGCTGCGGCCGCCACGTCGACCGGCGCCGTCCCGTCCGTCACGCTCGACTTGGCGAGGGCCGCGATGACACTCGACAACGACAATCGCTTCGGCTCACCCAGAAACGACTCCCCGCCGGCGCAGGTCCGTCGATTGCCTGCGGAGTTCACGCGGCCGTCGGGTCCCACGCGCGCGGTCAGCCATCGCGTGGCTCGGCTGAGCGTGGACGCCAGCGAGTCTCTGGCGGACGTGGCGGGCAGCACCGTGAGCACGTCGAGGCCGATGTCGATCGCCACGGCCTGATAATTGGTATCCCAGCCGCCGCCTTCGTCGAACGCATCGTCCGCGCGAAGGCTAGCGATCGCTGCCGAGACGAACCAACGGCTCTCGTCGCGCAGCACCTGATCCCCGGCGAGCGCCCCGCAGGCTTCGAATGCCCTCGCGTCGAACAAGAGTCGATTCGGGGCGCGCGCATCCGCCGCCGCGAGTGCCGCGCTCGTGGTCCGGAGCCACCGCGCGGCCGACACGAGCTGTTCGCGAACGCGCCTACGTCGTGCGGCCTCGATCGCCGCGCCGGTGGTCACGGTCTGCTCCAACGCCAGCACGGCCGTACACGCGTCGCCAAGGAAGAACGCGGCGCCGCTCGCGACATCCGCTTCGCTTGGCGTCGCGCCCATCGAGACGCTCACAGGTACCGTCGCCGGCAGGCGCCCGGATGGCTCGATGGTCGCGAGCCCGGCCTCGATCCCGCGAAACGCCCTCGCGATGTCATCCGCGCGGCCGGCGGCGAGCACCCCGCGGAGTGCGCTCCCGGTGCCCATCTGGAATCGGGCGGCGTACATCGCGCCCCACGACCGATTTCGACCGATCAGTCCGGAGGCATCGGTGGGAAGGCCGGGCTGCGACAGCAGTTGGACTTCGGTCGGGAACGCCGCGTAGAGCGCCCGATCCGCCTGCACCACGCGCAGTCCAGCCGCGGCATCGGGCGGCCCCACGTCGGTCGGGGCAGGTCCGGCGTCCGAGGCGCAGGCTGCCGCAACGGCAAGTCCAAGCAACGCAACGTGCAGGCGGCTCATCGTCGACGGTGTTGGGAGATGTGCATCAGCGCGCCGCGGGAACGGTCCGCGACGCGCTGATGGTCCTGCCTCCTTCCAGACGCCGATCAGGCGCGCGGCGTCACTTCACCCGTATCCAGGTCGAGGTCGAACACTTCGCCGTTGACCGTCATCGTCGCCGTGCTCGTGCCGTTGAACTCGATCACCACGCGGCGGGTCTTGTTGACCGTGGTGCCGGCGCTATCGGTGGGGGTGCGGACGCGGGTCACCGAGACGTTGCGGATGATCGTGCCGGACACCGGATACCGATTCGTTGCCCGCGGCAGGCGGTAGCGGAGGTTCGTCGTCGTGTCCGACGAGATCATCTCGTGGGTCCGCGTGCCGGCCGCCGTGGTCATCGTGCTGCGGTGGTAGCCCGAGGCGACGCCGTTCCAGATGTGCAGCGTGTCCGGATGCCCGACCAGGTTGCTCAGCGTGGCCACGCGCGACCGGGCGCTGGAGTCGCTCTTGCTCGACCCGCCGCGGGTGCGGCTGTAGCTGCCGGTGTCGGCCACTTCGAACACGATGCGGGCCGTGGTCAGCGTGTCGTAGCCCGTCTGCGCCGTGCCGGCCGCGTCGAAGTACGAGATCGTGCGCTCGAAGTCGCGATCACCGAGCATCCCGCCGGGGCCGCCACGACGCTGCGAACGACCGCAGCGGAACTTGGGGAAGGCACCCGCGAGCAGGTTGCAGCCGGCCGGCTGGCGGCTGAATGCCGAGCCTTCGGCCTCGCTGCTGAGACCGTCCACCGAGAGGAAGGTCCCGGTGCCGGTGGCTTCGCTGGTCAGCCCGGGGTTGACCGAGAGGTCGTTGGCGACGGCCTGCCCGGACGACTGCGCCACGGCCAGGTTGATCGCGCTGTCCTCGGCGGATGGCCCGCTGTTGTCGAGGTTGCAGGCGGCCAGCGTCGCAGCGCCGGCAACGGTCAGGAGTCGAAGAGAAGTGCGGATCATCGGAGTCTCGCGGCTTGAGGTCACTGTCTGCGGGCGCGGTCGCGCCTGACGTGTTCGCCGTGGTGGACGCAGGAAAGCTGGCGGCGTTAAGGTCGGGGTTTGGCACGCCGGTGGCGGGGAGTGTCACATCCCGCGCGAAACCTTGCTGCTACCTCGCTGGTAAAACTCCATTGGTATGCTACGTCACATCTCCGCCGCCCTTGCCGCGGTCCTGATGTCGGGATGTCTCGCCCCGACCACGTATGAAGACGGCATCGATCCCGCCGTGATCGACGCCGAGCAACTGTTGCAGCAGCAGCTCGTGGTGCAGTCGGTCTTTCGGGAGAATCAGCGGGTGCAGCGCTTGGCGTGGGACTTCCAGCGGGCGACCACGACGACGTGCCCGATGCCGGTCCGGATGGCCAGCGGTGTGCAGGTCGCCAATCGTCGCGTCATCGATCCCGCGTACCGCGCCGCGGCGACGGCCTTGGGAATGACCGATACCGTAGTGGTCACGCACGTCGTGGCGGGCTCGGCGGCCGCGCGCGCCGGCGTCCGCGATGGCGATCGGGTGCTGCAACTCGACACGCTCCGCGTGCCCGAGGGTCGCGCTGGCATCGACAGTCTCTCGACGTGGATCAATCCATACGAGTCTGCCACGCCGTGGCGCTTTCTCGTGGTGCGCCGCGGTCCCGGACTGCGCGAGGTTGCCCCCGATGACGAGCAGGCGCTGCCGATTCGCGTCGATACCGCGCCACCGCGCATCGACACCTTGCCGCTGCCGCCCTTCACACCGATCTGTCCGATCTCGGCAGTGGCGGTGCCGACGAGCGATCTCAACGCCTATACGGACGGCCGCGAGGTCTGGGTCACGACCGGGATGCTTCGTTTCGCCGACGACGACGAGCTGCGCGTGATTCTCGGCCACGAGTTCGGTCACGCCGTCGAGAAACACATCGACAAGCAGATGAAGAACGTCGCGACCGGTGCGGTGCTCGGTCTCCTGCTCGACATCTTCAGCAGGACGCAGGGTGCGGGAGATAGCACGTTCACCTTCACGTCGACCTTCGCGAACCTCGCGAGCAACCGGTTCTCGCAGGAGTTCGAGCACGAAGCCGACTACGTCGGGATGTACTTGATGGCGCGGGCGGGCTTTCCCGTGAGCGGTGCGGCGAAGATCTGGCGCAAAGTCGCGCTCGAGAATCCCGAGAGCATCGAGTACGCCACCACGCATCCGACGACGGCGGCGCGCTTTGCGCGGATCAAGCAAGCGGCGCAGGAGATCGAAGCGAAGCGCGCGGCGGGATTGCCGCTGGAGCCGAACCGGGCCGCGCGCGCCGACTCCAGCAACGCGAACGGGCCGCCCTGAGTGGGCGGCCCGTTCGGGGGTCGGTCGACGATCAGCGAAACACGGAGGGCGTGGGATTCGAACCCACGGTACCGTTGCCGGCACGGCGGTTTTCAAGACCGCTGCATTCAACCACTCTGCCAGCCCTCCAACGACAGGACGCGGCTACTGCGGCAGGCGCAACAACGAATCCACAGCCGCCGAGTCCGCGGCAATCACGCGCCGCGCCCCACGCCACCAGCCGCGTCGATCGTCCTTGACGAGCGACGACTCGATCACCCCGCGCCGCGCCGAGCTGGCGTGGATGTAGCGCCCGTCGCCCACGTAAATGCCGACGTGCGAGATGCGCTTGGCCGTCCCGAAGGTGAGCAGGTCGCCCGGCTTGAGCACCGCCGTGTCCTTGGGCAGCGCCTGGCCCAGGCGCGCCTGCTCGCGTGAGGTGCGGGGCAGGGCCACGTCGAACGCGCTCATCACCCAGCGGACGAAGCCGCTGCAGTCGAACGCCTTGCCCGGCGCCGCGGCACCCAGACGGTAGCGCGTGCCAATCTCCGAGCGCGCCCGCGCCACGACGGCGCGGCCGGGATCGGTTGCAACGGGCGACGCCGCGGTGCGCAGGCTGTCGCGCATCGCCAGCGCCGCCTCGGAGTACTTCGCGAACGGCTTCGGCAACTCGCGCGACGCGCCGAAGATCTGGGCGCGCAGCGGCGTCGCGGCGGCCAAGACGGCCGTCGCCACACCCACGCAGGCGCCCAAGAGGCGGCGCACTACTGGCCGCCCCCCTTGCTCGGCACGGCCGTCTTCGCCGGCGAATCCTGCACCGGCAACGGCGGCGGCTCGTCGGCCACCTCACCGAGATTCATCGCGCGGGCGAGCTGGCGCGTCGTCTCGAGGACCTTGGCCCGCTCGACCGACGAGTCTCCGCGGTAGGCCATAATGTCGCTCAACACGAGGCCGGTGCTCACGTAGAGGTACGGGATGCCCACCGACGGGCGATCGACCCAGTTCCCCTTCTTGATCAGCGACGCCTGTCCGACGAACACGCTGTCCCACAGCGCCTTCGTGCGCGCCACGTCCACGTAGCCCTGGCCTTGCATCGCCACGGTGTCGCGGCCGGTCGTGGGCTTCGCAGTCAACAACTTGCGCGCCAACCCCTGCGTCAGCAGGTAGTCGCCCAGCCCCAGCTGCTCGCCGTAGGACGCGGAGGTGCGGCTGAAGTAGATCGGCCGCTCGGGGAAGGCGTCCTGGATGTAGCGGAGCACGAAGATGTCGGCCCGCTCCAGGTACCCCTTGCCCAACGTCTGCGGCGCGAGCACTGCCCGAATGCCACCCTTCTCGAAGACCTGCGCCTGGGTGAGCTCGAAGTAGAGCGGCACCTTGTCGGCATCGGTCATCGACATATTCAGCGCCGGCTTCGACGGCTTCGGCCACGTCTTCCCGCGATACAGTGCGGGACCCTTCGCGGCGTCGTACTCGAAGGTCGGCCGGATGATCAGCTGCCGCGTGTACCAGTCGGTGTTGAGCAGCGACGTGTTCGCGATGATCACGTCCTTGCGAATGCCCTCGACTTCCTGCGCGTACCACAGCGGGAAGGTGTCGTTGTCGCCGACGGTCACGAGAATGCCGTACGGCTCGACCGAGTTGAGTAGGTCGTGCGCGAAGTCGCGCGTATCCGTGTGCCCCGCGCGGCTGGCGACCGTCCAGTTGCTCACCAGCGGAATGAAGGCCAGCGCCAGCACCGGGGTGCCGGCCATCCAGCCCTTCATCGACGGCAGTTCCACCGTCTTGCCGCCGAACGTGATCGACTCGCGGCCAATCGCGGCCGCAATCGTTTCCCACACGAACACCAGCCCGAGCGCGGCCCAGACCGACCACGCCGAGAAACTCCACAGGTAGAAGTAGTCGCGGTCGCGGACCTCGCGCGCGACGGTGTCGCCGAGCTCAGGTGCCTGCGACGCGCCGTACTTGAAGTTCAAGTAGAAGATCAGGAGCAGCGTCAGCGAGAACACCAGCGGCCCGAAGAACCAGAAGCTTCGTCGGTCTCGCGTCCAGTGCACCCAGCCGCCCAGCAATCCGAGTACGAAGAAGACCGCCGCGAGCGAGGCCTGCAGACCCGACGACGTGCCGCTGTAGTCGCGGATCCACTGCCACTTGAAGTACAGCCACCACATCCCGAGCTGCGCGGTGAAGGGCGCCTGCCGCTCGCTCAGTTCGGGCTTGCCGTACTGGCCGCGGTTGAAGTTGTACATAAAGGCGTCGTACGTGCCCTTCGAGAAGGTGCAATCGAACTTGAGCCCCTCTCGGCAGGCCGTCGGCTGTCCTTCGTTGAGCGGCGGATTGAACGCCGCGCGAATCGGCTGCGTCGCAAAGGGCGTGAGCCCCAGAATGAGCGCGGCAGTCCCCGCGAGAATCAACCGCCAGCGCAGGAACGTCTTCGGGCGACGCGCGGCCACCGCCACAAGCAGGGCCGGGCCGGTCAGGAAGCCGGCCATATGGTTCGCGTAGCCCAAGCCCATCAGGTACGCCGTCAGCACCAGCAAGCGGTCGGCCTTGGGGCCGTCCGGATCATCGCACCAGCGGACCACGAGCCAGCACGAAATCGCGAGCCCGACCAGCGAGATGCAGTAGACCTTTTCGTTGACGACCGACTGGTTCCACACCGTGAACGCCGTGGCGCCGATCAGGGCCGCCAACGCGCCGCCGGTGATGCGCATCCAGCGCTTGGGCAGCCAGCTCGTGAGCACCCGCTCGGTGATCAGGAACCACATCGCCGCCGAGGCCGAGCTCGCGAGCGCGTTGAGGACGTTGATCTTCCACGCCACGTTCTCGCTGATCGGCAGGACCGCGAAGAAGCGGCCGATGATCACGAAAAACGGGTTGCCGGGCGGGTGCGGCAGGCCGAACGTGTACGCCGCCGCGATGTACTCGGAGGCGTCCCACATCGCCGTGCTGGGCGACAGCGTAACGAGGTACAGCAGGAAGACGCCGAGCCCGACCGCGAGGGCGGCCGTGTAGCTCGGGCGTTCGTCGATTGCCAAGGCGTCGGACATATCCCTCAAAGATAGCGGAATGCGCCCCCCGGTAGGGGGCTACCGGGGGGCGCATTCACCGCCGAAACCACACCGTGACCGGTGCGGCTCGGCTCGTCCCAGCTCAGTGCCGGAAGAGGCGCTGGCCGGTGAAGACCATCGTCATCCCGAACTCGTTCGCCGCCGCCACGACCTCGTCGTCGCGCACCGACCCGCCGGGCTGAATGATCGCCGTCACCCCCGCCTTGGCCGCCTGCTCCACGCCATCGCGGAAAGGGAAGAAGGCGTCCGAGCCCAGCGCCGCGCCGTCGGTGTCGTGCCCTGCCAGCTGCGCCTTGTGTGCGGCCAGGTAGGACGCATCGACGCGGCTCATCTGCCCCGCGCCAATGCCAATGGTGGCGCCGTTGCGCGCCAGCACGATGGCGTTCGACTTCACGCTCGCCACCGCCCGCCACGCGAACGACAGATCCACCCACTCGGCCGACGTCGGCTGACGGGTGGTCTTCACCACCCAGCCCGCACGGTCCAGCGCCACCGGCACGCGCTCCTGGAGCAGCACGCCGCCGCGGACGCGCTTCACGTCCATCGCGCCCTTCGGCCAGCGCGCGCTGCCCTCGAGCACGCGGAGGTTCTTCTTTTTGCCCAGAATCTCCACCGCGCCCGCCGAGAACGACGGCGCCGTGATGCACTCGACGAACAGCGACGAGACCGCTTCCGCCGTGGCGTCATCCACCGGCACGGTGAAGGCAATCACCGAGCCGAAGGCCGAGATGGGGTCGCAGGCCAGAGCCTTTTGGTAGGCCTCGAGGGCCGTCGCGCCGATCGCGAGGCCGCACGGAGTCGTGTGCTTGATGATCGCGCAGGCCGGCTCGCCGGCGAACGGATCCACGGCCAGCAGCGCGCCTTCCAGGTCCAGCAGGTTGTTGAACGAGAGTTCCTTGCCGCCCTTCTGTACCAGCCCGTCCAGTCCGGCGCCTTGGCCGTCCACGTAGAAGGCCGCGCGCTGGTCGGGATTCTCACCGTAGCGCAGCGCCTGACGGCGCTGGAACGGCAACGACAGCTCGGGGGGGAAGGTCTCGCCCCGCTGATCGGCGAACCAGCGCGCAATCGCCGCGTCGTAGGACGCGGTGTGCGCGTAGGCCGTGCCGGCGAGTCGACGCTTAAGTGTCGTCTGATCGCCACCGGCGCGAATGGCCGTCAGCACCTCGGCGTAGTCGGCAGGATCCACGACCACGTACACCGCGGCGTGATTCTTCGCCGCGGAGCGCACCATCGAGGGGCCGCCGATGTCGATCTGCTCGACCACGTCGTCGTACTCGACGCCCGGCTTCGCCGCCGTCTCGCGGAAGGGATAGAGATTCACCGCCACGAGGTCGATCGGCGCGATGCCGTGCTCGGCGATGGCGGCCATATGCTCCGGCAGATCGCGACGCGCGAGCAGGCCGCCGTGCACGACGGGATGCAGCGTCTTCACGCGGCCGTCGAGCATCTCGGGAAACTTGGTGGCGTCAGCGACGTCGGTGACGGCGAGCCCCGCGGCGCGCAGCGCCTTGGACGTGCCACCGGTGGACAGCAGTTCCCAACCGAGCTCGGTGAGGGCACGGGCAAAGTCGGCGAGGCCGGTCTTGTCGGAAACAGAAAGCAGGGCGCGAGGCATCGGGCGTCCGAACGGTTACGAGGAGAGGGAAGGCACTGCAGGAACGACCCCGTGCACGCGACCGTCGGGGCCCAACTCGACCACGCCCGTCGCGAGCGCGTGCACGGCGCGGGGGAACAACTGATGCTCGACGCCGAGCACCCGCTCGGCGAGTGAGACCGCCGTGTCATCCGGGCGCACAGGGACGGAGGCCTGCGCGAGGATGGGGCCGCGGTCGTAGACCTCGTCGACGAAGTGCACGGTCGCGCCGCTGGTGCTGGTCTTGGCGGCAATCACCGCCTCGTGCACGCGGCGCCCGTACATCCCGTGGCCCCCAAACGCCGGCAACAGCGAGGGATGCACGTTGAGCATCCGGCCGCGCCAGCGACGCGTCACCGCCTCGGGGATCATCTTGAGATAGCCCGCGAGCGCGATGGTCCCCACGTCAGCGGCGTCGAGGACGGCGACGATGGCATTGCCGTCCGCGGGATCGGCGATCACGTGCGTCGCAATGCCGCGCCGCGCAGCTTTGGCCACGGCACCAGCGTCGGGCTTGTTGCTCAGCACCAGCACGACCTGCGCTCCCCCGACGGCGTCGAGGTGTTGCAGCAGCGCCTCGAGGTTCGAGCCGCCGCCTGACGCAAACACGGCAATTCGGCTCGCCGTCACTTCGCCGGGGCTCCCGCGGTGACGAGGCTCGCGAGGAACCGATCGACCGCCTCACCGAGCGTGTCGGCGACGGCAAAGCGCTCGCGCGCTTCGGTGACGTACGCCGGCTTCGTTCGGTCGGAGGGCACCAGCACACCCATCCCGCCGAACGCGGCGGCGGGGAGCACATCGGTCAGGCGGTCACCGACGAAGAGCGACCGCGCCGGATCGAGATCGAGCGCCGCCGCCGCCCGCTGGTAGTTGAGCAAGCCGGGCTTCCGGCACTCGCACGGCCCCGTGAAGTCGGGGTGATGCGGGCAGTGCTGCACCGCATCGATGTGTGCCCCTTCCGCCGCGAGTAGTTGCAACACTTTCTCACGCACCGATTCGTACTGCGCTTCGGTGAAGATGCCGCGCGCGATGCCGCCCTGATTGGTGACGATCACGACCGGCACGCCCGCATCATTCAGTCGACGAATCGCCGCCGCTGCACCGGGGATAAGGGTGACGGTGTCGGGGTCGCGCACGTGATCGGTGTCGACGTTGATCGTTCCGTCGCGATCGAGATAGGCAGCGGGGCGGGGCACGGCGAATTCAGGGCGTGGCAGGGGGACGCGGCGCCGGCCGACGCGCGGGAGCGCGGCGGCGGGTGCTGTCGGTGGCGGTGGTGTCGCGTGCCGCCGGCGTCAGGAAGACGCGTTCCGATTTGCGGAACGCGCCGAGGAGCCCGGGAAGGCTGTCGGCCCGCACGACGTATCGCGTACCCGGCGTGAGCGGCTCGGCCAGCTCGAGTACGAGATCCGAAATGGGGCTGGGGCGGCTGGGCTTAGGGGGCGGCGTGACGGAGTCGGACCGTGTCCCGCGCCGAGCGCCGGTATCGGCGCGGACCGGCAGCGGTACCGCAGGCGTCGCGGCGGCAGGGGGCTCGGCGCGCGCCAAGGCGTCGCTGGTGTCGGCGCGCTGCGCCTTGCGCTGTCGAGCGAGCGAGTCGTACGCCGCCACACTGAGGACGGCGCGAAGCGGCACGGCGGTGGAATCAGCCGTGGCGCGCACGATCGCAAAGAGTGACGGCCGCGGTGTGAACTCGGGCAGCAGCGGCTGATCAAAGGTGAGCTTGATCGTCTGGCTGTCGGAAATGGCAAACGCCGAGATGCGCGGCCCGAGCGTGTCGTGAACGAAGGTGAGCAGTTCGGCCGCCAGCGTGTCGCGCAGGGTCACCACTTGAGACGCCCACGCTTCGCGCGGTTCGCGCTTGCGATTGGTGTTCGCGTCGCTGACGGCCTGCAGGGTGTACTCACCCGGCGGCAGGTGGCGCATCGCGAATCGTCCGCTGGAGTCGGTGAGCGCCAGATACACGGTGGAGTCGGCGCGGCGGATCGCTTCTACGTAGCCCTTCGTGAGCGGGGTGCCCTTCACCCAATCAAAGGCGATGCCGCCCACACGCGTGTCGGGGATGTCCCCGCCCGTCGAGAAGACCACCGTGCGGCCGGTCTTCATCACGTTGCCGCGAAGATCGGTGAGCCCGGGAACCAGCGTGACGGTGTAGACCGCATTCGGCCGGAAGCCCTTGCTGGCGCGCACGTACAGTTGATCGCGGCTCCAGGCGACGGACGTCTCGCCACTGACGGGCGACACCAGCACGTTGGCGGCCAGCCCGGTGGGTCCGGTTCCCCGCTCGGCAATCACATCGTCAAACGTGAAGACCACGGCGCGCGGCAACACGTTCACCGTGCCGCTGTCAGGCGTGACCGACAGCAGTTTGGGAGGCTCGGTGTCGGGCGGTCCCCCCGGAGGGGGCATCGGCGACGCACAGCCGATTCCCCCTGCGGTGAGCCCCAACCACGCGAGCCGAACTAGCCGCACAGCGACGCGACCTTCTTGCGCAGGGCCTCGGCTCGCGCGGTGTACTCGGCCTGCTTCGCGCGCTCGCCGTCGACGATCTCGGGCTTCGCTTTGGCGAGGAACTTCTCGTTCGACAGTCGCGCGGCGAGTCCGGTGAGCTGCTGCTCCAACTGCACCAGCTCCTGCTGGAAGCGCGCGCACTCCTTGGCGACGTCGATCGTGCCGCCAAGGAGCAGGTGCAGTTCGGCACCGTCGGGCAGCAGCGCGTGCGCCGCGAGCTCTGACGGCTTGTCCGACCCGATCGTCAGCTCGAGTCGCGCCATTCGGGCGATCATCTCGCGCTGTCCTTCGTAGGCCGCAGTCCGCGCGGGCGCGGCGGTGACCACCGCGCGCACCGGCGTGCCGGGCGGAATCGAGTACTCGGCGCGCAGTTCCCGCGCGAGCGTGATCGTTGCTCGTGCGGCCTCGAACGCGGCCGCGCGCTCGCCAACGCCGACACCCGCCGGCGTCGGCCACGCTGCGCGCGCGAGCCAGGTGCCGTCGACGTGGCCGGGCAACTTCTGCCAGAGGGATTCGGTAATGAACGGCATCACCGGGTGCAGCAGGCGCAAGGCGCCGTCGAAGGCGTGCGTCAACACCGCACGCGCGACCTCGCGGTCCGCGCCGGGCGTGGCCAAGCGACCCTTCACCGCTTCGAGGTACCAGTCCGCGAGTTCGTTCCACACGAAGCGGCGGGCGGTCTCGGCGTACTCGTCGAGCCGCATCCCCTGCGTGCGTTGCGCGGTGGTCCAGTGATCGCCAGTCGGTCGCGCGGGCCCGAGCGCCACGTTGGCCGCAGCCACCGCCGCATCGAGCCGCTCGAGAATCCAGCAGTCCGCGGGCTGCAGCGAGGCGGCGTCCAGGTCTCGCACCGGACGCACGGTGTCCGTCCCCACCTGCTGCAGCAGGAAGCGGCCGATGTTCCAGAGCTTGGTTGCGAAGTTGCGGCCCGGCGCGAACGACGCGTCGAGGTCGGTCGGGTCGAAGCGCACGTCCACGCCCAGTCCCATCCCGGCGACGATCGTCCAACGCAATGCATCGGCGCCGTACTTCTCGACCACTTCGAGCGGGTCGATGCCGTTGCCGAGCGACTTGGACATCTTCCGGCCCTGTAAGTCGCGCGCGGTGCCGTGCAGCAGCACCGTGTGGAACGGCACGCGCCCGGTGAAGTACATCCCCGACATAATCATTCGCGAGACCCAGAAGAACAGGATCTCGGGTGCGGTCACGAGGACATCGGTGCCGTAGAACGCCTTGAGGTCCGGCGCGGGGTCGGCGGGCCAGCCGAGCGTGCTGATCGGCCAGAGCCACGACGAGAACCAGGTGTCGAGGACGTCTTCGTCCTGCCGGAGTGCGGTGCCGTTGCATTTCGGGCACGCGGTGGGGTTGTCGCGGAGCGCACTCGACCAGCCACAGGCATCGCAGTAGAACACCGGAATGCGGTGCCCCCACCAGAGCTGCCGCGAGATGTTCCAATCGCGGATGTTCTCCATCCAGTGCACGTACACGCCTTCCCAGCGCTCCGGGAGTAGGCGAATGCGGCCATCGCGCACCGCCTGCAAGGCCGGCGCCGCCAACGGGGCCATCTTCACGAACCACTGGTCGCTCAGGCGCGGCTCGACCACCGTGTCGCAGCGGTAGCAGTGGCGCACGCTGTGCGCGTGCGGCTCGACCTTCTCGAGCGCGCCATCGGATTCGAGTTGCTGCACGATCGCCTTGCGCACCGCGAAGCGGTCGAGGCCGGCGAAGGCGGCCGGAATGCGCGCGGCATCGGCCGGGTCCACGGCGCGCACAATGCCCTCGGCGTCGATCACCACCGGCATCGGCAGGCCCAGGCGCTTACCCGCGTCGAAGTCATTGGCGTCGTGCGCCGGCGTGAGCTTCACGGCGCCGGTGCCGAACTCCCGATCGACGAAACTGTCGGCCACGATGGGGATCTCGATCCCCACCACCGGCAGGCGGAGCTTCTGGCCGATCAGCCCCGCATAGCGCTCGTCGTCGGGATGCACCGCCACCGCCACGTCGCCCAGCATCGTCTCGGGCCGCGTGGTGGCCACGGTCAGCGCGCGGGACGGATCGCTCGCGAGCGGATAGCGGATGTGATACAGCTTGCCGTTGGTGTCGTGGAACTCGGCCTCTTCGTCACTCAACGACGTGAGGCAGCGGGGGCACCAGTGAATCACCCGGTGTCCCTTGTACACGAGCCCGTCTTCCCAGAGGCGCACGAAGGTTTCACGCACCGCGCGCGAGAGCGACGGCGACAGGGTGTAGGCGGTGCGATCCCAGTCCGCCGAGGCACCGAGACCGCGCAGCTGCTGCAGAATCTGGCCGCCGGTTTCGCGCACGAACTGTTCGGTGCGGGCCACGAAGGGCTCGCGCCCCAGATCGAAGCGCGTCTTGCCCTCTTTGGCGATCAGCTTCTCGACCACGTTCTGCGTGGCAATGCCGGCGTGGTCGGTGCCCGGCATCCAGAGCGCTTCGTCGCCGGCCATCCGGCGCCAGCGGACGAGCACATCCTGCACCGTGTTGTTGAGCCCGTGCCCGACGTGCAGAATGGCGGTCACGTTCGGGGGGGGCATCAGCACCGTGAACGGATCGCGATCGCCACCAGCGCGCACGCTACGCGCGGCCTCGGCGCGGAACACGCCGGCCGACTCCCACGCCGCGTACAGGGCGCGTTCGGTGGCTTGCGGGTCGTACTGCGGGGGAAGTTCCTGAACCGTCATAGCAAGAGTCCGGCGACCGCCGAGTCGGCCGGTCGGTGGAGAGAAAGGCAGTTGGCGAAGCGGCGACGCGATGACGCCGCGCGTGCCGTCAACGGGCGCCGACGGCGCGCCGTACCGAGAGTCGGCTGCGGACGTGCTGGACGCCCGGCGTGCCGCGCGCAATCGTCACCGCGTGTTCGAGCTCCTGTTCGCGGCGCACCCACCCCGTGAGCTCGACGACATCCGGGCCGGTGGCGGTGATGTCGACCGCCCGGTGCGCGAGCACCGGATCGTTCTCGAAGGCGGCCAGCACGCGATCCTCTAACGCGCCCCACGGCGAGTCGTCGTCGGCGTCCTCGTAGTCGTCTTCGTGGGCCGCGTGGGCGGCCTCCGGCAGCGTCCCTTCGTCGGCCAGCAGGTCGCGCAGGCGACGGCGCAGCCCGGCAATGCCGCCAGCGCGCGTGGCGAGCAGGTACCCCGCGGCCATCCCGCCGAGGGCCGCCGCAAGGACGTACAATCCGGTGTTGTCGTGAGCGTCGTCCTGGCGAGTGACAATGCGCGGCATTCTGGCTCCGTGGCGGGTGCGACAAGCGGCCCATTAAGTTACCCAATCCCGCGCCTGTGTTCCACGAGCGGCCCCATCGAAATGCCCGGACAATCCAAGCGCCGTCCCTCCGCCCTCGGGGCCGCCGGCCGCTCGCTGTTTGTCGCCGTCATCGTCGCCCTCGTGGTGGCGGGATCGGCCCTGTATCTCCGCTACGGTACGAGCGTCGAGCCGTTGCTCGGCGCCATTCGTTGATCGCCCCGGACTTCCCGTGACTGCTTCTGCCGACCTGCTCGTTCTGCGTCTCCCCGACGGTGCTGAGCGCACCGTGCCCTTTGGCACCCTGCCGTCCGAGGTGGTGGGCTCGATCGGCCCGCGCCTGCTCAAGGCGGCGGTTGCCGTGGCGGTCGACGGCGAGGTGCAGGACCTGACGACGCCGCTCCGCCGGGGCGGGGCCTTCGTGGTCATCACCGAAAAGGACGAACGGGCGTTGGCCGTGCTGCGTCACTCGGCGGCGCACGTGCTGGCCACGGCGGTGCGCGCCATCCGACCCGAAGCCAAGATCGGCTTCGGCCCGGCGATCGACGACGGCTTCTACTACGACTTCGAAGTCGACACCCCGTTCACGCCCGACGATCTCGCGGCCTTCGAAGCCGAGATGGCCAAGGTCGCGGCCAAGGCGTTCCCGTTCGTCCGGGCCGAAGTCTCGCGGGATGCCGCGCTCACGACCTTTGCTGACGATCCGCTCAAGCTCGAGCGCATCGCCGATCTCGGGGCGGATGAGGTCATTTCGACCTACACCGACGGGCCGTTCACGGACCTGTGTCGCGGCCCGCACGTGCCTGATACGTCGTGGGTCAAGCACATTAAGCTGCTGTCGACCGCTGGCGCCTATTGGCGCGGCGACGAGAAGCGGCAGATGCTGCAGCGCATCTACGGGACGGCCTTCTTCAAGAAGGAAGATCTCGAGGCGCATCTGCATCGGATCGAGGAAGCCAAGCGCCGCGACCACCGAGTGGTCGGCAAGGCGCTGGACCTGTTCGTGCTGCATCCGACGTCGCCAGGCGCGCCGTTCTGGACCGAGCGCGGCACGCTGCTCTACAACACGCTCGTGGACTTCGTGCGCGAACGGCAGCAGCGCGCGTTCAAGGAAGTGAAGACACCGCTCCTGTACAACAAGACCCTGTGGGAGCAGTCCGGCCATTGGGGCAAGTACAAGGAGAACATGTTCCTCGTGCACAACGACGAGACGGGGGAACCCGATACGTCGCTCAAGCCGATGAACTGTCCGTCACACTACCTGCTGTACCTGCAGAAGAAGCACTCGTATCGCGAGCTGCCGCTGCGCTATGTGACCTTCGACGTCCTGCACCGCAACGAACTCGCCGGGGCCCTCTCGGGGCTCACGCGGGTGCGGCAGTTCGCACAGGACGACTGCCACGTGTTCCTGCGCGAGGACCAGATCGAGTCCGAGGTGAAGTTCCTGATGGACTTCATCCTCGGGCACTACCGCACCTTTGGTCTCGAGGCGACGCTCAAGTTCGCGACGCGGCCCGAGACGCGGGTCGGCGACGACGCAATGTGGGATCGCGCCGAGGCGGCGCTGGAAGCGGCGCTCAAGGCCACCGGGATGCCGTATCAGCACAAGCCGGGGGACGGCGCGTTCTACGGCCCGAAGATCGACTTCGACGTCACCGACTCGATCGGTCGCGCGTGGCAGCTGGGGACCATTCAGCTCGACTACGCCGCGCCGCAGCGGTTTGATCTCGAGTACGTCGGCGATGACAACACCTTGCACCGGCCGGTGGTGATTCACCGGGCGGTGAGCGGCAGCTTCGAACGCTTCATCGGCATTCTCATCGAGCACTTCGCGGGCGCGTTCCCCTTCTGGCTGTCGCCGGAGCAGGTGCGCGTGCTACCACTCAACGACGAGTTGGCGGGGGCCGCGCAGGGGGTGACCGATCAGCTCGTCGAGGCGGGCTTCCGCGCGCATCTCGAGGTGCGCGAGTCGCTCAACTATCGCATCCGCGACGCCGAGACGATGAAGGTCCCGTATATGGCGGTCGTCGGAAAGCGCGAGGCCGAGGCCGGCACCGTGGCGGTGCGCTCGCGCGGCGCGGGCAGCAAGCAGGTGGTGGTGCCGGTCGCCGAGTTTATTGCCTTGTTGCAGCGCGAGCAGGCGACGCGCTCCTTGACCCCGCTGGTGATCTGATCCCGTGATGCGCCTACGCCGTTCCGTCGCCTGCGCCGCGTTGGCCGTGGCCGTGGCCGCCGCGGTGGCCCCCGCCGCCGCACAGGCGCCAGCCGTACTCGACGTCACGGCGATGGACTACGCCTTCAAGGTGTCACCCAGCGTCAAGGCCGGACTGGTGACCGTCCGGCTACGCAACACGGGGAAGAAGCTGCATCACGTGCAGCTGTTCAAGCTGTCCGAGGGCAAGCGGGTCTCCGACTTGTTCGTGCTGTTTCTTGCGGCGAAGTCGATCGCCGAGCCACCTCCGTGGGCGGTGCCGGCCGGGGGCCCAAGTGCGGCGATGCCGGGGCAGGTGATCGAAATCCAGCAGGCGCTGTCGCCCGGGCGCTACGCGCTGATCTGCTGGGTTCCGGTGGGAGACGGCACGCTGCACTTTATGCGCGGGATGATCGGCGAGGTGGAGGTGACCGGTCCCGCGTCGCGCGTGACCGAGCCAAAAGCGGATCTCGTGGCGCTGACGACCGAGCACACGATCACGCTGGATCGCGCGGTCACCCGAGGTCGCAAAGTCATCCGCATCGAGAATCGCGGCACGGTCCCGCACGAGTTTCTGCTGGTCCGGCTCAAGCCGGGCGAATCGGCGCGCGATGTGGCCGAATGGTCGGGCGCGGGTCAGCTCGGCACGCCACCGCACGAGAGCTGGTC
>JANRJP010000021.1:0-2830 GCA_033763905.1 Gemmatimonadaceae bacterium
CCCTGCACGAGGTCAGCGCTCGCCGGCTTGGCGATGATCGCGTCGGGGATGCCCAGATGCCGCGCCAGCGCCCAGACCTGCGACTTGAAGAGATCGCCGATCGGATTCACCGGCGGCGAATCGTCGGCGTGCCACGTGAAGTAGCCGAACAGCCGCTCGCTCTTGTTGCCCGTGCCGACCGGCAGTGCGCGCTGCTTCGCGGCCTGATCGAAGAGCACGAGCATTCGAGTGCGCGCCATCACGTTGCCGCGCCGCGTGGCGTCGGCGTCCGGCTCCTGTGCGAGATAGCCGTCGACCGCCGCGCTGATGTCCACCGTGCGCGCCTCGAGGCCGAGCTGGTCGATCACCAACTGCGCGTGCGCCAGCGAATCGGGGCTCGAGGTCCGATACGGCATTCGGACGGCCAGCACGTTCGCGGGCCCGAGCGCACGTGCCGCGAGCGCGGCGGACACCGCCGAGTCGACACCGCCCGACAGGCCGACGACCGCGCGATCAAACCCGCGCCGTGCGAACTCGTCGCGCAGGAACCGCACGAGCATCGCTTCGACGAGGGGCAGATCGAGCGTCAGCGGCGGCGGCGCACCGTGGTCGCGCAGGCCCGCCTGCACCACGGTCAAGCCGCTGCCGCTGCCGTTCGCCGCTGCGTGGGCGCTGGCGCGGGCATCGGCGGCACGAGCCACCGACGCGGCGGCGCCGTCCCACGGCGTGCGTGCGGGGGTCCCGCTGAGGGCACGCTGCATCGACTGCTGCAGATGCGGCAACTGCACGCGCAGGTCGGCGAGCAGGGGCTGATCCGAGCGGGCGCGCACGAGGTCATCGAGGTCCACGTCCACGGACACGAGCGCGTCGTCCCAGAGCGGCGCGCGGCAGCGGACATCGCCGCGTGGGCCGATCACCATCGATCCGCCGCTGAACTGCTTGCCGCCCTCGGTCCCGACCAGATTCGCGTAGGCCACGAACACACCGTGTTCGTCCGCCACATCGCGCAGCAGGCGTTCCCAGCGGTCGTGCGACGCCGGAGCCTGCGCCGCCTCGGCGCGTGGCCAGACGCCACGCGCCGGTGCGGCGGCAATGACGCAGAGCACCGTCGCGCCATCCAACGCGGCCACCGTGCCGCTCAGGGAATGCCACGCATCTTCGCACACCAGCACCGCGGCGCGACCAATCGCACAGTCGAACGCGGCGATGTCGGTGCCCCGCTCGACGAAGCGTTCTTCGTCGAAGAGCCCATAGGTCGGGAGGAAGTTCTTGCGATGCACGTGCAGGATCTCGCCGCCGGGCTGTGCGCCCACCCGAACGACCAGCGCCGAGTTGTGCAGCGCGTCGCGCCAGCGCTCGTAGAAGCCCACCACCAGATCAATGCTCGTGCCGCTGCCGACCCGTTGCCGCCACAGGTGGTCAAGGTCCGCGGCGAGCTGGCCCGCGGTGACCGCGAGATCGCGCACGCCCCCTTCCAGGAAGTAGCCGCTCGTGATGGTCTCGGGGAACACCAGCAGCTGCGGGGCGGGGCGACACTGCGACGCCTCGGCGAGGCAATCGCCGAGGCGTGCAAGGTTGGCCGCATACTCGCCCTTGACTGGGCGGAACTGGGCGACCGCGAGAACGGCGTGGCGGGACATCCGTGAAAACTGCCCCATTCGGTCGCGGCGGTAAACGCCTGTGACCGCTTTCGCTACGATCGGGCCTTAGCCCGGCGGCAGCACGCCACGGATCTGGCGGACACCATTCATCACGCCCAGCGCCACCGCCACCCCGGCGGCTACGGCGGTACCAGCGCCGATGAACGGCAGCAGACCGGCAATGGGCAAGGCGACAGCGGTGGCAAGGACCCCGGCAATGATCGGCGCGGCTGGCTTCTGGACGGCATCGACGTACCGGAGCCGCCGAGCGACGTAATCCTTGGTCACCGAGTAGCCGGCCCAGAGGCCGACGAAGATGCCGAGGTTGATGAGGAGGCTGATCACGGGGCGAACTCGTGGAAGGGTCACTGGACTCTACGACCGGCGCCTGCCGCAAGTTTCGACGGCGGAACCGCCACTGCGCCTCTCGGGTGGCTAAATTGCGAGGCTATGCCCGCGCCGCGTTCATCTGCTCCCGTCTGCTGCTCTGCCGTCGTCCGCCCGCTGGCGTGGACGGGGGGCTGGTGGACGACCGTGGCGGCAAAGGCCGTGCTCGGGGCCGCACTCGGGGCCGCGCTCAGCACCGCACCGGCCGCACACGCGCAGGCGCAGGCCAAGCCAACGGCGCCCGCCGTCAAGGCGACCAAGCCGGCCAGCACCGGCGAACCGTGGCGGATCACGCCAATGCCGCAGTCCTCGCTGGTGTTCGCCCGCGATGGCTCACTGATTGGCGAGATCGGCCCCCAATGGCGGCAGAGCATTTCGCTCGCGTCGCTGCCCAAGTTCGTGCCGGCCGCGTTCGTGGCGGTGGAAGACAAGCGCTTCTACGAGCACGATGGCGTCGATCTGGTCGGTGTGGCGGGCGCCATCAAGGGGAAGATTCTGGGAAGCAATCGCGGCGGCGCGAGCACGATCACGCAGCAGCTCGTCGGCAATCTGCATCCCGATGTGATCGACCGCCGCGACGTGTCGATCTCGCGCAAGTTGCGCGAGCAGTCGGCCGCGCGCGAAATGGAGACGCACTACTCGAAGGAGCAGATCCTCGAGGCGTATCTCAACGTGATCTCGTTCGGTCGCGGCATCTACGGCATCGAGAGTGCCTCGCGCCACTTCTTCGGCAAGCCGGCCGCGCGGCTGACGCTCGCCGAAGCCGCGACGCTCGCCGCGATGCCCAAGGGCCCGGCGATCTACGATCCGGTGCGCAAGCCCGA
>JANRJP010000137.1:0-2733 GCA_033763905.1 Gemmatimonadaceae bacterium
GCGTTCCTGTACCCCGGCGCGAACATCTTCGTGCGGCTCGACGCTGGCGCGGTGGGTCGTGGTGTGGTGCCCGAGTTGCGCGTTGGGGCTGGCGCGGCGGTGACGCTTGACGGACAGCTTCAGGTGGCCGGCCCAGCTACGCTGGATCCGGGCGCGACGCTCGACATCGGGAACGACACCCTGCAGGTGCAGCGGCTCTCGGCCCTCGGCGGCATTCTGCGCATGCAGGACGCGGCGGGATATCTGGTGGTCGGCGATTCTCTGCTGTTCGGTGGCGATACCGCGTCGGCGACGCCGGTGCTGACGAACGGCGTGATCGATCTGTACGGCAGCTTCGACGCGCGTGTCGGCGCGGCGCGGCAGACCTTCCGCGCGACGGCGCCGCACCGCGTGCGGCTGCTCGGTTCCCGTCGCCAGACCGTGCGAATGGCGTACGGCCTCAATGGGGATCAGCGCTTCGGCGTGCTCGAGAACGCCAAGAGTTCCGGCGACACCGTGATCTTCGAGTCGGACGTGCAGATGGACTCGCTGGTGCTCGGTGCCAATACCGTAACCGCCGCCGTCGATGCGTCGGTGTCCGTCGCGTTGAGCTGCGTTCGCGCGCCTACCGCGACCGTGATCAACCTGCCCGCGTGCCCTGGTGTGCCGTCACTGTTGACGGTTGAAGCCCCGACGGACTACCACGTGGTCGTGCCGCAAGGCGGGCAGGAAGGACAGGCGGGCACGACGGCGGAAGTGAACTTCCGTCTCGCCGACGCGGACAACGTGCCGATCGCGAACGCTGGGCTGACGATCGGGCTTGTCGGCGGCGTGTCGCAGGTGACGGCGGCGCCGGTGCTGAGTACCGACAGCGACGGCCGCATTCGCACGACGGTACGGTGCACGACCCCTGGCTCGCACGGGGTCTCGGCGACCATTGGCGGCTCGCTCACAACCACGGCGCGGGTGGTGTGCGCGCCGGCCGGAACGTCGGTGGCGTGGCTGGGCGCCGGCATCGACACCACCGATTGGTTCGGCGCGTCGAACTGGGTGCGCTACGGCATCAATTCGTCCGCGACCGACCTGTACCCGACGCCAGATGACCGGGTGTACATCCCGGCGTACGGGCAGGGGCGACGGCTGGCCATCAACGGCGCGACGCGCTCGGTACGGAGCTGGACGCAGGAAGGCGGGGCCTTGGTGCGGCTCACCAACGCGTTCCTGAACGTGGCGGGGAGGCTGGTGGCAGGAGATACGCTGAGCGGCCAAGGCATTGAGGGCAGTGGCGAGGTGCTCCTGAACGACTCGACCGGGACCGCCGAGGCGTCGGGTCGCCTTACCGGTGTGCGTTTGCGGGTAAACGCCGCGAACGGGTACACCGTGTCGGAGCCTCTGGTGACGGACACGATCAACGTCACGCGTGGTGCGTTGCGCCTGACCTCGCCTCGCGTGTCGGCGAACGGGATGTTCCGGGTGGATGGCCTCGGCACGCTGCAGATGCAAACGGCCGGCACGATCCTGCGGGTCGGCAATATGCACTGGCGGAGCTCGGTGCCCGGCAGCGGGCTACTGGCGAACGGCCGCATTTTCGTGTCCGGGGATTGGCGCGATACGTCGAGCGGGTCGTTCCTGCCGGAGGGTGCGCACGGTGTGTTTTTCGTCGGCGCCGATCAGAACATCGTGTTCCCGGTCGCCGCCGACACGTCGCAGCGGCGCTTTGCTGAACTCGCGTTCGACAATACGGGCACCGTGACGATCGGTGGCGTGGTGAACGTGGGCGGTGAATTCACCGTCGGTCCGACGGTCGTTCGCGTGGTCGGCTCGATCGGCCCGAACAACGTCACGCTGAACACCTATGGTACCGTCCAGGTGTACGGCACGCCCGACTTGAGCGGAGTCGGGACGCACAACGCGTATGGGGGGCAGACGCCGTACTACGACGACCTCGCGGCGCGGGCGCCGGTGGTGACCGCGCTGCGGCGTGGGCCGGTGGCGACGAACGGGGCGGTGCAGCAGAACGGGCCAGGGATCCCTGGAACTCTGTGGGTGGAGAACGGTTCGGCGCTCAACGTGACGGGCGCGTTCACGGTGGACTCTTCGCTGCACGTGTTCGGTGGTGCGTCCCTGCAGATGGAAACCGTGGGCGCGAGTCTTGTGGTTGGCGACTCGCTGTTGTTCAACAATGCGACGCCGTCGACGCTGCTGAGCGAGGGGACGCTGTCCGTTGGCGGCCCACTGCGCGTGATTGCCGGTGACGCGCACGCGCTGCAGCCCACCGGCAACTTCCGCTTGCGCGCCTTCCGTCGCGCGGGTCGAGTTGCGGCGCAGGAGTGGCAGTTCGGCAACTTCGATGGCGTGTACAACCTGCCGGCGCTCATCAATGACAACGCGGTGTCCTCGCTCGAATTGAGCGGCTACGACACGCTGGTGGTGCAGACGTGGGAGGCGGCGCCGAACACGAGCCTGGTGGGCATCCCCCTTTCAGGGTACGACGCGCTGAACTTTGCCACGACGTGCATTCGCGGGGCCCTCTCCGAGGACGACTTCCAGTGCGCGGGTGCTCCCGTGATTGCCGACGGCATCGCGGGCTCGGGTCAAGCCCTCACGGTGGGACAGACAGCGCCCGACACGCTGGTCTTCCGGCTGGCGGACGCCAACAACGTGGGCGTGCCGCAGTACAACGTGGCGGTCGGTGGCACCGAGCGCCTGTCGGTGTCGCCGATCACAGTGACCGACTTTGCCGGACGCCTCAAG
>JANRJP010000011.1:0-4249 GCA_033763905.1 Gemmatimonadaceae bacterium
ACTGCTGGGGGACGCCGCGCGCAGCTTCACCGACAACTGCGTCGTGGGCATCGAGCCACGCCTCGACAACATCGCGCGCGGGCTCGCGAACTCGCTGATGCTGGTGACGCCGCTCAAGGAGAAGTACGGCTACGACCGCGCGGCCAAGATCGCGAAGACGGCGCACAAGATGGGCACGACCCTCCGCGAAGCGGCGATTGCCGACGGCATTCCGGCGGACGACTTCGACGCGATCGTGCGGCCCGAGAAGATGCTGGCGCCGGGCTGACACCTGTCGCGTATCGTTTCGGAGCGTTGGCGAATGTCGTTCCCGACCGATCCGTTCCGCGAGGCGCGCAAGGCGCACGGGGTGCTGCGCTGCCCCAGCGGCGGCGAAGAGATTCCAATGCTGCTGCGGCACGAGGACGTGCGCGATGCGGCTCGCGACTGGCAGCGCTTCAGTTCCGACGCGCCGTTCCGCGTGCCGATTCCGAGCGAAGAATCGATGCGCACGATGCGGCAGCTGCCGATCGAGACCGATCCACCAGAGCACGGCGAGTACCGCGACATCGTGGCGCCGTTCTTCAAGGCGTCCAAGGACGCCGAGACGGTTGCCTGGATGAACCGGCTCATTGGCGGAATGGTCGCGCAGGCCATCGCGCAGGATGCCGTTGAGATCGTGCGCGACTTCGCGCTGCCGTTGCAGTCGCGCGCGCTCACGCATCTGTTGCGAATGCCGGAGTCCGAAGCCGAGACGTGGATCAGTTGGGGGATTCACGTCTTCCACGACGGCAGTGATGCCTCGGCCAAGGGCTCCACCCTCGAGCGTTACCTGGAGGCGCAGCTCGATCGCGCTGCCGCCACGCCCGGCGACGACTTCTTCAGCGCGCTGACGCAGGCCACGTATCGCGGCCGGCCGCTGACGCGCGCCGAGATGCTGGGGTTCGCCAATCTCACGTTTGCCGGCGGGCGCGACACAGTCATTCATAGTGTGTCGTCGGTGATCGCGCATATCGCGCACGATCCGACGGTGCTGGATGCGCTGCGCGCCGATCCGTCGAAGGTACCGCACGCGGCCGAGGAGTTCTTTCGGATCACGTCACCACTGACGCAGCTCGCCCGCGTGTGTCCGGTGGAGACCGAGGTGGCGGGAGTTCGCGTGCCGGCCGACGGTCGGGTGGGACTGAACTTTGCGTCGGCGAATCGCGACGAGACGGTGTTTGAAGATCCCGATACCGTGCGCTTGGATCGCCGTCCGAATCCGCACGTGGCCTTCGGCACGGGCACGCACTTCTGCTTGGGCGCGCCGCACGCACGCTTGCTGATGCGGACCTTGCTGGAGCAGTGCGCCGCGCAGGTGAGTCGGGTGGATATTCTCGAGGCCGAAGAGAAGATCGAACGGACGCCGGTGTACGCGAGGCGGGTGGGGTTCGAGGTGCTGCGGGTGCGAATCAGCGGTCGCTAAGTCGGGCGCGGACTACGTCGGCGGTCGGCCCGAGGAGAGTGTTAGCGGCGCCGGGGTGGCCTCCCTCAGAAGCTGCCCCTGGGGGACGACGTAGCGGTTGACAAAACTCTCAAATGAGATAAATATGTCTCATATGAGAGTTGCAGCTGCCAAACGAGAGTCGACTGCCGACGTCATCGTCGCCGCCGCCACGCAATGCTGGGCGGCGGATCCTTCCGCGACCCTCGACGATGTCGCCACCATCGCCGGCGTTGGGCGCGCCACGCTGCACCGGCACTTTCCGGGCGGGCGGATCGACTTGCTCCACGCCTGCGCGACCGAAGGGATTCGCGCCCTCGACGAGGCGCTCACGGCTGCCGAGGTCGACGCGGCACCGCCCGCTACGGCCATCGATCTCTTGATCGACGTCCTCGTGCAGTCCGGTCATCGGCTGCACTTCCTGCTCGTGGTGGATCTCAGTCAGGACGATGACATCGAGCGCGCCGAACAGCAGATCAACGCGCGCATCCAGGCGATTCTCGATCGCGCCACCACACAGGGACTCCTGCGCCGAGACGTGTCGCGCGTCTGGCGGTTCCGCGTGCTCGAAGCGCTGGTGTATGCGGGGTGGACAGCGATCGCCAATGGCGAAATCGCTCCGCTCGACGCGCCGGTGCTGGTGCGCGACTCCCTCTACCGAGGCTTCGGGACGTGAGCGCGCCACGTGACACGGCGGTCGATGCGGCGCGGGCAATGGCCATTCTGGGGATGTTCGTCATTCACGCGGTGCTGGTGCTCGCCACAGCGTACCCCAAGACCGGCGTTGAAGCGGCCGTGATGTGGCTGGTTGACGGTCGTGCTGCCGCGACGTTCGTGACGCTCGCCGGCTTCGGCGTGGCGACGCTCTGGCGCAAGCTGCCCGACACCGACCGCGACACGGTGCTTCGCAAGCGGGCGCTCGTGCTGTGGACGGCCGGCGTGCTCAACTTGATCATCTGGCCCGGCGACATTCTGCGGCTCTACGGCATTGCACTGGCCCTCTCACCGGTGCTGCTCAAGTGGCCGGCGCGCACGAGACTCGGCGCCGCGCTCGCACTGGTCGGCGTGTATCCGCTGTTGATGCTGGCCGTGGACTGGACGACGCACTGGGATCTCACCACGATCACGTACGTCGGCACGTGGACGCTGGATGGCTTCGTCCGGAACGTGCTGTACGACGGCTTCCGGCCGGTGGTGCCGTGGCTGGCGTTCTATCTGGCGGGGACGGTGATGGCCGAGTGGCCGCTCCAACACGCACGCGTGCAGCGCGCCATGATCGGGTGGGGCGCCGTGATCACCAGCGCCAGCGTGGCCATCTCGTACGGCCTCGATCGCTGGCTGCAGTCGGCAGCCCCGACACTCGACGCGCTGACCCGCGAAGGACTCGTCGGCACGACATCGTTGCCGCCGCTCCCGCTGTCAATCGCGTCCGAAATCGGCACGACGGCACTTCTGCTCGGCAGCGCGTATGCGCTGGTCCCCCGGCTCGGCTCGCTCCCGCGTGAGGTGCTCTCGGCCACTGGTCGGCGCGCCCTGACGTGGTACATCTGGCACGTCGTGGTGCTCGTCGGCGCCGCAGCGAGTGGGGCGCTACACCGCTTGTCGGCCGCGCAGGCGATTGGCGTGGGTGTCCTGCTCTTTGGCTTCGCGGCCGGATGGTCGTACTGGTTCCGGCAGCAGCCAGGCACGCTGGAACGCTGGATGCGTCGCGTCACGCAACGATCCAACGCCAGCATCGCGCGCGCGGCAACGAACGAACGCACCGCGTAGCCCGCCAGACATCCGCTCGTCACGCCGGTCGTGACGAGGGGAGGCCGAGGCCGTATGGTATGGCAATGCCATATCGTCCTCGACCGCTCGATACGCGCGTCGCCTCACGGCGACTGACGCTCTTCTCCGCCGTAACGCTTGCCGTCACGGTCAGCGCCCCAGCGGCTGCCCAGCCCGCCCGCGACGTCGTCCGTGCGACGCGGACGTGGCGCGAAGCCCGCGAGCCGGCCATCGTCCGCGAGCTGGCGACGCTCACCGCCATCCCGAATCTCGCCAGCGACTCGGTCAACATCCGTCGCAACGCCGACACGCTGATCGCGATGTTCACGCGCCGCGGCTTCAGCGCGCGACGGCTCGACAACGGCGCGTTTCCGCCGGCGGTGTACGCGGAGCGACGCACGCCGGGCGCCACGCGTACCATCGTCTTCTACGCGCACTACGACGGCCAGCCGGTGACGCCGTCGCAATGGAAGTCCGCGCCGTGGTCACCGGTCCTTCGCACTCGGGCGCTCGAGGACGGCGGACAGGATATGGCCATCCCCGCGAGCGGACGACTGGATCCCGAAGCGCGACTCTACGCACGAAGCGTCTCGGACGACAAGGGACCGATCATCGCCTTCCTGGCGGCAATGGACGCACTCGATGCGGCCAAGACCAAACCGTCGGTGAACCTCAAGGTCTTCCTCGACGGTGAAGAAGAAGCGGGCTCCGAGCACGTCGAAGGGTTATTGCAGCAGCACAAACAGCTGCTTGCCGCCGACGCGTGGATCTTCGGCGATGGCCCGGTGCATCAGAGCCGCAAACCGCAGATCGTCTTTGGCGTGCGCGGCACGATTGGCGCGGAACTCACGGTGTACGGCCCGCTCCGCGCGTTGCACAGCGGACACTATGGCAATTGGGCACCGAATCCGGCGATTCGACTGGCCAACCTGCTGGCGACGATGCGCACCGACAATGGTGACATCACCATCAAGGGATTCCACGATGACGTGCTGCCCCCGACGGCCGCCGAGCAGG
>JANRJP010000026.1:0-2289 GCA_033763905.1 Gemmatimonadaceae bacterium
ATGAACGAGAAGGGCACCGGGTCGGTGCTCATCGTCGAGGGCGGGAAGCTCCTCGGCATCTTCACCGAGCGCGACCTGATGCGCCGCGTGGTCGCGGTGCAGCGCGACCCGGCCGCGACGGCGGTGCGCGACGTGATGACCTCCGCCCTCGTGACCTGCCATACGGATGCGACCATCGCGGACTGCGGCGCACTGATGAGCGACCGGCGCATTCGCCACCTGCCGGTGGTAAGCGGCGACGAGGTCGTCGGGATGGTGACGACCGGCGACCTGCTGGCGTGGGAGCTGAAGGAGAAGGAAGCGACGATCCAGCAGCTGGAGAGCTTCGTCTTCTACGTGCGGCAGTAGCCCGATTCAATATCCGGCGTGTGCCACCTCGCGCGGGCGGCGCGGCGGGTCGGCGTTGACCATGCGCAGCGGCACGCGACGCGGGATGCCGCGGCCCAGCGAGCGCACGAACAGCTCATCCTCCTCGAACCACGCCAGCGAATCGCTGCCCCAGCGTGCCGGGTCACGCCCGGTCGGGGAGACACGCGCGGTGTCGCCTGCCGGTGGCACGACACAGACGCCGCCGTCGGCGCACGGCACCACGCGCGCGAAGCGCGGCGTGCCGACCCACAACGTCAGGGCCGAGTCGGCCACCGCCGCCTCGCTGCCGGTGACTGGCCGGGCATCGCCCGCTGCCGGCGGTGCGTTCACGATCCAGAGTCCCGTGCCGGTGCGGAGCCAGAGTGCCGCGTCATCGTCGCGCCAGGCCACCTGGGTGACCGCCCCGGCGCTGTCCGGGAGAGCGATCAGTCGCTCGGCCCCGTTCAGCATGTTCATCACCACGACACGCGGCGCGCCGCCGATCGCATCGTCGGCGACGCGCAGGAAGGCGAGCATGTCACCGCGCGAGGTGAGCGCCGGCGAGCGCTCGACGACCGGCGTGAAGGTGAGCCGTGCCACGTTGCCGCCGCTCGCCGGCACGACGAACAGGTCGGTGCGCCGGTCGCTCCCCTCGGCGACGAAGACGAGGTAGGCCTCCTCGCCCACCTTCACGCGACTGCGGACTGGCGAGACGTTGCACGCCGCGAGCAGGACGGTCGCGGCGGCAGCGAGGTGTCGCGATCGCACGCGGTTCAGCGCCGCTCGAGCTGCGCAGCGAAGAACGCGTCGATCGCAGCCTGTGCCGCCCCTGCGGCCGGCGTGCCGTGGCCGTTGCGTCCCGGCTTCAGGAAGCCGTGCCCGGTGCCGGGATACGAATCGGCGACGAACGACTTCCCGAGCGCGCGCATCGCCGTCACGATGCCCGGCAGCTGGTTGTTCACGCGGCCGTCATTCTCGCCATAGACGCCGAGCACCGGGGCCTGCACCGTGCGCAGCATCATCGTATCGGCGAGCGGGCCGTAGCAGACCACCGCCGCCTTCAGCTTCGGGTTGGCCGCGGCGTAGCGCCACACGGTGCCGCCGCCCCAGCAGAAGCCGATCGTGCCGACGCGCTCGGGGTTCGTTGCGGGCTGCGCCGCGATGTAGCGGTAGGTCGCGTCGAGGTCGGCGACGACGCCGTCACCCGTCAGCGTACCGACCATGCGACGCGCGGAATCGCCGAGCGCGCGCGTCGAGCCGTAGCGCGACGAGAGCAGGTCCGGCGCGATCGCGACGTAGCCCTTCTTCGCGTAGTCATCGGCGACCGTCGGCTCCCAGTCGGTGAGGCCGAAGATCTCGTGGATCACGATGATCGCCGGCGCCTTCCCCTGGCGCTCGGGATAGGCGACATAGGCGCGCACGGTGTCGCCGGCGGCGTTCGGGTACGCGACCCACTCGCCGTGCGTCGTGACGGGATCGGTCGTGACCGGGGCATCCGCACCGCCGTCACGGGTGGCGAGGAGGTAGCCCGCCCCGGTGCCGGAGGCGACCAGGGCGAGCGCAAGCAGGAGTCGGGTTGGCGTGGTCATCCCGCAATCTACTCCCCAAGCGGGACGAGGTTCGCCACGATCTCGGCTCGGCGCGGCTCCAGGAACGGCGGGAGCACGACCGTCTCGCCCAGATGCGCGGGATCCTCGTCGACGCCGAACCCCGGGCCATCGGTCGCGATCTCGAAGAGGACGCCGTTCGGCTCGCGCACGTAGAGCGAGCGAAACCAGAAGCGATCGACCTTCCCGCTGAAGGGGACGCCAAGCGAGGCCAGCCGATCGGCCCACGCGTCGTAGTCCGCATCCGGGCTCCGGAATGCGACGTGATGCACGCCGCCAGCGCCGAGGCGACCGGCGGGCAGGTCCGGCCGCTCGGCCACGTGCACCTCGGCGG
>JANRJP010000029.1:0-53534 GCA_033763905.1 Gemmatimonadaceae bacterium
GCGACCACGGGGCGACGAAGTCACCGGCGTGCAGCACCATCGAGATCCCGCGCTCGGCCAGCATCTGCACGAACGCCTCGATCGCCGGCAGGCGATCGTGCGAATTGGCCATCAGTCCGACTTTCATACCGGTCTCCAGGAAGGCGTCTCGTCTTCGAGGCGCACGAGGTCGTCGTAGGTCTCACGATGGCGTACGACCGCGAATCGGTCACCGTCCACCAGCACTTCCGCGGCCCGCGGGCGCGCGTTGTAGTTCGAACTCATCACGGCGCCGTAGGCGCCGGCCGTCTCCAGCACCACCAGATCGTCCGGCTCCACCGGCGCCACGTCGCGATCGTGGGCGAAGAAATCGCCGCTTTCGCACACCGGACCGACCACGTCGGCGCGCATCGCGCCTGGACGCTCGTGCACGGCCGTGATCTCGTGATGCGCGTCGTACAGCGAGGGCCGAATGAGCTCGGTCATCGCAGCATCGACGATCACGTACTCGCGGCCACCGCTGCGCTTCCGGTACAGCACGCGCGACAGCAGCACGCCGGCCTCGGCCACCAGCAGGCGGCCCGGCTCCAGCAGAATCGTGCAGCCGGTGCGCGCGTGCGCCCGGCGGACGGTCTCGGCGTAGCCATCGAGGTTCGCCGTCTCGTCGCCGTCCGCATACGCCACCGGCAGACCGCCGCCGAGATCCAGCATCGTGATCGCGGCGCTGCCGTGTGCCTCGCGAATCCGGTCGATCAACACCGCCAGCTTCTCGATGGCGGCGCCGAAGGCATCGAAGCCGTAGAGCATCGAGCCGACGTGCATATGCAGGCCGACCAGCCGCAGCGAGGGCTGCGCCACCACCCACGCCGCGACCGCCATCGCATCGTGGTAGGGAATGCCGAACTTGTCTCCCGCTTCGCCCGTCGAGATGTACTCGTGGAAGTTCTCGACCGTGACTTCGGGGTTGATGCGCAACCCGACGTCGGCCACGCGACCCATCGCCGCTGCCGTCTCGGCGATGCGCACGGCCTCGCCCATCGATTCGATATTGAGCACCTTCACGCCGGCCGCGATCGCCTCGCGGATCTCACCCGTCGTCTTGCCAGGCCCGTCGAACACGATGTCGGCCGGCGCAAAGCCGGCTCGGCGCGCGCGGTGCAGTTCTCCACCCGAGACCACGTCTGCGCCGACGCCCGCGTCCCGCAGCACCTGCAGCACGCCGTGCGTGGCGTTTGCCTTGAGCGCGTAGTGAATCCGGTGCGGCACGTCTGTCAAGGCCGAGGACAGCCACGCGACCCGCTGCCGGATGATCGAGGCCGAATAGACGTACGTCGGCGTCCCCACCTGCTCCGCCACGAGCGGCAACGGCACCCCCTCACACCAGAGGGTGCCGTCGCGTCGGACGAAGCCGTCGGTCATCAGTACGCCTTCGCCCACACCACCTCGTACTTCGCCGGCTCGCCAGTCACCAGGCAGCGCGTCGGCGCCTCGGGCGACCGGAACTCAGCATCGGGGATGCAGCGAATGGTCGCCTTCGTCTCTTCCTTCACGCGCGCCTCGACGGCGGGATCGCCGTTCCATCCGGCGTACACGAAGCCGCCATTGCCCGCCATGATGTCCTTGAACTGGTCATACGACGATACACCGCGAATCGAGTTGGCCTCGCGCCGCGCGCGCGCCGTCGCCAGCAGTTCTCCCTGCATCGTCACCAGCAAGGCTTGCAGCGAATCGGCCAATCCATCGAGCGACAGCGCCGTCTTGGCGCGCGTGTCGCGCCGGACGACCACACACTGGTTGGATGCCAGGTCTCGAGGACCGATCTCGAGGCGCAGGGGAATGCCCTTGAGTTCGTGCTCGTAGTACTTGGCCCCCGGCTTGATCCCCTCGCGCGCGTCGATCTTCACCCGGAAGCGATCGGTGCCGCGCCCACCCCAGCTCCTGAGGTCGTTCGCGATGCGCTCGGCCGCCCCGACAACGAGGGCTCGATCTTCATCCGTGCGGTAGATCGGGACGATCACGACTTCGACCGGCGCAAGCCGCGGCGGCACGACCAAGCCGTTGTCGTCCGAATGGGTCATGATCAGCCCGCCGATCATTCGCGTCGAGACGCCCCACGACGTGTTCCAGGCGAACTGCTCGGTGCCATCGGCGGCCTGGAACTTGAGGTCAAACGCCTTCGCGAAGTTCTGCCCGAGGTTGTGCGACGTGCCGGCCTGCAGGGCCTTGTTGTCCTGCATCATCGCTTCGCAGGAGTACGTCCGCAGCGCCCCGGCGAACTTTTCGCTCTCGGTCTTCTGCCCGGTCACGACCGGCATCGCCATCCACTCTTCCATGAACTGGCGATACACCCCCAGCATCTGCCGCGTCTCGGACTCGGCTTCGTCGTGCGTGGCGTGCGCCGTATGGCCTTCCTGCCAGAGGAACTCGAGCGTGCGCAGGAACAAGCGCGTGCGCATTTCCCAGCGCACGACGTTGGCCCACTGGTTCATCATCACCGGCAGATCGCGATACGACTGCACCCACTTCGCGAACATCGAGTAGATGATCGTCTCCGACGTCGGGCGCACGACCAGGGGCTCCTCGAGCTCCTTGCCGCCGCCGTGCGTCACGACCGCCGTCTCGGGCGCGAAGCCTTCGACGTGCTGCGCTTCCTTCTGCAGGTAGCTCTGCGGAATGAAGAGCGGGAAGTAGGCGTTGACGTGCCCGGTCTCCTTGAACCGGTCGTCGAGCGCACGCTGCATCCGCTCCCAGATGCCGTAGCCATTGGGCCGGATGACCATACAGCCGCGCACCGGCGCGTAGTCCGCCAGCTCGGCGCGCAGCACCAGTTCGTTGTACCAGTCGGAGAAGTTCGCCGCCCGGGTCGTCAGCTTCTTGTCGTCACTCATCTCGTGGGAACCAGTCGAGTCAAACCGCCGAAAGCCATTCGTCGAGCACCACGCGCGTTTCGACGCCGGTCTCGAGATCACGCACCGTCGCGCTCCCCTCCGGCAGCGACGCGTCGCTGGCCGCCGGCGGCGGCAACAGCACCGCGAAGCGCGCGCCGGCGGTCACCGCGGCCTTGAGCTGCTTCGAGGCGGACTGCTCGCGCAGGGCGTACTCGACCCGCTGCCCGCGGCGGCGTAGCGCGCCCGCCACCCGCATCACCTCCTGCACCGCGACCGCTCCGCTGCCTTGCGACGCCACCCAGTAGTCGAGCCCGGTGCCTGCGGCGCCGAGCACGCCGCGATCGGCCAGCAGCAGGCTCAGGACCACATCGCCCATCCCGAACCCGAGCGCGGGCAACGAGGTCCCGCCAATGGCGCCGAGCAATTGGTCGTAGCGCCCACCGCCCGCCACCGCGCGGAACTTGCCGCGCGTGTCGAACACCTCGAAGACGATACCGGTGTAGTACGCGAGACCGCGCACGATGCCCAGATCGAAGCGAAGCCAGCCAGACTCGCCGACGAGCGTGTCGACCGCCGAGAGGAAGCGCGCGAAATCGTCGGCGTACGCCTGCTGCTCGCCACCGTGCAACAGCGCCGCGACGTCATCGAACGTCGTCGAGGACGCGGCCAGCACGGCGGCAATGGCCGACTCGGGCACCCCCGCCGCGGCAAGCTTGTCGCTCGAGACCTCGGCGGGCTGCCGCTCCAGCTTGTCGATCACCTTGAAGGCTGCGTCGTGCGCCGCGTCAGGCACGCCGACCGCCCGCAACCACGCCGTGAGCACCCGCCGATCACTGACCCGCACGCGCACATCGGCACTGGTCAGGCCGCAGGCTCGCAAGATGTCTATCGCGCACGCGACCAGCTCGGCATCGGCGGTCACGTCGGCTTCGCCGACGATGTCGACATTCAGCTGAAAATGCTCGCGCAGCCGTCCCTGCTGCGCCTTCTCGTAGCGGAAGAGCTGCGGGATGCTGAACCAGCGAACCGGCTTGCGCAGCGCGTTCGCACGCGCGCCAACCAGCCGCGCGAAGGTCGGCGTCATTTCGGGGCGCAAACTGACGTGGCGCCCGCCCTTGTCGGTGAAGTCGAACAGCTGCTCGACGATCTCGGCGCCCGACTTCTGCGTGTAGAGCTCGACCGGCTCCAACGGCGGACCGTCGTACTCCGAAAAGCCGTACCGGCGGACGACCTCGCGCCACCGGCTGAACAGCCAGTTCCGCTGGGCCAACTCCGCCGGGTAGAAGTCGCGAAAACCGTGCAGCGGACGCCCCGAGGACATCCGGGAAACTTACCCCGACGCGCCCGAGTTTTGCAGTCGACCGAAGGTGTCGCCCACGGTGTGAAAGCTGCCCGTGACAAGGACGGTGGCCCCGCGCCGCGCGGCTTCGGCCAGCGCGGCATCGAAGTCCGGCTCCAGCACCACGGGGAGCCCCTCACCCTGCGCCCACGCCGCCGCCGCCGCCGGATCCCAGGCGCGTGCGCTCGGCGCGGTCGGCGCACGGGAGAGCACGAACCCCGCGACGTATGGGGCGAGCGCCCGCATCATCCCCCGCCAGTCCTTGTCGGTCAACACGGTCAGCAGCACCCAGATCGGCGGTTCAGGGCGCACCGCGAGCAGGGTGCGGGCAAGGACGGCCGCGCCGTCGGGGTTGTGTGCGACGTCGAAAATGAACTTGCCGATCCGCTGAAAGCGCCCGGGAAGCGAGACGCTGGGCAGCAGCGCCGCCGCCTCGCGTGGCCCCACGCGCCAGGGCGCGGGCAGCGCATCGAGCATCGCGAGGGCCGTCGCGAGATTCTGTGCCTGATGCGCCCCGACCAATGGCGTGGTGGCCGTCAGCGGTCCGTCAGGCAACCCCAGCGTGACGGTGGTCCCCGCCGCCGACACCTGCACCACGCCTGACGGCCATTCGTCCGCGACCACCCGAATCGGCGCCGCGCCAGCACGCTCGGCGTGCCCCACCAACTGCGCACGAATCTCCGGGTCCAGCTCGCCGATCACCGCCGCCGCCCCGGCCTTGAAGATGCCCGCCTTCTCCGCGGCGATCTCGCGCGTCGTCGGCCCCAGCCACTCGGTGTGATCGAGGCCGATCGAGGTCACGCCCGCGACGAGTGGTGTGATCACGTTCGTCGCGTCGAGGCGACCACCGAGCCCGACTTCGATCACCGCGATGTCCAGCGCCGCGTCGGCCAGCGCCGTGAACGCGAGCGCGGTCGTGGCCTCGAAGAACGACGCGCCGGACGATTCGATCATCGGCAGGTGCGCCGAGACGAATCGCTCGACGACCGCGCTCTCGATCATTGCCCCGTCGATCACGATGCGTTCGCGGAAGTCCACGAGATGCGGCGAGGTGTAGCGTCCCACGCGGAACCCGCGCGCGCGCAACACGGCGTCGAGCGTCGCCACCACGCTCCCCTTGCCATTCGTGCCCGCGACGTGGAGACAGTGCAAGCGCCGGTGCGGATTGCCGAGCGCGGCCAGCAGCGCTTCGATGCGCCGCAACCCGAGCGCGTCGCTACCGGCCGTTCGAAGCGCGAGCGTTTCGAGCGCTGCCGCGGCTGCGGTCAGGCCGACGCCCACCCGGCCGCAGCCGGCTTCCCGCTCATATGGCGGAGGAGCTGGCCGACGACCCGCTTGAGATCCAGGCGCGAGACGACTTCATCGACCATCCCGTGATCGAGCAGGAACTCCGCCGTCTGGAAGCCCTCGGGGAGATCCTGGCCCAGCGTCTGCTTGATGACGCGCGGACCCGCGAAGCCGATCACCGCACCGGGCTCGGCCAGAATCGCGTCACCCAGCATCGCGTAGGAGGCCGACACGCCGCCCGTCGTCGGATTCGTGAGAATCGAGATGTACGGGATGCGTCGGTCACCCAACTGCGCCAGCACCGCCGACGTCTTGGCCATCTGCATCAAGGACAGCACGCCTTCCTGCATGCGTGCGCCGCCCGAACAGCTGATGAGAATCAGCGGGAACTTGCGCTCGAGCGAGCGCTGCCCCAATCGCGCGATCTTCTCGCCGACGACGGAGCCCATCGAGCCGCCCATAAAGGCGAAGTCCATCACGCCCAGGTTCACCGGCAGGCCACCCAAGGCACCCGTGGCGGTCAGGATCGCGTCGCTCTCCCCCGCATTGGCCGACGCCTTGCGCACCCGCGCCGGATACTCCGGGAACTGCAGCGGGTCCGCCGAGCGAAGGTCGGCATCGTGCTCCTCGATCGTTCCTTCGTCGAGCAGCACGTTCAGATACTCGGCCGCCCGCAAGCGCCGATGAAAGCCGCAGCTCGGGCAGACTTCGAGATTCTTGGCAAACTTCTCGGCGAGATCGGTGTGACCACACTGCTCACACTTCTCCCACACGTCGGGAGGGATCTCGAGCCGCTGCCGGACGGGCTGCCGGGGCTTTTTCTCCTTGCGAAACCAGGCCATAGACTGGTGAAGCTAGAGGATGCCGGGGGACCGGACTAGTCTCGGGTACACGCCCTAACCGACTACGCGGTCAGCGAATCGGCGCGACCGCGCCCTTCGGCGCTGATGCGCGCGAGCACACCGACCGACAACCAGCAGGCCAGCATGAACGAGCCGCCGTAGCTGAAGAACGGCAGCGGAATGCCGGTAATGGGCATCAAGTTGAGCGTCATTCCGACATTGACGAGCACGTGTACGAAGAAGGCGGAGGCCAACCCGAACGCCACCAGCGAGCTGAACGGCTCATTGGCCCGCTGCGCCACGCGCGTGATGCGCAGAAAGAACGCGAAGAACAGAAACAGCGCGAGACTCACGCCGATGAAGCCAAGCTCTTCGCCCACCACGGAGAAGATGAAGTCCGTGTGCTGCGCCGGCAGGAACGCGAGTCGCTTCTGTGTGCCCTCGGTGAAGCCCTTGCCGGTCCACCCACCCGATCCGATTGCCACCTGCGACTGAATGACGTGGTAGCCCGACGCGCGCGGATCGCGCGACGGATCGAGAAACACGAGCAACCGCCGCTGCTGATAGGGTGCCAGACGATCCCACAGAATTGGCGCCACCACACCCATCGCGACGTTCGCGAGCACCAGCGCAACCCCTTCCACCACGTACGGCCGGTACCAGAACACGAGCGCCAGAAACAGCAGGAACCACGCGCCCCAGAGTCCCGTCGAGAAGGCCAGCACGAGCGAGATGCCGGGACTCGCGAGCAGCAAGAGCATCTGCCACGGCACTCCGCTCCAGAACAGCATCCCGAAGAACACACCGACGAACACGAGCGCCGAACCCAAGTCGGGCTGCAGCATTACCAGCGCGAAGGGCGCGAAAGTGATCGCGATCGGCTTCCACAACTCGAGCAACGACCGCGGGGGCTCGCGGAAACTGCCGAGCGTTCGCGCGAGCATCAGTGCCGTCGTGATCTTCGCCAGTTCCGTCGGTTGGCCCACGCGAACACCACCGATCGTGATCCAGCCCTTCATCGACGCGGCGGTACCGGCGCCGGTTCCGATCACCAGCGTCAGCGCCAGGAGCGCCAAGCCGATCAGGTACGCCGGCCACGCCAGCCACTCGAGCAGCCGCACCGAGGCGCGCGCAGCGGTCCACGCCGCGCCCAGCGCAACGACCAGCCACGCGAGCTGACGCTTCCACGCGCCCGCGACGTAGGTGACCGGCACATCGGTCTGGCCGGCAGAGTACACGATCAGCACACCGAACGCCGAAAGCAGCAGTGCGATCGTGATCAGCGGCGTGTCGGCCAGCCCTCCGCGCCCCTTCACTCCCCCGCCTCCTGACGCGGCAACACGGTGGTCGGCGCCTTGAGGTACTTCTCGATGATCTTCGAAGCGATGCGCGCCGCACGATACCCGTGCTGCCCGAACTCCAGCATCACCGCCACCACGACGCGGGGCTCGTCCATCGGGGCAAAGCCCACGAACCACGCGTGATCGTTTCGCACGTCGGCGTTCTGCGCGGTGCCCGTCTTGCCCGCCAGCGTCACGCCATCGATCCGCGCACTCGCCGCCGTGCCGCCGGCACTGACCACGCCGGCCATCGCACGACGCAAGCCGGCCATCTGCGCCTCGGTCAACTTGAGGATGGGCGTGCGCTCCGGATTGCGGCGCACGATCTCGGGACGCGGCGCCTGCCCATTGGTCGCGAGCGCCGCGTAGAAGCGCGCCATGTTGATGACCGTCTGGTCATTCTCCCCCTGGCCGATCGCGAGATTCAGCACGACCGCGTTCGACCACCCGCGTGGGCCGTAGCGCTTGTTGTAGTAATCGACCGCGTACGGAAAGCGCGACGCCTGTTCATCGGGCAGATCGATGCCGGTGCGGTCGCGAAACATCAGTTGCACGCCACCGCCGATCAGTCGCGACAACCCGAGCTTGAGTCCCAGCTGATAGAAGTACACGTCGCACGAGACGGCGATCGCCTGCGCGAGTGTGACGTGCCCGTGGCCCTTCTTCTCCCAGCAGCGGAAGTAGCGATTGCCGTACTGGAATCCGCCGGTGCACGGCGCCGGCATCCGCGTGTCGAGATCGACGATGCCCTGCTCCATTCCCAGCGCCGACGTCGCCAGCTTCCACGTCGATGCGGGCGGGTATCGCCCCTGAATCACCTTGTTGAAGAGCGGACGACGCGGGTCGGTGTTGAGCGCCTTCCAATAGTCCGCGGGGATGCCACCGACGAAGCGGTTCGGATCGTAGGTCGGTGCACTGTGCAGCGCGAGCACTTCACCGCTCGCGGGATCGATCGCGACCGCGCCGCCCTGCAGGGAATCCCCGAAGAGCTGCACGACGTAGCGCTGCAGTTCCAGGTCGATGTTCGTGTACAGCGGCTCGGCAGCTTCGGGGGTCAGCTCCGGCCGCGCGCCCGCCTCGCGTACCACGCGTCCGCGCGCGTCGACTTCGACGAAGCGCGTGCCCTCGCGGCCGTGCAGGCGACCCTCGTACTGCCGCTCGAGCCCAGCCTTGCCGACCTGCTGGCCGGCCTTGTAGCCCTTGTACGTCCGCGACGTGAGCTCGGTCTCGGTGATTTCGCCGACGTAGCCGATGAACGAAGACACCGCCGCGCCGTCGGGGTAGTGCCGCTTCGGGCTCGCCTGAATGATCAGCCCGGGAAACTCCGGACGTCGCTCCTCGAGCACGCTCACCTGCTCGAAGGTCGCATCCGCCAGAATCACCGCCGGCCGGTTGGGCGCGCGTCGGAAGCGCCGCACCGCCACGTCCATCTCGTCGCGACTCAGCGGAATGGCCGTCGACAGCCGACGCAGCGCCGCCCGCAACGAATCGACGCCGGGCGACAGCAGTGACACCGAGTACCCCGGCAGATTCTCGGCGATCACCACGCCCTTGCGGTCGTAGATCGTGCCACGCGGGGCGGGCAGCGGCACTTCACGCAATCGGTTCTCTTCGGATTGCAGCACGTACTGCGCGTGCTGCAGCACCTGCGTGCGGAAGAAGGCCCCGAGCAGCAGGGCGAACAGCACCGCGAACAACCCGCTCGCGATCTGGCCGCGACGCTGAATGTCGTTCGGGTGAAAACTCACGAGCCCGGCGCCTCCAGCAGCGGTTTCGCCACCACCAGAATCGCGACGCCGACCACGGCGGTCACCGCGGCCGAGAGCGGGGACCACACGGCGACCTGCGTGATCCACTCCAAGCCGCCGAGCCGACGCTCGGCGATCACGAAGATCAGATCCGCCGCCCACTTGCCGAGGAAGAAGAACACCGCGTTGATCGCGACGTTATCGGCGAAGAACACCGCCTTGAGCCACGACGCGGCAAAGCCCACGACCGTGAACGACAGCGCCGCCGCCCCAAAAGCACCCGGCGCGAGCGCATCCGCCGCGAACCCGATCACCAGGCCCAGTACCGCCGACGCGCCCGGCCGCAGCCGCACCGCCGCGAGCAGCAACGCGATCACGAGAAAATCCGGGGCGACGCGCCAGGTGACCAACGGCCGGACCCCGTAGTGCAACGACACGAGGAGGGCGAAGAGCAGAACGCTTCGGAGAGTGCGTGCCACGTTACGGCGCCCCCGACGGTGGGCGGACGGAATCGCGCCCCGTCGCCGACGTACCAGGCGTCGGCGCCGCGGGAGTCGTCGCCGAGGCGGCCGGCTCCGCCGGTCCCGGAGCCGCCGCAGGCGCGGCCTTGGCCAACGAGTCTCGCAACTGCTGCCCCGCACGCGACACGGCGTCCGCCGTGGTCGGCGCCCAGAGGCCGTCCACGCCTGCCTTCACCCGGGGCGGCAACAACACCATCACGCTGCTCAGGTCTGTCGGCGTCACCGCCGGCCGCAGCAGGTACGAGCGCGCGTAGCCTTCGGCCGTCTTGAGCTCTTCGATCACCGTCCCCACCGGGATGCCGCGCGGATACGTCCCGCCGAGTCCCGACGAAACGATCCTGGCGCCGGGCTTCAGCTGCTGTCGGAAGGGCACGCCGCTCATCTCGAGCAGCCAGCGCGACGCGCCAGTGCCGCCGTGGGCCTTCACGATGCCGAAGGCGCCGCCTTCGGCCGACATCGCACTCACGCGAAAGTCGGGATGCGCCCAGACGATCGCGAGCGAGAGGCCGGGATCGGTGCTGAGCACCATCCCGACCAGTCCATCAGGCGAGACCACGGGGCTGAAAGGCCGAATGCCCGCCGCCGCGCCGGCGGTGAGCGCGATCGTGTAATCGTCGCCGGGCCCGCGTCCCTGCAGTGCCTCTGCAGACACGAATCCCCACTTCACGTCGGCCGCCAAGCCGAGCATCCGGCGCAGTCGCTCGTTCTCGCGCTCGAGCATCGCCTGACGCTGCACCGTGAGCGCCAGCGAATCACGCTCCCGTGTGAGGGCCTCGTGCGTGAGCAACGCCGTGCGCCCGCGCTCCGCGGTGGTCTGCAGCGCGACCAGCGGCGCGACAATCGAGCGACGCAACGCCGAGGCGGCGGGGTCGCGCAGGGACGGCGGCAGAATCAAGGCGAACGCAGCCAGCGCGAGGCAGGCCACGAACAATGCGGTATCGACGCGGGAGTCGGAGCGCGCGGCGCGGGCCACGACCGGTCCTCAGGTCGTGAGGACGGACCAGTACTTCTCTTCGTCGTCGAGAATCTTGCCGGTGCCGCGCACCACGCAGGTCAGCGGATCCTCGTCAACGTGAATCGGCAGGCCGGTCTCCTGCGACAGCAGCACGTCGAGCCCGCGAATCAGCGCGCCGCCGCCGGTCATCACAATGCCACGATCGACGATGTCGCTGGCGAGTTCCGGCGGCGTGATTTCGAGCGCGCGGCGCACCGCGTCGATGATCTGCTGCACCGGCTCCTGAATGGCCTCGCGAATCTCGCTCGAGTGCACGCGCACCACCTTGGGGATGCCCGAGACGAGATCGCGGCCCTTCACTTCCATCTCACGCTCGTCCCCGACCGGATACGCCGACCCGATCTGGATCTTGATCTGCTCAGCGGTCGGTTCACCGATGAGCAGGTTGTAGTTCTTCCGCATGAACTGCACGATCGCCATATCGAGCTCGTCGCCGCCGGTGCGGATCGACGTGTCGCTGACGATGCCCGACAGCGCGATGACGGCGATCTCGGTCGTGCCACCACCGATGTCGATGACCATATTGCCGGTCGGCGTGTCGACCGGCAGCCCGACGCCGATCGCGGCGGCCATCGGCTCGGCCACCATAAAGACTTCCTTCGCCCCGGCCCCGAGTGCCGAATCGCGCACCGCGCGCTTCTCGACTTCGGTGATGCCGGACGGCACACACACGATGACGCGCGGCTTCACCTTGAAGACGTGCTTGTCGATGATGAGCTCGAGGAAGTAGCGCAGCATCTTCTCGGTCACATCGAAGTCGGCGATCACGCCGTCCTTCATCGGCCGCACCGCAATCACGCCATCGGGTGTGCGACCGAGCATCCGCTTCGCTTCGAGGCCGACGCCCTTGATCTTCTTCGTGTCGCGATCGATCGCCACGACACTCGGCTCGTTGAGCACGATGCCCTCGCCCTTCACATACACGAGCGTGTTCGCGGTGCCGAGATCGACGGCAATCGCGTTGGCAGGAAACAGCGAGTTCGCCTTGAGAAAGCTGGGCCAGCGAATCGGCATCGAGATCGGAGACAGGGCGACACCCACGGCCACGTCTGTGACCGGGATGCTACAGAATCCCTGAAGTTACCGACTCGACGCGAAAGCGGGCAAGCGGTTGTCGCGCAACGACCTAGCGCGCGCCACCGGCGGTTGGGTCCAAGGCCGCGCGGACCGCGTCGAGGAGGGCCTGGAAGGTGAACGGCTTGCGGAGCAGCGGCCCGAAATCCTCGCCACGCTGCCGCGCCTCGATGGCCGCCGCCGGGAATCCGCTCATCGTCAGCACTTTGAGCCCCGGCCGCAGTTTCTGGAGGCGGCGGGCCACTTCGTAGCCGTCGATGTCCGGCATCGCGACGTCGGTGACCAGTAGGTGGATCTCCCCACGGTGCGACGCGGCGAACTCGAGGGCTTCTTCGCCCCCCGTCACCGCGCGGACGTGATAGCCCGCCCGCTTGAGGACGCGCGCGGTCACCGCCCGAACGCCGTCATCGTCATCGAGCACGAGGATCGTCTCCCCCGCGCCCGAGTGCTCCCCAGTGACGTACGCCGCCGCCGCCGATACCTCCTCGGCGGCGGGCAGCCACAGCTCCGCCACCGTGCCGCCGGGACCCGTGTGCGCGATGCGCGCCACGCCGCCGTGCTGGCGCGCGATCGAGGCCACGACGGGCAACCCGAGACCGCCGCCGCGCTCTGCCGCCGAGAAGGGCTCGAACACCTTGTCGAGATCGGACAGCGGAATGCCGACCCCGGTATCCGTCACCACGATCGCCACGCCCTTGCGGGTGCGGGGCGGCGGAGCGGACTTGCCCTCCTCGACCGTCAAACGGATGACGCCGCCAAAGGGCATCGCGTCGCGCGAGTTCGTGAGCAGTTCGCCCACCGCGTCGATCAGCTCGGTCTCGTCGCCGTTGACGAGCACTGGATTCCCCGGCAGCTCGAGCTGGAGCTGGTGTGACGCGCCCAGCAGCGTGCGCCAGTTCGGCTCGGCCGCCCGGAGGGAGGCCGTCAGATCCACCGGCCCCGCCACCACGAGCGACGGCCGAGCGAGCGTCTCGAGTCGCTCCAGGAACACCGCGACGCGGTCCACGGCGGCCCGAACGGACTTGGCGATCTCGCGATGGTCATCGGCGGTCGGTGCCGGCTCCGCGAGCAGGTCGGCGTTCGCGCCGATCGCCGTCACAAGGTCGTTCAGCGTGTGCGCAATGCCCGCCGCCATCCGGCGGATGGCCTCCTGGGCCAGCAGCTGGGCATCGCGCTCGCGGAGCGTCATCGGCCGGTGGACCCGAAACCGCCGGCCCCACGCGCGGTGTCGTCGAGGGACGCCACTTCGCTGAGCACGGGCGCCTCGTAGCGGGCGAACACGAGTTGTGCGATGCGCTCGCCGCGCGCGATGGGCACCGGTTGACTCCCGCCGTTCTGGAGAATGACGCGCAGCTCGCCGCGATAGTCGCTGTCGATCGTCCCCGGCGCGTTGGGAATCGTGATCCCATAGCGCATCGCCAGCCCGCTTCGCGGGCGCACCTGCATCTCCCATCCCGCCGGAATGGCGAAGGCCAAGCCGGTGCCCACCAGACGACGCTCGCCGGGCGCCAGCACAAAGTCCGGGTCGGCCGATCGGACGTCGTAGCCCGCGGCGCCTTCCGTCGCGCGCTCCGGCAACGGCAAGTCCGGATTGCTTGGCAAACGCGAAATCGGGACGCCGACGCTCACGTCAGCCTCCCGATTCTCACCTGCGGCGCAACGGCGCCCGAGACGCGCGGGCTCAGCGTCGGGTGCGCACGTCCTTCGGCTCGTCCCAGCCGTGCCACAGCGGCGCCAAGCTGAGCGACAGCAGCATCGCGAGGGTCGCGGTCGCCAACCCACGCCACGCGTGCCCAGCGCTCGCTTCCGCCAGGAACACCGTCCACCACGTCAACCCGCAGCCGATCGAGTAGGCGCTCATAGGGTCCTCTGATCCATACTAGCGAGCATCGGCCGGTGATGGTTCCAGATTGAGCGTTGCGTTCACCGCAACACGCCTTCGGGTTCCATTCGGTCGCTGCCGACCGTGACGTGCCCCCCACCATCACGCGAGCACGGCCTCGGCGTCCACCAACGGTAGCTCAAAGGCCTCGGCGACGCCCGGGTAGGTCACCTGCCCCTGCACCACGTTGAGCCCCTTCCGGAGCGCCCCATCGGCGCGGCAGGCGGCCTTCCAGCCCTTGTTCGCGAGCTTGAGCGCGTAGGGGAACGTCGCGTTGGTGAGCGCGAGGGTGGAGGTGCGCGGCACGGCCCCCGGCATATTCGCGACGCCGTAGTGGATGATCTCGTCGATGACGTACGTGGGGTTCTCGTGGGTCGTCGGCTTGATCGTCTCCACGCAGCCCCCCTGGTCCACCGCCACATCGACGATCACCGAGCCCGCGCGCATCCGCTTCAAGTCGTCGCGACGAATCAGCTTCGGCGCCTTGGCGCCCGGGACCAGCACGCCACCGATCACGAGGTCGGCGGTGCTGATCTGCTCGAGAATGTTGTGCCGATTGCTGTAGATCAGCGTGACGTTTGCCGGCATCACATCGCTGAGGTAGCGTAGGCGCTCCAGCGACAGATCGAGAATGGTGACCTTCGCGCCGAGGCCGGCGGCCATCTTCGCCGCGTTGATCCCCACGACACCACCCCCCAGAATCACCACCTTGCCGGGCGGTACGCCGGGCACGCCGCCGAGCAACACGCCGCGACCGCCGAAGAGCTTCTCGAGATACTTGGCACCCTCGTGGACGGCCATTCGGCCAGCGACTTCGCTCATCGGCGTCAGCAAGGGCAGTTCGCGCGACGGCAACTCGACCGTCTCGTACGCGATGCAGACCGCGCCGCTCTGGAGGTGGGCATCGGTGAGCCGACGATCCGCTGCGAAGTGGAAGTAGGTGAACAGGAGCTGATCCTTGCGGATGCGCGGCCACTCGACCTCGATCGGCTCCTTCACCTTCATGATCATTTCCGCCTCGCGCCACACCGTGTCGGCGTCGGGCGCGATCGTCGCGCCGACTTCCGCGTACTGCGCGTCGGTGAAGCCCGAGCCGAGGCCGGCCCCGGTCTCGATGGCCACCGAATGGCCGGCGGCGACCAGTGCCTCGGCACCGGCCGGGACGAGGGCGACGCGATTCTCGTTAGTCTTGATTTCCTTCGGGACGCCGATCTTCATCGATCGCTCGTGTGGGTAGGAGGAAGAGCCACGGCTAGAAGCTACCGCCCGGACCGAGACTCAGCACGGTCTGACAATCGGGCGCGAAATAGCGTGCGCAGACGGCGCGCACGTGGTCAGGGGTCAGGGCGTCGATCTCCGCCAAGACAGCGTCGATCGGGCGATACGCGGCCGCATACAGCTCCGAGGCGGCGGCGCGGTGCATACGCGCCGACGGCCCCTCGAGACTGAGCGTGACCTGCCCCTTGAGCTGCCGCTTGCCCGCGACCAGCTCGTCATCGGGGATGCCCTCGGTCGCCAGCCGCGCCAGCTCATCGCGCACGACCTGTTCGGCCGTCACCGCCTTCTTCGGCGACGCCGACAGGAAGACGCCGTGCATCCCCGCCTGCTGGTGGAACTCGGTAAACGAGCTGACGCTGTAGGCCAGCGCTAATTCTTCGCGCACCTTCTGGAAGAGTCGCGAGCTCATCCCGTCGCCGAGCAACATCGACACGAGCGTGATCGCAAAGCGATCGGGATGGGCGTAATGCACGCTCGGCGCGCCGAAGACGAGCTGGGTCTGCGTGCCCTTCCGTTCGACGTGCCGCCGTACCGGCGGCGGAATCACTGGGATCGCCGGCGCGGCGAGCGGCGCGGCGTCCCGCGCGGGCTCCGCCGCCCAGCCGGTGCGGTCCAGCGCCGCAAGCAATTGCTCGTGGGTGACGTTCCCGGCCGCCGCCACCACCATCAGGCCGGGGTGATAGGCGCGGGCGTGCAGACGCTGCACCGCCGAAACGTCGAGGGCCCCAACCGTCTCGCGCGTGCCCAGAATCGACCAGCCGTAGGGATGCGCGCCCCACAACTGCGCGTTGTGCAGCTCCTGCACGAGATCTTCCGGGGTGTCTTCCATCTCGGCGATCTCCTCGAGGATCACGCCGCGTTCCAGCTCCCAGTCTTCGCGACGGAGCAAGGGACGGAAGACCAGATCGCCAACGACGTCCGCGGCGATATCGAGATGCTCGTCGAGCACACGCGCTTGATACGCGGTGTGATCGCGCGACGTGTACGCATCGAGCGACCCACCGAGCGTCTCGAGCGCGAACGACAGATCGCGCGGCGACCGCGTTGGCGTGCCCTTGAAGACCAGATGCTCGAGCACGTGCGACACGCCCTGCTCGGCTGGCGCCTCGTGGATCGTCGCCGCCTTGACCCACGCCCCGAATGCAACCGACCGTACTCCCGGTACGTGCTCCGAGAGTACGGTCAGTCCATTGGGCAGGACGGTCCGGTGCAGCCCTGCATCGAGGGCTGCCCCGGAGTCAGCGCGCCGAATCAGCGGCGGTCGCGGCCACCACGGCCGCCGCGCCCACCGCGGTCACCGCTGCGCTCGCGACGCTCCCCGCCTTCACCGGCGCCGGCGGCTGCGGCCTCGCCTTCCGGCTCATCCGCCATCCCTTCCGGCTTCGGCATCAGCGCCTTGCGCGACAGGCGGAGGCGGCCACGCTCATCGCGATCGATGAGCTTAACCGTCACGCGATCGCCCTTCTTGAGGAAGTCTTCCGTCTTCTCGACGCGCCCGTGCTGGATCTCGGAGATGTGCAACAGGGCTTCGGTGCCCGGCATAATCTCGATGAAGGCGCCGAAGGCCGTGGTGCTCTTGACCGTGCCTTCGTAGGTCTCGCCCACGATCGGCTCAGCCGTGATCTGCTGCACCATCTGTCGCGCGCGCTCCATCGACTCGCCACCGACGGCCGCGATCGTGACGAGGCCCGTGTCGTCGACGGTGATCTCGGCACCCGTCTCTTCCTGGATGCCGCGGATCGTCTTGCCCTTCGGGCCGATGAGGTCGCCGATCTTCTCGGGGTTGATGTTCACCGTCACGATGCGCGGCGCCCACGGCGACATCTCGGCGCGGTGCGCCGGCAGCGCCTTGTCCATCTCGCCGAGGATGTGCAGGCGACCTTCCTTGGCCTGCGCGAGCGCCTCGGTCATGATCGACAGGTCGAGCCCCTCGATCTTGATGTCCATCTGGATCGACGTGATGCCGTCCTTCGTGCCCGCGACCTTGAAGTCCATATCCCCGAGGTGGTCTTCGGTGCCGAGGATGTCGGTGAGGATCGCGTACTTCTTGCCTTCCTTGATCAGGCCCATCGCCACGCCCGCGACCGCCGACTTGATCGGCACGCCGGCATCGAAGAGCGAGAGCGAGCCGCCGCAGACCGACGCCATCGACGACGAGCCGTTGGACTCGAGGATGTCGGAGACGATGCGGATCGTGTACGGGAACTCCTCGAACGGCGGCAGCACCGCCTGCAGCGCGCGCTCGGCCAGATTGCCGTGGCCGATCTCGCGGCGGCTGGTGCCGCGCACGGGACGGACTTCGCCGGTCGAGAACGGCGGGAAGTTGTAGTGCAGCATGAACGTCTTGGTCGTCTCGCCCTTCTCGTCGATCGAGTCGAGGCGCTGCACGTCGTTCGCGGTGCCCAGCGTCGCGGCGACGAGCGCCTGCGTCTGACCACGGGTGAAGAGCGTCGAGCCGTGCGCGCGCGGCAGGACCGACGTGTCGATCGTGATCGGGCGCACCGTCTTGGTGTCGCGGCCGTCGACGCGCTTCTTGGTGTCGAGGACCTGGCTGCGGAGCGCGTTGTACTCGATGTCGCCGAGGATGCCGCCGACAAACGACAGATGCTCCGGCGGGAGGACGGTCGCCATTTCTTCCTTGACGGCCTTCTTCACCGCTTCGATCGCCTGAATGCGCGTCTGCTTGTCGGCCTGATTGAGCGCGGTTTCGATGCGCGACTTGGCGGCCTTCTCGACGGTGGCGACCACCTCGGCTGGCGCCGTGATCTTCGTCCACTCCATCTTCGGCTCGCGATGCTTGGCGAGGATCTCGCCCTGAATCGCGATCTGCTCCTTGATGCCCTTGTGGGCGATCGTGAGCGCCTCGACGACGTCCGACTCGCTGACTTCGAGGGCGCCGCCTTCGACCATCATGATGGCGTCATCGGTGCCGGCGACGACCATATCGAGGTCGCTGTACTCGAGCTGCTGGAACGTCGGGTTGAGCACCCACTTGCCCTGAATGCGGCCGACGCGCACGCCGCCGATCGGGCCATTCCAGGCGATCTTCGACTGCGAGAGCGCGGTCGAGACCGCCAGCAGGCCGAGCACGTCGTGGTTGTTCTCCTGGTCGGCCGAGATCACGTAGACGAAGACCTGCACTTCGTTCTGGAAGCCTTCCGGGAAGAGCGGACGGATCGAGCGGTCGATGATGCGCGCCGAGAGGATTTCGTCGTCGTGCGGACGACCTTCGCGCTTGATGAAGCCGCCCGGGATCTTGCCGGCGGCGTAGGACTTGGCGCGGTACTCGACCGTGAGCGGGAAGAACGGCAGGGTGCTGCGGTTCTCGCTGACGGTGACGGCCGCAAGAACCATCGTGTCGCCAAACTTGACGAGGGCGGAACCGGCGGCCTGCTTGGCCATCTTGCCGGTTTCGATGACGAGGGGGCGACCGGCGAAGGTCTTTTCAGTGCGTTGCATGTGCGTGTGTGGCGGAAAGGCGAAACGCGCGGATGCCGAACCCATCGGCAGCCGCGCGCGAACGCAACGTCAGAATGTCAGTAGCGAAGGCCAAGATCCTGAATGACCTGGCGGTACCCGGTAACATCGGTCCGCTTGAGGTAATCCAGGAGGCGGCGGCGCTTGCCCACCATCTTGAGGAGACCGCGCCGGCCGTGGTGATCCTTGGCGTGGGTGCGGAAGTGCTCCGTCAGGTAGTTGATGCGGCCGGTGAGGGCGGCAATCTGAACCTTGGTGGAGCCGGTGTCGGTCTCGTGCAGCTGGTACGTGGCGTTGGACATCTGGTGCGTCTCATCTGGCCGGCGGTCGCCGGCGGGGAACGAAGAAACTCGTAAGCCCTTGAAAGTACGCACGTTGCGGAGGGTTTGCAAGGGGTGCTGTTCAAGCGTGGGACTGGAGGGCACGGAGGTACGGAGGGGCACGGAGCCTCCGTTCCTCCGTGTCCTCCTCCCCCGCTCTTCCGAAGCTAGAACTCCCGCGCTCACCTAGACCTGAGAGCGCCTCACCGCCCGAACAGCGCCATCACGTCGTTCAGCATCACGAGGACGAACAGCAGCCCCACCATCGCGATCCCCACCCGAGCGAACAGCTCGCGCGCCCGGTCGCTGAACGGTCGGCCGCGGATGCCCTCCCCGATCGCCATCACGATCTGCCCACCATCCAGCAGCGGGATCGGGAGCAGATTGAGAATCGCGATGTTGATCGACAAGAAGGCAATCAGCGCGAACAGCTGCTCGACGCCGGACTTCGCCGCGGCCACCGACGTTCGCGCGATCGCAATCGGTCCGCCGAGCTGCTTCACCGAGACGCCGCCGGTGGCGAGGCCGCGGAGCACCTTCACCACCGAGCCCGCCATCCCCCACGTGGCCTTGGTGCCGGCGACGATCGACTCGCCGAGCCCAAGCTGTTCCCGCTGCGGCGTCGCAACGGGGGCCGCGCCGATCTTCCCCAACGTGACCTTCATCCCCGTCGCGGGATCATCCGTCTCGGTCGGTTCCGGCCGCACGCGAATCGCGACCGCCGCCCCGGCCCGACGCACATCCAGCGTCAGCGTGTCGCCGGCGGACGCCCCGACGCGCTCCAGGAGTTCGCCCCAGGTCCGAATCGCGGTGCCGTTGACCGCCACCACACTGTCTCCGGCCTGCAGCCCCGCCGCCGCCGCCGGCCGGTTCGGCAGCACTTCGCCGATCTTCGCCGCGAGATAGCTGCGCCCGTAGATCGCGAACACGCCGCTCGCGACGACGATCGCCAACACCACGTTCATCAGGACGCCCGCACTCATCACCAGCAGACGCTGCGGAATCGTCTTGGACTCGATCCAGCGCGACTCGGGCACCCGACGCGGCCCGAAGGGCGCCATCGCATTGGGATCCCACGGGATGGGCGCGAACCCGCGGCGCGGCCCTTCGGCGTCAGGCGACGTATCGGTCGGCGCGTTGCCGCCCCCCTCGAGGGTGGCCATCATCTCGTCTTCCTTCGACGCCATCGACACGTAGCCGCCGATCGGGAACCAGCTCAGGCGATACTCGGTCTCTCCGATCTTCTTGCCCCACAGCCGCGAGCCCCAGCCGATCGAAAACACCGGCGCATACACGCCGACGAACTTCGCGGCAAGAAAATGCCCCAGCTCGTGGATGAACACCACGAGACCGAAGACCAGTAGCGGAGCGAACCAAGTCAGCATGCTGTCAACCTAAGCACGGAAGCGCAGTGGAGCCGCGCGTGAAACGGACCACGGCGCGCGGCGTGGGTCTTATAGCGTGACGACGGGTCGCCAGTTCCGCACGAAGTCGCGTGCCGACGCATCGAGCGCGCCGAGGGCCTCACGCGTCGTCGCCGACGTATCGCCCAGCGCCGCCAGCGCCGCCTCGATGGCCGCCGGGATGTCGACGAACCCCAGCGACCCGGCGAGGAATCGTGCGACGGCTTCCTCGTTGGCCGCGTTGAACACGGCCGGTGCCCCGCCCCCCTGGCGGCCGGCGGCGATGCCGAGGCCGAGCGTGGGGAAGGCGTCGTGCCGCACCGCCTCGAAGGTCAGCGACGCGGACGCGACCGGATTGAACGGCGGAAGCCCCTGATCCGGCACGCGCGACGGATGGGTCAGCGCGTACAAGATCGGAATCTCCATCGTCGGCTGTCCCATCTGCGCGAGCACGGAGCCGTCGACGAACTCGACGAACGAGTGGATGATGCTCTGCGGATGCACCACGACTTCGATCCGGTCGAACGGAATCCCGAACAGGACGTGCGCCTCGATCACTTCGAGCGCCTTGTTCGCCAGCGTGGCGCTGTCGACCGTGATCTTGCGCCCCATCGACCAGGTCGGGTGCTTGAGTGCGTCCTCGAGCCGCGCCGAGCGAATGCGCGCGGTCTCCCACGTCCGGAACGGGCCGCCGCTCGCGGTGAGAATCAGGCGCCGAACCTCCTGCTGCGGCCGACCCGCAATGCACTGCAAGATGGCCGAGTGCTCGCTGTCGACGGGCACCAGCTCGCCCCCCCCGCGGCGGGCGGCCTCGAGCACCAGCGGCCCACCGACCACCAGCGATTCCTTGTTCGCGAGCGCCACGCGCTTGCCCGCTTCGAGCGCCGCCAGTGTCGCGTCGAGGCCGGCGGCGCCGACCACGGCGTTGAGCACGATGTCGGCGCCCGGTCGCGTCGCCGCGTCGACCAGCGCCTGCGGCCCCGTCGCCCACGAGGGGTCGACCGCGCCGCTGGCCTGCGCGGGATCGACCAGCCCGACGAACGCCGGCCGCATCGCATCGACTTGCGCGCGCAGCAGCGTCGCATTGGCGTGGGCCGTCAGCGCCTCGACACGAAACTGCCCCTGTTGACGCGCCAGCACCGCGAGCGTCGAGGTGCCGATCGAGCCGGTGGAGCCGAGAATCGATACGCCGCGCCGCGGCGCGTCGGATTCCGTGGCGTCGCCAGGCGCGGGCGCCGTCACCGCGCGCGCGCTCACGGCAGTGGGGCCGGCTTGAGCAGGCCGGGCAGGAGCAAGTAGGCCACCGGGAGCGCGAAGATGATCGAGTCGAGGCGATCGAGGACGCCCCCGTGCCCCGGTAGAATCTGCGACGCGTCCTTCACGCCAACTTCGCGCTTGATCAGCGACTCCGCGAGATCGCCGAGCTGCGCCGCGACCGACACACACACCGCGAACAGCATTGTGCCGCTCGGCGTCATCGTGAGCTGCGCCGCGGGGCGCAAGACGTACTGCAGATACAACCAGGCCATCACCCCGGCGACGAGCATCCCGCCAACGGCGCCGGAGATCGTCTTGTTCGGGCTGATGTTACGGGCCAACTTCGGCCCGCCAATGACGCGACCGGCGATGTACGCGCCAGTGTCCGTCGACCAGACGAGCCAGACCGGCAGAATCACCAGCGCGGTACCAGCCACCGCGCCTTGCGCATACGGGTAGTACCGAATGGCATAGCCGAACGCGAGGGTCGCCCCGCAGTAGAACACGCCGAACAGCGTCAATGCGGCGGCGTTCAACGGCCGTTGCTCCAGCGAGCGCCGGAACATCGCGATCGTCAGCAGCAGCAGGGCGCCGACCGTCACGCCGCTGACCGGCGCGTACAGAATGCCTTCGCTATGCAGAAACGTCGCGAACGGGACCCAAGCTGTCAGCGGCACACCAACCACGGCGAGCGGATGCCCGCCGCCAGCCTTGGCCATCCGGTAGAACTCCCACGCGGCAATCCCAGCGCCAAGCGACAGATAGAGCGCCAAGACCACGCCCCCGAAGTACACGGCCACGATCGTCAGCGGCGCGAGGACCAGGCCGGTGAGGATGCGCTTCGTCAGTTCCGGCAGCGCCATCAGGAACGGACTCGGCCGTACCGGCGGTCGCGGCGCGCGAAATCCGCGAGCGCCCCCCGGAGCTCGTCGCGACCGAAGTCAGGCCAGAGGACCGGAGAGATGAAGAGTTCGGCGTAGGCCACTTGCCAGAGGAGGAAGTTGGACAGCCGCTGCTCACCGGAGGTCCGGATCAGCAGATCGGGATCGGGGCAGTCGGCGGTAAAGAGTCGAGCGGCGAATGCGGTTTCGTCGATCGCCGCAACCGACAAGCGACCGTCGGCCACATCCTGCGCGAGCGCACGGGCCGCCGCGGTCAACTCGGCGCGCGCGCCGTACGAGATGAACAGGTTCAGCCGCAGCTTGTCCCCGCCCGAGGTCGCCGCTTCGACCCGCTCCACCGCCGCAAGTGCCGATGGCACGAGCCGGCTGCGGTCACCGATGATGCGGACCCGCACCTGCTTGTCGGCGAGATTGCGGGTTTCGCGATCGATGTACTCCTCGAGCAGCAGCATCAGCGCACGCACTTCCAGCGCGGGCCGCTGCCAGTTCTCCTGACTGAACGCGAAGAGGGACAAGACCTCGAGGCCAGCGTCGAGCGACGCCTCGACGACCGCGCGCACGGCGGACATCCCCGCTTGGTGGCCGGCCGGCCGCGGCAAATGCCGTTGCCGCGCCCACCGGCCGTTCCCGTCCATAATGATCGCGACGTGACGCGGCACCGCCCCCGAGGCGCGCAGCGCGTCGAGGGTAGGGGCGTCGGCGACGCCGGTGGAGACGACCGGTGCCGCCACGAGTGGTCTCAGACCTCGAGCAGTTCGGCTTCCTTCGCCTTGGTCATCGTGTCGAGCTTCGCCACGACGTCATCGTGCGCCTTCTGCAGGTCCTTCTCGGCGTGCTTGACGTCGTCCTCGGACACGCCGGCGAGCTTCTTGAGTGCGTCGCGCCCGTGGGTGCGGGCGTGGCGCACGGCCACCTTCCCTTCCTCGGTGTACTTGTGAATCTGCTTCACAAGCTCCTTGCGGCGCTCCTCGTTCAACGCCGGCAGCGGCACACGAATGACGCCGCCCATATTCGACGGATCCAGGCCGAGCCCGCTCTCGCGGATGCCCTTCTCGATCGCCTTGGCGTTGCCCTTGTCGAACGGCGTCACGAGCAGCAGGCGGGGCTCCGGCGCCGCAACCGTGGCGACCTGGTTGAGCGGCATGAAGTTGCCGTAGGCCTCGACCTTGACCGTGTCGAGCATCGTCGGGGACGCCTTGCCGGCGCGGATGCCGCTGAACTCCTTGCGGGTGTTCTCGATCGCCTTCTCCATCGAGGCGCGGGCGTCCTTCAAAATGGCGGGAATCGTGCTCATCAGCGTACTCGTCGCGTGAAGAAGGTCAGGAAACGAGGGTGCCGATCTGCTCGCCGCGCAAGGCGGCGGCGATCGCACCGGGCTTGTGGATGTTCAACACGATCACCGGCAGCGAGTTCTCCTTGCAGAGCGTGATGGCGGTCTGGTCCATCACCTTGAGTTCGTCGCCGATGACTTCCTTGTAGCTGATCGTCTGGTAGAACTTGGCATCCGGATTCGTGCGCGGGTCGGCGGAATAGATGCCGTCCACGCCGGTAGCCTTCACGATCACGTCGGCCTTGATCTGGATGGCGCGCAACACGGCGGCCGTATCGGTGGAGAAGTACGGATTGCCGGTGCCCGCGGCGAAGATGCACACGCGCCCCTTCTCGAAGTGGCGCATCGCGCGACGACGGATGTAGGGCTCCGCGAGCTCTTCCATCCGGATCGCGGTCATCACGCGGGTGTCGATCCCGCGCCGCTCGAGAATGTCCTGGACCGCCATCGCGTTGATGACGGTGCCGAGCATCCCCATATAGTCGGCGGTCACGCGGTCCACGCCCAACTTGGCGAGCTGTGTGCCGCGAATGATGTTGCCGCCGCCGATGACCAACCCGACGCCGACGCCGAGGGCGATCACCTGCTGCAGTTCCTCGGCCAGTCGGCCGATGGTATCGAAGTCGAAGCCGAACTTCGACTCGCCCGCCAGGGCCTCCCCGGAAATCTTGAGGAGGACCCGGCGGTACTTCACGTCGGCATGAGGGGCCACCGCGCGATACGAGCCGCTCATCGCGTTACTCGACGCCGAGCTGGACGCGCGCGAACCGCGCGACCGACAGACCGGCGCCGGTGCTCTTCACCAGCTGCGCGATCGTCTGCTTGTCATCACGCACCCAGGGCTGCTCGGTGAGCGTGACTTCGGCGTAGTACTTGTTGACGCGGCCTTCGACCATCTTCTCGACGATGTTCGCCGGCTTGCCGCTCTCGGCGGCCTGCTCGGCGGCGATGCGCCGCTCGGACTCGACCTTGTCGGCCGGAATGCGGTCACGGCTCACCGCGAGCGCCACCGCCGGCACGCCGGCGGCGAGGTGCTCGGCGATGTACTTCGCGAGCTCGACGGCCTTCTCGTCGCTGCCGCCGTCGACCTGCACGAGCGCGCCAACCTTGCCGTTGTGGTGCACGTACGAGCCGAGCGCGCCGGTCGTCGTGAAGCGCGCCACCGTCTTGAGCAGCACGTTCTCGCCGGTCTTGGCGCCTTCCCCCTTCACGACGGTGCCGACCGTTTCGCTGCCCCACTTGGTGTCGAGGTAGCCGCCCTCGGCGCCGACCTTCTGCACGCCATTGAGCGCGGTGTCGTTCAGCACGAAGTCGGCGACCTTCTTCGCGAGGGCGACGAAATCGTCATTGCGCGCGACGAAGTCGGTTTCGCAGGCGAGCTCGATCAAGGCGCCGGTCTTGCCGTCGGCCGTGATCTGCGCGATGACGAGGCCTTCCGCCGCGGCGCGACCGGTGCGGGTGCCGGCCTTGGCGATGCCCTTCGCGCGGAGGTACTCCATCGCCTTGGCGACGTCGCCGCCGGTCTCCTCGAGGGCCTTCTTGCAGTCACCGATGCCGGCGCCGCTCTTCTCGCGGAGCTCGGCAATGAGCTTGGTCGTGATCGTCATCGTAGTCATCTCAGAAATCCGGACGCATCCGGTGAAGTAACGGGAGTGTTGCGTACGAACGCCGCCGGCAGTGAGCCGGCGGCGTCGCGAGAATCGAACCGGACGATCGGACGATCGTCCGGGCGTGACTCACTCGGCCGCCGAGCCGCCGTCGGCCGGGGCGTCGTTCTTCAAGCGGGCCGCAATGGCCGCCGGGTTCGCGCGGCGACGCGGACGGCCACCGCCGCCCTGTCCGCCACGACCACCACCCGGGCCGCCACGACCGCCACCCTGGCCGCCGCGCCCGCCACCGCCGCCGCCACGACGACGATCGTCATCGGCCGACTCGCTGCCGCGGTCGCTCGAGTACACCGTCGCTTCGGTGTCATCGACCTCGGCGCGCGCCGGGGCTTCCTTGCGGGCTTCGGCGATCGCATCGGCAATGGCGCCGGTGATCAACTCGACCGAGCGGATCGCGTCGTCGTTGCCGGCGATCGGCACCGTGATGAGATCCGGATCCGAGTTCGTATCGCAGATCGCGACGATCGGGATGCCCAGCTTGTTGGCCTCGCTGACCGCGATGCGCTCCTTCTTCGAGTCGACGACGAACATCAACCCGGGCAGGCGGCGCATGATCTTGATGCCTTCGAGGTTCTTGCTCAGCTTCTCGCGCTGACGGCCGAGGAGGAGCTGCTCCTTCTTGGTGTACTGCTCGAAGGTGCCGGTTTCGACGCCCGCCTCGAGTTCCTGCAGGCGGCGGAGCTGACGCTTCACCGTCGCGAAGTTCGTGAGCAGGCCACCGAGCCAACGCTCGGTGATGTAGTACGAGCCCGAGCGCTCCGCCTGCTCCTTCACGAGCGACGAGAGCTGCTGCTTGGTGCAGACGAACAGGACCTGCTCGCCGCGCATCACGACTTCGCGCACGAGCTGCTGCGCGAGTTCGAGCTGGCGGACCGTCTTCTGCAGGTCGATGATGTGGATCCCGTTGCGCTCCGCGAAGATGAAGCGGCGCATCTTGGGGTTCCAGCGGCGCGTCTGGTGTCCGAAGTGGACGCCAGCGGCGAGGAGGGATTCGAGCGTGGGCTGCGGCATTGGAGAATCGTCGTGGGTTGATCGTCGGCGACCGTCGGCGGGGGATGTGGCCGATGTCGTCGGACGACGACATCGGCACCCACAGCCCCCTCAGGCCGCCTGAGGGATAGGCGCGATTAGCGCTTGGAGAACTGGAACTTCTTGCGCGCGCCCGGGCGGCCCGGCTTCTTGCGCTCGACCGAGCGCGAGTCGCGGGTCAGGAGGCCCAGATCACGCAACTTGCCGCGATGCGCTTCGTCGATCTTGACGAGGGCACGCGACACCGCGAGGCGGAGCGCACCGGCCTGACCGGTCGTGCCGCCCCCTTCCACGATCGCCCGCACGTCGTACTTGCCGACGTTGTCGGTCGCCGCGAAGGGCTGCTGAATCGCCGTCACGAGGGACGGACGCGGGAAGTAATCGCCCAAGGTGCGGCCATTGACGTCCCACTTGCCGGAACCGGCCTTCACGTACACACGGCAGACGGCTTCCTTGCGGCGGCCGATGGTATGGATCACGGTCTCCACAGGGTTACGCCTCCTGCTTGGTGAAGGTGAGCGGCTTCGGCTGCTGGGCGACGTGCGGATGATCCCCGCCGCCGTAGACCTTGAGCTTGAGGCGGATCTTCTGCCGCGCGAGCGAGTTCTTCGGCAGCATCCCGAAGACCGCCTTTTCGATGACGCGCTCCGGATGCTTCGCGATCATCGTGGCGAACGGCGTGTACTTCTCGTGACCCATATAGCCGGTATGACGGAAGTACTCCTTCTGCTCCGCCTTGCGGCCGGTCACCTTGACCTTGCTCGCGTTGATCACGATCACGTGATCGCCGGTGTCCATATGGGGCGTGAACATCGGCTTGTGCTTGCCGCGAAGGACCTTCGCGACTTCGGCCGCCAAGCGACCGAGGACCATCCCTTCGGCATCCACCACGAACCAGTCGGCGTGGATGTCCGCGGGGGTCGCGGAATACGTCTTCATTGCTGCGTGTCCTGCTGAGGTGTCGCCTCACCGGTGCGGAATGCAACCCGGGTCTAGGCCGCCCGTTTTGGGGCAGACCCGCAAGTTATCGGGGTCGGACCCGCAGGTCAATTCGGCAGGTCGGCCCGCCGCCGCGCGGCCGCCACACCGCCTCAGGCCAATTCGACCAGCACCGTGCCCTTCTCGACCGCCTGCCCCGGGGTCACCAGAATCGCCTTGACCGTACCTGCCGCCGCCGCCTTGAGCTCGTTCTCCATCTTCATCGCTTCCATCGCGACCAGCCCCTGCCCCGCCGCCACCACGTCGCCGACGGCCACGTGCAGGCGGACAATCAGACCCGGCATCGGGGCCACCAGCGGCGCCGGTCCCTGCGGGCCAGACGCCTGTTGCAGTTGCTGAATCGCCCGTTGCCGTTCGTCGAGGGCCTCGGCGCGGACCGTCCAGCCATCCACCGTCACGCGATACGTGCCGCGCGCCGTTTCTCGCCGTGCGAGGACGCGATGCACCTCGTCGCCGACCGCCACCAGCCGGACCGGTGTGCCCGGTACCTCACGCAATGCCGCCGGCATCGTCCGCCCATCGACGGTCACCGTCTCTCCGTCGAGCACGACCTCGATGAGCCGGTCGCCCACCTGAACCTGGTACTTCATTCCGCCTCCGGGACGAGCTCGCAGACCGTCTCAACGTGCGCGGTCTGTGGGAACAGATCGAAACAGGTCACGTGCGACACGCGCCAGCCGGGCAGCCGTGCGACGTCGCGCGCCAGGGTGGCGGGGTCGCAACTCACGTACACGATCGCCGACGGGCGCGGACGTGCCGCCGCGAGCGTCGCGGTGACCGTCGCGTCGAGCCCCGCGCGCGGCGGATTGACCAGCACGACATCGGCCGGCAAGGCCGAGGCGAGGGCACGCTCCACGGTGTCGGCCACGGCGCGCGAGCGCGGCCCGAGCCGCGTCGCGGCATACTCGGCGGCGTCGCGATCCGCCTCGATCGCGGTGACCCGCACGCCGGCGCGATCGAGCGCCACCGCGGTGTCGCCCGCGCCCGCGTACGCATCGACCACCGCCCGCGGGCGATACGCCTGCACACGCTCGACGACGTAGCGCGCCATCCCATCGGCCATCGCGGGATTGACCTGGACGAACGAGGCGCCGGGTTCCGAACTCGAACGCCGATCGACGAGCAGGCGTCGACGCCCCTGGTCAGGCACCCACCAAATGGCCTGCACCGCTGGAACGGCCTCGGCGAGCGACTCGGGCGACGCCCACACGCTGCCACCCTCCACGACGACCGCGACGCCCTCACCCAGCGTGCGCACGGCCACCCGCAGTTCCGGGGCGTCGGGCAGATGCGCCGCCGCGTCCAAGAGCTGTCGCCACGCGGCCACGACCTGCGGGTTCGTGATCGGGCAGTCCTGCAGGGGGAACACCGTGTCCGGCGCGTCGTACGCGCGCAGCCCGGCGTGCCGTTGGCCTGCGGCGTCCTGTCGCACCGCCAAGGTCAACTTCTGGCGGTACCGCCACGGCGACGACGCGACGTGCACCGTCGGCACGTGGATCTCGCGCTTGGCGATCCGCAGGAACGCGTCCGACACCATCGCGCCCTTGGCGTGGACCTGCGCCTCGTACGTCAGGTGCTGCAACTGACAGCCGCCGCAATCCTGATGCACGTAGTGCGGACACGTCGGCGCGACCCGCGCGGCCGACCGCTCGACGACGCGCACCAGCCGCGCGCGCGCAAAGCGCGCCTTGGGCGCCTGCGCGACATCAGCTTCGATCAGGTCACCCGGCGCCGTGCGCGGCACGAAGACCACCAGCCCGTCCAGCCGAGCGACACCGTCGCCGCCTGCCGCCAGTCGCTCGATGCGCAGCGTGCGCCGCAACGGCGGCAGTGCCGGGCGCTCAGGCGCCGTCCGTCTCACGAGCGGAGGCCGTCGCGACGCGCGGCGATCCGCCACGCATCGGCCGCCTCAGGCCCCGACGGACCGGCCGCCGGTGCCCGCGAGGAGGCGGCGGCACGACCCACTTTTCGCTCGTGTTCCGCCACGAGCGCGGCCGCGACGGCGGCGAGCGTCTCGATGCGGGCCGGCACCGGCGGGGTGGTCAGCTCGGGCAGATGCTGTTCGAGCCACTGGATCGAGATATCGCCGCGGACGAAGTCGGGATGCTCCATCACGCGCAGGTGGAACTCGCGCGAGGTCTCGACGCCCTCGATGACGAGCTCGCCCAAGGCGCGGTGCATCCGCTCGATCGCGAGCGCCCGCGTCGGGGCGTGCACGATGAGCTTGGCCAGCATCGGATCGTAGAACAGCGTCACCTCGCTGCCGAGTTCAATCCCGCCGTCCCATCGCACGCCGGGCCCGCTCGGGAGGTGGAGGTGCGAAATACGCCCCGTGCTCGGCAGAAATCCGTTCGCGGGATCCTCGGACGTGATGCGGCACTCGATCGCCCAGCCGCGTGGCTCGAAGACCGTGCCGTTGGCGAACGGCAGGCGTTCACCGGCCGCGATGCGCAATTGCCACTGCACCAGATCAAGGCCGGTGACCAGCTCCGTCACCGGGTGTTCGACCTGAATGCGCGTGTTCATCTCGAGGAAGTAGAAGTTGCCGTCGCGGTCGAGCAGGAACTCGCAGGTGCCGGCATTCACGTAGCCGGCGGCGCGACCGGCGGCCACCGCGGTTTCGCCCATTCGCCGACGGAGCTCCGGGGACACAGCGACCGACGGCGCCTCTTCGATCATCTTCTGATGCCGACGCTGCACAGAGCATTCGCGCTCGCCGATGGCGAGTCCGGTGCCGTGTTGATCGAAGAGAATCTGGATCTCGACGTGCCGCGGCCCTTCGATGTACTTCTCGACGTAGACGGAGTCATCGCCGAAGGCATTGCGCGCCTCACGCTGCGCGGCGCTCAGCGCCCCCTCGAGTTCGGCCGCGCTGCGGACCACGCGCATCCCCTTGCCGCCGCCTCCGGCGGCGGCCTTGAGCAACACCGGATACCCGTAGCGCTTCGCGATCTCAGCCGCCTCAGCGGCATCACGCAACCCCTCGGTGGTGCCCGGCACGACCGGCACGCCCGCACTGATCGCCAGTTGGCGCGCGGCGGTCTTGGATCCCATCGCCTCGATCGCCTCGGCCGGCGGGCCGATCCAGATCAGCCCCGCCTCGCGCACGGCGCGTGCGAACCATTCCCGCTCGCTCAAGAACCCGTAGCCCGGATGAATCGCATCGGCGCCGGTCCGACGCGCGGCGTCGATGATGCGCTCACCGACGAGGTACGACTCCTTCGACGGCGCCGGACCGATCAGCACGGCCTCGTCCGCCTCGCGGACGTGCGGTGCGCCGGCATCGGCCGCGGAGTGGACGGCGACCGTCTTGATGCCGAGTTCCTGGCACGCGCGAATCACGCGCAAGGCGATCTCGCCGCGATTCGCGACGAGGACCTTCGAAAGTCTGGGCGCGGTCCTCACAGCGGAATGTTGCCGTGCTTCTTCGGCGGGTTGCGGTCACGCTTGCCCTGCAGCATTTCCAGCGCGTCGATCAGCCGAGGACGCGTGTCGCGCGGATCGATGATGTCGTCCACATACCCGCGGCTCGCCGCCACGTAGGGGTTGGCGAACTTCTCGGTGTACTCCCGCACGCGCGCGTCCGTCGCCGCCACCGGATCGGGGGCATCGGCGATCTCCTTCCGAAAGAGAATCTCGACGGCGCCTTTGGGCCCCATCACCGCGATCTCGGCGGTCGGCCACGCGACGTTGAAGTCCCCGCGGATGTGCTTCGAGCTCATCACGTCGTACGCCCCCCCGTAGGCCTTGCGGGTGATGACCGTGAGCTTCGGGACCGTCGCCTCGCAGTAGGCATACAGCAGCTTGGCGCCGTGCTTGATGATGCCACCGTGCTCCTGCGCGACGCCGGGCAGGAAGCCCGGCACGTCTTCGAACGTCACCAGCGGGATGTTGAACGCGTCGCAGAAGCGAATGAAGCGCGCCGCCTTGGCGCTGGCATTGATGTCGAGCACGCCGGCGAGCACGGCCGGCTGGTTGGCGACGATCCCGATCGAGTGGCCGCCCAAGTGCGCGAACCCGACCACGATGTTGGCCGCGTAGTCCGGCTGCACTTCGTAGAACGCGCCGTCGTCGACGACGCGACGAATGACGTCGTGGATGTCGTACGGCTTGTTCGGGTGATCGGGAATCACGTCGAGCAGCGCCTCGTCGCGCCGCGTCCGCGGATCGGTGCCTGCTCCACGCGGCGGATCGGCGAGGTTGTTCGACGGGATGTAGCGGAACAGCTCGCGGATGGCCTGCAGACTCGCGAGCTCGCTGTCGTGCGCGAAATGGGCGACCCCCGAGGTGCTCGCGTGGGTGTCGGCACCGCCGAGTTGCTCCATCGTCACGTCTTCGTGCGTGACGGTCTTCACCACGTTCGGACCGGTCACGAACATATAGCTCGTGCCGCGCACCATATAGATGAAGTCGGTGATCGCGGGGCTGTACACCGCGCCGCCAGCGCAGGGGCCGAGAATGGCGCTGATCTGCGGGATCACGCCGGAGGCGAGGGTGTTTCGCAGGAAGATGTCGGCGTAGCCACCGAGGGAGACCACGCCTTCCTGGATGCGCGCGCCCCCCGAATCGTTGAGCCCGATCATCGGAGCGCCGTTCCGAACCGCGAGATCCATCACCTTGCAGATCTTGGCGGCGTGCGTCTCGGAGAGCGAGCCACCGAACACGGTGAAGTCCTGCGAGAAGACGTAGACGAGCCGCCCCTCGATGCGACCGTAGCCGGTCACCACGCCGTCGCCGTACGGACGCTGCCGATCGAGGCCGAAGTCCGACGAGCGGTGCGTGACGAAGGCATCGATCTCGACGAAGGAGCCCTCGTCGAGGAGGGTCTCGAGGCGCTCTCGGGCGGAGAGCTTGCCCTTGTCGTGTTGCGCCTTGATCCGGTCGGCGCCGCCGCCGAGTTCGGCTTCGGCACGGCGGCGTGCCAGTTCGTCGAGCTTTTCGCGCATCGTCATAGGGCGGTAACGCTAGTCCTTTCGCGGGTGGAGTGCCAGAGATGTGACGCCCGCGCCGTGCACGCCCCCCGAGGCGGGTGGCGAATGGCCGGATGCTGGACACTTTTGGCCGCGGCACGCGGGTTGCACACGGTCAACCCGTGCGAATCCGCCCCGTCCGCCCCTTCCGCCAGCCGATGGCGTGGCCGCTCAGCCAGCGACTGGCCATCGCGGCCGTGGCGGGCGGTCTGGTCCTCGCGATCGCGGGATTGATGGCGGCTCGCGCCGAGCAGCGCGCCGACATTCGCGCCGAGGCGTTGCTCCTCCTCGACCGATCGACCCGGGATGTCGTCCGCGCGCTCAGTGACGGCGAACGCCTGCTGCAGCGCCTCGCTCGGGACGCGGACGTCATCAACGGGACCCCAGACGCCTGCCGTATCGCGCTGGCGCGCGAGGCGGACGCGCAGTCCCAGTACAACAATCTCACGCGTACACCGCCGTCAGGCGTGATCGACTGTGCCGGTCATCCGCTGCCACGTCGCCTCAGCGTCGGACACCTGCCGTCGTTCCAGCGTGCGTTGCGCACGCGCGCATTCAGCATTGGCGACTTTCAGCGGAGCCAGGTGACCGGACGCACCGTGATGGTGCTTGCGCAGCCGGTGCTCGCTCCCGACGGTCGTGTGCGGCACGTCCTCGCCGCCTCGTTGCTGCTGTCCCACCTGGACTCGATCCTCGCCGCCGCGCCAATGCCGAGCGGCGCCTCGGTCTTCGCCTTCGACAGCACCAGTCGGGTGGTGATCAGCTCCAGCGCGGTCGATTTCTCCGTGACGCGCGACATTCTCGATCGGGCGATGCGGCTGACACCTCGAGATCCGGTGCTCGTGATCGAACCGGCCGCGGACACCGGGGTCATCTGGACCATTCAGCGGCTCCGTCCGTCCAGCGCGTCGCCGGTGTTCCTGGCCGTTCGCGCGCCGGTGTCGATCGCCCTGGCGCAGGCGCTGCAGCGGATGCGCTTCCGGCTCGGCGCGTTGCTGCTCGTCATCACGCTGGTCGTGATCGCCACGTATCGTGGCGCCCGGGTCCTGGTGCTCGATCCGTTGGCGAACCTGCGTGAAGGTATCAGCCGCATCGAGGCGGGAGACTTGGACGCGCGGGTGCCGACGGCGCTGGGGACACCCGAGTTCGATCACCTCGGACGCGCCTTCAACGCGATGGCCGAGGCCGTGCACGCGCGAACCGCCGAGCTCAGCGCGCTCGTCGACCACTCGCCCGACGGCATCGCGCGGATCGCCACGGACGGCACGCTGCTCTACGCCAATCCGGCGCTCGCGCGACAGCTGCAGGTCGTGCACGGGAGCCTTGCGGTCGTGTCGATGGAGCGGGCGTTCCCGGAGCCGCTCGCGCGCGCGACGCGCTCGGCGATGCAGGCGGCAGGGACCGTGGGCAGTGGATCGGCGGCCAGCGTGGCGGCCGCGTCCGCGCAGCGCGCGGTCGACGTGACACTCCGCGACGGCGACCCGCCGACGATCGTCGATATTCGTGTCGTCGCGACGCGCGATGAAGACGGCTTGGTCTCGGCGTACCTGCTCACCGCGCGCGATGTGAGTGTCGAGCGCCAGACGGCAGAGGCGCTGCGGCAGTCCCAGAAGCTCGACAGCATCGGACAACTGGCGGGTGGGATCGCCCACGACTTCAACAACCTGCTCACCGGCATCGTCGGACACGCCGAGCTGGCGCTCGACGGACTTGAGCCCGGGCATCAAGCGTATGAGGACGTGCAGTCGCTCCGCGACGCCGCGCTGCGCTCGGCCGGAATGACGCGCCAGCTGCTGACCTTCGCACGACGTGACCCGGCGCGTTTGGAGCCGACGGATCTCAATGAGGTGGTGCGACGCGTGGCGGGGTTGCTGCGTCGCCTCATCGGCCCCGGCGTCGACCTGATGCTCGACGTACGCGAGGGCATCCCCGCCGCACACGCCGACGCGGGGCAGATCGAGCAAGTCCTCATCAACCTCGCGGTTAACGCCCGCGATGCGATGCCGAACGGCGGTACAGTCGTCATTCGTACCCGTCCGGCGAGCGTCGACGCGTCGAAGGCCGCGGCGCTTGGCCTGGCGATGCCTGGTCACTATCTGGCGATCGAGGTCGAGGACACGGGCACGGGTATGTCGAGCGAAGTGCTCTCGCGCATCTTCGAGCCCCTCTTCACCACCAAGCCCGCCGGCCGCGGGACCGGACTCGGGTTGTCCACCTGCTACGGAATCGCCAGGGCCCACGGCGGCGCGTTGTCGGTGACCAGCGTGCTCGGCGTGGGCACGCGATTCACCCTGTTCGTGCAGACGGCTGCTGCGCACGATGTCATCGGCGGGAGCGCCGACGAGGCGCTCCCTGATCTGCGCGCCCACACTGGCACTCGCGTCTTGCTGGTTGAGGACGACGACGCCCTGCGGACGATGCTCGCCCGCGTCTTGCGCGGCAACGGCTACGACGTGCTGGAAGCGGTGGATTGCGCGTCGGGCTTGGCGCTCGCCACGACGGGCGGCGTGCCGAGCTTCGATATCGTGATCAGCGACGTGCGCACGCCGCGGCTGACCGCGCGGGCCTTCAGTGAGCAGCTCGCACGCGCGCACCCGGAGCTCCCGCTGCTCTTCATCACCGGCCATCCGGACGACATCGAGCCGAACGGCACGCTCGACGGCCGACCCGTGCTTGCCAAGCCGTTCACGTCGGTCCAGCTGCTCCACGCGGCGGCGCGTCTGTTGGAACCGAGCCTCGTCGCCAGCGTCTGAGCGTTGGCTGCAGGTCGCGGCGGTGCGCCCAGAGGACCAGCGCCGCAGCCCCCACCCCCGCGATCGTGATGGCGGCAGACTCGCCGAGCCACCAGCACAGGGGCAGCCAACAGACCATCGCGGTGACGCCGGCCCAGTGCAGGCGCCGCGTGCACGCGAGCGCAAGCAGCGTGGGGCCGAGCAGGTGCATCGACAGCCAAGGCGCGGCGGCAGGCACGGCGCCGATGAGCGTCGCAATGCCCTTTCCGCCGCGTCCGCGGAGCTGCAGCGGCCAGATGTGCCCGAGCACCACGGCAAACATCGCGACGGCGCGGACGGCGACCGGCGCGTCGATCCACCGCGCGAGCCAGATCGCGAGGACGCCCTTCGCGGCGTCGAGCGCGAACACCAGGGCGAACCCCGGCGGCCCGAGCACGCGGCCCGCATTGGTGGCGCCCGCATTGCCACTGCCTAGATCGCGGATGTCCGCGCCGCGGGCCGCACGCACCACGTAGAACGCGGCGTTCACGCAGCCAAGGCAGTACGCCGCCGAGCCGACGGCGGCGAACTGGATAGAAACGGGCCAGTCGATCACGCGACGAAGCTAATGTCGAGCCCAAGTGACGGGTTTGCCTGCCACGTGACGATTACTGTAGCGAAAGCGCTCAAGTCAGTGGGCTGCGCACCGATACGAAAGGACGAGTCCCGCACGCTCTACGCCTCCACCCACTCGACTCCCCTGCCGCATATGTCGTTCCGTCCCCTGCTCTCCGCCACGCTTCTCGCCGTCCTGCTCACCGTCCCGGCAGCCGCCGCCGAGGCGCAGGACAAGGTCTACGCCCTCAGTGAAGTCAGCTCGCCGCCGAAGCTCGCCGCGCCCTCCGCAGCGCTTCGGGTGATTCAGTCGTCGTATCCGTCGGCGCTGAAGGCGCGCGGCGTGGCCGGCGAGGTCGAGTTGCAGTTCGTCGTGCTCCCGACGGGCAAGGTGGAGTCGGGATCCGTGGAAGTGCTCGACGCGTCGATTCCGGAGTTCGCGGACGCGGCCAAGGGCGCCGTAGAGAAGCTGGAGTTCGTGCCGGCGAAGGTCGGCGCCAATGCGGTGCGGACGCGCGTGGTGCTGCCGATCGCGTATCGACCCTGAGCGACGACGGTCGCGCAGGTCGCAGCCAGTCACGGCGGCGCGGGCATTGGCCCGCGCCGCCGTGATGTTTTCGGCTACTCCCTTGCTCGCCCCACCACGGGGGGCGAGCGTAGGGCGTGACAAGCGAACCGGACCGACCCGCGCCGCCACGTGTGGGGAACGGCGAGCGCGCAGCCGCTGAGCCGCCGCGACGTCGCACGTCGCTGCGCGTACGGTTGCTGGCGCTGGTGTTCATTGCAGGCCTGCCCGCGATCGCGACGGTCCTCCTGCGCGCGCGCAGCGACCGGGCCACGGCGATTCGACGCGTCAACGATCAGTTGACGCAACTGGTGCGAGACGCCGCGCGTGAGCAGCAACGGGTCCTCAGCAGCGGCCAGGCGGTGCTCCGCGCGTGGACCCAAGTGCAGGACATCGTCTCCGGCGACCGCGCGGCGTGCGAGCGTGCGTTCGCGCGCCTGCGGCCGGACTCTTCCGATCTCGTCTTTCCGACGCGGGTCTCCGCGCGCGGCATCCTGGACTGCGGGGGCACCGCCTCGACGTCGATCGGCCTGGATCTGTCGACCGAGCCCCTGTTTGACCGTGTCCTGACGTCGGACAGCACGATGATCGGTGAGTACCTCCGCAGCACGGTGCTCCCCGAGCCGCTCGTCGCGCTCAACGCCAAGCTCCGGGACCCGCGCGGTCGGGTCACGGGCATCTTGTCGGTGGGGATGCGGATGCGCTGGGTCTCGGAGCTGGCCGAGCGCGTGGGCGTCACGCGCGGCGCCGTCGTGCTGCTGGTCGACGAAACCGGGCTGATTCTGGCTCGGCACCCAGACGCCGGACTCGTCGGCACGGTGCATCCGGAGGGCACGATCGCCACGAGTCTTCGCGTGGGAAAGTTGGCCGGCTTCCAGGATGCGCGAAGCCGGGACTCCGTGCCGCGCCGAATCGCGTTCGCGCGCTTGCCGGGACCGCCAACCAAACGCGTCGCGATTGGTGTGGGTGTCCCCGTTGCCGAAGTGACGGCCGCGGCGGATGCCCGGCTCCGTCAGTCGCTGGCGTTGTTGCTCGCATCGATGGCCGCGGCTGCGCTGGTGGCGTGGTGGGCGGCCGATCGCCTGATTCTGCGCGATATGCGCGCGCTGATCGGCGCGGCGGATCGTATCGGCACCGGCGACTTCTCGTCGCGGAGCGGTGTGCGGGATGCCCCCGAAGAGGTGCAGCGCCTGTCGACCGCGATCGACCAAATGGCCAGACGACTCGGTGAGCGCGAGGAGCGCCAACTGCAGGCCCAGAAGCTGGAGTCGATCGGGCGCTTGGCGGGTGGCATCGCCCACGACTTCAACAATCTGCTCACTGCAATCACGGGCAACGTCGAGGACGTGCGCGACGGGCTTCCGCCGGGCTCTCCCGAGCGGGAAAGTCTGGATCTCGCACTCGACGCGACGCGTCGCTCGGGCGCCCTCACGCGGCAGTTGCTAACCTTTGCGCGGCGCGATGCGCTGCAAGCGACGCCGATGGCCTTGGGCCCGGTCGCCGAGGAAACCGCGGTACTCCTGCGCCGAACCCTCGGCACGTCGATCACGGTCGAGGTGCGCTCGGATGAGACGCGTTTGGCGGCCATCGATCGAGGCCGCGTCGAGCAGATTCTCGTGAACCTGGCCCTCAACTCCCGTGACGCGATGCCCGACGGCGGACGCCTAGTGCTCGAGATTGCGGATGTCACGCTGCGCGAGCCGGCGCGCGGCGTGACCGCGGGAGACTGGGTGCGGCTCGATGTAACCGACACCGGCATCGGGATGCCGCCCGCCGTGAAAGCACGGCTCTTCGAGCCCTTCTTCACGACCAAGGCGCCGGGCCAAGGGACCGGCTTGGGGCTCTCGATGGTCTATGCGACGATGCAACAGCTGGGGGGGAGCGTGACGGTGGAGTCGGCCCCCGGCCGTGGCACCACGATGTCGCTGTGGTTTCCCGCGGCCGACGCGAACGCGCGCCCGGCCGAATCGGCGTCTGCGACGCGGCCGGTCCGCGGCCGCACCGTCGGCGCCGGACGGATTCTGCTCGTGGAAGATGAATCGTCGGTGCGCACGCTCGCCGCGCGCGTGTTGCGTCGCGAGGGGTACACGGTCATCGAGGCGGACGATGGCGCCGCGGCCTTGCAGTGCATTGGCGATGAAGGCGTGGATGCCTTCGATGTGCTGATCACCGATCTCGTGATGCCGCGTCTCGGTGGCGTCGCGCTCACCGAAGCCATCCGGACGCGCCGCCCCACGATGCCGGTCGTCCTGATGTCGGGATTCGTCGGCTCCGAGCGTCCACAGGCGCTGTTGCAGCTGCCGCGCACGGTGCTGCTCGAGAAGCCATTCGCGCTGACCGCCTTGCTGGACGCCGTGACGACCGTGCGCCGCGAGTAGCCGAACGACACACGGCGCCCGATCCGCGAGGGACCGGGCGCCGTGCGACTGGTGCAGGACCGTGAGGGTTACTCCTCGATGTCGCCGGTCACTTCGAGTTCGTCGTCCTTGTGGATCTTCACCGTCTCCGGACGCGGCGGCTGCTCGGCCGGGATGTTCGTGACGGTCAGCACGATGCGACGGTGGATCGGATCGACTTCGAGAATCTTGAGGTCGAGGAACATCCCGTCGTACACGACTTCCGCCGGCGAGGTGATCGCCTTCGGCGACGGCAACTGCGAGATCGGCACGAAGCCTTCGAGGTCGTTGCCCATATCGGCGACCACGCCCTTCTCCATCAGCCGCGCGACGGTGCCGCGGAGCTCGGTGCCGACCGGGTAGGTCTCACCGATCTTGAGCCACGGATCTTCCGAGGCCTGCTTGAGGCCGAGGGAGATGCGCTTGTTCTCGCTGTCGATGTTGAGGATGACGACGTTGACCGAGTCACCCTTCTTCACCACTTCCGACGGATGCTGGACGCGCTTGGTCCAGGACATATCGGAGATGTGGACGAGGCCGTCGATGCCCGGCTCGATTTCGACGAAGGCGCCGAACGAGGTCAGGTTGCGGACCTTGCCTTCGAGGCGCGTGCCGACCGGGTACTTGAGCGGCAGCACCATCCACGGATCCTGCTCGGTCTGCTTCATACCGAGCGAGATCTTCTCTTCGTTCGGATCGACCTTGAGCACGACCGCTTCGATCGCCTCGCCAATGCTGACGAGCTTCGACGGGTGGCGGACATTGCGCGTCCAGCTCATTTCCGAGATGTGCACGAGCCCTTCGATGCCCGGCTCGAGCTCGATGAAGGCGCCGTAGTTCGTGATGCTGACGACCTTGCCCGAGACGCGCGTGCCGACCGGGTAGCGGGCGGCGACGTCCTTCCACGGGTAGGCCTGGAGCTGCTTGAGGCCGAGCGAGATGCGCTCGCGCTCCCAGTCGATGTCGAGGACCTTGATCTCGAGCTCCATCCCGATCTGGACCATCTCGGTCGGATGCTGGATGCGGCCCCAGGACATATCGGTGATGTGAAGCAGGCCGTCGACGCCACCGAGGTCGATGAACGCCCCGAAGTCGGTGATGTTCTTGACGACGCCCTTCCGCACCTGATCCTTCGCGAGCTCCTTCATCAGCTTCTCGCGCTTGCCGGCGCGTTCCTGCTCGAGGATCACGCGGCGCGACACGACGATGTTGCGGCGGCGCTTGTTGAGCTTGATGATCTTGAATTCGTACTTCTGGCCGAGGAGCTCGTCGATGTTCGGGACGCGACGGAGCGCGATCTGCGAACCCGGCAGGAAGGCCTCGACGCCCATCAGGTCGACGACGACACCACCCTTGATCTTCTTGACCAGGGCGCCTTCGACCGGCTGATCGGACTCGTACGCGACGCGGATGCGCTCCCAGACGCGCATGAAGTCGGCCTTCTTCTTCGAGAGGACGACCGCGCCGTTCTGGTCTTCGAGGTTCTCGAGGAGGACTTCGACGACGTCACCGGCCTTGAGCTCGGGCAGGTCGCGGAATTCTTCGACGGGAATCGCGCCTTCGGACTTGAAGCCGACATCGAGGATCACGAGGTTGTCGCGGATCTCGAGGACGGTCGCCGACACGATTTCGCCTTCGTCGATCGAGGCCATCGTGCCGTTGTACATCTCCATCATCGCTTCGAGCTCATCCGCCGAGTAATCGTCCTCGTCGTAGAGTTCGGGGCGGAGATTGGCGAGCGGGCGCAGCTGCGCCTTCTGCATCTTCTGCCGTTCGCGCGCCGAGATCGTGGCGGCGGTGGGCTCAGGAGCCGTGGGAGCGGACATTGTGCGGGGGGCGCGGAGGGTGTCGGCTCGCCGCGCGGCGAGGATTCGGGTTGAGGCGTCGCGAACCGGCCTGTACCGGGGCGAGCCTTGCAATATCGCGGGTTTGGACGGGGGGTTCAAGGGTTTTCGCGCGGTCCTTCTAGGGGTGGCAAGGGCGGGACTGGAGGACGCGGAGGGACGGAGGGGCACGGAGGGGGCTAGAACGCCTTCGCAAGGCGGCTGTCGCCCAGGGGGCCTTGGGTGGTGTAGAACTCCAGGAACGACATCAGGAGCGGGTGCCAGCGATTCGGGTCCAGATGGTGGCGATGCTCGGAAGACACGAGCGTTTCGTCCCAGAGGGTCCGCTCGATTCGGACCTCGACCGCAGCGTGGACCTTGCCCTCGCCGACCACCAGCTGGCTGGCGACGCGCCCTTCGAGCACGATGCGGGCTTCGGCGACTCGCGGCGGGGATACGCGCTCGGAGGGCGCGGGCGTTAGGCCGGCGTGCGCGAACTTGTCTCGGACGGTCACCGTGCCGATCGCCGCCTTGTACGCGGGCACGGGATCCGATCCCGTCGTGAGCGCGAGGCGATCGACGGCCGGCGCCAGCTCCGCCGAGGCCAGATTGATAACGACTTCGCCGGTGCGCGCCAGGTTCTCGAAGGTGCGTCCCTGTGTGGAGAGGCCAAGCACCGCCACCTGCCCGAGCCACCAGATGGACGACATCGGGGCGAGGTTCGGGGTGCCGTCAGGGTTGAGCGTCGACAGCAGCGCGACGGGCGTGCCGTAGTAGTGGATCTTCGTGGTGACCGACTGATGAACGGGGCGCATCGCGGCAGGCTCGAGGTGGCGGTGGTTTAACCGCCTCCAACGTCGCCGGCGGTGTGCCGGCCGCCCACCCGATTCTTGCGCGACCTGTCAGTGCGGCCGCGCCGCGGCCCGCGCGAGCGCCACGATGCGCTCGACCTGCTCCGGCTGGGTCAGGTACGTCGTGTCGATGAGCACCGCATCCCGCGCCTGCACCGTCTGCGTGGCATCAGCCGCGTCACGCTTCACGAGCGCCTCGGTCTCCTGCGCAATCTCGTCGTCTGCCGGCGGTCGCCCGAGACGCTGGAGCAATCGCCGACGGGCCCGTTCCCACGAGTCGGCGACCAGGAACACCTTCACCGACGCGTCCGGGAACACGGCCGTGCCCATATCGCGCCCGTCGACGACGACATCGTGGTCACGAGCGGCGGCACGGACCTGGTCGTTGACCCACGCGCGAACGCCCGGCATCTGGGCCACGCGCGAGACCTGCGCCGTGACGGCCGTCCCGCGAATCTCATCGTCGCAGGGCTGGCCGTCGAGCGTCGGTGCGACGCTGGTGCCCGCATCGCGACGCCCGACCGCCGACGCGGCAGCCAAGACCGCCGCTTCCGTCCAGCTGTCGGGCGAGCCGGCGCTGCGCATCGCGGCCGCCGTGGCCGCGCGATAGAACGCGCCGCTGTCCACGTGGCGCCACTGCAGTTCGCGGGCAACCCACTGGGCGGTGGAACTCTTTCCCGACGCGGCGGGACCATCAATGGCGACGACGTGCGGCACGAAGACTCCAACAGGGACGTGAGGACCTTGGGAATCTACTGCTGGACGCGCGCGAGGTCGTCCCAGAATCCGGGATAACTCACCGACACGCAATCGCGATCGTCGATCACGATCCCTCCGCCCGAGACGGCCCCCAGCATACCGAAGGCCATCGCCAAGCGATGGTCCCCGTGCGTCTCCACCGTGCCAACCAGCGGACGATCCGAGCCGACGACACGCAGGCCGTCGTCGAACTCGTCGGCCTCGACGCCGAGCCGTTGCAGATTGGCGACCACCGCACGGATCCGATCGCTTTCCTTCCCGCGCAACTCGGCGGCGTCCCGAATGCGCGTTTCGCCCTGTGCCCGCGCGGCCACGCAGGCCAGCAGGGGCAACTCGTCGATCATCGTGGGAATCGCGGCGCCGCGCACCTCGACCCCGCGCAGGGTCGCTGGTGTGGCAACCAAAGTGCCGACCGGCTCGCCCCCCGCGATGCGTTCGTCCTCGCGGCGCAGCGTGGCCCCCATCGCGCGGAGGGTGTCGAAAAACCCGGTACGCGTCGCATTCAGGCAGACGTCGGTGAGCACCAGCGACCCGGCGGTCGCCAGCACGGCGAGCGCGGCGAAGAAGGCCGCCGACGAGGGATCGGCGGGGACGGCGACATCGATGGGCCTCAAGCGCTCGACCGGTGCCAGGGTGACCGTGGTGCCGCGTCGCGACAGCGCCGCCCCCATCGCGGTGAGCATCCGCTCGGTGTGGTCGCGCGACAGTTCGGGTTCGCTCACCGTCACCGACACGCCGGCGGCGAGCCCCGCCAAGAGCACCGCGCTTTTCACCTGCGCACTGGCGGTCTCGCTCCGCCACTCGATGCTGCGCAAGTCGCCGCCGCGGACGGTCATCGGGAGCCCTTCCCCCTTGCCGCCACCGAACGAGACCACGGCGCCCATCGCCTCCAAGGGCTTGGCGACGCGCTTCATCGGACGACGACTCAGACTCGCGTCACCGACGAAGGTGCTCTCGAACGGATACGCTGCGGCGAGACCGGCGACCAGCCGCGTGGTCGTTCCGGAATTGCCACACTCAAGCGGGTCACTGGGTGGCACAAAACCGCGTCGGCCGACACCGCGCACGAGCATCTCGGTACCGACCGACGGCAGATCGACGCCGTAGGCCCGCAACACGCCGGCGGTCGAGCGCACGTCGGCGCCGGTCAGGAGTCCGGTGACACGGCTCTCGCCGGTCGCCAGCGCGCTCAGCAGCAGCGCGCGATGGCTGATCGACTTGTCTCCAGGTACCCGGAGGACGCCGTCGACTCGGGTCAGCGCAGCCACCCTTCGAGCGCCGTCGCGAGATCGGTCTTCTCGTCGCGGTACTTCACGATGACCGGTGTCTGCAGCGACAGCCCCTCGGCCGCCGCCCACGCGCCCTTCACCGCGCGCGCCCCCGGCACGACCACCGCGCCCGCAGGAATCTCGAGCGGCGCGTCCGCGGACCCACGGTGCACCATCTCGCGCACCAAGTCGAAGACCGGCGTCCCGCGCGTCAGAATCACGCCGGCGGCGAGGACCGCCTTCTCGCGGACGACCGTGCCCTCGTACACGCCGCAGTTGCCGCCCACCATCACGTCGTCCTCAATCACGACCGGGCTCGCGTTCACGGGCTCCAGCACGCCCCCGACCTGTGCCGCCGCACTCAAATGCACGCGTGCGCCGATCTGCGCGCAGCTGCCCACCAGCGCGTGGCTGTCAATCATCGTGCCCTCCCCCACGTACGCACCGACGTTCACGTACATCGGCGGCATACACACGACGCCCTTCGCGAGGTACGCGCCGCGACGCACGGCCGAGCCGCCGGGCACGACGCGCACGCCGTCCGCGACGTCGAAGGTGCGTACGGGGTAGGTGTGCTTGTCGACGAACGTGAAACCCGAATCGGGCGCGTTGTGGCCGGCGGGCGGTGCGGGATGTGGCGCGTAGCGCACCAGCGTGCCATACCGGAAGCCGAGCAGAATGCCGCGCTTGACCCACGGCACCGCACGCCACTGCCCATCGGCCGTCCGTTCCGCCGCACGAAGCGTCCCGTGTTCGAGGTGCGCGAGCAGCTCTTTGACGACCCACTGCGTACGGTCGGGGAGCGGTGCGCCGGCGGGCGTCGCGACCAGCGATTCGATGTCGGCCGCGAGTTCGGCCAGCGGACGTTGACTCACGACAGCGCTCCCGCCGCGACGAGCGCGGCACGAATGACGGGTTCGTGCTGCTTGTCCACCGGCACCAACGGCAGCCTCACGTGATTGGCAATCTTGCCCATCATCGTCAGCGCGGCCTTGACCGGCAACGGATTCGATTCGACGAAGGCGGCATCGAACCACGGGAGCAAGCGGAAGTGCAGGCCGCGGGCCTCGTCGAAGCGCCCTGCGGCCAGCGCGTCGGCGAGTTGCGCCATCAGGCGCGGGGTCGCGTTCGACACCACCGAGATCACGCCGTCGCCACCGGCGGCCATCAGCGGCAGCGTGAAGGCGTCGTCGCCGGAGAGCACAGCGAAGTGCGCCGGGCGCTCGGCGAGGATCGCGTTCATCTGGCCCCAGTTGCCCGACGCCTCCTTGATCGCGACGACGTTCGGAACCTGTGCCAGCGCCAGCGTGGTGCGCGCGTCGATGTTCGACCCGGTGCGCCCCGGCACGTTGTACGCGCAGATCGGAAGGGCCGTGGCATCAGCCACGCGACGGAAGTGCTCGAGAATCGCGCGTTGCGGGGGCTTGTTGTACATCGGCGAGACGTGCAGCAGATGCGTGGCCCCTGCGGCCGCCATCTCCTTCGACATCGCGACGGCCCGCGCCGTGTCATTGGACCCGGCACCGGCCATCACCGGAACACGGCCGCGCGCCTGATCGACCACGATCTCGACGACGCGCCGCTGCTCCGCTGGCGTCTGTGTGGCCGCTTCGCCCGTGGAGCCGACGGGGACGAGAAAGTGGATCCCCTCGGTGATCTGCCACTCCACCAACGCGCGCAGCGCTGGCTCGTCGATCGTCCCACCCGCCGTGAACGGCGTCACCAGCGCCGTCCCGCATCCCCGCAGTCGTGTCATTCGGTCACCGGATCAAGGCCCAACACGTGCCGCATCGAAAACACCCCGCGACGCCCCACCAGCCAGCGCGCCGCGGCCAACGCCCCGTCGGCAAACACGCGACGATCCCGCGCTTCGTGCACGAGGCGCACTTGCTCGAACGGTGCATCGAGAATCAACTCGTGCGTGCCCGGCACGGCGCCGGTGCGCACGCTGGTCACCGGCACCTCACGCCCCAAGCCGCGCGCGGCCGCTGCGGCGAGCGCGAGCCCCGTCCCACTCGGGGCATCGAGCTTGGCGCGATGGTGAATGTCCAGCAGGTGCGCGTCCACGCCCGGCATTGCGGCGAATCGGCGCGCCGCCTCTTCGACCACGGCGGTGAAGAGCACCACGCCGGGCGAGAAATTCGGCGCGTGGAGCAACGCGCCGTTCGTCTCGCGTGCCGCGGCTTCGACGGCGTCGCGGGCGGCGCTCCAGCCCGTCGTCCCGACCACGACGGGAACGCCAGCGGCCAGGCAGGCCATCGCGTTCGCCGGCGCGGCATCGGGCACGCTGAACTCGATCGCCACCTGCGCGCCGGCCAGTGAGGTGGCATCGAGGGGTCGCCCCGCGGCATCGCCCTGCGCGCCGAACTGCGCGACCACGTCGAAACCGCGTTCGGCGGCCAGCGCCGCGACAGCGCGCCCCATCTTGCCGTCGCCGATGATGGCCAGCTGCAACCGGGCGTTCGTCACGCGGTCACCGTCGCGGGGAAGAACGCGGCGTGCAACCGACGCATCGCGTCGTGGACCTGATCGCCATCGACGAGAATCGTCAGGTTGATGCCGGTGGCACTGAGCGAGAGCATATGGACCCGCAGGCCGGCCAAGGCGCCGAGCGCGGTGGCCATCGCCGCGGCATCGTCGGCCAGCCCCGTCCCGACCAGCGAGACGATGCCGCGGTTGCGTTCGACCGAGACGTCGCCGAGTTCACGCAGCTCGGAGACGATCGCCTCGAGCCGCGACGCATCGTCGAGCGTCACCGACACCGAGACTTCGGAGGTGGCGACGACGTCGATGCTGGTGCGGTGCCGCTCGAAGGCTTCGAAGATGCGCCGCGCGAAGCCGTGCGCGAGCAGCATCCGGCTCGAGCGCACCTTCACGATCGTGACGCCCGACTTCCCCGCCAGAGCCGTCACCGCGCGCACCGGCGCGTCGAAGGCGATGCGGGTGCCGCTGCCGTCGGGGCGCCGCGTGTTGAACACGTACACCGGAATGCTCTTCTGCACTGCCGGCGCGATCGTGCTGGGGTGAAGGACCTTGGCGCCGAACGACGCGAGCTCCGCCGCTTCGTCGAAGCGAATCGTCGGAATCAAACGCGCGTCGGGCACCACACGCGGATCGGCCGTCAGCATTCCGTCGACGTCGGTCCAGATCTCGATCGAGTCGGCCTGGAGCGCGGCCCCGATCAACGACGCGGAGTAATCGGAGCCACCGCGCCCTAGCGTCGTGGTGACGCGCTGGGACGTGCCACCGATGAAGCCGCCGAGCACTGGCACGCGCCCGTCGCGCAAGACGGGCAGCAGCCGCGCGCGCGCCGCCTCGGCGATCAGCTCACGCTGCGGCGCCGCCTTGGTGAACTCGTCGTCGGTGATCATCACGTCCCGCGCATCGACGAGCGTCGCGGGAATGCCCCGCGCCCGAAACGCGTGGGCACAGAGAAGCGCGGAACAGATCTCACCCTTCGCCGCGATGGCATCCAACGCCCGGGGGGTCGTGAACCCCAGGGTGTGGAGCGCGTCGGCCAAGCGCGAGATCTCGTCGAAGTGCGCGTCGAGCTCGGCGCGCACCTCGGCGAGCGACGCGTCGCCAGCGAGCAGCGCCGCGGCCTCTCGATGATGCCGCTCGCGCAAATCCTTGACCGCGCTCTGCGCTGGAATGATCTGCCCCTCGGCTGCCTGACGTGCCAGCCCCAGCAGCACGTTCGTGGCGCCGCCGAGCGCCGACACGACGACGATGGGCTCGCGCGGCAGACGACCGCGGACAATTTCCCCGGCGGCCGTGATGGCCGAGGCATCGGCGACGGATGTGCCGCCGAACTTCACGACGATCACGCGCGAACCTCCGGCAGCAGGCCGCGGCTCGCCAACCACTCGGCGTTGAGCACCGACGCGCCGGCGGCACCAACGATCACGTTGTGGCCCAGCACGACGAGGCGCAGGTGCAGCACAGGGTCCGGACGCACGCGTCCCACCACCACGCTCATCCCATCGCCGACCATCACGTCGCGCCGTGGCTGCGGCCGATTGGGCTGCTCGGCGAGCTGAATCGGCTGCGTGGGCGCACTCGGGAGCCCTCGCACTCCGACGGGCCCCTGCCACGCCCGCATCACCGCTGTGGCATCCTCCGGCGTTGGTGCACGCTCAAAGCCCAGCGACAGACAGGCGGTGTGGCCGTGCTCGACCGGGACGCGGTTCGCCTGTGCGCTGACGCGAATGCTCGCCGGCACGACACCCGACGGCCCAAGCGCGCCGAGCAGCTTGGGCAGTTCGGCCTCGATCTTGGGCTCTTCGTCCGCGATAAACGGAATGACGTTGCCCAGAATGTCGAGCGACGGGACACCCGGATACCCGGCGCCGGACACGGCCTGCATCGTGGTGATGAAGCACTGCGTGAGCCCGAAGGCGTCGTGCAACGGCTTGAGCGCCATTGCCGCCACGGCCGCGGCGCAGTTGCTGTTCGTGATGATCGCGCCGGCCCACCCGCGCGCGGCGCGCTGCCGCGCGATCAGCGTCTGATGATCGGCGTTGACGTCCGGCACCACCAGCGGGACGTCCGCGTCCATCCGGTGGTTCTTGGCATTGGACAGCACCAGACGGCCCGCGCGCGCGAAGGCCTGTTCGACCTCGCCGGCGACCGACGAGTCGAGGGCGCTGAAGACGATCGGCGACCTCACGGCGGCAGGGTCGCAGGCCACGACCGGAAGATCGGCCGCCGCGGCGGGCACCTGCCCGCCGCCGATCCACGACGTGGCGTCGGCGTACCGCTTGCCGACGCTGCGCTCGCTCGCCGCGACTTCAGCGAGCGTGAACCACGGGTGCCCGTCGAGCAGTCGAATGAACGTTTGGCCGACCGCGCCCGTGGCACCGAGCACGGCCACGGGCCAGCGGCGCCCGCCCGGCGGGGATGACACCGGGCTCATTGGGCCAACAGGTGCCGGACGATCCGCTCGTAGGCGTCGACCGACGCCACCAGCTCCGCCGTCTCGATGTACTCGTCCGGTGTGTGCGCCACGGTGATCGAGCCCGGCCCGAAAAGGAGCGGCGTTCCCCAGCGCCCGAGGAGCGGGATATCCGACGTGTACGATACCGGCATCACGTCGAAGCCCGGGATGGTCTGGAAATGCTGCGCCGGGATGTACGACCCCCACTCCAACTCGGCGCGTCCGGCGGCCCACTGCTCCAGCGTTGCGCGGAGCGGGGCGATCTCCCCGACCACGCGGAACATCACTTCACTTTCGCACAGGCCGGGGATCACGTTGGCCTCGGATCCGCCACGAATGGTCCCGATGTTGAACGTCGTCGCCCCCAGCACGGGGTCCGTGGGGAACTCGAGGGCGTGCATCGTCGGCAGCAGCGCGAGCATCGGCTCGATCGCCGATCGTCCGAGGTGCGGGTACGCGGAATGCGCTTCGCGCCCTCGAATGCGCACCATCACGCGCTGCGAGCCCTTGCACCCCGACGCGAGCTTGGACTCGGTCGGTTCGCCGTTGACCAGAAAGCGGGACGTGGCGGGCAACTGGTTGGCCGCACGTGCACCATCGGACCCCTTCTCTTCTCCCACCACGAGCAACAGGTCCACGCGCTCTTCGCCCTGCTCGGCGAGACGATCGGCGGCGACCATCATCGCCGCGGCGATGCCCTTGGCATCGCAGGCGCCGCGTCCCTTGAGTCGACCGCCATCCAGCGTCGGCGGCACGTAGGGCGGAACGGTGTCGAGGTGCGTCGACAGCGTCACCGCGCCGCGGCCGCGCGACGCCCAGACATTGCCGCGGCCCGGGGTGACTTCCTGTACGGTGACGTTCCAGCCGCGGGCAACCAGCCAGCGGGCCACGAAGTCCACCGCCTTGCCTTCGCGGCCGGTGGGGGACTCGATGGCGAGGAGTTCGGAGGCGAGAGCGATGACGTCGGTCATAGGCAGTGCGAATCTAACGGATCACCCCAGTAGATTCGTTGGAATGAACGAGGAGCGACAGATTTTCTCGCAACGCCGTAGCTCCGGACCCGGTGCCCGGCGCCCGCGACGGCTCGGCACGGGCCTCGCGATGCCCGTGCTGATCGCCGGCCTCCTGGCGTGCGGCGGCCGCGAACCGGAACTCGCGGCGGGGCGCGGGCAGTTTCGAGGCGCCGAGGTCCGGGAGCCGCGACCGAAGCCCGATTTCACTCTCACCGCGACCGACGGCACTCCGTTCAACTTCCGTCGCGCCACGGAAGGCAAACTCACGCTGCTGTTCTTCGGCTACACGCACTGCCCCGATATCTGCCCAGTCCACTTGGCTAACATCGGCGCCGTCCGGAAGAAGCTCACGCCCTCCGAGCGCGACCGAATGACGGTGGTGTTCGTCACCGTGGATCCGGACCGGGACTCCCTCCCGGTGATCCGCCGCTGGCTCGACAACTTCGATCGCGACTTCGTGGGCCTTCGCGGGACGCTCGATCAAGCGAACGCGATCCAGTTGGGACTGGACCTGCCGCCGACGCAGATCGCCGTGGACACGGAGGGCACCGTTGATGTCGCGCACGCGGCGCAGGTGCTTGTGTTTGCGCCCGACGGCAAACTGCGACTGGTCTACCCGTTCGGCACGCGCCAAGACGACTGGGCCCACGACCTCCCGCTGCTGCTGACCGGCCGCTGGGTCGAACCTGCGGCAGGCGGAGCCAGCGCGATCGAAACCGGCAGCGAAACGATTCGCATCGGCAACCTGCGCATCGAGAACGCTCGGGTTCCCGCGCTGCGCGGCGTCGCGACGGTGTCGGCGTACTTCACGGTCGAAAACGGCGCGGCCGAGGACGATTGGCTGGTCGGCATCGAGGCGCCTGGATTTGCCGGCTCGGCGATGCTCCACACGCAGGAGGTGTCGACGCTCGGCCAAGTGTCGATGGCGCGGCTCGACTCGATCCGACTTCCTGCCCAAGGGCGCCTGGTGTTCGCCCCGGGCGGCAACCACGTGATGCTCGAGCAACTGCTTCGCGAACCGCGGACCGGCGACCGGATTCCGTTGGTGCTTCGCTTTCGCCGCGCGGGGCGGGTGACGGTCCCGGCGCTTGGCGTTTCTCCGACCGACGGGCTGGCCACACCGGCCGCCGCGCCGCACTCGCACTGAGACCGAACGATGCAATGGTGGTGTGCCGCGCGTGGTGAGACGTGGACGTGGACGTGGGCCGCGTACCCCGGCGTCTGGTTGGTCGTAGCGCTGGCAGCCTGGGGCACGTGGCGGCTGCAGCGGATCGGCGAAGGGGACCTCGCGTCGCCGCGGCCGTGGTGGCGGCTCCCTGCCGCGTGGGGCGCCGTGGTGCTGCTCTGGCTCACGCTCGACTGGCCGGTGGGCGCACTTGGCGCGGGCTATCTCGCGAGCGTGCACGCGGCCCAGTATCTGTCGCTCGCGATGATAGTGCCCTCGTTGGCCCTGCTTGGCGTACCGCTGGGCGCGTGGGAGCGACTCGCGCGGCGCGACACGCTGGTGCGCGTGATCGGCATCGTGACACAGCCCTTCCGCGCGATGCTGTTCTTCACCGTGGTGATGGTGTTCTCCCACCAGCCGTGGCTGGTGGACGTACTGATGACCTCACCGCTCGGCAGCTTCGCGCTGGACGCCTCGTGGTTCGTCTCTGGCCTGGTGTTCTGGTGGAGTCTCTGCGTGCCGGTCCCCGCGCGGCCCAGCTTCGTGCCGCTGCTGCGCTTGTCGTACGTGTTCGGAGGCACGGTGGCGCACGTCTTCCTCGGGATGTGGATGCTGATCGCCGACTACCCGATCTTCGCCACGTATGAACTCGCGCCGCCGCTCCCGGGAATGACCGCAGTCAATGATCAGCAATGGGCCGGCGGCGTCTTCCTGATGATCGGGAGTCCGCTCGTCCTGCTCGTGATGACGCTGATCTTCTTTCGCTGGATCGGCACGGGCGAGGAACCGGAGCAGGCGTAACGCCTGCGCCGGCCCTCCCGTCACCTGACCTACACCGTGATCGCGAGCCCGCGGTAGATGCGGGCGCGATACCGCGAATCCTTCTCTTCCGGGAGCGGAGCGGCCGCCAACAGCACGGCGTGCGCAAAGCGCTCCTGCTCCTCCGCCTGCTCCGCGGCGTCGCGCGGCTCTTCGCTGCGCATCCGGCGCGTCAGATTCACCTGGTTGACCGGGACGTTCGTGTACAGGCGTTCGTTCTCGACGCCCAAGGTCGCCGTCAGCGCGTGGAGCGTCGTCTTCACGAAGTTGGCCAACGCGAACTGGGCCGGCGTCCCGCCTACCGGGACGTCCGGCGACACGAGAATGAGCCGCGTGCCCTTGTAGAGCGACACCTTGCGCGCCACGCGGAAGTGGTGCGTGAGATTGCCTTCGACCAACTCCGAGAACCCGGCGGCGTCGAGATGGTCATCGCCCTCGATGCCGAAGAGCACGCGCGGAATCGGCGTGAACGGCGTCGACACGACCGCGGACGGACAGCCGTACTTCACGAACGCCGCGTCCATCCCGCGCTCGAGGTCATCGCCCACCTCGTGGTACACCACCCGATCGTGGCCAAGTGCGCGGCCGATCGCCGCCCGAATCCCGGCTTCCGCCGCACTCGTCCGCGTGAGCAGGACCACCGTGCCGACGTGTGCCTCTGCGAGGAACAGCTTGGCCGCGCCGGCGATCTGCTCGTGCAGGTGTTCGGCAATGATCCAGACCGTGTCCCCTTCCATCCGGCGCAGGCGATCGGGCTTCGCGCGCCCGAACAGCTCGCGCTCGGTGATCGTGCGCTCCTGATGCAAGCCGCCGGACGGCTCGAAGGTCTCGCCCGAAATCGCGCGGTCGGCCATAAAGAACACCGTCGCCAGCGCCACGTCGGTCTCGCTCGGCATATGCCGCAAGTGCAACATCCCGAGCACGCCCTTCCGAATCTTGCCCGCCTCGGTTTCGAGCTCCGCGGGATTGAGGAACGGTTCCGACGGCACCGGCAGGTTGGCCAGCCACCGTTCCGCCACATCAGTGGCCCCCGGTCCCGCCGCGAGGAAGACGCCGCCGTGCGTCAAGCGGTCGATCAACCGGCGCGCGATGGCGGGCGTCATCAACTGGCGCACTGATGAGTACTGCGCGTCCGCCTGACCGCCCGCCTCGAGCGACTTCGCAAGATCGCGGAGCGCGGGGACGGTATCCTGCGCAATCAGGGCGCCGAGCGTGTTGTCCGCGGTGGCCTCGAACAGCTGTGCCAACGAGGCACCGCCGTCGAGGGCACGCAGAAACGCGCCGTGCACCTGATTCAGTCGCTTGTTCTCGTGAATGAGCTTGGCACGGCGCGCGAACAGGCCGGCCTTGCCATCCTTGCCCGCCAGTCGCTGGCCTTCCACCGGACCGGGCGCGATCGCATTGATCTGCACTTCAGGCCCGACGAAGCGCGCGAGATTCTCGACCAATGCCCGCTGCCCGGCCTTCGACACGGCGTAGTCGGCCCGGTTGGGATAGGGGACCGCGATGTACTTCTCGCCGCCGAAGTACGAGCTCACGTTGAGGATGTACCCCGAGCCCTGCCGCTTCATCAGCGGGACGATCTTCTCGATCAGCGAATAGTTCGACTCAAGGTTCGCACGCAACGTCGAGCGCCAGGCGTCGATATCCATATCGACGACCATCTGCTCGGCGCCGGCGACGCCGGCGTTGTTGACGAGGAAGTCGAGATGCCCGAACTCCGCGAGCGTCTTCTTGACCGCGTGACCGAGTGCCGACTCATCGCCGGCGTCGACATCGGCGATCATCAGCACGCGCTCGTGCGGCCGGTAGTAGCCGATATCCTCCAACTCCTTAACAATACCGTCGCGCATCTCGCGGAGCTGGTCCTCGCGCCGCGCCGTCAGCATCACGCGCGCACCGGCGATCGCCAGCAGGCGAGCGAGCTGCCCGCCGATGCCCGCCGAGCCGCCGGTAATCAGCGCCGTCTTGCCCAAGTGCAGGCCCATCAGCGACTCGATCCAGCCGAAGGTCGCCTTGGCCGATCCGGTCGCGTCGACGATCGACGGCGGCAGGTACAGGTTCAC
>JANRJP010000033.1:0-16309 GCA_033763905.1 Gemmatimonadaceae bacterium
TTGTACGGCACCAGGTCGAAGCCGAAGCCGGCGGACGTCAGGTAATCCTCGGCCCCTATCTCTTCACGCGCGCCCTTGAACGGGAACGCCCCGCCGTGATCGACGAACACCTTGCCCGTCAGTCGACCCTGGAGCCAACGACCGATCTCGCCCGCGACGGGCAGCGCCAGCGGTTTGCGTACTTCGGCGCTCGTCAGGTACCCCGTGTCGCCGATCAGAAGCCCTTCGCGGAAGCCTCGCACCGAGTATCGCCCGCCCAACTGGAATTGCTCGGCCGGCGGCAGCAACGCAATGTCGGCCCATTGCCCCTGCACGCTCAACCTCAACAACGCGTCGCCCCACAATCGCTGCCAGCGTTGTACGTCGCCACGGTAAACGAGAAAGCTGTTGTCGCTGCCGATCGCGTCGATGCCCGAGGTCAGTCCGTGCTGCGTGAACCAGGTTCCCGTGGCGTCGAACTTCGTCGCCGACACGCTCGCCTCGATGCTTCGCACCGTCACGTTCGCAATCTCGACGTCGAAGAACTCCGTGCTCGAATGTTTCGCCCGGTAGGCGAGCAGGCCGTCGATCCGCAGGTCCGGCCGCGTCAGCAGCGGATGCGTCGCCTGCAGCGTCAGGGTGCTCGCGCTGCCCGTCACGTCTGCGTCCGCCAGAGGACCGTTCTCGATCGAGATGTCGCTCGCATCGAAGCCAGCGCCGACGCGCGTGCCTCGTCGCCACACCGGCACGTCAATCAACACCGAACCCGTCTTCGAGCCCTCCGTGAACACGCCGGCAGTAATCAGGCGGTCGCGATAGCCCGTGAGACTGCGCGTCACCACGTTCAGGGCCACGCGCTCCTCACCCACCGCCTCCGTACCGGCGTTGTCGAAACCGACGGTCGCTTCCCAGCGCGGCGGCTCCACCGCCTGCAGCACGACGTCGGTCGTGCCGAAACTCGCACCCGGGGCGAGCTGCGCACGCAGGGTCAGGTCATTGCGCAGGTTGAAGTCGACCAGCCCGTCGCGCAGACCATCGAGCGCCACCAGTTCGCCGCTTGCGAGGCGCACTCGCCGCGTGATGTAGGACTCCGCCGTCGAAGCGTTGCCCTCCACTTTCACCGCGCCGAGCGTCGCTTCGATGAGCCGCACCGTCACCACCCCGTCGGCGATCTGCTGCGGCGGCAACACGGCGCGCGCCAGCACCTGCTTCTGCGCGTAGAGCGCATTCAGTTCGGCCACCAGCGACGTCAGCTCGGCGAAGGCAATCTCTCGCCCTTCGTAGTGCGCCGTCACCGTCTTCAGTTCCTCGGCCGACAGAATGCGTGACGGATCGAGCGCGATGCGTTTGACCTCGAAGCGGTAATCACGCAGTTCGGCCGGAATGTCCAGCAGCGGCGCCGCCGGCGCCTCGGGCAGCGGCTGTCGACGCGCCTCTTCCGCCTCGCGCAGCCGCGCCGCGCGGCGCTGCTCCTCGAGCAGATCCTGCTGACGGCGCTGGATCGCGCCGGCTTCGTCGCGCGCGGCCTGCTGGGCCGACACGGCGCCGCTCGCCGCGAAGACGAAGAGCGCGAACAGGACCCGCTTGCCCCTCGTAGTCCCAATGCGTGTGTTCAAGGTGCGACCCCGAATTCTCCGGCACCCGGCACGCGCCAGAAACCGCCCGCCTCCAGGTTGTCCAGATCGATCAACAACCCGGCATCGACGGTGTCGCCACCGAACAGCTCGCCTTGCAACGCGGCGGTCGACACGTTGTCCTGCACCGCCATCGCCTTCTGCGTCATGCGCATGACGCTGTTCTCGGTACTGAAGGCGTTGACGACGAAATTGTCGTCGTAGCTCACGATGAGCGCGTTGGTCTGGATCCGGGCGGCCTCGGCCAGGGCGAGGAAGAAGGGGTCGCCATCGGTGAAGAGCTGTGCCGGACCCGGCAGCAGGCGCGGGGAACCGTTATCGATGATCACCGAGTTCGCCGGGTGGCGGATGTCGCCACGCTCGGTAATCGTCGCGTTGAGCAGGCTCAGTTCACGGCTGGTGCTGAAGATGTCCGCAAGCTTCGTCGCGAGGCTGGTGAACATGACCGGCGACGCCGACTCGATGTCGACGTCCACCAGGTTCGCAAGTCCATCGTCGTTGCCGCGCAGATCGAGCAGCAACGTATCGAGTGCACCGGTATGCACGAGCTTCGGCAGCAGGATCCGGTCCGCCCGCAAGCGCGCGCCGTCGACGATCCGCATCTCGCCCACGAGCAGGGTCGCCCCCTCCTGACGCACGGTCAAGTCGACGCCATCGGCCTCGAGGTACCCGACCACGAGGGAGCCCCCGGCGAGGTCGAAGTCGAGGACTTCATCCGAGTACAGGTTGTCGAACAGCGCGTTGCCGTTGCGCACCCGGATCTTGAGCGGGCCGGTGCGCGTACCGATGTCGCGGGCCTGCAGATCGCCGTTCCACTCTTCGAACCAGAGGCCCGTGTCCGCCTTGGCGAGCACCTTGCCGTTCGAGTCCACCGAGAAGAACTGGTCGGGGCTGCCGATCGTGCCGGTGCCGGCGGTCAGATCGATCTTCGCCCCTGTGACGTGCGGCGCCGTGCCGACGCCGAGCAAGGAGCGCGGCGCGCGCAGCTGGACGTCGCCTCCCGCCTTCAGGGCTTCGATGCGCAGATCGCCGGTCGGGGTCGTCGCGTACACGCCACCGGCGACCGTGCCGCCGAAAGCGCCCGTGCTGGCGAAGACGCTGAACGGCGACGCTGCACTGCCGACGTCTCCCGTGCGGCTCGACAGGCGTATCGCCGCGGCATTGAGGGCGACGGAGTCCTGGGCCACGCGGGCATCCGTGACGCCGCCGAGTGCGCTCAGATCCGCGGTTCCCTTGGCCAGCACGCTCGCCACGCGCAGGTTGCCGAGACGTTCGTCCAGGAAGATCGAACCGCCGGCGCGCGCCGTGAGTGTCGTGCCATTGGCCAGTGCGATGCGCAGCGGATCGCCTGCGGCGCCGATGTCCCCATGCGCCGCCTCGACGATGAGCCCCCCTGCGCGCACCGTCGGCGCGGCGTCGGTCGAGACGTCGAAGATTCCTTCCGCGCCCTTGATGCGGACCTGGCCATCGCTCGTGACCGACTTGATGTTCAGGTCCTGCTCGCCACCGAGATAGACGTGATCACGGCCTTCGACGAGCAGCTGACCATTGGCCGCGACATCGACGTCTTCCCGGCGCAGGACGGTCACGGTCTCGCTCACCGTATCGACCGCCACATCGTCGGCCTCCGCGGCGGCGAGCGCGATACGCTGCTCGTCCGTAAGGCCGGTCTGCGTTCCTGGAATGACGACTGGCGTGCGCTCGGACCCGACGCTACCGGCGAGCGAGCGCAGCGTGACGTTCCGCCCGACCACGTTCGGCTCCTCGATGCTGGTTTCGGTGTCGGTCGTCTTCTTGAATACGATGTTCCCGCTGAGCGCATAGCGAAGCTCGTTCTGCTCCCATTTGTAGCCTTCCGCCAGTTCGCTGCGCTCCGCCGACGTCGCCTCGTATTCGTAATCGGGGTCGTAGCTCGTGCCACCCCATGCCTCGTGAAGACGATGGTATTCGGCTGTGCGGCGGTCGGCATACGCGCCGATCTCATCGTCCGTGAGACCGTTGGCATCCAGCGCGGCGCGCTCCTCCGCTGACACCGCGTAGGCGTAAGCGGGGTCATGGTCTTCCACCGTGTAGCCGGTGATTTCTCCCTCTTCATCGCGGATTTCGCGCACGCCACGGTACTGCCAGTAAGCGCGGTATTCCGCCGTCTTGCTGCCTTCGAATGCATCGAGGGTCGAATTTCGGCTCGCTTCGGCCTCCGCGCCGACGAGGCCGAGGTCCTTCCACAGGTCGAGCAGTTCGCTCTCGGCGCGGGTATCGCGCGTCTCGTGGGTGTTGCCATCGAGGAGGTCGCCGTCGCGAACCGTAATCGTCACGTCGCCGTCCAGGGACTCGACGCGCTCGAGCGCCAGGTCGCCCGTCTCCTGCGCGAGGTGAATGTCATCGAATGCCCGCGCATTCAACACCCCCCCGGTGCCGGTGGCGATCATCAGCGCCTGCGTCTCCGTGCCGATCCCGCCGAGGGCGGCATTCAAGTTCAGATTGCGCCCCTCGACGTGCGGCTCGATGCTTCCGACCGCACCGAGCAGGCTGCCATCCGCGTTCAGCCAGACATCGCCGTCACTCGTGCCCACGCGAGAGAGCACGAGATCGCCGTTGCGCGTACGCAGCGCCACGTCTCCGCTCAGCGTCGTCGCAGAGACCGCACCACCGACGGCCTCGGTCACGACAGGCGCCACCTCGCTGCCGATGCCGGTGGCCGCGGACAGAGAGATGTTCGTGCCGCGCACCGCACCGAACTCCGAAACGAGTTCTATCGAGCCCGCCGACGAACTGAGATTGACATTGCCGGTGCTGTTACGGACCACGCCGTGCAGTTTCAAGCTGGCGTCGCTCGCCACGCTGAGTTCGCCGGCGTCATAACCAATGAATTCGATGTCTATCGCATGGTCGGCGCGCACCGAGTGTGTGTGGAATTCCCGGCTGCCTTGCGCCCAGGTATCACGAATGTAGTAGGTACGCGACACACAGCCGAAGAACCAGAAATTGCACGAAGACCACTCCTGACGATAGGTGCGCTGCAAGCCAGCGGTCTGGAACCGATCGAAGTCATACGCATAATCGGACCCGGCCACCGCGCCGATGGCCGTGTACTCGCCGTCACGCAAGGGGGTCCCTGACAGTGGCGTCGGCCCCACGTACTGCGAATAGTTGTTGGAGCCGGCTGGGATGAAACCCAACACGGTCGTGTTGGACGATGTGCCGATGAATTGCTCGATGAAGTTCTGCCCCGTGGTCCAGACATAGCGCTGGCCGCTCACGGGTGAGTATTCCCAGCTGCGCGCGTTCATGCGCACGTCGGGATCATCGATCAGCACTTCTTCTCCCTCGACCAGCACGAGATCCTGGCGCTGGATATCCGCGCCAACCCGCGTATAGCGCGTCGTCACCGGCCGGAATACCCCGTCTATCGCATGTTGCTTCGCCGTGTCCGTGATCAACAATTGACCCTCGATGCCGTTGCCGGTGTCGAGGCTGTTGACGACCAGACTGCGCCCGGTGTGGTTCTCGATGTCGATGCGGCCGAAGCCGTCGATCACGTTCAGGTGGCCACCCTCCGTGCTCAGAATCTCACCGAACAGCTGCATGTAGCCACCACGGATGCGAACGCCTTCCAGTTCCACCTGGTCGGTCTCCGGGTTGTAGAAGGCTGCGATCGTGCCCTTCGGATCCGCCAGGGAACCCTTCAGCTGCAGCTTGCCCGGCAGCACGGCACCGGCCTCGAGCGCCGCGATGTAGTCGCTCCGCCACGCATCGATGTCGGCGACCAGGCCGCTGTCGAGGTCGAGGCTCCAGTCGGGAATGCCGCTCTGCACCGTACCGTTGATGTTGAGATAGCGGGCGCTGATGAAGACATTGTTGCCGGCGATGATGGAGCCCTGGCCGACGCGTGATCCCGACACCACGCGGTCGACCTTGCCGGCTTCCGAAGCGCTCGCCACCGAAGCCCACATCATGCTCGGATCGTTCTGCGAGCCACCGATGTTGTAGAGACCGTTGACATAGGACTGCACGAAGTCGCCACCGGCGTCGATGTCGATCGTGTCGGCGGTGATACGCGGCCCGGACTCGAAGTCATTGCCGACCACCAGCACGCTGCCACGACTGTTCTGGATGCTGATGGTGCCGTTGACGTTCGTCAGGTCGTCCGTCACCTGGATGTCGGGAGCGCGCCCCGCGCTGCCGTCGACCTGTGCCTCCGGCGCGTACGTGTTCTCGACGTCGATACGCGGCGCGCCGCCGGTGCCGCCCGTGCTGATGCTGGCAAAACGAGCACCGGGCGCGCCTGGTGCATTGCGGCGACTGATGGCATCGTTGTCGTTGACCGTGGCGCCATTGAAGCTGAGTCGACCGCCGACGTCTTCGATCGTGAGCTTGCCGAGTCGTAGATTCGCCGCACCGTGGTTCGTGATACGGATGGCGGCGTCGCCGGGCGCATCGAGGACGCCGTTGCCGAGCAGGGAGCCTGCTTCGACGGAGATGTCACCCCCGCGGGCCCGCACGTCATCGATGACGATGAAGTCCGCCAGGACCTGGATGACGGGAATGGTGTTGGCGGGGTCGGCCGTGTAGCCGAGGTCGGCCAACTGCCGGCGGATGCGCAGGATCTCGTTGTCGTACGCAGCCTGAGCGTTCGCATTGCCGGTGTACGCTTCGCGCAACTCCTCGAAGTTCTGCAGATCGGCAATCAGGTTGGCGACGAGATCCACGTCGTCGAGCGTATCGAAGTTCACACCCGCGGTCTGAGTCACGAGCGCACCCGTGACGTCGAATTCGAGTTCCTGCCGGCTCTGGATGCCGGCGGCGACTTCGCCGTCCACCCGAACCTCCCCGACGTTCGCGAGCAGGCTCGTGCCACTATGCAGGTCGAGGGAGACGTCGCCGCCGCCGAACAGGTTGCTGAAGAAACTCGCGATGGCAGCAAGAATCTCCCGGTAGAGATCCTTGCCTGTGCCACGACCGTCGGCGAAAGCGGCGCCGCGGTCGGCGATCAGCGTGATGTCCTGTACCGCGTGCACCGCGCCGGTGGCCGCGACGTCGATGCGGCTCGCGTGAGCGACGCGCGCATTGGCGTCAGGATTCGTCTCCACGGGAAACGCGGTCTTGTTGAAGAGATCGGTACGCGCAATGGCACGCAGTTCATCCGCGCGCCCGATGCCGTCCCGCCCGGCCGTCAGCGTGATGTCTCCATCGGCCCGCACGCGTGCCGCCGCGGCGATGTCGACCAGGCTGTCTGCGTGGATCTCGGCCGTCGAAAGCCCCTCGGCCGCGCCGGCGAGGCCATAAGTCTTCGCGTTGGCGCTGGCGCTCGCCACACCGCGGTTACCGGCGGCGATCAGGACGTTGCCGGCACTGTCGAGCCGGGCCCTTGCACCGAGACCGCTCGTCGCCAATGCGTGGGCGATGACGGCCGACTCGGCGCGTGCGATGGCGATCGCGCCGCCGGCATCGAGCCGTACGCGGTCGCTGAGCGTGAAGTCGTTGCGTGCCGCAATCGTCGCGCCGCCACCGGACTCGGCGGTATCGGTCAGAGTGACGTCGGCGTCGGCATCGATCGTCGCGTAAGTCAGCAGCGACACGTCGGCGAGCGTCGAAGCTGCCGCTCCGCCAAAGATGCCGCCAGCGCCGGCTTCGAGATCGAACGCACCTACGGTGGTCTTGCGTGCGACGTTGGTCGCGAACACCTGGAGCGAGCCAGCCTCCAGCTTGGCGCCGGCCACGACGCGCGCGCGCACGGTCGGGTCGACGTCGTGATGGGCCGAGCCGCCGCTCGCGCCGAGCAAGGAGGCGCTCAGCGCGTTGACATACCCATCGAAACTCGCGAGGTGTTCGGCGCGAACGTCGAGCAGGCCGCCGATCGTCGGTGCGGCGGCGACCTCCGCAATCGTCGTGGACAGATTGCGCGTGGTCGCGCTGGCGGCGGCACCTGCGATCACGCCGCCTGCACCGGCAGTCGCCGAGGCGGAGGTATGGTCGGCGCCGCTCGCAACGACACCGACGTTGCCGTCCACGCCGTCGCCCTCCGCGGCGAGACTCGCCGTGGTGGTCGAACCCGAGGTGGCGCGGGACTTGTTGGCGCCCACGGCCAGGAAGCCGACGGACACCCCGCTGACCAAGGCACTGGCGTGTCCGTCCGAGCTTGCGAACAGGCTCAGGTCACCGCCGATGTCGAGCAAGGCGTCGTCGACGATCGAGGCGAGCACGGTGGCGCCCGTGTAGGCCTCACTCTCGCTCGCATTGATGCCGAACAGCAGACCGCCGCCGGAGCCGCTCGCCTCGCTGGCCGCGCTTGCAAGCCCGGATTGCCGGACCTGGGACGCGGTGACGAAAAGCGAGCCGACGTTGATGTCGCTGTGGGCGCCGATCAGTGCGGTGGCGAAGGAGGTGGCGCTCGCCCGGGCAAAGGATGCGCCGATGCCACCACCAGCGGCGATGCTGACGCCGCTCGCCGCCGCGCGTGTCGCCGGCGAGGCGATCGCGCTCAGCGCGAGCGCGCCGCCGCCGAGTTCGAACACCGTGTATTGTCCGGATTTCGCCGTCACGTGCGAGGTATCGCTCGCGCGGGCGTCGGCGCCGTTGGCGGCGATCGCGAGACCGCCCGCAGCAGCCTGCACGTCCGCCGTCACGCTGCCGCGGCCCTCGGCGGACAGACTCGCCCCGCCCGCCGTCACGCTGGCGTGCGCGGCCGCGGTACCGTCCGCGGTGCGGGCCGTGACGGTGCTGTTCTTCGTGGAACGGGCCACGGCAACGCCGACCGCCGCCGCGCCGAGCGCGGCGCCGACCGAATCGGTTGCGAGATCGGTGTCGTCGAACGCGGTGATCGTCACGGTGCCGGCGCGCGTCACATCGCCCGCGAGCTCCGCCTCCACGAGATTGTCGACGGTCCCGATGGCGACCGCCGCACCGAGTCCGACGAGCCCCGCGCCGCCGGCGAAGGCCGTCACCTCGGCAAGGCCGCCGAAGGGGTCGCCGCTACCGGGCAGTGGCGCGGCCTTCGCGCTGAGCGTGAACGTGCTGTCGACATCAATGGTGGACGTGGCATCGACTACTGCCCGCACGTTCGCCCGCATGTGCGTCACGCCGACACCGCCACCGACGCCCACACCAAGGCCGGCACCCACACCCCCTGCCAGCGTTTCGGCGAGGCTCGCATCCTGCGCCGACACGAGCAGGCTGCCTGCATTCACCGTGGCGTTGCGGATGCTCGCCACCGTTTCGTAGGGCCGAGTGCCCGTGACCGCCACCTTCACCTCGTGACGGCTCGAGCCGTTGATCTCGTCGCGCTCCTCCGCCGTCAAGGCGACCGTGTCGTCACTCCCGGTGTCGGCCAGCCGATTGCTCTTTGCCATCTTGTCGGCTTCGGACAGCGTGCCGCTGCCGCCCTTGTCGGCTTCGGTTAGGGTTTCCGCGTCCGGCGCGACGCCGAGCAACGTGACCGTCGCCGCGCCCCCGATCCCTGCCGTACCGCCGACGCCTGCCATGACTGCAGTCGCGGCGACGTCGTTCGTGCTGAGCGCCGTCACCTCGACCGCACCACTGCCGTACACCGTGCTGTCGACGAGTTCGGCGGCGACGCGGCTCTTCAGCACGTTGACGCTCGCGCCCGCACCGACGCCGGCAGTGCCGCCGGCCGCGAGTCCGCCGGCGACGTTGTCGATCACGATGTCGCCGCGGGCGTCGACGTCGAGGCTGCTGACTTCAAGATCTTCTTCACCGACATCGGTATCCGCGACGTACGCTTCGACCGTACTCGTCGCCAGGTTCACCACCGCCACGCCCGCGAGGCCGACGCCGCCGGCGCCGGACCCACCGATGGCATAGGACCTCATGTCGATGAGGCCGTGGGCAGCGACACCGATGCCGTCGGTCGCCCACAAGTGCGAGCGCCCATCGACGCCGCCGTCGACATAGGCGCGCGTCGTGCCATCGGCAATGCCGAGCGCGAAGGTGCCGGCGACGCCGACGGTGCCGCCGATCGCCACCGCGCCTCCGACGAGGTGCATGCGGGCGAGCGTGTCGGCGACGACGTCGATGCGCCGCGCTTCGACGTCACTTTCAGACACCAGGGCCTCGGTGAGGCCCGAGAATTTGACGACGCTGCCGGTGCCCGCGACGGCGAAGCCGCCTAGCGAGCCGCCGATGCCGAAGGAGGACGCCCCCATGCCGGCGAGCGCCGCGACGTCGACTTCGTCCGCCGCCGCGACCTCGCTGCCGACGATCGCGCCGCGCGTGGTGCGATCGAACACATGCGTATCGAGCGCGGCGCCGAACGCGGCGCCGCCGGCCGAGACATTGCCGACGAAGCCGTTGCCATAGGCCTGGTTGGCGGCGGTGACGTCGACGGACTGCGCATCGCCGTCCGCGGACGCGCCGAGATTGACATCGGCATTGACGATCTCGGCGACCGTCGCCCCCTGCACGAGGTTGACGTTGACCGCCGCGCCGGCGCCGAGGCCCTGGCCTGCGGCGACGTTGACGTCGATGTTCTCGATGTGCTGCGTCGCCGACGCATTGACCGCGATGCCGGTGACGTCCTTCTTCTGCTTCTTCGACTTCAGATCGAGGCTCGCATAGCTCGCCACGTTCACCGCTGCGGCGAGATCGACGTCCTCGTCCAGCGTGCCGTCGTACACCTCGAGCGCATCCGTTTGGCCGTCGACGCTGCGGGCGTCGACCACGGTGCGATCGTGCGCGGCGTTGCCGATACGGGCCGTCGTCGAACTGTCGATCTTGTTCACCGTCACCGACGCGCCGACGCCCACACCGCCGACACCGATGCCCGCGCTGCCGGCGGCCACCGTGATGCGATCGTCGCTCTGCGCCCGCACGCCGACGTTGCGCACGCCCTCGACGTGCGCGGCGCCGTCGACCAGTGCGTTCGTCGTGTTGCCGATGAAGTTGGTGACCACCGAGCCGGCGACGCCCACCTTGCCACCGGCGCCGAGGCCCGCGGCGATCGCCGCGATCGAGCCTTCGCCAGTCGCATCCACCGTCACGTTGCGCGCCTTGATCTTCGCGTTCGCGCCCGTGATCTGTGCCGTCGTCTCACCCGCAAGGCGGTTCACCGCCACGGCCACGCCCGCACCGCCCGTCTTCCCAATCCCGACCGCACCGGCCAGCGCGCGAATGCCGCCGCGGCCATTCGTCTCGTCGTCCGGATCCGCATTTTCGAAATCGCCAGCGATGTTGCTCGCCGACAGTGCGAAATCAGCCGTCTCGCTGGCATAGACAGCGTTCGTCACTGACGCTTTCACGGTATTGTCGATCGTGTTGACCGCGACCGAGGCGCCGATGCCGGCCCCTTTCGATCCGGCGCCCGCCGCCGCGAGCAGTTCGATTTCGGATTCGTCCTCCGCCGTGATGGAAACGCCGCGCGCCGCCTCGACCAGTCTGTCGGCCGTGCCGCCCGGCGTGGTGACGAATGCCGTGCTCGTGTTGTCCAGCCAGGCTTCGGCAAAATTGGTGATGGTGTTGCCCGCGCCGACGCCGGTGATCGTGAGCTTGTCGCTCGCGCCCAGCGAAGCGCCGAGGGTGCGGATGTCGTTCTGGTTGCGGGCGGTCAGCGCGAGCGCACCCGCCACGACGAGCTTGGCGTTCGTGGCGTAAGCGCGCGTCTCGTTGCCGATTTCATTGACTAGCACCGAGGCGCCGAAGCCCGCCTTGCCGCCAAGCGTGACGGCGCCGGCAATCGCGTAAATGTCCGAGAGATCCTCGGCGAAGAGGGACAGGTCACCGAGCTGTGTGCCACCGGCGGTCGTGACCAGCTTCGCGCCCGTGACATGGGCGAGCGTCGCGTTGTCGATCTCGTTGTACGACATAGAGCCCGCCATGTTGATGCCGGACTTCTGCTTCGAGCCGCTGCCACTCGCCGTGAGCGCGCGGATGCCGCCGTCGCGGGTCGCCGCGATGCGCGCGTCGCCTGCGACGTCGACGGTCTGCGTGCTCGCGACGAACGCTTCCGTGGTACCCGAGATATCGTTCAGCGCGAACGAGCCGGCCAGGCCGACGGACGTGCCCTTCGTGTTGCTGTCACCGCGCAGATCCGCGCTCACTGCGCCGCCGAGGGCCCAGATCTCGCTGTCGTTCGCCGCCGTGACGGCCAGCGACGGCGGGACGTCCCCGCCGCCCGCCGGCGCAGCCGCAATGCCGCTGTCGATCTTCCCGCCGCCGTTGAGATAGGCGCGGGTGGTGTCGGCGATGTCGTTGATCGCGACGTCCCCCGACACGTGCAGGCCGCCACTGACTTTCTCCGCGCCTTCGCCGCTGCTCTTGCTCTTCTTGGAATCGGCCGGGTCGGGCGCCGACGGGGTTTCGCTCTCGTTGGCGGCGACGGCTGCCGCAAGCGCCGCGGTCCAGATGCTGCCGCTGGTGTTGGCGTCGACGCTGACCGAGCCGTCGGCATCGACCGCGCCGGCCTGGACGGTCTGGGTTGGATCGAAGGTGTCGTTGCCGATGAGTGCCTGGGTGCGCCGCTCGAAATCGTTGACCGTGACGGACGCGCCGAAGCTCAGCTTCTGGCCGCGGCCGATTGCCCCGGCAGTGTTCACTGCGAGTGCGTAGTCGTCGGCCAACAGCGAAAGCTTTCCGGCAAGATCGACGTTCGCCCCGTCGTCGATGCGCGCGAGGGTGTCGTTGTCGACATCGACCGACGCGAAGCTGCCGGCGAAGCCGTACTTGCCGGCCTTGGCGCCTGCCACGGCGATCGAGACGTCGATGATGTCGCTGGTCGCGCTGACGGCGAGATCCCGGGCGTCGATCATGGCGTTCCGATCGACCCAGGCATGCGTGGTATTGGCGTACCAGGAGCCGAGCATGCTGCCGCCGACGCCGCCCTTCTCCCCGCCCGTGCTGAAGAGCTTGATACCCTTCTTGCTCACGGCGTCGAGAAAGAAGTTCGCGACGCCCGACAGGCCGACGCTGACGACTTGCGATTCGGCGGTGACCGCCACATCACCAGGCGCGGGATTGCCGGCCTTGAAGAAGTCCGCATCCTGATTGACGCGGGCGTACTCGCCGATGCTGGCGTTGGCCCAGTTGTCGTAATCGAGCAGGTTGACGCTGCCGGCAATCGCGATGTCACCCGCCTCAGCCGAGCTCTGCGCCCAGCTGTTGAAGAAGGTATCGGGGATGCCGAGGTTGCTGTCGGGGATGGCTTCGAGCCAGGCGGACAGTGAGAAGGTATTGTCCTTGATGGCCTCGAGCGGCGCCCAGGTGATGACGTAAGGCGTCAACGTCCGTGCCTCGACCGTCAGTGTGCCGCGCGCATCGACGTTCGCCAGCCTGCTCACGCTGCCGGCAATCGTCGCGGTGGCCACGTTGTCGAAATTGCCGACGATCACGGCGGCGCTCGCCGCATTCTTCTTGCCGGTACTGCCGGGGGTGTCGTCGGACTGCGAGGTCTCACTGGCCGCACTGAGGCGCTGCTGGTCCGAGGTCTCGGCGAGCAGTGACAGGTCGCCCAGCGTCTCGATGTCGGCACCAGCACCTATCGTCGCCGACGCCTCGTTGCGATGATTCGCGACAACGACGGCGGCCGAGAGGCCGTTCTGGTCGACGAAGCTCTTGTTGGTCTCGCTGGTGGTCGTGGTACTGGTGGCGCTGTCGCTGCTGGTCTGCGCGCTACTCGCAATCTTGTTCTCGATCCATTCGGCGACCGCCTGGATGATGCCGGCCTTGTTGAGGAACGACAGGTTGGACGGCGTCTTGGCGGCGCCGTCTTCGAGGTATTCCTCGAAGAAGCTGTCGCCGATCGTCGCGCTCGCCTTCGTGGCGTTGCCATCGGTGCTGGCATTCGCCGCAATTTCGAGCGCACCACCGGCCTCGACCGCGCCGCTGACGCTGGTCAGCGCGCGGGTATTGGAGAGCGTGACGGCTACTGCCGCACCGAGCAGATCGTTGCCCGCACCGGCCTCGACTTCGGTCGAGAGATCCTTGGTGCTGACCGCACCTATCGATACCTTCGCCGCCGGCCCGCCGCCGCGCACGGTCGCGCCCTCGGCCACCGTCGTCGTCGCCGCTCCGTACGCTTCGGTGACCGCGACGACCACGTCGACCGGCACCTTCGCTTGCTTCGAGACATCGATGACCTTGGCGGCGATCGAGGTCTTGTTGTCGATCGTCGACTCGATGCCGATGGCACCCGGCGCGGTGACCAGCGTGCCCGTCTTGAGTTCCACGGTGGCATTCGCCGTGCTGCGCCCATAGCCGACAGCTGCCACGGTGCCGTAGGTCGAGATCGTCGCTTTCGAGTTCGCGGTCGCTGCGATGTCGACCGCGCTGCTGGCCTCCAGTGTCGTGTGGACGGCGGTGGTCGACTGCTCCAGCGTGATGCTGGCATTCGACTTGGCGATGGAGAAACCGATGAACGGCCTCAGATCCGAGAGGAAGCGGATTGCGTCGTCACCGAACGCGGCGGCGTTCCAATAGCCGTCGTTCTCACCGATCGCCGCGGCGCTTGCGCCGTCGAAGAGGTAACCGGCGGTGGCGAGGGCATCGAGCGTGATCGTGCCTCCCTTGAGGCTCGCGCCTTTCAGGCTGATCGAAGCCACGTTCCCGTCGCCGAAGGGATTGACCAGGAATGCCGCCGCATCGGCGTCGAGCGTCACGTCGCCGGCGAGTGCGGCGCTTGCTGCGTAGGCGTGAATCTCGGAGCCTTCGACGGTGATCTGCTCGGCGTCGAAGAGGATGTCACCCGCGCCGAAGGCGCCATCGGCGAAACTGTGGATCTTGCTGCCACCGAGGATTTCAATCGTCGGCGCCGTCAGCGTGATGTTGCCGGAGGGCGCGGTCGAATTGCCGCTCGCGTTGACGACGCGGCTGGAGACGGTGGTGTTCGTCAGCCTGATGAGACTGTCGGCGAGTATGGACAGATGGCCGCCAGCGACGGTGAGTCCGTCGCGCGTGCTGCCCGCGTTGAGCGAGCCACCGCTCAGCACGAACTGGTCGGGGTCGATCAGGATGCTACCCTGTTGTCCGAACACTGCTCCTGCATCGAAGTAGCCGCCCGCGAGTTCGACGGTGCGCTTCGCGCTCAGCTCGATGAAACCGCCGTCGCCCGAGATATCGCCGCCGCGCGCCTCGATCCGGGCGTCCTTGGCGAAATGCGTGTCGCGCTCGGCGACAACGACCACGGACCCGGCGTCGGCGTTCGCACCGTGGCCCGATGCGCTGAGAAGGGCAGGTCCATCGAGACGGATGTCCTGCGCGGCCCGCACGTTGATGTCGCCGCCCTCCGCACTGAGCGTACCGGTGATGGCCACGTCCCGACTCGCCGCGAGTGCAATGCGACCCGCGTCCATCGTCACGCCCTGCGCGCTGTCGAGGCCGTCGAGATTCACGGCACTGGCGAAGACATCGGCCGTCGCCGCGTCCGCGCGCACCGCACCGGCGACTTCGATCGTGCCGGCGCGAATGTTCGCGCCCGTGGTGGTGTTCACGGTGCCGCGGATGGAAATCAGACCTTCCGGATCGATCGGCATGCTGCCGTCGAGCAACTGCGTCGTGGCCGTCGCGGACGGCTCGCCCGGTGCGGCGAAGAAACGCTGCATGAACGCCTGCGTAGGCGTGCTGAGATGCAGCGCGCCCGTGTTGACGACGCCGTCGGCGCCGACCACGACGCCGTGCGGATTCGCGATGTAGACGTTGCCGCCGATGCCACCGTTGCGGATGGCGTTCAGCACGCCGTCGATTTGCGTGCGCTCGTCGTGGACGAGGTTCAGCAGGTTCTGCGTGCCGCTCGGCAGATGCAGATTGACCGTGTCGCCGGTCCCGACATTGAAGCGGCTGAAGGAATTGAACGCATTCTGGCCGCGCACGGTGCCGGTGGTGACCTGGGTGTTAGCGCCGCTCGTGCCGACGTGAGTCGCGGTATTGCCGTCGGGCACGATGAGCGTCTGCGCGGGCAGCACGCTGGACCAGAAGAAGCAGAACGCAGTGAAGCCGGCGACGACTCGACGAGCGCGGGTACGGGAAGGCGACATATCCCCTCCTGGGGTGGCCGCCTCGGGGCGGCTCTAATTCGGAGGAGTGGTCTCCTCCTGTTGTTGCTGTGGGTCTGTCATTCGATTCTCTGCTCAGCGCTTGTAGCGGTATTGACCCCGATCACGTGCGTGTCGGAATTCGTCTGTCAGCAAAGCATGTAAGCATTTGTCTGACAATTTGGTTTGTCAGCATTGATGGACACCGAGGACGTGGCGCCGCGCAGCGCATGGCCGGTGAGTGCGGCCAAGTGCCGATCCCGGATTCCGCTCCGCTTCATCCGGGCTACGAAAGGGAAGAGCCTCCGCGCTTTCGTAGCCCGGAAGGAGCGCGTAGCGCGGAATCCGGGGAGGCGTGGCACGAACTCATCGCAGAGCCGCCGAAACGCCGATCCCGGATTCCGCTCCGCTTCTTCCGGGCTACGCGGGGTGAGAGGCACCGAGGTTTCGTAGCCCGGAAGCAGCGCGAAGCACGTAATCCGGGTCGCCAACCGTTTTCAGAACCGCAGTTCGAAATTAAGCACGCCGAGCAGTTGCCGGTCCTCGCGCGCGATGCCGCGGCTGTCGACGGCGAACAGGCTGCCGCCGCCGGTGTAGATGTCGTATTTCAATTCCGGTCGCACGAGCAGTTGCGGCAGCGCTTCCCAGGCAAGGTTCGCAGTCAGTGCATAAACATCTCCGCCACCGGCACCGACCCCGCCGAAGGTGACGTTCGCCGCG
>JANRJP010000074.1:0-23610 GCA_033763905.1 Gemmatimonadaceae bacterium
CGTCACCGTCCCCGGTGCCACGCTCAGGGTGATCGCCCCACCCGTCACGACGATCGGCAGCGTTCCGGTCGTCGGGGCGACGACCACCGGCACCGTCACCGCGACGCCAGTGCCGATGTTCGCGGTGGACTGCCCCGAGGCGATGAGCACATCGGAGCTGTCGTAGATCGCCAGCTGAATCACGCGGGCCTCGCCGCGCGGCACTTCCAGCTCGACGCGCGCGGTGTCGTTGACGAATCGCACGCTCGCGGTCACCGGCGTCTCAATACCAGGCCCAGTCACGACGACATCCAGCCGTTCACCGGTGAGTTGCACGGTGTTGTCGGCCTGCCGAATGTCGAGCAGTACGGCCACGCCGCGACCGGGCGAGACCGGCTCGAAACACGCGGTCAGCAACACGCCGACGAGGACGGACCACAGCCCCCGCGCGACGCGCGCCGGGTACCTCGGATATCTGACAACGGAAATCACGCGCTAAATCCCGCGATTTGGTTCCCCCCTGTCAAGGAACTAGATCACCAAAAACGGGTTCGTGACCGAGGTCACAGCCCCTCGGCGGGTATACATTTCCGGGGTTACGCCCCAGCCGATTCTCGAGCCCTGCCTGTTTATGGCCACCGCTGCCCGCTCCGCCCCCAAGAAGGTCGCCGGTCTGTCCCGCGACCAGCTCCTCGCCGCCTACCGCACGATGTACCTGTCGCGCCGAGTCGACGACAAGGAGATCCAGCTCAAGCGGCAGAACAAGATCTTCTTCCAGATCTCGGGTGCGGGCCACGAGGCGGTGCTCACGGCCGCGGGAATGGTCTTCAAGGCCTCGTACGATTGGTTCTACACCTACTACCGCGACCGCGCGCTCTGCCTGCAGCTCGGGATGACCGCGGCGGAGATGCTGTACAGCGCCGTGGGCGCGGCCAAGGACCCGAATTCCGGCGGCCGCCAGATGCCGTCGCACTGGGGCCACAAGGCGCTCAACATCGTCTCCGCCTCGTCCCCGACCGGCACGCAGTTCCTGCAGGCGGTGGGCGCCGCCGAGGCCTCGATGCGCGCCAAGCTCTTGGGCATCACCGAAGGCTTCCAGGGCGACGAAGTCGTGTTCGTCTCCACCGGCGACGGCACCACCAGTGAAGGCGAATTCTGGGAATCGCTCAACACCGCGGCCAACCTCAAGCTGCCGGTGGTCTACCTCGTCGAGGACAACGGCTACGCCATCTCGGTGCCGGTCGAAGTGAACACGGCCGGCGGCTCGGTCTCGAAGCTCGTGTCGTCGTTCCCAAACTTCTACATCCAGGAAGTCGACGGCTGCGACTTCATTGCCTCGCTCGAAACCCTGCGTCGCGCCGTGGACTACGCCCGCGCCCGCAGGGGGCCGGCGATGGTGCACGCCAAGGTGATTCGTCCGTACTCGCACTCGCTGTCGGACGACGAAGTGCACTACCGGCCCGACGCCGAGCGTGACGCGGACGCCGCGCGTGATCCGCTGACGACCTTCCCGGCGTGGCTGGTGTCGGAAGGCATCGCCACCGAGGCCGACATCGCCGCCATTCGCGAATCGGTGGACGCCGAAGTGCTGGCGGCGACCGATGACGCGCTCTCCCAGCCGCAGCCGGCGCCGGAGTCCAAGTACTTCGGCGTGTACTCGCCGGATGTGGACCCGACCGACGACTCCTTCGATACCGAGGACGATCCCAAGTTCAGCGGCGAGCCGACGACGATGGTCGACCTGCTCAACGCCTGTATGAAGGACGAAATGCGGCGCAACGACCGCATCGTCGTCTTCGGCGAAGACGTCGCCGACGTCTCGCGCGAAGAGTACCTGGGCAAGGTCAAGGGCAAGGGCGGCGTCTTCAAGGTGACCTGGGGCCTGCAGAAGGAGTTCGGCTCGGCGCGCGTGTACAACTCGCCCTTGGCCGAAGCGAACATCATCGGCCGCGCGATCGGCTTGGCGCACCGCGGCTACAAGCCGGTCGTCGAGATCCAGTTCTTCGACTACATCTGGCCGGCGTATATGCAGTTGCGTGACGAGCTCGCGACGATGCGCTGGCGGTCGAACAACGCGTTCAGTTCGCCCATCGTCGTGCGCACTACGTACGGCGGCTACATCCGGGGCGCGATCTACCACTCGCAGACCGGCGCGTCGCTCTTCACGCACTGCCCCGGGCTGCGCGTGGTGTGTCCGTCGAACGCCCTCGATGCCAACGGCCTGCTGCGCACCGCGATCCGCTGCGAAGACCCGGTGATCTTCCTCGAGCACAAGCACCTGTATCGCCAGACCTACAACAAGGCGGCGAACCCGGGGCCGAACTTCATGATTCCGTTCGGCAAGGCGAAGGTGCTACGCGAAGGCACCGACGTCACGCTGGTCACCTACGGCGCTACGGTGCAGCGCGCGCTGGTGGCGGCGAATCAGGTCGCCGAACAGGGCATTTCGGTGGAAGTGATCGACCTGCGCACGCTGTCCCCGTGGGACAAGGAGCGCGTGTTCGAGAGCACCAAGAAGACTGGCCGCGTGATCGTGGCCTACGAGGATTCGATCTCGTGGGGCTACGGTGCTGAGATCGCCGCCGCGATCGCGGACGAGTGCTTTGCGTGGCTCGACGCGCCAGTCAAGCGCGTGGCGTCGACCGACACCTTCGTCGGCTACGCCCCGCAGCTCGAAGATGCGATCCTGCCGCAGGTCGAAGACTTCGTGCGGGCGTATACGGAGATCGCGGCGTTCTGAGGGCCTAGGACGATGAGCCACGCGTGGAAGTACGAGCGCCGCGAGTGGATGTCTTCTGCCCTCGGCCGCACGGGGCACGTGGGAGTGCTTCGACCGTCTGACGCGCGGGTTCGCGGGTCCATCTATTTCCTCCACGGAGGAAATGGCGACGACCGGCAGTGGCTGGAGTCGGACCTGACGTCGCACATGGGTGCGGACGTGCGCGCGGTGTGTGAGCGCCGCGGCATTCAGGTGATTCTGCCCGGCATCGGGATGAGTTTTCTCCGCGACCCGTCCGACGCGGCCGAACCGTCTTTTTGGCGACACTTCGTCGACGACGTCATCCCGTCGGTCGAGGCGGGTACGGAGACGACGGCCGCGTCGCGGTGGGTCACCGGCATCTCGATGGGCGGCTATGCCGCCCTCAGCGCCATGTTCCGGCGTCCCGAGCTCTTTGCGGGATGTGGCGTTCACTTTCCGGGCGTGATCGACTTCGATCCCTTCGACGCCGCAGCGCTCGACCAGTACCGAGCGCACACGGGCATTACGCCTGAGATGGCCGATGTCCTCGCGGCCTGCTTTCGCGGCAGTTTCCGCGACGCCGATGAGCTGGCGCGTCACGACCCCCTGCTGTTGCTCCGTGGGCTCGACGCCACGCGACTGCGCGGCAAGGGTCTCTACCTCGATGTCGGAACGGCCGACGGCTTCGGACTCCAGCGGAGCTGCGACCGTCTCGCCGCCGAGTTGTCACATCGCGGCGTGCCGATCACGTACGAGCGGGTGCCGGACGGTCAGCACGATATGGCCTTCGTCCAGGCGCGGATCGGTCGACTCTGTTCAGCGCTGCTCGGGATCGACGCCGGACCGTAGCGACGCCGGAACGGTCGCGGTCCGACGGCTGATGGCGCGGGCCACGCCACTACGCGAGTCGACGTCGAGTTTGCGGAGGACGCGCTCCACGTGCCGGCGAACCGTGTGCCAGCTGATGCCGAGTCGCCCCGCGATCGCCTTGTCGCTCTCGCCCTCGGCGAGCAGTCGGGCAATCTCCATCTCGCGCTCGGTCAAGTCAGGCCCCAAGGCAGACGCGCGAGGAAAATGCTGCAGACGGACCACCGCGAAGGCGTCACGCAGTGGACCGTCCACACCGAGGAGGACCATCGAGGCGGTCACGGCATCGTGTTCCAATCGGGGCACCGACAGGATGCTGCGCCCGCGGCAGAGGTGGTTCGATGGTACCCCCTGGAGCAGATCGCGCGCGCGGAGCGACGCGTCCTCGAGAAACAGCGCGCGCGCATCCGGCGCGATGCGTTGCATCACGCGCTCGAAGGCGGCGGTGCGATGCACGTACCGCCCGCGCGTATCGATCAACGCCGTCGCGTCGTCCTCGGCGTCGAGCAGCTGAATGGCCTGCCAATGTCGATTCTCGTCTCGGGCCACCGTGCGAAGCGCCGCGCGCAGGACGGGCTCCATACACCGAAACACCGCAAGTTGACGCGCATCGAGCGTGTCACCCACGTCCTTCGTATTGTCGGCGTGCAGGTGCGCCCGGAGGTGCCGGTCATCGATGTAGATCCCGCCGCCATCACCGGCGAGGTGGTGCGGGAAATAGAATTCGTTGTACGCGACTGACTTCCGGTACTTTTCCGTCCACGCCGTTCCCGCCGCTCGGTAGCGCGAGCGGCGCGTGTAGGACGACAGGCGCAGGCGATGGCGTACGTGCACGGCTTCGTCGATGTGCCGCCAGTTGCGGGCCCAGTCCTCGAAGACCCCCGCCTCGTAGCCAATCGCGTAGGTCGCGGGTGTCACGCCGAGACCGTGGACGTCGAAATGCGCGGACTTGGCGGGAAGCAGCGCCATAACCTGCGACAGGACCTCGACTCGCCAATCGTGCAGGGTGCCGTAGTCGAAGGGACGCACGCAGGCGTCCAACGTCGCGGCGAACTTGGCCAGTTCACGCGACGTAAAGGAAAAGTGTTCGATGCGGGCACTCATTGGCGTCCTCGTGAATGTGTGGCCGCTATCGGCGATTCGCCACGGTGCTCATTCCCGTCCAACGGCGATCCCGACGCCGAGGACGATCCGTCCCGTCTCCTCAATCTGCACGAGACCGTTCGGCGGGATGAGTCGAAGCCACTCGTGCCGATAGCCGAACACCGCCACCACGGGCCAACCGCGGGGGCGATACTCGAGCTGCGTCTCGACGATGTAGCCGATGGATTCGATTTCGCTGTTTGCGCTCAGGTCCCGCACCGTGGGAATCACCGCGCCAGCGAAGGCCGCGCGGCCGCCACTGGTGCCGAGCGACTGCACCGACCGCATCCCGAATCGAGGATAGGCGAGCGACCGTCCCGTGCCGTCCGCCACCACCCGACGAATCACGTAGCCGCCTTCGAACACGAAGGTCGGGTCGCCAAAACCAACGAGCAGTTCTCCGATGGCCAGCGACCCGAGCGCGGGACCGACCGTTGCTGCCGCCGCCGGCGCGCTGGCCGATTCGACGTAGCGCACACCGAGACTCACGTACGGGGCGCGTAGCCATCCTTCGCCACCGCGCGGCGTACTCTCGGCGGCGCCGACCGCATTCCCCAACGCCACTCCCCGTCGAGCACTCTGGCCGATCCCGACCGCGGCGACTTCCCACGACGGCAACTGCGCTCGTAGCGGGAACGCGCTGCACAGCACCAGACCGCAAAGCAACAGGCCACGGCTCATGGCCGCCTCCGTTCGGTGCGTCGTAGCACCGCTGTGACCGTGTATGTCGCACGACGATCGGCGGCCTCCGCGCGCGCCTGCTCGACGGCAGCGGCGTACTCGGATCGCTTCTGTGCATTGCGTTGGCGGGCGCCGACGTCGGGGACACCCGCATCACGCGCCGCCAGCAGCGTCACCGCTACTGCGAGCGCCGCGGACGATCCGAGCGCCGCGCCGTTCGACGACAGGCCGGACCGCAACGGTTCGTCGGGCCGCAATTGCGTCGCGACGGCGGCAGTGATGCCGCCAAAGACAAGGCCGCGCACCGTCGCGCCCACGAGGCCGATCGGCCGTTTGGTCTCTCGCTCCAAGGCCGTCGAGTCGAGCGGCGGCGGTGCGGTCGGCCACTGCAGCGGCGGCGCATCGATGTCCATGTCAAACTGCGCCGTGTCTGCCGCCACACTGTCTCCGCCGATCAGCAGGACCCGATGCGTCCCCGAGGGGAGCAGCGCGGCGGTGCCATCGAAGGTGGCGAGCTGCAACTCGGCGGTGTTTGTCGACGACGCGGTGCTGTCCAGCGTTCGCGCGCGTCCGGCAATGACCGCGGCGAGTTTCCAGCGCACGGGACGCGTCGCTTTCCCATCAATCCGCACACGACCATCCACCGAGACTGCTCGTTGCACGCTGTCGGCTCTCCAATCGACCACGACTTCGGTTCTGGCGACCCATTGATAGAGGTTGTCCAGACCCGCCCAGCTGTACCGCCGCTCCAGCGCCTGATTCGGCATCAAGCGAAAGCGTTGCCGCAGCAGATTCACCGCAAGCACTTCGTTGCGCGCCGCAGAGTCTTCTTCGGCGTAGGCGGCAAGTGCCGCGAGTTGCAACGCGTCGACCCGTTCGGCGACGCTCGTGCCCGTCATCGACAGCACGCTAAGCGCCGTCTTGCCGGCTTCGGCGTATCGCAGATTGTCCGCCGCATCCCTCGCCACGCGGAGCAGATCGGCCGTTGGACGCCCCGGCTCCTTGGCCGTGGTGCTGTCCTGGGCACGAAGCGGTACCGCCGACAGGATGAGGGCGACGACCAGCGCAGGGAGCAGCGACGTATTCGTCACGGACACTCGGACTTCTTGTAGTTGAGCGGCACGCTCTGGCCCGCGGTGAGCGTGATGGTGGTATCCCACGGCACACAGCCGTTCGCGCGCACGCTGAGCGTGTGCGGAACTCCCGGGGGCAGCTTGATGGTGCGCAGGCCGGACATCGGCGTTTGTGCGGCGCCATTCACGTAGAGCACGTCGTTCTGGTCGCGTGTGCCGATACGTATCGACGCGAGCGCCGGTGGCGGCGACGGCGGTGCCACCGCGGGCACGGTTGAGTCCTTCTCCGACGCGACCGGCGGCGACTGCACTGGTTCGACCGGGCGTTGACTTGCCGTATCCTTGGCGACGACCACCGGACCACTGTTGGTAGTCGTTGGCTTCCCGGCGCCCTTGTTCTTCCTCTGGTCGTTCGACGTCGGCGTCTTCTCATTCGTTGCCGACGACGAAACGTTGCTCGCGGTGTCTATTGGCGGCGCGACCGGCGGACGCTCCACCGGTTGGGGGTCAGCAACTGGTGGCGCACTACCTGCGGACGTGGACGTATCAGGTCGCGAAGGCGGGGTCTCGATCGCCGGCGCAGGGCGCCCCGCCATCCACGCGCCGATCGATACCACAGCGACCACGCTCGCCACGCCGGCCCAACGCAGCATCGGCCGCCGGCCCGCCCCTCCCTCCGCGGCGACCGCGACGCCGCGAGGACCGGTCGGGACCGCAGTACTCGAGCGAGACGCGGGAATCGGGCTGACCGGTACCGACTGCCGCAGCATCGCCTCCATCCGACGATGCCGGTCGCCGCTGGTCGCCAGCGTCATCAGCTGGCTCCGGACGGCCTCGTCCTGTGCCGCTTCGGCGCGATCCAGCGTCCGCGCCACGGTATCAAGCGACGGGAATCGGTCGGCGGGCGCCTTGGCGAGCATCCGGTTGATGACCTGCGCGAGGGCCGGTGGCACATCGCGACGAATCGTTTCGACTTTGGGCGCTGGCTGGTGCAGATGCGCCGCCATCACGTCCATCACGGACCCACCACCGAACGGTGGTTCTCCGGTGAGCATCTCGAACGCGACGACGCCCAGCGAGTACTGATCGGCCGAGCCGGTGATGCCCTCGCCTGCCCACTGCTCGGGACTCATATACCGCGGCGTGCCCACCGTCGCGCCGGTCATCGTGAGCGGCGTTTCGACACCTGCGGCCTTCGCGATCCCGAAATCGCACACGACCGCCGTGCCGTCATCATCGATCATGATGTTCGCGGGCTTGATGTCGCGATGGACGACGCCCTTGCGATGCGCGTAGGCGAGCGCGGCCGACACCTGCGCGACGATGCTGTGTACCATCGCGATCGGCATCGGCCCAGTCTCGGCGATGATGGAATCGAGCGGCCGGCCGTTGATGAACTTCATGATGATCGCCAGCACGTCGCCCCGCTCCACAACCCGATGCAGCGGAATGATGTGCGGGTGCGACAAGCCAGCGATGGTCTTCGCTTCTCGGCGGAATCGATCGACCATCCCGTCGCCGTACACCAAGGCGGGCGACATCACCTTGATGGCGACTTTGCGATCCAGCACGAGCTCGTCGGCCAGATATACCGCCGCCATGCCACCGCGGCCGATGAGGCCGCGGATCTCGTACTCGCCAATGAGCGTCGTCCGGAGGGCGTCCTCGACCTGTGACCAGGCACGCTCGGCTGGTGAGCTCGCGCCGAGGCTCGGCGTCGGTGAGGGCGTCGGCGCGGTCACGTGCGGTTACGGGTTCACCGTGAAGGGTGGGACGCCGCCGGGAGGGAGCGTGGTGCCCGTTAGCGCGTCGTCGACCCGGAAGAACAATTCCCGTGGCTGTCCTGTGGTGTTGCCGATGGTGAGCGTGAACGTGGCGACACCGTTCACTGCATTCACTTCAAGCGGGCCGGTCACGGTGAGTCCACTCGGCAGGCTGCCAGGTGTCGTTGACGTGCCGGGCGTGAGTCGAATGCCGCGAGTGAGGTTGGTGACGATGTTCCCGAAATTGTCCTGAAACGCCACACGGATTGTGACCGTCGCGCCAGCAGCGACAGACCCCTGCGGGGACTCGGTGGTGACGAGCCGACTGACCGTCGCGAAGGATGCGACGCTGAAGGTCGGCGAATCGATCGAGCCTAGGGTGGGATGCGAGTAGCGAATGCGGAAGTTGTCGCCACCTCGGTTGAGGCTGAAGAAGCCGAAGTAGGCGCCAGTGCCGAGGACGAGGCCGTGGTCGGGTCGTCCCGTCGCCACGATGCCCACTGTCGTTGTGCCACTGAGGACCATTCCGGTGGAGTCAGTGAGCAGGGTTGCGGAAACGACGCCAGAGCTCTGGGCGGCGTTACCGATGGAGTCAACAGGCATCACGCTGCCGATGTTGTTGCCCAAGTCCCCCCAGCAAGTGGCCACTGGCCGGTCGTTGGCGGCTTGCGCGAAGGTGTAGCCGCAGGGCGTTCCAAACGGATCGTTTGCGACGCTGCCGCTCACGTATGGCGCACTTCGCGCGCCGCCGAATGCCATCGCGAGGCGCACTGCCGGCGCCGGCAGCACCGAAATGCGGCTGCTCGGGAGACCGGCCAACTCGCTTCGTGCGCCCGACAAGCCTGTTGTCGAGAAGTCCACGTACTGAATGTTCGCACTTACTCTGAAACGCATTCCTGCAAAACGGGCAAGACCGTTGATGGCTTGCACCGATCGATTGCCTTGGAACCACGTTGTGTCGTTGGTGGGGTAGTCGCCGCCGAAGCAGAACTGGGGCTGGCAAGCGTCTGTCCGCGCCGTCATCGTCACCGTACTAAACGACGGCACCCGATTCCCAAACTGATCGGTGATCTCCACCTCCCACACGCCCGTGTACGGCAATCCTGCCGTCACTTCCGGCACCGTGGGCTCACGCACCACACGCAACTGCGACTGCGGCGCGGGATTCACCGTCAACGTCACGGTCGTCGTATCCGTCCGCAGCCCTGGCGCGCTGACCCGGAAGCGGTACTGCCCCGCCACGGTTAGCGTGACACCGGTGAACGACACCGCGCCTGCGGTTGCGGCGGTCGTGCGAATCACCTGACCCGTCGTCGTGCCGGGGCCGGACAGCACGCTGAGCGTGACGTTGCCCGTGTAGGTGCTGGCGACGGCGCCAACGCCGTTGCGGACCTGCGCGACGATTTGGTTCCAACCCACGCCGGCCGTGGCCGTGGTCGGAGGCTGCGTCGTGATTACGACCGACGCGGGATCGTTCTCGTTGATCGCGCTGAATGCGGCACTCGTCACCGACGGCAACCCCGCCGTCGTCGCCACGAGTTGACACCCGCTCCCGTTGCTGCCCACCGTCAGCGCGTTGAACACGGCAGTGCCGGCCGCCGACGTGACCGTAGTCGTCCCGCCCAGCGGGCCACAGCCCGACCCCGGGGCCAACGCCACCGTGATGGGGATCGCCGCCGTCTCCACGACGTTCAACTGGGCATCGAGCACGCGCACGCGAAACGACGGAATGCTGCCCGTCGTGTTGCCGCTTTGAATCACTGCTGCGGTCGGCTGATCCTGGTAGGTGAGCGACGCCGCGACGCCGAAGCCGGCGACCCGGAAGGTGTCCGTAACCGCGGTGACCTGACCACCACCGACGATGTTGCTCGTGACACGGAGCCGCGTGACGCCTGCCGCCGACAGCACCGCATTCGCAAACGTGGCCGTCCCGCTCGACGGGTTCACGCTCGCCGTGCCGCTGATGGTTTGGCCCGTCGGACCAGACTCGACGGTAAGCGTTGCTGCCTGGGTGAAGCCCGTGCCCGACTGGCCGACGGCATCGAGCCCGCGCACCACGATCGCCGGCGTGATCGCGGCCCCACGGACCACCGGCGTCGGATGCTGGTCGATCACGAAGGAGACGACCGGTCCCACGGCGTTGAAGGCCGCCGAACTGTCGGTGCCCAAGCCGACGGCGCTGACACGAAGTCGCCGCGCGACGGCGGGCGCGGTCACCGCAAGTCCAGTGAAGGTCGCGACACCGCCGACAACCTCGCGAGACGCCGTACCGCTGACCCCGAAGCCGCCGCTCGTATCCGTCGGGGCAATCGTCACCACGGTCGCGCTATCTGATATCACGCGGTTCCCCAGCGAGTCACGCACCTCCGCGGCCACAACCGGGCTGAACGCGACACCCACGTTCACATTGCTCGGCTGCTGGGAGAACCGCACGCTCACGGCAGGCGCTGGCGTGATCGAGAAGGCGCTGCTGGTTGCCGCCGTAAGTCCGGTACCCGTGGCCCTGAGTGTGATCCCGGCTGCCGCACGCCGCAGGCGCAGGTCGCTGAAGGTCGCGATACCACCTACGGCGGCCACGGCCAGTGTGCCGCGCAGTGTGTCGGTGCCGGGGTTCGCGCCGAGCGACAGGCGCACCGTGTCGGTGGAACTCACCACGGGGTTGCCCGATGCGTCGCGAATCTGCACCTGCACCGCCGGGCCGATCACCGTGCCCGCCGTCCGCGACGCCGGTTGGACGACGAAGGCGAGCTGCGCCGGATTCCCCGGGCCGACGTCAAAGGCATTGCTGGTGGCCGCGCCGAACGCCGTGCTGCTCGCGACCAGCGTGTACCCGCTGGCCAAGGTGGCGAGCGACAGGTTGTCGAACGTGGCGATCCCCTGCACCGTCGAGCGGGTCAAGGTGCCGACGAGCGTCGTATTGCCCGGATTCGCGCCCAGCGCGATGGTGATCGGCGTCGCCGCCACCGACGTCGCAAGTTCGCCGGACGAATCGACGACGGCCACGCGGACCGACGGCGTAATCGGCGACCCGGCGCGAGCCGTCGGAACGTCGGCCACGAATCGAATGGCCGCCGCCGCACCGGCGACGACATTGAACGATTGGCTCGTCCCACTCGCGAGGCTCGCCGAGCGTGCGTCCAACGTCCAACCCACCGAGGCACGATTGACGCTGATGTCATCGAAGGTGGCGAGGCCGCCAAGCGCTTGCCGCGTCGTCGTGCCGCCGAGGGTGCCGGTGATACCTTGGCTCGATGTGTTGAGGACCAAGGCAATCTCCGGCGTTCCAGCACCGTTGCGATTGCCGATCGAGTCCACCACTTCGACCGTTATCGATGGCGACAACACGGTGCGCACCGTACTCGAGGTCGGCTGCTGCACGAAACGCAGCGCAGCTCGCGGCGCGGGCGCCACGGTAAACGTGGCACCGGTGTCAGCCAGCAGCGAACCCGATGTCGCGCGTACGCGATACCCGGCACCCGTCGCGCGGAGACGCGCCGTGGGAAACAGCGCCACGCCTGCGGTCGCGTTAACCGAGGTCATCCCAGACAGCACGGCGCCTGCAGGGCCCGCAGCAAGCGACAGACTGATCGTTGCGCTCGAGGTGGTGACGCGATTGCCGCCCGCATCGAGAATCTCCACACCGAAGCCGGCACCGAATGGCACGCCGGCCTCAGCCGCCGCGGGCGCATTCACGAGACGCAGCCGCTCGGGCGCACCGATCGCGACATCGAGCACGCTGGTGCCGCAGCGGAGAGAGGTCGCGCACACCCGCAGGCGATACCGGCCGACGGTGCGCAACACGAGCCCGCTGAACGTTGCCGTGCCGGCCTGAACCGGGCGTGCCAAGGTGCCCTCGAGCACGGCGCCCGTCGGGCCAGAGTCGACGGCAATCTCGAGGGTCCCGGTTGCTGACCCTTGGGTATTGGTCAGCGAGTCCGCGATCGCCGCACTGACGGCAAAGGCAACTCCTGCCGTGGTTGTCGTCGGCGCTGTGCTGATCTGTACGCGATCTGCGGCGCCCGGGGTGACCGTGAAGGTGCTCGATACCGAGTTGCTGAGCCCCGTCGCGAGGGCCACCAAGTTGAATCCTGCGGCCGCGCGGTTGACGCTCAGGCCGGAGAACGTCGCGATGCCTCCAACGGCCGCCACGCGCGTCACCCCGCGAAGCTCGGCGCCGACGATGCCCTGTGGTGCCACGAGCGTCAGCGAGACGGTGTCCGTTGCCGTACGTACCAGAATCCCGCTGGCATCGGTCACGCGAACCGTCATCGTGGCGAGCGGCTCTCCGGCAATGACCGATGCGGCCGGCCCCGTGCCAAACAGCACGCGACTCCGCGGTCCGGCGGCGGGCGTGACGTTGAACGCCGAACTCAGAAAGGACCCGGTCAGCCCCGGGCTCGACGCCGCAAGGCGCAAGCCCGTAGCGGAGGCCGAGACGGTCAGGCCCGGGAAGACGGCCACGCCCTGCGCGGGACGCCGAGACAGCGTGCCGCCGAGCGTGACCCCCGTGGGTGGGCTCTGGAGCGACAGTGTAATCAGCGCGGTGTCCGACACGACCACGTTGCCGAACGCGTCCAGCGCACGGACCTGAACGTCACCGGGGAACGCACTGGCCGCCTGAATGTCAGCCGGCACGGCCCCGACGACGAGCTGACTCCTTGATGCCGGCGTCACCGTCACAGGCTCGCTGATCGCGGCCGTCGGCACGCCCGGCGCCGACACGCGTAGTCGGACGCCGGTGGCGGCGACGTTGAGGCGCGCACCAGTGAACTCGCCCACGCCTTGTACCAAGGACGCCGTCAACACGCCCTGAAGCGACGACGACGACGCGGTGCCGGAATCCGCCATCGCCAGCGTGATCGGACCGACGCTGTTCACTAGCGTGTTCCCGCTGGAGTCCTGGACAGCGGCACGAAGGACGGGCGAGAAGGCGGCGCCGGCGGTCACCGATTGTGGTGTGGCCAGCAGCACCACGCGCGCGGGCGCTGCCACGCGGACGGGCGACGGGCTCTGCGTGGCGGTCACGCTGTCCGCCTCCGCAACCAGGACGACATTGGTGCCGGTGCCGGCGACGACGACCGAGTCGAACGTGGCGACGCCGGCGACCGCGGCCACGCTGGTCCTGCCGCTGAGCGCCAAGCCATTCGCCTCCGCCTCGCGAAGCGGCGATTGCCCGACGGCGGCCGGGCCGACGGCGCGAAGTGACAGCCGCACTTGGCGCGTCGCCCGCGTCGACACATTGCCGACGCCATCGAGGAAGCGCACTTGAAACGCCGGCAAGCGTCCTGGCGCCAATGCGACGCCACTCGGCGCCCCGTCGATCCGAAGCGCGGCGGGCCGACCTGGAATGATCGCGACCGAGCGGGTCGCTTCGACTTTGCCCCTTGGGAGTTCGGTACCCTCCAGGGTGGCCGTGAGGACGACGCTGCCGAGCGCACGACCTCGCACAACCGCCGAGCCGTCGGCGCGCAGCCGCAGCGTTGCCCGCGTGGTATCCGAAATGGACCACCGCGTCCGCTCCACGGAGGCGGCCGGCGTGCGCTCGAGGGTCACCACCACACTGTCGGCGATCTGCACCGAGTCCGCCGCCACCATCCGCACCGTCACCGACGTCGCATCGGTCAATGAGCCGAGTTCGGTGCAGCGGACGAGTCCGAGCACCGCAGCGACAGCGAATCCGAAGAGAAAGAGAGGTCGGCGCACGGACGTCGCGGCAACGGACAAGGCGAAGGGCACACTTCCGAGCCCTAATGTCCGCCGCCAGCGAGTCGACACTCTATTGCTAGAATGCCCTATTTCATCGCTGGCGCATCGTCGTTGTCAGACCCCCGTGCTACTCCACGCTCGACGCTCAGGGGGCGCGAGGCAGATCCACCACCCCGCCCCCCTGAATCACCCGCAGGTGCGTCACCGCACCCTTCGCATCGGTGACGAACTCCATCTGAATGGCCGGCTGCGCATCGAGTGACCAGCGCACGTCGTCCTGCGGCGTGATCGGACTCGTCATCGGGCCCTGCGAGAACAACAGTCGGTTCCCCTGCACCGCCAGCGAAATGTTCGCCGGCCCCTTGGCGTATCGGCCGACGAACCGCGCGAGATACGCGGCATCACGCAGGCGCGGATCGGGCTGCCGCCTGAACTGCGTCTCGGGCACCAGCGGATCGGTGCGCAGTTGCACGGCCTCGATACGGCCCGACGGCCCGGTGCGGAACGTGAACTGCGTCCCCTCGAGCGCCGGATCCACCGGATTCCGCAGCGCCACGAACGTGTCGTAGTGCCAATGGCCCAGCGGTGCGCTGATGCCGTTGTAGCGCGCGACCAGCGTGTCCTTCTGCAGCGTCATTTCCAGCGGGCCATAGCCGCTGTCGGCGTAGGTCCCCGCAAACTGCGACAGCGGTCGGCTGGGCTTCGTGCCGGGAATCTTGAGCTTGTCGACACCGGCCGTCGCTTCGGCAGCCATCGCGTTGCTCGCGCCCGCACGCGCCAGCGCTTCGCGGTTCCAGTCGCGCCGCGTCGCGCCGAACAAGCGGTCCGCCGCGTGCCGCACCACCAGCGTCGGCACTGCCGATCCGTTCTGATTTGTCAGCACGACGATGCCGATCTTGTCGTGCGGGAACATCGCCACCAGCGCCGAGAAGCCGTCGATGTTGCCGCCGTGGTGCACGAAGTAGTGGCCGCGCCACGTGGTCACGAACCAGCCCAGACCATAGGACACGGGCCCTTGTTCGGGATCGTCGCCCAAGCCGGAGATGGGCGTATACGGCCGGTACATATCGCGCAGCGTGCCGGTTTTGATCACCTGCGTGTCACCGAGCTTGCCGCCGTTCAGGTGCAGCGTGACCCACTGCGCCATATCGGTGATCGTCGAGTTGATCGAGCCCGCCGGCCCGACGAGCGAAATGTCGCGGAAGGGGATCTGTTCGATCGTGTCCTTGCGGACGCGATAGGGCTCGCTGTGATCCGGGTCGGACTTCGACTGCGCCACCGAAAAGTTCGTGCGCGTCATCTTGAGCGGCCCGAGCACCTGACGACGCAAGCCGTCTTCCCACGTGCTGCCGGTGAGATGTCCGACGAGGTAGCCGGCACTCAAGAACATCAGGTTGTTGTACTGGAACTCCTGGCGCAGATCGCGCGAAAGCGGCAGGTAGCGCACGCGGCGCACGAGCTCTTCGCGCGTGGCGGTGGTGTTGTTGTACCAGACGTAGTCGTGCCGCGGGAGCCCGCTGCGGTGCGTCACCAGATCGCGCGGCGTGATGCGCTCGGTGACGGCAGGATCGTGCATCGCGAACCACGGCAGATACGTGCGCACCGGCACATCCCACTGCAGCTTGCCTTCGTCAACGAGCGTCCCCATCGCAAAGGTGGTGAACGCCTTCGACGACGAGCCAATGGCAAAGAGCGTGTTCGGCGTGACCGGCAGCTTGAGATCGCGATCGCGGAAGCCGTGGCCCTTGGCGTACACCAGTTGGCCGTCGACGACGATGCCGATGCCCATCCCCACGAGCTTCCACTGGGTGAGCAGGGAGTCCGCCCAGGCATCGAATCCCGCAAGCGCCGTCCGCGCCGCGTCGGCTGCCGACTGGCCGGCGCTCATCGTGAAGGGAAAGCGGCCCCCGCCCTGCGTGAATACGCCGGCGATCTTCGTGCTGCCCTTCTCGAGCGCCCCGGCGAACTTGGGGGTCCCCGGGACGCCACCGATCTCGAAGCTGATCGAGTCGCCCTTGGCGCTCAGGTTGGCGAGCGGCAGGTCCGTCGCGCGCTGGGCGGGAATGCTGATGTCGCCGGTGCAGCGCCCGTCGGTGCCGCGCGTCAGATCGACGTCAAAGGCCAGCGCGCCCGTGGGGAGGGCGATCGAGCCTGCGTAGTGGCCGCGGCAGAGGTCAGCCGTCTGGGCTGAGAGTGGCGCGGCGAGCAGGCAAAGAGCGGGGGGGAGGCCGCGGAGGAAACGGAGGGTGGGCATCGAGGGGGAGAATGGGTGCCCACACGTTGCCGCTAGGGGCCGAAGCTCGGCAAGTCGGCGGGGGTGAGCTCGGCGCCGTTGGCGTCGATCACTCGGCTGGTGGGGCCGCGGCGCTTCATTGCCTCGGCGCTGGCGCCCAGAAAGACGACCACCCCGCCTTCGAGGACCGCTCCGTCCGCCCACGGGCGGCGGCGGTCGCCGGTCGCAATCCGGGCATTTACGACAATTGTTTCCGAAAAATCATTGGACATTGGGTGGTCCCTCCCGTATGCTCAGATCAATATGGACCGAGAGTCCGAATGACCGTCAGAGCTGAGCTCCAAGATCCCCGAATTGCACTCCTGCGTGCCATCCCTGGCGCGCTCGGGGTTCTGGGCGCGCGTGACCCACAGGGTCGCGCCCGCTTTGCGGTCGTGTCGTGGCTGACGCCTGCGGCCCACGAGCCACCGCTGGTGGCGATGTCGCTGGAACCCGACTCGTACACCCTGATGGCCCTGCGCCATAGCGGAGTGTTCGCGCTGGCCTTCCTGCCTACGAGCGCCAAGCGCACCGCCCAGCGGCTCGGCCGGGCCACGCGCGAGCTCGATGGGGACATCGACAAGTCCGGGGGCATTATGATTTCGGCCGCGCCGGCGACGGGGTCGCCGGTGCCCAGCGATGCCTGCGCCTGGCTCGAGTGCTCGGTCAAGCGGGAACACGCCGTCGGCGACCATATCCTGGTTCTGGGCGAGGTCATTCACGCCACCCAGCTCGACGAGACGCTGCCGACGCTGCTGTCGATGCAGCAGGCCGGCTGGAAGTACTGACGTCGGCGGCCGCGCGGCCGACGACCGCGTCCGGTCAGCGCTGCTGGCCGTCGCGAATGTCGAGCAGGATCTCGAAGTAGAGCTGCTCGCGGCGGTACGAGAAATCGAGCATCTGCATCTGCTGCTCGTCCCCGGTCTCGCGGGCGCGGGCGAAGGCCTCGGTGTACATCTGTTCGAGGTTGGCGAGAATCTTGTCGCGATTGCGTGGCATACGGGTGGCCTTGATGGCGTGGGCGGTCAGGCGTGGCGGGACGTCCGGTACGGGATCGTCGTCGACATCGCTGGACAGAAAATCCACCACCTGCCGCTTCGCCTTGTCGAGCAGAAACCGTCGGGTGTTGAATTCGTCGGGGGACACGTGACCAGAGCGGAAGTGTTCGCGCGCGATGGCTGGCGCTGCGTGTATTGCGGCGAGGTCCTGCCGCCGGAGTCGCTCTCACTCGACCACGTGCATCCACGGGTCAAGGGCGGCGACTCCTCTTCGGGCAACGTAGTGACGGCCTGTCTGGCCTGCAACGCACGAAAAGGCGCGCGGACGCTCGCGCGGTTTCTGGCCGACGAGCCCGAGACACGGGCCCATTTCGAGACCCTGGCGTTGCACGTGTGGCCGCGGCATCGGCGCACCTTGCAAGAGCTGATCGCGGCGGAACTGCGAGGCCGGCGGCGCGTATAATTCGGAGTCTGGTTGTCCTCTTTTCTGGACTGTCCTCCTCCGATGAACACGCTCAAGGTTTTTGTCCTCCTCGCCGGCCTGACCGCGCTCTTCGGCGCGATCGGCGGCGCAATTGGCGGCACGAGCGGCGCGGTGCTCGCGCTGGGCTTTGCCGCCGTGATGAACGTCGTGATGTACTACGCCTCGGGCACGATGGTGCTCAAGTCGTACCGTGCGCAGGTCGTCACCGCGGCCGAAGCGCCCAAGCTCTATGCGATGGTCGACCGGCTGCGCCAGCGCGCCGGGCTGCCGATGCCGGTCGTGGCGATTGCGCCGCACGACCAGCCGAACGCCTTTGCCACGGGCCGCAATCCCGAGCACGCCGTCGTGTGCGTGACCGAGGGCCTGCTGCGCGTGATGAATCAGGCGGAACTCGAAGGCGTGATCGCGCACGAGCTCGCGCACATCAAGAACCGCGATATGCTGCTGATGACGATCGCGGCCACGATTGCCGGCGCGATCTCGAACTTGGCGCAGTTCGGCTTCCTGCTCGGTGGTCGCGACGAAGACGGCAACGCGAACCCGGTGACCGCGATCGCGATGATGATCCTGGGCCCCTTGGCTGCGATGCTCTTGCAGAGCGCGATCTCGCGCACGCGCGAGTTCAAGGCGGACGCGGTCGGCGCGGAGATCGCCGGTTCGCCCGACGGCCTCGCGAGCGCGCTGGCGACGCTCGAGCGCGCGTCGCAGCGCATTCCGATGCAGGTCTCACCGGCCGCGGCGTCGATGGCGATCGTGAACCCGCTCTCGGCCTTCCGTGGGCAGGCGCTGGTGAAGCTCTTCTCGACGCACCCGCCAACGGCGGAGCGCATCGAGGCGCTGGCGCAGCTGCGCTGAACGCTCCAGACGAACCGACACGGCGCGGGCTCCCAGGCGGGTGCCCGCGCCGTGTCGCATTCGTCAGTTGGCGCGGCAGCCGAAGAGGCCGACGCGGCCGAGGATCTTCTCGAGCGGACAGAACGAAGTCACACTCGACTGCAGCAGGTTGAAGCCGACAAACGCGGTGAAGGCGTACCAGCCGGGGTGCACCCAGGTGCCCAGGGCCACGGAGAGCAGCACGAACACGCCAGCGAAGCGACGGATGATGCGGTCATTGCACATACTGAAGATCCTCGTGTGAGAAGGTCGGGGCGTGCAGCGTGGCCACGGCCGGGTGACTGGCCCGTCGACGCATCAGCTCCCAGTAGAGGAGCGGCACCACCACCATCGTGAGCAGGGTGGCCACGATCGCGCCGCTGATCAGCGCCACCGCGAGCCCCTGGAAAATCGGATCGAGCACCATCACCGCCCCGCCAACGACCACCGCAGCGGCGGTCAGGGCAATCGGCCGGAACCGCACCGCGCCGGCCTCGAGCACCGCGTCGCGAAGCGTACGGCCGCGCTGCTCGGCCAGCTGAATGAAGTCGACGAGCAGAATCGAGTTGCGCACGATGATCCCCGCCAGCGCGATCATTCCGATCATGCTCGTGGCGGTGAAGAAGGCGCCCGACATCGCGTGCCCGGGCAGAATGCCGATCATCGTGAGCGGAATCGGCGCCATGATCACGAGCGGAATCGTGAACGACTGGAACCAGCCGACGACCAGCACATAGATCAGCAGCAACACGATCGCGAACGCGAGCCCGAGATCGCGGAACACCTCGATCGTCACCTGCCACTCGCCGTCCCACTTGATGGCCGTCTCGCCCAGCGTGGTCGGCGCGACCGCGTTGTATCGGGCAATCTCGGCCCCGTTCACGCGGATCTGGTCGAGCTGCTTGTTCATCTCGAGAATCGCGTAGACCGGCGCCTCGATCGACCCCGCCACATCACCGGTCACGTAGATCGCCGGCCGCTGGTCCTTGCGGACGCGGCTCGTCGGGTGCGGGCTTGCGACGATCTGCACGAAACGGCCGAGCGGCTGCGGACCACGGGCGGTCGCGACCGGCAGCGCCAGCAGCGCCTCCGGCGACTGCCGCGCGGACTCCACGAGGCGCGGCACGATCGGCATCGGCTCCCGCGCGTCCGGCGACGCCGTCAACGCCACCGGTGTTCCTGCCACGGCAAGGTACAGCGTCTTTGTCAGCTGTTCGACGCTGGCACCCGCTTCGGCCGCACGGACGCGATCAATGCGGAACGCCCGCGCCCCCTGCGGCGCTTCAATCGTCCAATCCACATCCACCACTCCGGGCGTGGATTCGAACACGCGCTTCACCGCGGTGGCCGCCTCGAGCCGCGACGCGTCGTCGGCCGCATACACTTCGGCGACGAGCGTAGACATCACGGGCGGGCCCGGGGGAATCTCGGCGACTTTCGCCGAAGCACCGTAGCGCGCGGCGATCGAGTCAATCGCCGGACGCACCGCCACCGCAATGTCGTGGCTCTGGCGCGAGCGGTCGTGCTTGGGCGTGAGGTTCACCTGCACGTCTGCGACGTTCGCGCCGCGCCGCAAGAAGTAGTGACGGACCAAGCCGTTGAAGTTGAATGGCGCGGCCGTTCCGGCGTACACCTCGGCGCTCTGCACGTCCGGGTCCTGTCGCAGCCGCTCCGCGACTTCACGCCCAAGCGCGTGCGAGGTCTCGAGCGTCGCGCCTTCGGGGAGATCGAGCACGACCTGGAACTCCGACTTGTTGTCGAAGGGGAGCATCTTCACCTGCACCGCACGAATCGCCACAAGGCCCATCGAGCCCACCAGGAGTACGCCGACGGCGGCGTAGAACGCGGTGCGGAGCTTCGGACGATCCATCAACGGCGACATCACCGAGGCGTAGAAGCGGCCGAAGCGGGAGTCCTCTTCTTCCTCGTGCGCCGGGTCGTGCGCGGTGCCAGCGGGCTTCACGTGGCCTTTGAGCAAGCGATACGCGAGCCACGGCGTCACGATGAACGCAATGGCCAGTGAGGCCAGCATGGCTACCGATGCCCCCACGGGAATCGGGCGCATATACGGCCCCATCATTCCGGACACGAAGGCCATCGGCAGGATCGCCGCAATCACGGTGAACGTGGCGAGAATCGTCGGGTTGCCGACTTCATCGACGGCATCCACGGCGGCCTGCTCGGGCGAGCGGTCGCCCATCCGGAAGTGACGATAAATGTTCTCGACGACCACGATTGCGTCGTCCACCAGAATGCCGATCGAAAAGATCAGCGCAAACAGCGTGATGCGGTTGAGGGTGTAGCCCAAGGCGTAGTAGGCGAACAGCGTCAGCGCCAAGGTCACCGGCACTGCCACCAGCACCACCAGGGCTTCGCGCCAGCCGAGGAACGCCCAGATCAACAGCGTGACCGAAAGGGTGGCGATCAGGAGGTGCAGAATGAGCTCGCTCGCCTTCTCGCCGGCGGTCTCGCCGTAGTCCCGGGTGACGCTCACGGTGACGTCCTGGGGCAGCAGGCGGTCTCGCGCCTCGTCGACGCGCATCAGTGCCGCCGCGGCCACCGCGGTGGCGTTGGCGCCGCTCCGCTTCGCGACGGCGATCGTGACGGCAGGCTCCGCGTCGCCGGAGCGTTCGATGTGCGACACGTACTGCGTCGGCTCGCCGTGATCTTCGCGCACGGTCGCCACCGAACGAACCGCCACCGGCCGGCCGTTGCGCACACCGACGATCACGTTCGCCACGTCCTCAACGGACGCCAGCGGCGCGCCCGCTTCGAGGCGGTACACTTGATTGCCGGCGGTGACGTCACCGGTCTGCAGGCGCGCGCTGGCGCCCTGCACCGCCATCGCGACTTCGCCTGGCGTGATGCCGGCCGCCGCGAGCCGCGAGGGATCCATCACGATCGACAGTTGCCGTGGCTGGCCGCCGACCGTGAACGTGGCGGCCACTCCGTCGACGGTGCGAATCTCGTCTTCCAGCCGAACGGCCATTTGCCGGAGCGCGTCGGCATCGTAGCCCGCGCCGTGCAGCGTGAGGGTGAGCACTGGCACGTCGTCAATCGAGTGCGGCTTCACCACGGGGGGTAGCGCCCCCGGCGGCAATTGGTCCGCAAGGCTGGCCAGCTTGGCGTGTACGCGGGTGACGCTTCGCTCCTGATCCTCGCCGACGGCGAAGCGCACAGTCACCATCGCGTAGCCGTCGCCTGACATCGTGTAGACGTGGTCCACGCCAGGGAGTTCGGCCATCCGTTGTTCGATTGGCCGACCAAGGCGCAGCTCGGCTTCGTCGGGTCCGACACCGGGCATCGCGGCGACGACGTCGATCATCGGCACCGAGATCTGGGGTTCCTCTTCGCGCGGCGTGGCAAGCAGGCCGATGGCACCGACCGCCAACGACGCCATCGTGACCAAGGGGGTGAGCTTCGAGCGAAGGAAGCTCTCGGCAATTCGTCCAGAGATGCCCATCTCAGTTGGTCTCCGGTACGACGATCACGTCACCTGCTACGAGACCGGCGGTGATTTCCGTGTACGCGCCACTCGTGGCGCCGGTGCGGACCCATCGGCGGATCGATTGACCGTTCTGTCGGATCGTGACCCCCACGAGGTCGCCGTCACGCGTGAGCGCCTTGGTGGGGACGGCGAGGCCTCGGCGCGTCCCGCGCGGAACGGCCACCGTCGCGGGCGAGCCTGCCATCAACTGACGGCCGCCGTTCGGCACGATGGCGTTGATGGTGTAGACGTTGCCGCCCGAGGGGATCACCGCTTCGATCGTAGCCGTGAGCACGGCACCACCCACGGTGACGTCCACGGTGGCGCCGCGCGCGAGTCCCCGCGCCGCATCGAGCGGTGCGTCGACGCGGATGCGCAACTGCGCGTCGTCTTGAATCGTGAGGAGTGGCGCGCCCGGGGCGGCGAAGGCCCCGGGATCGACGTGCCGTCGGACGATGGTGCCGGGGAACGGCGCGGTGACTCGAGAGTACGCGGCAAGCGTGCCGAGCTCACGAGCGGCGCCGCGTGCCTGTGCCGCCGCCGCGTTGGCGCGAGCCAGTCCGGCCTCGGCAGCATCCCGCTGCGCGGGGGTGGCCGCGCTGTCGGCGAAGAGCCCGCGAATGCGCTCGGCGTACTGGGCCGCTTCCCGTTGCGCGGCGTCGGCGGCGCGCACTCCGGCGTCGGCCTGCTCGGCCTTCGCGGCAATGTCGCGCGCATCGAGCTCGACGAGCGGTTGTCCGGCGCTCACGCGAGCGCCTTCGCTCACCAGCACGGCGCTGACGGAGGCCATCAGCTTCGTGGAGAGCGTGGCCTCACGAATTGCCGTCGCGGTGCCGGGTAGCACGAGTGCGTCGGTGAGCGTCGTGTCGGTCGCGATGGCGGTGGCCGGAGGGGTCACCGCGGTGGCCGCCTCCGCGGGCGGCGTGTCACCGGGGCGACAGGCGGCGAGGAGCGCTGCGCTGGCGAGCAGCAGGGCGGTGGGTCGGAACGTGATGGTGGGCATATGTGGCTCAGGTCGTGGAGGCGTATGGAGGTCAGCGGCTGCCGTCGACGGCGACGGCGGCGGGCGTGTCGAGGGCGACCAGCGGCGCGGGATCGGCGCCCAGGGCGTGCAGACGTCGGACGGCCGCATCAATGGCCTGCCATCGCGCGGCGGCGTCGCGCAGTCGCGATTCCGTCAGTGTGGACTGCGCGCTCAGCAGGTCGGCGATCGTCGACAACCCCCCTTCGTAGCGGCGGCTGACGAGACGATGCGCCTCTTCGGCTTGGGCGATCGTCTGCTCGGTGAGGTCGAGTTGTCGAAGGGCGACCGCGATGCCGGCAGCCGTCTGCTGACGATCGAGCTCGGCGCGGGCGTGTGCGGCCTCGCGCCCGGCGGTGGCTTCGCGCCGCCGAGCCGCCGCCTGCCCCGTTTCGCCGAGTTGCGACGCGAGGTGGAGCAGCGGGAGTGAGACCGCGATGCCGGCGGTCCAGTTCTCTTGGCCGGCCCAGGGGCGGAGCGCAGAGTTCCAATCCCAGCGGGCGAAGCCGTTGACACGCGGGAG
>JANRJP010000089.1:0-18824 GCA_033763905.1 Gemmatimonadaceae bacterium
GCGCGAGCGTGCAGGAACCCGGCATCGTCCGCTTCGATGTGTTGCAGCAGGACGACGACCCCACGCGCTTCACGCTGATCGAGGTGTATCGCAGCGACGAGGCGCCGGCCGCTCACAAGGCCACGCCGCATTACGCGGTGTGGCGCGACACGGTCGAGCCAATGATGGCCGAACCGCGGCGCAGCGTGAAGTCGCGTGCCGCGTTTCCCGACGCGGCCCAGTGGGAGATGCCGCGCTGACGACCGACTACCGGCAGTGGACGCTGCGCGAGGTGTCGCTCGACACCGGCGTGGTGCAGATGGCGTCCAAGCCCGGCGTGCTGCTGCACGGCGAGCTCGATCCCGCGGCCCAGATGCTGGCCGAGTCCGTCGCCTGTGGTGCCAACGACGTGTTGCTGCAATTGCAGGGGGGCAACGGCCTGCTCGGCGTGATCGCCGCGCGCGCGGGGGCCACCGTGTGGATCAGCGACCGCCACTTGCCCGGCGCCGAGGCGGCCGAACGCACCCTGCGAGCGAACGAGGTCTCAGGTACGGTGTGCCACGGGATGGGCCTCGAGCCCTTCGCGGTGCCGCCCGCCCCGACCGTGGTGGCCATACGGTTGCCGGTCGAGAAGTTCGCCGTTCGACAGTTGCTGCACGACGCGTGGCACGCACTGCCGGTGGGCGGGCGCTGCGTGGTCGCCGGTGCCAACGATGAAGGCGCCAAGAGCGCCGCGCGAATGCTCGAGCGCGTCTACGGCGAGGCGACGGTCATCGCGCAACACAGCGGGCATCGCGCGGTGGCCGCGGTGAAGACCGCCAAGACGCCGGCCGACGATACCGACATTCAGGATCCACGCTTCGCCTACGACGTGTTCCACGAAATGCCGGCGAACTTGCGCGGCGAGTCGCTGACGTTGGCCTCCCGGCCCGGCGTGTTCTCGTGGGAGCACCCGGACGAAGCCACGACCCTGCTGGCCGACGCGATCGAGATTCCCGTCGGCGCGTCGGTGCTGGACCTGGGCTGCGGGAGCGGTGGGCTCGGCATCGTCGCCGCGCGGCTGTCACGCACCGGACGGGTCGTGCTCGTCGACGCCGACGCCGAAGCGGTGCGATCGGCCCGTCGTTCGGTGACCCTGGCGTCGGCGACGACCTGCGAGGTGATGGCCAGCGATGTGGCGGGCGCGGTGCTGGACGAACGATTCGACGTGGTCGTGACCAATCCGCCCTTTCACATCGGCAAGGGCACGGATTTGCGGGTCCCCCGGCAGTTCATTGCCGACGCCGCGCAGGTGTTGCCGCGCGGCGGCACGCTCTGGCTCGTGGCCAATCGGACGCTGCCCTACGAAGGGCTGCTGCGCGACCAGTTCGCGCAGGTCGCGATCGTCCGCGACGAGCGGCGCTTCAAGGTGTTGCGCGCAACGCGCTGAGTTCGGCGTCGGTGAGCAGCCGCCACTGCCCGAGCGGCAACTCGCCCAGGGTCACCGGGCCAATGGCCTCGCGATGCAGCGCCACGACGTGATTGCCGCAGGCAGCGAACATCCGGCGCACCTGATGGTAGCGCCCTTCCGTCAGCGTGACCCACACCTCACGTGGCGACAGCACTTCCAGAGTCGCCGGGGCCAGCGGCGAGGGCTCGCCCTCGAGCCGGAACGTCCCGCTCGCGAACTGCGCCGCTTCGTCGCCGCGCAGCGGTTCGGCCAGTGACGCGCGGTAGCGCTTTGGCCAATGATGCCGCGGCGAGGTGAGCCGATGGTTGAGCGGTCCGTCGTCGGTCAGCAGTAGCAGCCCCGTGGTATCTCGATCCAGTCGGCCCACCGTCGCCATCACTGGATCACGCTGCAGGAACCTTGGTGGGAGCAGTTCGTAGACCAACGCACCGACATCGCGCGTCGACGACACATATCCGGCGGGCTTGTGCAGCATCACCACGCGCCCGGGTGCGGGGTCGAGCGGTTCGCCATCGACGCGCAGGGTGTCGTGCGGCGCCGTGTCGCCGTGCCGCAGCACGCGGCCGTCCGCGGTGGTCACCCGCCCGTCGGCCAGAAGCTGTTCGACGGCGCGGCGCGTGCCGTAGCCGAGGTTGGCGAGATACTTGGCGAGTTTGGGTGGTGCAGCAGGCATCAGCGGACCCGGGAGCCCAACGAAAAACCGGAGCTCACTTCGCGCCCATACGCGACGTGAACCCCGGTGATCTCGACCGCAGGCGCGGAGCGCCGGACGGCCTCTGCGACGAGGTTACTCGCCGCTGGCGATCCGCGCCGTACGTAGGTCAGTAGACAATGGATCACCTCCTCGGTTGGCGGTGGATTGTTGGGGCGGACTCCGGATCGTAGCACGCGGGCGTTCCGACCGCTAGCGTTCGCCAGACCCCTACCGAGACTGCCTATGCGCCGCATCCATACGCTCCTCCCCGCTCTGCTGCTCGCCACGCCGATGCTCACCGCCGCGGCCCAGGCAGCCGATGGATCCCGCGCCGTCGCGGGTGGTGGCATCAGCGTCCCCGGATGGGCTGGCGCCGTCGATGCCTCCGAGGCCAAGGCCGGGATGACGCTCACGAACGCCAAGTTCGCCGCCGAAGGCCGCGGCTTCCGCATCACCACCGGCCCCTCCACGACGTACTGGAACACGGCCACGACGCTCAAGGGCACGTACACGGTGCGCGCCACCTTCACCGAGCCCAAGTTCCAGAGCCTGAACGATCATCCGCATCCGTATGGCGTCGTCGTCGCCGCCAGCGGCCTCGACGGCGCCGCGGGGCAGGCCCTCTACTGCGCCGCGTACGGCACGGGGACCTACATCGTGCGCGGCTTCGGTCCGGCGCCGTTCCAGGTCAGCGCCCGTCGTCCCACGGCGCATCCGGCGATCAAGCGTGCCGGCGGCCCCGGTGAGAGCGTGTCACAGGAGATCGCCATCAGCGTGACCGACTCCCGCGTGAGCTGCAGCATCAACGGCACCGAAGTCGCGAGCTTCGCCAAGGCCGACGTGCTCGGCGACGGCAAGCTCAAGACCACCGACGGCTTCGGCGGCGTGCGCGTTGGGCACAATGCGGAAGTGATCGTGACCGGCTACTCGGCGGGGCGCTGATCGATGTCGGCACGTGCCCACAGCTGGCGGTTCTTTCGCGCGGGTGGCTCCGACCAGGTCGCGATCGAACGCGGGGCCGATCTCGCGCATCTCGACCAGCTCGATCCCAAGCTCTGGGTCGCGCTCGCCTGCCCCGTGCAAGGACTCGAGATGGACGAGCGTACGCTCGCCCTGCTCGACACCGACGGCGACGGACGGATTCGTGCGCCAGAGGTGATTGCCGCGGCGGCGTGGGCGGCAGCGCACGTGCGCAATCCGGATGTCTTGCTGCAGGGTGGCGACTTGGCCGTGGCGTCGATCAACGATGCCACGCCCGAGGGCGCCACCCTGTTGGCCTCGGCGCGGCGCATTCTGGCCGGACTGGGCAAGCCGGAGGCCGCCACGATCACCGTGGCCGACACGCTCGAAACGGCGACGGTCTTGGCCGCCACGCGCTTCAACGGCGACGGGGTGATCCCGGTCGAGTCGATCGACGATGCCGAGCTGCGCGCGGCGGCCGCCGATGTGGCCGCCACGGTCGGGACCGTTCTCGATCGCGCCGGTGTCCCGGGCATCTCGCAGCCGCTCGTCGACCAGTTCTTCGCTGAGGCCGACGCGTACGCCGCGTGGTGGGCGGCAGGTGAAGCGCAGGGCACGGACACTTTTCCGCTCGGAGAAGCCACGGCCGCGGCGTATCACGCCGTGTCCGACGTGAAGGTCAAGATCGACGACTACTTCGCGCGTACCAAACTCGCCGCGTTCGATCCTCGCGCACTCGCCGCGGTGAACCGACAGGAAGTCGAGTACCTCGCGATCGCCGCGCAGGACTTGTCGATCTCCGCCGAGGAAGTCGCGGGCTTTCCACTCGCGCGCGTCGAGGCAGGGCGCGCGCTGCCATTGCGCGACGGCGTGAATCCGGCGTGGGCGGCCGCGATCGAGCGCTTCCGCGCGCTGGTGGTCTCGCCGATCCTCGGCGACGCCGCCGAGACGCTGACCGATGCACAGTGGGCGGCGGTTCAGGAGCGCTTCGCGGGCTACCAGCGTTGGCAGAGCGCGCAGGCGGGCGCCGCTGTCGCGTCGCTCGGACTGCCCCGCGTGCGCGCCCTGCTCGCGGGCGCCGCGCGTCGCGACCTCACGGCGCTCATCGCCCAGGATGCCGCGACCGAGCCCGAGATGGCCGCCATCGCCGCCGTCGAACGGCTCGTGCGCTTCCAGCGGGACCTCGTGCGCCTGCTGCACAACTTCGTGTCGTTCCGCGATTTCTACAGCCGCGAGCGGCCCGCCATCTTCCAGGCCGGCACGCTGGTGCTCGATGGGCGCAGCTGCGATCTCTGCGTCCGCGTCGGTGATGCCGGCAAGCACGCCGCACTGGCCGGGCTTGCCAAGACCTACCTCGCCTACTGCGACTGCACGCGGCCCGGCGGTGAGACGATGACGATCGCCGCAGCGTTCACCGATGGCGACGCCGACAACCTGATGGTCGGGCGCAATGGCGTGTTCTGGGATCGCGATGGCCGCGATTGGGATGCCACGATCACCAACATCGTCGAGAATCCGATCTCGATTCGGCAGGCCTTCTGGGCGCCGTACAAGAAGCTGGTGCGCCTCATCGAAGAGCAAGTCGCCAAGCGGGCCGCCGCAGGACAGGACGCCGCTGACGCCAAGCTCGATGCCGTCGCGACCACTACCGCGAACGCCGAGACGCTGGCCAAGAAGCCGGCCGAACCGAAGAAGATCGACGTCGGCACGGTTGCCGCACTCGGCGTCGCCTTTGGCGCGTTGGCCACGGCCTTCGCGGCGATCGCCGGCTACATCAGCGGACTGCTCCGCCTGCCGTTCTGGCAACTGGTGTTGGCGGTGATCGGCTTGCTGCTCGTCGTCTCGACGCCCTCGATGCTCATCGCGTGGCTCAAGTTGCGGCAGCGCAATCTGGGACCGATTCTCGACGCGAACGGCTGGGCGATCAACGGCAGTGTCCGGATGAACGTCCCCTTCGGCGGGTCCCTCACGACCGTCGCGCGTATCCCGGCGAACGCCGAGACCTCACTCGCGGTGAAGTATCCGGAACCGCCGACAGTGCTGCCCCGGCTGCTGCTGTTGGCGGTCACGCTGGCATTCGCCTTGAGTGTGCTCGTGCACTTCAAGCTGTTGCCCGCCCTGAGCCGGTAGCGGAGCGACCATCCAATGGCGTTTTCCGAGGACGCGCGCCGACTGCTCCGACACACGCTCGGCGCGTTGGCGTACCGCACGCAGAAGGCCCTCCGAGACCGACCGGACGGATTCGGCGAGTTCCGCGCGGGGCCGAACGTGCGCACGCCGCACGAGTTGCTCTGGCATATGACCGGCGTCATCGGCTATGCCCGCACGTTCTTCCACGGTGGCGACTTCGCACCGCCGCGCGTCGCGACGTTGGACGACGAGATCCTGCGGTTTCACGACACGGTGGCGCAGCTGGCGGACGACATCGCGCATCGGTCGGACCAGTGCACGCTCACGGACGAGCAGTTGCTGCAGGGTCCGATCGCCGATGCCATCACGCACGCCGGCCAGTTGGCGATGCTCCGCCGGCTGGCGGGCACGCCCGTGCCATCCGAGAACTTCATCCACGCCGACGTATCGGCGCAGAACCTGTCGGCCGATCAGCCTGCACCTCGGGCCCCCGACGGGTGGTGGCGGCCCGACCAGCCGCCGCTGCCACCGATGCCGCTCGGCGATGAGCCGCCGACCCTCTGACGCCACCGTCTCACCCTTCGCCCCTCGACCGATGACTCGTCGCCTGCAGACCTACGAAGGCCCCGGCATCACCGTCACCTTCGACCCCGAGGTGTGCACGCACTCGGCGATGTGCATCCGCGGCCTGCCCGGCGTCTTCGACGTCCGGCGCAAGCGCTGGATCGACATCTCGGCGGCGAGCCCCGACGAAATTGCGGCCCAAGTCGCCAAGTGCCCGTCGGGTGCCCTACAGGCCACGCGTACCGATCGATAGCGGTCCACGCACCGGCCGGGCGCGCCGCGCGATCTGTGGCCGTGTGACAAACGCGCGGTTCGCGAGGTAATGCCACGTAACCGGCATCTCGTCGGCCCTTCCTCGACCTGCGCCGCTCCGATGTCTGTGCCGCTTCGCTCACCCGCGCTCCTGCTAGCAACGCTCCTGCTCGCGGCCGCCTGTGCCGATCCCACGGCGGCGCGTGTCGACCTGTCGCCGCAGGTGGTCGGCGCGCCGTCGGCCGTTGTATCGATGACAGTCGCCGACGACAGCTTGGTGGTGCACAACGGCACGCGGTGGCCGGTGCACTTCTTGGCACTCGACGGCAACGTGGTGACGGTCGCGGCGATTGCCCCGTGCACGCGCACCACCTGTCCTGGCGTCGCCGCACACAGCACCCGCGCGATCCCGCTGACGCAGGTGATTGGCTATCACAGTGGGTCAAGCAGCATTGTCGTGACCTCGTGGGCGATTGATCCGGAGACCGACCAGCGGATCGACCGCTCGATGCACGTCACGGTGCTTCCGCTCACGACGACGCGGTGACGCCAGAGACGTCCGCGCTCGTCGGTGCCGCACGTCGTGGTGATCGTGCGGCGTTCGCCGTGCTGGTCGAGCGCTACTACCCGCGCGCCCTGCGGTTCGCATCGCGGATGCTCGGAGACCCGTTGGATGCCGAAGAGGCCGTGCAGGATGCCTGGGTCCGGGTGCACGGGGCCCTGCCTCGGTTCGTCGACGGTGCGGCATTCGAGCCGTGGTTCTTCCGCATTCTGGCCAACCGGTGCCGGACCTCGAGCGGCAAGCGCGCCCGCTATGTCACCGTGGTCGTCACGGCCGACGTCGTCCCAGACTCAGCCGCGCCGGTCGCGCCCGACGACAGCTGGCGGGACGAAGTGCAACGGGCCTTGGCGCAACTCCCGGCCGAGCAGCGGGAAGCCTTTCTGCTGCGACACGTGGAAGACCTGAGTTACGAAGAGATCGCCGAGGCGACCGGCATCGGTCTCTCGGCCGCCCGAATGCGCGTCAAGCGTGCCTGCGACGCCCTGCGCCTGCAGTTGACGGAGACTGCTGCCAATGACTGACGATCGTGATCCCCTGACCGCTCGCGTGCGCGAGTCGCTCCTCCCGCTCCCCAGCGTTCGGCCAACGGCTCTGGCCGAGGTGCTCGCGCGCATCGACGCCCACGACACGCGTCGGCGGTCGCTGCCGTTCTCGCGCCGGTGGGCCACGGCCTTGCTCGCGGCGGCGGCCGTGGTGCTCGGCTTCGTCGGGCGTGGCGTGTTCGACGCGTCGGCCCCGTCCGCCTCGATTGCGACGGTACCGTCCGCCACCGCGGGAAGTGCATCTGGCGTGACCACGGCCGCCCGATCGGCCGGCCTGTCTCCCGGGATGGTGCCGGTGCAGTTCGTGTACGACGACGCCAGTGCCAACACCGTGCAAGTCGTAGGTGACTTCAACGGATGGGGCCGCGAGGTCGTCGCGATGTCCCGGGTGGAAGGATCCTCGGCGTGGACCGTTGTGCTGCCGCTGATGCCCGGGCGGCACTTGTACGCGTTCGTGGTCAACGACACCCAGTGGGTGGCGGACCCGCGCGCGCCGCGGCATTCGGATCGCGACTTCGGGAAGCCGGAGTCGGTCGTGATGGTCGAGGCCCGCTGATGATGGTCCGTCGCTGGGCACGTCTCGCGGTGCTGTGTGCTGGGCGCATCGCCACGGCGGCGCCACTGCTTGCGCAGTCGCCCACCTCGCTCTTGGACGCCGATCCGCTGGCGGCCGACTCGTTGCGTCGTGTGCTGGCGCGGGCCGAGGCGGCGGCCGTACCGTTGGAGCCGTTGACGCTCAAGGTGCGCGAAGGGCTCGCCAAGCAGGCGCCGCCGCTGCGCATCGTGGACGCGACGGCACGACTCGCCGAGCGCTTGCGACTCGCGCGCACGGCGCTGGCCCCGACGACCGGTACCGACGAAATCGCGGCGGGAGCGGACGCGCTGTACGTCGGCGTGCAGCCGCTGCTGTTGCAGGACCTGCGTCGTCGCTTCCCCGCGCGGTCTCTCACGATTCCTCTCGGCGTGTTGACGCAGTTGGTCGCCAGTGGTGTCTCGGCGTCGCGTGCGGGTGCATTGGTGCGAGAACTGCTCGATCGGGGAGCATCGGCCCCGCAGTTGATCGCGCTGAGCACCGAGGTGCAGCGCGATGTCGGCGCGGGGCTGTCGCCCAGCGTCGCGATTGCCCTGAGGTCCGGCGGCCTGCTGTCCACCCTGCCAGCGGCGTCGGCGAACAGCGGCGGCGGGGTCCTCCCGGGCGGCGTGACCACGGGCGGAGGCCGACCGCCGACTCCCCGCCCTTGAACGGCTCCCCCCGCGGCACGCCCCCGCCCGACGGGCGGTCACATCCGCGAGACTAGATTCCCCCCGTGCCACTGCACCGCTGGGGACGTCTCGCACATCGGGGATTCGCGGCACTACTCCTGGGTGCGCCGCTGGCCGCCCGCGCGCAGACCGCGCCGGTGGTGTCGGTCGTTGAGCTGGCCTCGTCGGCGATTGCGCCCAGCCGCGCACAGACGATCGCCGGCCTCGCGGCGGCCCTTCGCGCCTCCCAAGACCGCCGCGACTGGCAGTGGAGTTCGCATCTTGGCGTTGGCGCTGGGGGGGGCCGCGGTGCCGCGACCGCGGCTGGCGCCTCGCTCACGCTGTCCCCGATGCGGTGGCCCTCGCTGGCCCTCGCGCTCGACGGCGAAGGCGCCGCCTTCGCGAATGTCGTCGAGACCGCTGGATCCACGGCCCGCGTCGGCGCCCGCGGATTCTGGCGGCTCGGCGCCGTGACCATCGTGCCGAGCGTCAGCGCTGCCACGACCCGTCGGAGCGAGATCTCCCCGCGGAGCGCCCGAGTCGCAGACGTAGCGGTCCAGTGGCAGACCGGCGATTGGCGACTCACGGGATTCGCCGCTCGGCACGCCACGACCGACTGGCCGCTGATCGAAGCGTCCGGATTCCTGCTCACGCGCAGCGCGTCGGCCTACGCCCTCCGCGATCACGGCGCGGGGATCGAGTGGGGGACGTCGAGCCGCCGAGTGGGGCTCACTTGGTCCCGCCGCACGGGCCTCAACGCCACGAGCGGTCGCGACGCCTCGTGGCTGCTCTCGGCGGAGTGGCCCCTGACCCGCCGCGTGTCCGCAGTGGTCGTGGCGGGTGACGTGCTTGCAGATCCCCTCCGTAGCACGGTGGCCGGGCAACTCGTTTCGCTGGGCCTGCGCGCGGTGGTCGGCGGTGGGGTGCCCCGGCCGCGCCGAGGAGCCATCGCCACGATGCGCTTGGTCGAGCGCGGCGGGGTGGTCACGGCGGAACTCCTGTCGGATGGCCCGCTGGACGAACCGGCGGAGTGGACCAGCAGCCATGTGGACTGGGTGCCGCAGCCGTTTCAGTGGGAGCGGGGGCGCTGGGTCGCCCGCGTGCCGCTCCCGAGCGGACGGCACCGCTTGGCGGTTCGGCGGCCGGGTGGCCCCTGGGAGTCGCCTGCGGGCGCCCCCGCCGCCAGCGATGACTTCGGCGGGAGCGCGGCGCTGATCGTGGTCCCCTAGTCCGCAGGGCGATCTTGACACCCTCGGACCCCAGACTGCACTTTGTTCTGCAATCGAACAAAGTGGCGGCTCGTCAGCGCCCTTCATTAAACCACGCGGAGTACGGCAGATGCGTCCGACGGGAAGACTGGCATCCTCTCTCGCAGCGCTGCTCGGCTTGGCAGTGCTCGCCCCCGCCCCCGTTTCGGCGCAGGCCACGGCCGCACCGGTTCCCCAGATCCGCGTCGTCGCCGATGCCGGCGGCCATCGGCTGCAGGTGGACGGCCGTGACGTGATGATCCGCGGCGTCAACTGGGACTACTTCCCGATCGGCACCAACTATACGTACAACTTCTGGGGCCAGCCGGACGACTTCATTGCGGCGGCCCTCGATCGCGAGATGTCGCTGATCAAGAACGCCGGAATGAACGCGATCCGCGTCTACAACGGCATTCCGGCGAAGTGGGTCAAGTACATCTACGAGCGCTACGGCATCTGGTCGGTCGTCAATCACGCGCTCGGCCGCTACGGCACGACGGTGAACGGGGTGTATCAGCCGAACACCGACTACTCGAATCCGGCGGTGCGCCGCGTGCTGACCGCGGAAGTGCTCGCGATGGTCGACGAGCTCAAGGGGACGCCCGGGCTCCTGATGTGGCTGCTCGGCAACGAGAACAACTACGGCCTCACGTGGAAGTCCGCCGAAACCGAGGCGCTGCCGGTCGGCGAGCGCGATGCGGCCAAGGCGCGCTATATGTACTCGCTCTTCGGCGAAGTGACGCGCGCGATCAAGACGCGTGATGCCGCACACCCGGTGGCAATGGCCAACGGCGACCTGCAGTACGTGGACATCATCGCGCAGGAGACCAAGGGTCTCGACATCTTCGGCTCGAACGTCTACCGCGGCCTGACCTTCGGCAACTTCTTCGAGACGGTCAAGCAGAAGCTCGGCATCCCGGTGATGTTCACCGAGTTCGGCGCCGACGCCTATAACGAAAAGGAAGGGCGCGAAGACCAGCTGATGCAGGCGCGCTATGTCCTGAGCCAGTGGCAGGACATCTACGAGAACAGCGCCGGCAAGGGACGCAGCGGCAATGCCATCGGCGGCTTCACGTTCCAGTGGAGCGACGGCTGGTGGAAGTACGGTCAGGAAACCAACCTCGACCGCCACGACGCCAACGCCTCGTGGCCGGCCGAAGCGTACGCCGAAGACTACGTGAAGGGCGACAACAATATGAATGAGGAGTGGTGGGGCATTATGGCGAAGGGCCCCACCGACGCCCGCGGCTTTTATCAGCTGTACCCGCGCGCGGCGTACTACGGGCTCAAGCAGGCCTACACGCTCGATGCCTACGCGTCGACGACAGACCTGAATGCGATCAAGCGTCACTTTGCGCAGATCGAACCAGCCGCCCTCGTGCTGGCCTCGCGCGGTGACCGCGCCACGCTCGATGGCGACGCCGGCTCCAAGTTCCGCGTGAGCGGCATGCGCCTCGAGATGCAGACGTTCTCGACCGGCGGCAGCCTCTTGAGCACGCCGCCGTCGTCGGCGCCCACCAGCGCCGCGTACCCGAGCTTCACCGGCTTCGACCGGATGGAGTCCTACTTCGTCGACTTCGAGGCGAAGCCGACCGAGCGCTTCACCGCCACGCTGTCGTTCAACATCCTCGGCAGCATTGCGACCAATCCGATCGACGAGATCTTCTACGAGAATCGCGGCCGCACCCGCCTCGTGCCCAGTGACGCCGGCACCGTCGCGCTCACCAGCAACGAGCGCCTGCGGCTCTACCGCGGCAGCTTCACCTGGGACGAGAAGAACTTCCGCCTCGACGGCTTCAACCGCACCGGACACTACCACTGGGGCTACGAAGGCGACTTCTTCGGCCTGTACCGCGAAGCCAACTACGGTCGCTTCATCGACATCTACAATGGTGCGGCACCCTTCGGCATCGAGTTCACCGGCAAGAAGTCCCTGAGCGGACTCAAGGCCGCCTTCGGCCCTGAGCTCTGGTGGGGTGCCAACCCGGCCGCGCTCGTGAAGTACGGCCGCTCGATCGGCGGTTACACCATCACCGGCGTCGTGCAGGAAGACCTCGCGGCCTTCAATGTCGGCGCGGTCGCCAGCTCGTTCGCGGTGCCGCTGCAGCCGACGCGCCGCGCCACCTTGCACGTAGCCACCACGCGCGGTGCGCTCGGCATCGAAGTCGGCGGAATGTGGGGCGGCGCCACGAAGATCGGCGACCGCTTCCAGACCGTCACCGGCCGTCCGGGCAACTATCAGGTGTTGCAGGACTCGATCCGCGCAGGCGACACCTTCGCCGGCAAGGCGAAGGTCACCTTCTCGAAGGGTCGCCTCAACTGGTACGCGCAGGGCGGCTACTACGGGCTGGTGGCCGACGGTGGCCCGACCTCCACGATGACGTTCACCGGCTGGTGGCTCAAGGACACGGGCCTCTTCAACCAGTGGAACGTGCTGTCGGGCTTCACGTGGCAGATGGGCAACCTCCAGATCGCGCCGAACTTCCTGTACCAGAAGCCGATCGTCGGGCCCGTGCCGGCCGATGCGCCGGCGCCGGGTCGCCCGCGCAACATCCTGGCCGATCCGTTCATCGTGCGCGCCAACCGCGAGACGATGGGCGGCGAACTGCTGCTGACGTGGGACCCGACGCCCGCGACGTATATGCACCTGTGGGACAACGACCAGCGGGAAGACGCGCGCTTCGCGATGAGCAGCGCCGTGATGTATCGTCGCTTCCCGACCACGATGGACGCGGCCATCGGCATTCTCGGTGACGGCCGCACGACCTTTGCCTTCCCCGGCGCCACGCCGGCGCGTGACCTCTGGGAAGCGCGCACGCGAATGATCTCGCGCGTCGGTCGCGACACCCGCTTCATCCTCAACGCCTTCGGCGGCACCGCCGAGCCGAACGGCGACAGCCGTCGTCTCGTGAAGCGCTATGGCGGCGACCTGCGACTGCAGACGGGCGCCGTGAAGGTGATTGGTTCGGCCAAGGTCAACGACTTCGGACCGTTCGACTACCACCGCGACTTCAACCTGACCTTCCCGCTGCAGTTGATGACCGACGTCGCGTACGTCTTCGGCAAGGCGCAGTGGTTCGACGTGCCCGAGACCAAGTTCGGCGTGCGCGGCACGTGGCGCTCGCTCGATCGCTACTCGCCGCGCTATTGCCCGGACCGCATTCCGAACGCGGTCGGCAACCTCGTGTGCGACCCCACCGCGCCGGCAGCCAACGGCCGCGAATGGGAAATCCGGTCGTACGTGATTGTCGCGTGGTGACCAGCAGCACGGCCGCCCCCGCGGCGGCACGCATCGACGCCCTCCTCGAGGCAATGACGCTCGAGGAGAAGATCGGCCAGCTCCAGCAGGTGCAGGCCGGCGGCTGGCACGTCCCCGATCACCTGCGGTGGTCGATTCGGGAGGGACGGATCGGTGCGGTGCTGAACGAAGTGCACGTCGACACGGTCAACGAACTGCAGCGCATCGCGGTGGAAGAAAGCCGCCACGGCATTCCCCTGCTCGTGGGTCGCGATGTGATTCACGGCTTCAAGACGGTCCTGCCCATTCCGCTCGGGCAGGCCGCCACGTGGAACCCGGATCTCGTGACCCGCGGTGCGCGCATTGCCGCGCTCGAAGCGCGCGCCGCCGGCATCAACTGGACCTTCGCGCCGATGCTGGACATCTCGCGCGACCCCCGCTGGGGCCGCGTGGCCGAGGGCTTGGGCGAAGATCCGTTCCTCTGCAGCACGCTTGGCGCGGCGATGGTGCGCGGCTTCCAGACCGACGACCTGTCGTCGCCTGAGGCCGTCGCCGCCTGCGCCAAGCACTTCGTCGGCTACGGCGCCAGCGAAAGCGGTCGCGACTACAACACGACGAACATTCCCGAGAACGAGCTGCGCAACGTCTACCTGACGCCGTTCCACGCGGCGGTGCAAGCCGGTGTGGCGTCGGTGATGACGTCGTTCAGCGACATCGACGGCGTGCCAGCCTCGGCGAACGAGTTCCTGCTCCGACAGATCCTCCGTGGCGAGTGGGGCTTCGGCGGCGTGGTCGTGAGCGACTGGGAGTCGATCCGCCAACTGCAGATCCACGGCCTCACCGCGTCGGACCGCGACTCGGCCCGTGAAGCGGCGACGGCCGGCGTGGACATCGAGATGGCCAGCACGACCTACGCCGATCATCTCGCGGCGCTCGTCCACAGCGGCGAGGTCCCCGAGGCCACAGTGGATGCGCTGGTGCGCAACGTGCTGCATCTCAAGGAGCGACTGGGCCTCTTCGACTCGCCGTACGTCGAGCCACATCGCTTTCCGGCGGCTGGCTGCGCCGAACACCTCGAGGTCGCGCGCGAGGCGGCCGCACAAAGTCTGGTGCTGCTGCGCAACGACGACCGTCTGTTGCCGCTGTCCGAGACCACGCATCGTCGCATCGCGCTGATCGGCCCGTTGGCCGACGATGTGCACGAGCAGCTCGGCACCTGGATCTTCGACGGCGATGCCACCCTGAGCCGCACGATCGCGCAGGGCCTGCGCGACCTGCTGGGTGACGGCGCCGACCTCCGCGTGGTGCACGGTGTGCCGAATACGCGGAGTCACCACACCAGCGGCATTGCCGAGGCCGTCGAGGCTGCGCGCGCTGCTGATGTGGCCGTACTCGTCCTTGGCGAAGAAGCGATTCTCTCGGGCGAAGCTCACTGCCGCGCCGACATCGGGCTCCCCGGCGCACAAGAGGCCCTGCTGCGCGCGGTCGAAGCCACCGGCACGCCCGTCGTACTCGTGCTGCTGGCCGGACGCCCGCTGGCCCTCGAGCGCGAGTTGCAGGGCGTGCGAACGGTGCTCTGGGGCTTCCATCCGGGAACGATGACCGGCCCGGCGGTAGCCGACGTGCTGTTCGGCCGCATCGCCCCGAGCGGCAAACTGCCGATGACCTTCCCGCGCGTGACGGGCCAGGTTCCGATGTACTACAACGAGAAGCCGAGCGGCAAACCGGCCACGCCCGAGACGATCATTCACCTGCACGAGATCGCCCCGCGCGCGCCGCAACTGTCGGTGGGCAACACCTCGTTCCATCTGGACGTGCATCCGTCGCCGCTCTTTCCGTTTGGGCACGGCTTGTCGTACACGACCTTCGAGTACCGCCACATCACGACCTCGCAGACGGTCGTGCGCCTCGGCGAGTCGATCGAGATCTCGGCGGACGTGACCAACACCGGCGACCGGCCGGGCACTGACGTGGTCCAGTTGTATATCCGTGACCTAGCCGGCAGCGTGACGCGCCCGGTGCGCGAGCTCAAGGGATTCGAACGGGTCACCCTCGCGCCGGGCGAGACCAGGACGGTACGCTTCACGCTGCCGTCCGATGCCCTGGCCTTCTACGGTCGGCGAATGACGCGTGTCGTCGAGCCCGGCCATTTCCACGCGTGGATCGGCGGCAGTTCGGCCGCTGACCTACGCACCGATTTCGTGCTGTCCGACTAGCGGGTCTCCCGCGATTCCACTGCTCCAATGCCTGCGTTTCCCGAAACTCCCGCGATGACCGCGTTGATCGATCGCTTGCTGTCCCGAATGAGCACCGCCCAGAAGGTGGGCCAGCTCGTGATGGCCGAACGTGCGTCGACCACGCCCGATGACGTCCGGTCGCATCACCTCGGTGCCGTGCTCTCGGGCGGCGGGTCCGTCCCGGGGAGCAATCAGCCCGCGGATTGGGTTGCGATGCACGATGCCTACTGGGCGGCGTCGATGGACGCCAGCGGTGACCGCGTGCCGGTGCCGGTCCTCTATGCCGTGGACGCCGTGCACGGACACGGCAATGTGCTCGGCGCCACGATCTTCCCGCACAACATCGGCCTCGGTGCGATGCGCGATCCCGAGCTGGTCGAACAGCTCGCCAAGGTCTGCGCGCGCGAAGTGCTGGCGACCGGCGTCGAGTGGACGTTCGCCCCGACGCTGGCCGTGGCGCGTGATCTGCGATGGGGTCGGACGTACGAGAGCTTCTCGGAAGATCCCGCCGTGGTCGAGTCCTACTCGGCGGGGTATGTCCGCGGGTTGCAGGGCGCCCTCGGCGACGAAAGCGTGATCGCCTGCCTCAAGCATTGGATCGGCGACGGCGGCACCACCGAAGGCAACGACCAGGGCGACACCGTCTGCACGGAAGACGAGCTCCGGGCGACGCATCTGCGGCCGTATCTGCCGGCACTCGAAGCCGGTGCGCTCACGGTGATGGCGTCGTTCAACAGCTGGAACGGGGAGAAGTGCCACGGCAGCCGCGCGCTGCTGACCGACCTGCTCAAGGGCGAGCTCGGCTTCGATGGGATGGTGGTGTCTGACTGGGATGGCGCCGACTATCTGCATCCCGACTATCCCACGGCGCTCGCGATGGCCGTCAATGCGGGCGTCGATATGATTATGGTCTCGGCCGACTGGCGCGCGTGCTGGAACGGCTTGATGGATCAGGTCGAGCGCGGCGTGATCCCGATGGCGCGGCTCGACGACGCGGTGCGTCGCGTGCTGTCGGTGAAGGCGCGCTACGGGCTGTTCGAGCGTCCCCGCCCTGCGGCGCGCCCGCACGTCGGCACCGACGCCTTTGGCGGCGACGCCCACCGCGCGATCGCTCGTGAGGCGGTCCGGAAGTCGCTGGTGTTGCTCAAGAATGACGCCGAGCTCCTGCCGCTGGATCGCAGCGCGCGTGTGCTCGTCGCTGGCCGCAACGCAGACAACCGCGGCCATCTCTGTGGCGGCTTCACGGTGGAGTGGCAGGGCACCGACGGCAACGACCGCATCATCGGCGGCACGTCGATCTGGGAAGGCATCCGCGCGATCGCCCCGCACGCGACGCTCGACGTGACGGGCGCCAGCGCCAACGCCTCGGCGCACGATGTGGCGATTGTCGTGATCGGCGAGAAGCCGTATGCCGAGGGAATGGGTGATATCCGTCGCGGCGGTCGGGTGGAACGTGGCAGCGGCTTCAGCCACAAGCCGCATCAGCTGGCCCCGTACGGCCCATCGCTCGAGCTCGCCGAGCTGCACCCCGAAGACCTCGCGGTCGTGCAGCGCATCGCCGCTGCGGGCATTCCGGTGGTGACGGTGCTGGTCTCGGGCCGTCCGCTGGTGACCAACGCCGAGCTCGACGCATCGCAGGCCTTCGTGGCGGCGTGGCTGCCCGGGTCCGAAGGCGCGGGCGTGGCCGATGTGCTGTTCGGCGACGCCGAGTGCACCGGGCAGCTGCCGTTTCACTGGCCGGCCACCACCGAGAGCGGTCCGTCCGGCAGCGCCGCGCGCTTCCCGGTGGGGTACGGCCTGCGGTACTCGCGTGCGCGCGTGACCGCATAACGGGGTCGCAGCGCGACGGCGCGACCGCCCGTATTGCACGACCGCACTGCAGCAGGCGCGCCGGCGAACCCTCACCGGCGCGCCTGCTGTGTGCTCAGGCCGGGAGCGGCGCTCCCGGCTTGCCGCGGCGAGCTTCCAAGGCGTCGCGGGTCTCGCGGGCCTTGGCTTCGGTGATCGGGTACTTGGCAATCGCCCAGATCGCGACGGCCGACGCAATGGCGGGCACGAACACATCGCAGAGCCGCATCAGCAGCAGCGTGCGCGGCGTCTGTGCTCCACCGAGCGCCACATCGAACCCGGTGGCGTTGAGCAGGAAGCCGCCCGCTGCCAACGCGGCCGCCATCCCGACCTTGACAACCCACCAGTAGATCGAGCCGAACATCCCTTCGCGACGCTGATGCGTCTCGAGTTCGTCGGCATCTACGACATCCGCGATCATTGCGCCCATCAGCGTGAAGAGCCCGCCCAGGCCGAAGGCCAACAAGGGCGTGGGGACCAGAATGAGCCAAGGCCGCGACGGGTCATAGCAGAACCACTTGAGCAGATACCCGACGATCGACAACCCGGTCGACACGAAGAAGGCTTTCCGCTTGCCGATCCGTGTCGCGAGCCACGTGATGAAGAAGATCACCAGGAAGGTCGAAATGGCGCCCAGCGTCCCCGCGTATCCGGCGTAGCGTGACCCGGCTTCCTGGTCTCCACCGAAGACGTAGTAGATGATCACGTACGACTGGAACGACGAGATCATGATGAAGCCGTTGAACACCAGGAACGTGGCGCCGCAGAGCTTGAGGTACGGGGCGGAACCCAGCGTGGTCTTGAATCCCTTGAAGAAGGCGACGGTGTTGCGCTTGACCGAGTCGAACCACGGCTCGGTTGGTGCGTCGGGCGCCACACCAGCCGGCGCCGCGACATAGCGCTCGCGCAGCACGATCGCGGGAATGATCCCGACGGCAATCGCCACGGCCCCGATCGCCAACGCGAGGCCTGCGGCGCCTTCCTTCGGCGTCGCGAACCATTCCTTCTTGGTCATCATCCACAGGAACCACGGCGAGATCAGGTATGCGATCTGGCCGATGAAGTTCTGCACACCCATCAGTCGGGTGCGCTCGTGGTAGTCGGGCGTCAGTTCATAGCCGAGCGCCACCCACGGCGTCGCGAAAATCGTGTAGCCGCCGTAGAAGATCGTCGAGCCGATCGTGAAGTACCAGAAGTAGAACATTTCGCTGCGCCCGTCGGGCAGCAGCCAGAGTGCGGCGTAGGTCAGCCCTGACAGAATCGCGCCGGCGAAGATGTAGGGCCGGCGTCGTCCCCACCGAGAGCGGGTGGTGTCGGAGATGTATCCCATAATGGGATCGGTGAGCGCGTCGGTGACACGCGGCAGCGCACCAGCCAATCCCACCAGCGCCGGATTCATCCCCAAGCCGAGATTGAGGATGATGATCATCCCGCCGATCGCCGCCGCGAGCAGGTTGTTCACGAAGGCGCCAAGCCCGTAGGCGATCTTGTGCGAGAACGGGATGCGATCCTGCGGCAGCGTTGGCGGCGTTGCCGCGTACTCGGCGGTGCGCGCGGTCCCGAGGCGAGTATGCCACGCCGCGATCGCCAGCTGCACGAGCGTGCGGCGCTTCGGGGGCATCAGTTCTTCTCCTGATACACGCGTACCCAATCGACGACCAACTGCTGCGGGAACGTCGTGTTGGCGCCTACCGGCCCGACGAAGGTGCCGCCGACGGCGACGTTCAGAATGATGTAGAAGGGATGGTTGTACACCCACTGCCCTGGGACGTCGTCCGCGTTCACGCGGTGGAAGAGCACGTCGTCCACGTAGAAGCGGATCTGCCGCCGCTCCCAATCCACGCGGAAGGTGTGGAACTCGGTGTCGAAGGTCCCGCTG
>JANRJP010000104.1:0-42909 GCA_033763905.1 Gemmatimonadaceae bacterium
GCGCGACGACGATGCGTAGCGAATCCACGACTCGGCGTCATCACCGTTGGCATCCGATGCCCCGACGAGCGTGCCGAGCGCGGCGCCCACCGAGAACCCGGTGCCGCCCAGCGGCAGCTCGGTGCGCAATCCCACACGACCCGCGTCGGTGGTCACCGTGCCGAAGGCCCCCGCAAGCGCGCGCCGAGCCACGCCGACGTCCACACCCAACGCGCGGCGACCGAGCGTTGCACGCACCTCACCGGTCGCAACGGTTCCTGACGACGCCGTGGCGCCAGCGAACTCGGCGCCCAAGGCCAGCATCGACACCGACCACCACTCACGGCGCCACCACAGCTCCACGCCGGTGATCGTTCCTGCTCGGCTAGCAGTCGTGCTGCCAAACGATGCGGCGCGATCACCGCTGCTGGCTACGCCGCTGATCCAGAAGCCCGCGGGCGTCTGTGCCGTAAGCGCTCGCGGAGCACTCCACGCGCCAGCGATGACGGCGGCACACAGCACGCGCAACAGTACGAATCGTTGGCGCATCACCGCACCTCGCCGTCAATGACGAGCGTCGCGGTCCACGTCCGCCGCCGTTCGGCGTTGGACGCCGCGACCGCCGCACGTCGCTGCTCGTACGTGGCGATCAACTCGCGATTGAACGCGATGTTCTCTTCGAGCACGCGCCCCTTGTCGAGCACCGCCGCCGTGGCGCCCGCCAAGAGCAACCCCACCGCCACGCCGGTGGCGGCGCGACGCCCGCCCGCAATGCCGTCGATCGGTGCGTCGCCCTGCGTGCGCTGCGCGCCAAGCACCGTCAGTCCCGCCGCGGCCGCAGCCGCCGCCACGGCCACTCGGCGCCGGGGTGGCTCGCGCTCGGCGCGGCGTGCGTCGGCCGATGGAGGTGTCGGCGTGGGCAGCAGACCAAGGCTGCTGCCTTCCAACTGCAAGAGAAAGCGCGACGACGTGGTGTCGCCGTCGTTTGCGCGCCACAGAATGCGCAACTCGTGCGTCCCCGGCGTCACCCACTCAGGCGGAAGGCGGAGCTGCACCTCGTCGTCGAGTGCCGCCACCGACTGCACCAGCACGATTGGCAACGCGCCGGCGGCGATAGGCCCAAGGCGCAGCTCGGCGGTCGCCGGCCGGTTCGCGCGAAGGCTGACCGTCAGAACGGCGGTGTCGTTCCCGGTTAGTGCGACCTCTTTGGGCACCACCGCGCGTGCCCCGAACGTCGATCGACGCACGACGTCCGCGAGAGAATCCAAGCCGCGCCACGAGATCTCCCGCGGGATGCGCGCCGTTGGATCGTGTCGAATTAGCTGTGCGAGCGTCTGCCGAGCGCCTGCCGCATCACGCGCCTCGCGCTCTTCCGGAAACTGCGCCGCCGCAATGATGCGCAGCGCCTGCCGCTCTTCCTCGCGATTGACGCGTGCGCCGAGTGCCAGCACTTCGCGTCCGATCGTGAGCGCATCACGATACCGCAGGTCGTTCAGCGCGACCGACGCTCGCGCGAGCAGGTCGTTGATCGCCGATGCTTGTGCGAACGCCGGAGCGGCGCTCAGCAACATCGCCACACCTGCTAGGGCAAGCCGCCTCACGGGGCGCATTCCGACAAGCGATACCCGATGCGCACCGTCTCGCCGGCCGCTGCAGTGATCGTGGTGTCCCACGGCGCGGCGCAGCCTTCGCGCCTGAGACCCAATCGTACGGTTCCTGCCGGCACCACGACATCCGTGAGTCCTTCAATGGTGCGTCGTGCGGCGCCGTTGACGTACAGCACGGTCCCTGCCACGCGACTGCCGAGCTTGATGGTTGCGGTGGCCGACGTGCGAGCGGCGGCGGGCGTGGCATTCGTCGGTGGCGCTGCGCCCGACGGCGGCGGTGCCGACGACGTGCGTTCCGACGAGGTCTCTGCGCGCCGCGTCTCGCGACGATCCGCAGGACGCGTCTTGGCCGCAGCGGTCTTCGCCGGCGTCCCCGGCGATGACGACGTGCTCGGCGGCGTCGACGCCGGTGACGGCAGCTCGGTCACCGGTACTGCATTCGCCGGTCGATCAGTTGCGGGTGTCTCCGGTGTGGGCGCGCTGGGCGTCGTGCTGGCGCGGTCAACCGAGGTCGCGTCCGGTGCGACCGCGGCCTCGGGCCGACGCAGGAGCTGATTCGCCGCGATCGCCGCCATCATCAGCATCACGATCCCGGTGCCGATGCGCACGCCACGCGGCGTAGGGAGGCGCGTGGGTGCCGGCGCGGGCGCGGACGGACGCGCTGGCGTGGCGATGCGCGAGGCCGGTCCCGACGGCCGACGCGCCGGATCACTGGCCCGCGCGAGCGCACCCAGCGCCTCGCGCACCGGCGTGTCGGCACCGGTCGGTGCACCGCCGACCCGTTTCACGACGTCCTCGAGCGCCGGATACCGCTGCGAAGGCCCCTTGGCGATCATCCGCATCACGACGTCAGCGAGCGCCGGCGGGCAGTCGCTGCGACGCTGCCGCACGTCGACCGGCGCGTCGAACAGATGCCCCTTCATCACTTCGGCAATCGTCGCGCCGTTGAACGGAGGCGCGCCAACCAGGCACTCGTACGCCAAGACGCCAAGCGCGTACTGGTCCGACGGCGGCCCGACATTCTGCCCCGCAAACTGTTCCGGCGCCATATAGTGCGGCGTACCGAGGATCGAACCGGTGCCAGTGAGCTTCTTCGCGTCATCGACCTTGGCAATGCCGAAGTCGCTGATGACGGCAAAGCCGTGCTCGTCGACCAAAATGTTGGCGGGCTTGATGTCGCGGTGCACGACGCCACGGCGATGCGCGTACGCGAGCCCCGCAGCCACCTGCGCGATGATGCTCTGGCACATCGGCGTCGGCAGCGGTCCCTGCACTGCCAGAATCGTTTCGAGCGTGCGGCCTTCGATGTACTTCATCACGAAGTACACGAGCTGCTCGCTCTCGCGCACGGCGTAAATGGGAATGATCGCCGGATGGCTGAGCGACGCGGCCGTGCGCGCTTCGCGCTTGAAGCGCTCGGTGATGCCCGCGTCAGGCACCAGCCCCGGCACCATCACCTTGATCGCCACCTTGCGCTGCAACGCCAACTCGGTGGCCACGAACACGTACGACATCCCACCCGCACCGACGAGCCCGTGCACGTCGAACTCACCCGCCGTCGCCTGCCGCAGGATGGGGAGCACGGTATCGGGTGAGGGCAATACCAGTCGCGCCCGCTCGCCTGAGTCCGGCGAGACCGGCGTCTCGACCATCGTGCGCGAGGCATCAGCGTCGCCCGTCACGCTGAGCCCGCAATTCGGGCAGAAGCGCACGCCGGGGGCGATCGTCGTGCCGCAGCGCACGCAGCCGGTCATCACAGGCGCGGTCACGGCGTCACCGTAAAGGGGTTGCTGTTGGCGGTGACCAGCGTGGTCGTCGCCAACGACGCGCGCACGCGGTAGCCCGTTCCAGCGAGTGAAACCGTGAGCGCATCGAACACCGCGACGCCATTGGTCATCGATGCGGTCGCTCCCCCGAGCGCCGCACCGGTGGTGCCGGTGCCGCTCACGATGGCCATCGTGACCGTGCCGCTGCGGCTCGTGACCAGATTGCCGAACTGGTCGCGCGCCTCGACAATCAATGCCGGCGCCATCGCTGCATTCACCGCAACGTTCGTCGGCTGGGCACGGAATACCAACTGCGACGCCGTGGTCGGCAACACGGTGAAAGCCACCGAGGTATCGGGTGCCACGCCGATGCTCGTCGCCACCAGCCGATACCCAACGCCGGCCGTCGTCATTCGCAGATCGTTGAAGACCGGGTTCGTGATCCCCGCCACCGAGGGCCGAGTCAGCGTGCCGCTCAAGACCGCGCCCGCCGTCCCGTCGATCAACGTCACGGTCACCGCTTCGGTGAACGACGTGGCGCGATTGCCGAGCGAGTCCAGCGCTTCGACGCCGGGATTCGTCGACCCGCCGATATTGGCGCTCGTACTGGCGGTGTACGACGCCGGCGGCTCGGGGTTGAACGCCAGTCGCGCGCCCGGCGCAGGCGTCACGGTAAACGTGTTGCTTGTCGCACTCGAAATCGTGGCATCGGAGGCTTCGGCCACCAGACGCTGATTGGTTCCGCCAAGTCGGACCCGCACCGCCGGGAAGGTCGCCACGCCATTCACGGCCTCCGCCGTGAGCGTCCCACCCACACCGGCGCCGACGAAACTGGTCGGCGGCGGCGTCTGCAGTCGCAACGTCACGCTCGTCTGCGCGGCGGTGACGATCGTCCCGGCGGCATCGCGCACTTGCACCACGATGGGCGAGGCGAACTCGCGTCCGGCAGTCACTGTGGCCGGCTGCTGCACGAACGCCATTTGCGTGGCCTGACCGGTGACGTTGAAGGCCGCCGTTTGCGTGGACAGCACACCGGCCGCGCTGGCGGTGATCCGGTTGGCCGTGCCCAAGGCCGACACCTGCAGGTCGTCGAACGTCACCACGCCATCGATCGTGGCGCGAGGGAAGGTGCCGAGCAACTGCGCGCCAGCACCGCCACCGGTCAGGGCGAGCGTCACGGTGACCGGTTCGTTCGGCACGATGTTCCCGACGCTGTCCAGCACCGACAGCGTCAACGGCGCGAGCGGCAACCCGACGTATCCTCCGCTCGGCGCGGTCACCACGGTGAGTCGCGCCGGCGGGGCCGGCACGATGCTGAAGCTCTGCGTCGTGTCGCGCCCGATCGTCCCGGCCGCCACCTGCAAGCGATAGCTACCCGTCCGGGTCAAGCGCAACGTGCTGAACGTGGCGCGTCCGGCGGACATGGCCACACTGACGGTGCCCAGTAGCGAGGCCCCTGCCGGACCATCGGCGAGGGACACGACGACCTGGCCCGTGTAGGTCGACGTCCAGACACCAAGCGAATCGACCGCACGCACGACGAGCGGTGCCAGCGCCACGCCGGCCGTCGCACTGCTTGCGGGCTCCTGGACCGCCACGAGTCGCGTCGCGGGCCCGGGCGTTACGACACGCACGCGAATGGCGCGCTGGGCCGTATCGGCGCGGGCGCGCACGAGCACCTCGCCGGCCGCGCGCGAGACGATGCGCCCGGTGGAGTCCACGGTCGCGATCGTGGTGTCGGCGCTCACCCACGACACCGGCGCCGTCATCGTGTTGCCGCGACGATCCGTGATGCGCTGCACACTCCCGGCGGTATCGGCGCCGGTCCCGATCAGCAGGGTGGTATCGGCCAGCGTGATGCGCGCCGCGACCTGTCGTACCCGCACCGGTCGCGACACGCTGACGGCATCGAACGTCGCCGTCAGGGATGTGCTGCCATTGCGCCGTGCAATCACGCGCCGTGCCGGTCCACCAGTCACCGTGACGATCGTGGTGTCCACCGCAGTGACCGACGCGGGGACCGGCTGCAGCACGCGGCCGTCCTCGGCCAGCGCATCGACGCCGATGGGGAGCGAATCACCGACGCTTGTCAGGGAGTCGGGCGCCTGGATGCGCAACGCTGCGTAGCGCACGCGCAACGGCCACGCGGCCTGTGCGACGCCGTCGATATCAGGGGCTTCGAATTGCACCGTCACGGTGCATCGCCCCGCGCGGCGGGGATCGGTGCGCCCGGTCAGCGAATCGATGGCCACGATGCTCGTGTCGCTGCTGCGCCAACGCAGGCGGGAGACACCGCTGCTTGCGCTGGGAGGCAGCGAGGAGCGCAGCGTCACGGCGGTGCCGGCCACCAGCACGGAATCCCCCGTCACGGCAATCGGAAACGCCGAGGCGCGTACGGGGTTACCGCTCACCAGCACATCGAGCGCACAGCCCGCAACGCCCGCGGCCAAGAGCCCGACGGCAAGCCCGCGCGCACGAGTCGCGTGCGACATCGGCGCACGACGCGGAGCCGGCATGGTGCTCACGCGCCGCCCCGCTTGGCGAGCGAGGCCACCTGCAGCGACGGGCCGCCGCGGCCCAGCGTAATGCGGTCCCCTTTCACCAGCACGCGCGCGAGTTCGACGCGGTCGCTGTTCACGTACGTCCCGTGCGTGCTGCCGGCATCCACCACCAGCACGGAGCCATCGGGTCGCACGGCCAACTCGGCGTGGACGCGCGACACCACACTGTTGGTGTCATTGCCGACGACGATCTCACAGGCGGCGCTGCGTCCGATGCGGGCCGATCGTCCCGTGAGGTTGTAGGACTCGCCACCGGGAAGCGAGAGCGTCATCCAGACGTCGGGGACCTCGGCTGGTTCATCGACCACCGCGTCGGCGGCAGGCTCCCGCTCGCCCGTGGTCACCGACGACTGCTCGCCGCTGGCGTTGGCCTGCCAGTTGGTGAGCACCGCGACGGCACCGGAGTCGAGCGTGGCCTCAACGAGTGTCGCGGCCGTCAGTCGCTGTGAGGTGCGCATCACACGGAATTGCGGTCCGGTGCGGCCGAGCTGCACGACTTGGCCCTCGACGACGGGGACGCCTTTGCCCGGCGGGACCAACGTGCCTTCCAGCAGTGTGCCGTTGCGGCTGAAGAGATCCTCGAGGAACCACCGTCCCTGTCGTTCGCCGAACTGCGCGTGCAACGAAGACACGACGGCGGCGCCGTCGCCTTCCACACGCAATTCACATCCAGGATCGCGACCCAGCCGGACGAAGCCGAGCTTGAACTCCAGCATCGCGCCGGAGCGGAGATCGCAGAGGGACAGGTAAGACACGAGGCGGGAACGAGTGATCCTTCGTCGGACGCTCTGATGAATGCTGGACGATCATCCCCCCGAAGTAACTACGTGCCTGCAGGCAAGCCGACACGTTCGCCAGTTGAGAAACAGGCGAGGGCCGGCTCGCTGTGGCGCAGGTCACCGAACGCCCACCAAGGCCGCAATCAGCAGGGCGATGAACTGTGGTCCCTTGTAGCCATCGGGGCCGTCGCTGTAGCGCTCGTCACTCCCGTGCGCGCCAGTGCCGATACCACCCGCGTCCACCGTGATCGCGGGGATCCCCAGTGCCATCGGCACGTTCGCATCGGTGCTGCTCGCGTCGGTCTTGGCAATCGGGCGCCCCACCGCGCGCGCCGCGTTGAGCGCAGCCAGCACGATCGGCGCATCATCCCGCTGCCGGCCATCCGCCGGGCGGATGCCGATCGTGTCGATCACGAGATCCAACGGCTTCTTGCTCTCGGGCCAACGCGCTTTCTCTTCGGCCAGCGCGGCGCTCAACGCGGCACGCAATTGCGTGTCCAACTCCTGCAACGCGTCAGCGCTCTCGCTGCGCATATCGACATCGAACACGCCTTCGGTCGCGATCGAGTTCACCGAGGTCCCGCCCGAGATGACGCCGACACTGAACGTCGTCTTCGGCGTCGCCGGCACTTTGAGCTCGGCGATCTTGGCGATCGCGCGACCCGCCGCGTGAATTGGGTTCGGCATTCCGAAGGCGCCGTAGCTGTGGCCACCCGGCCCCTTGAAGCGCACGGTGTAGCGATGGCTGCCGACCGCACGGCTGGTGACGCCGATGCCGGTGCCATCGACCGAGACGAACTGATCCACGCGGCCCGCATACTCCTTGGTGATCAGATGTCGCACGCCGCGCAGATTGCCCGGCCCCTCTTTGCCCACGGTGGCGACGAAGACGATCGTGCCATTGGTCTGCAGCTTTGCCGCTTCGAACGCGCGCACGATCGCGAGGATCGCCGCCAAGCCGCGACAGTCATCGCCAATCCCGGGGCCGCGGTACTCGCCATCCACCTTCTTCACCGTGACATCGGTCCCCTCGGGGAACACGGTGTCGAGATGACCGCCGATCATCAGGAGCGGGCGCGCACTGCGCCCCGGCCGTTCGGCGATCACGTTGCCGACGGCGTCGATGCGCACGTTGCGCAGTCCCAGCGCTTCGAGGCGTCGCTTGTACTCGGCGGCGCGCGCCTGCTCCTTGAACGGCGGCGCGGCGACTTCGCAGATCGACACCTGCTGCTCGAGCGTCCAGGCATTGTCGCGTTCGAGCTGCGTCAGGACTGGGCGCATCGGTGCAGGAATCGCGGTTTGCGCGGCGGCGGCGACTGGCGCAACCACGGCGAGCAGCGCGAGCGACAACGAACGAAGCATTGGCACGGGAGCGGGGATCAGGTGGTCACGGAAGCAACGGGCGGTGCCACGAGGCGCGGCACAACGATGATGCCCAGCGCCAGCGCAATGAGATAGCCCATCGAGGAGAAGGCGGCAATTGCGCCGAGCACGAGGACGATGCCGATCTGCAACGGGGTACGCTCCACCCGAAACGCCAACTGCGTCATTGCCAGCGCTTCGACGACGAGCAAGCCGCCGAGCACCGGTGGCGTCAGCAGCGCCAGCGCGAACTCGGCGTCGACGGCGAAGAGGGCGCCGAGGAGCAGGTAGCCGGCCCCGTAGATGATCACCGACCCACCAGTTCGTCCGCCAAAGGCGTAGTGCCCCGCGATGCCGCCAGACCCGTGGCAGGTCGGAATGCCACCGAGGAAGGGCGCGACCAGGTTCATCGCCGCGTAGGTGCCACCGAGCGTGGTGGCGGACGGCGCGCGATCGGGAAAGAGATCACGCGCGACTTGTCGCGTGGCGATCACGGCGTTGCCGAGCGACAGGCCGATCTGCGGGAGGGCAAGCAGAAGGAGGCCGTCCTTGAGCGCGGAAAGTGTAAGGAACTCGTCTGGAAACGCCTCGACCGGCGTGAGCCGAAGCGGGTCCTTGGGTGGACCCTCGAGCACGAACATCACCAGCGCGATCGGAATGATCACCACCGCCGCGGGCACTTTCGTATTGCCGCGCATCGCCAGCGCGATCACCGCCACCAGTGCTCCGACGACGGGGGACGACCACTCCGGGATGAAGTAGTAGCTGCCCCCGTTCAGCAGTGTGGGCGAGATCCTGAACAGTTGGATCGCGAGTCCGAGTTGGAGCCCGCGCACCGCGACGAGCGGCACCCACTTGGCCAGCCGCTCCAGCGTCCCCGTGAGGACGAGCGCCAGCATCAGCCCGCCGATGACGAGGCCGCCGGCGGCAAACGTGGCCGCCGTGATGCCGCCGGCCGCGGCGATCGTGGCCATCGCCTTGAGCGGCTGGACCGGCATCGGCATCCGGTAGAAGAGCCCGGACGCGATCTGCATTGCACCGAAGGTCCACAACACGTTCCGGCCATTGAGGTCCAGCGCCGTGATCAGCACGAACAGCAACGGCAGGTCGGTGCCGAGGTCGCCGATGGCGCCGCCCCACTCGCGGCGATCGAAGCGCAGGGCGCGGGGCGAATCCTCGGGCAGGGACATCCCGTATATTCGACAATCCTTCTCCCCCGTTGCAGGGGCCACAATGTCCGAACCTGCGGTTTCCATTCGCAACGTCCGCAAGGCCTACGATGGCCACGTGGCGGTCCGCGATCTCTCGCTCACCGTAATGCCCGGGATGGTCTACGGTCTGCTCGGTCCCAATGGGGCCGGCAAGACGACGACCATCCGAATGATCCTCGACATCATTCTGCCGGACACCGGGTCGATCACGCTGCTCGGCAAGCCGCACACCGATGTGGCGACACTCGACCGCCTCGGCTACCTGCCCGAAGAGCGCGGCCTCTACAAGAAGATGGTCGTGCGCGACGTGCTGCGGTTTCTGGGCTCGCTCAAGGGCTTGAGTGGCGCCGAGCTGGATCGTCGCATCGATCAGTGGCTCGACCGGCTCTCGCTGCGGAGCGAAGCGAAGGACTGGGGCAAGTCGAAGGTCGACGAACTCTCGCGCGGGATGCAGCAGAAGGTGCAGTTCATCGGCACGCTGCTGCACGATCCCGAGATCGTGATTCTGGACGAACCCTTCAGCGGCCTCGATCCGATCAACGCGCAGGCGCTCAAGGACACCGTCGTCGACCTGAAGACGCGTGGCAAGACGGTGCTGTTTTCGACGCATCTGATGGACAACGCCGAACGCCTCTGTGACGCCGTGTGCATCATCGCCAAGGGCGAGAAGGTGCTCGACGGCCGCGTGAGCGACGTCAAGGCCGCCCACGCGTCGCGCACGGTGGCGATCGCGGTCGATGGCGGCACCGATGTCACCGCGCGCGAGATTCTCGCCGATCGCACGCTGGTCGAGGAGGCGGATGACCAGAACACGTTCTTCGAAGCGCGCCTGGCGCCGGGCGCCGATGCGCAGGCGCTACTGGCGCGACTGGTGCAGCGCGGTGTGCAGTTGCGGCGATTCGAACTCGTGCAGCCGTCGCTGCACCAGATCTTCCTCGACAAGGTCGGGGCCACGGGCGTCGAGCGGGGGATGAGCGGACATGGGTAAGCTGCTGGCAGTCGTCAAGCGCGAGTACTTCGAGCGCGTCAAGTCGCCGTGGTTCCTCGCCGGCACCTTCCTCGGTCCGGTGCTGTTTGGTGTGATCACGATCCTGCCCGCCGTGTTGGCGATGAAGCAGGAGACGTCGAAGGGCCTGACCAACATCGTGATTCTCGACGCCAGCGGCGCCGAGATCGGTGCCCGCGTGCGCTCGGCGCTCTCGGGTGGCGTGCAGTCGTCGGATTCGACCTCGGTGGTGCTGCAGGCGTTGCCGCAGGCGGAACTGGCGGCGGCGGAAAGTCTGGTCACCAAGGAGGTCGTGGCGAACACCCGCACCGGTTACCTCGTAATCGACTCGACCGTCGTCGGTGGCGGCAAGGTGCGCTACGCCGGACGCAATGCCGCCAGCGAACGCGATATGGACATCGTCCGCGCGGCGGTCCGTCAGGCGGTGCTGAGTACACGACTCACCGCGGCGGGGCTGGATCCGCTCAAGGTGCAGGCGCTTACAGCGTCGCGCACGGAAGTCAGCACCGAAAAGCTCGACGAACGCGGACGCGGTGGCTCGGGCATCGGCAGCATCATTTTCGGCTACCTGATCGCGTTCCTGCTCTATATGATGATCGCGCTCTACGGGCAGACGATCATGCGCGGCGTGCTCGACGAGAAGATGACGCGCGTCGCCGAGGTGATCATTGCGAGCGTGAAGCCCGACACACTGCTCGCGGGCAAGGTGATCGGCGTCGGTGGCGTGGGCGTGACGCAGCAACTGATCTGGATCGCCCTCGGATGGGCGATGATCACGTTCCGTGCCCCGCTGCTCTCGGCGATGGGCCTCCCCGACGTACCCGTGTCACTGCCGAGCGTCAGCGCCGGCGCGATCGCGCTGCTGCTGTTGTTCTATATCCTGGGTTTCACCTTCTACGCGTCGCTCTTCGCGGCGACCGGTTCGATGGTGAGCAATCAGGAAGACATTCAGCAGGCGTCACTCCCGGTGACGATGCTGCTGGTGTTCTCGATCATCTTCATGCAGCCGATCCTGATGCAGCCCGAGTCGTCGCTTTCTCGGGTGATGACGATGTTGCCGTTCTCGGCGCCGGTGCTGATGCCGCTACGAATGGCGACGACGCAGGTGCCGGCGTGGGAGCTGGCGGTGTCGCTCGGCGGAATGGCCCTCGCGTGTTTCGGGGCGATCTGGCTGGCGGCGCGCATCTACCGGGTCGGGCTGCTGATGTACGGGAAGCGGCCGTCGTTCGTGGAAGTGCTGAAGTGGGTGCGGCAGGCGTCGTAAGATCAACTGCCATTTACCACGAAGGCACGAAGGGCACGAAGAACTACAAGAGGGCGGTGCGGGGATCGTTCCCCACACCGCCCTCTCTTGTCTCTCTTCGTGCCCTTCGTGCCTTAGTGGTGAAGGCCCCTACGCCGGCTGCCCCGCCACCGCGTGCTGCTCGAACGCCGCCTTGAGGTCCGCCGCGATCGTGGCCGCATCGCGCCCTTCGATCTGCCAGCGCTCCATCAGGTACACCAGCTTGCCATCCTTCATCAGCGCGATCGACGGCGAGCTCGGCGCGTACCCCGTGAAGTAGCTCCGCGCCTTCTCGGTGGCCTCGCGATCCTGACCGGCGAACACGGTCGTGCTGTGGGTCGGCTTGACCGCGTGCTGCAACGCCATCGCCACCGCCGGACGGGCGTTGCGCGCGGCGCAGCCGCAGACGGAGTTCACCACCACCATCGTCGTGCCGGGACGCGCCATCGCGGCGTCCACGTCAGCCGGCGTGCGGAGCTCTTCGACGCCGTGACGGGTGAGTTCTTCGCGCATCGGCACGAGCAGCGGTTCGGGATACATCATCGGGACGCGCCTCCAGTTGGGGTCAGAATTCCAGATCTTCCGGGTGGGGCTCGCGCACCAAGGCGAGGATCGCCTGCTGCGGCACCACCAGGAATCGTTCGTTCTCAAACGTGATTTCGACGGCCGCCTTGCGGAAAAACAGGGCGACGTCGCCTTCGCGGGCCTGCATCGGGACGTGCCGCACTTGCCGCTGGCCGGTGGCCATCCGCCACGGCTCGTCCACGTTCTCGTCAAAGCTCGGCAGCGGGAGGCCCGGGCCGGTTGCCACGATGCGCCCCCCCTGCACTTGCTGGTTATCGATCGCCGTCGGGGGCAGATACAGGCCCACGTTCGTCCGCTCGTCCCCGTCATCCACCCGGACGAGTACGCGGTCGCCGACCACGATCAGGTGCTTGCCGTTTCGGTTCATACGGGAGGAAAGCTATCGGGCCGGGGAAGAGCCGGTCCACCACCCGCCGAGGGGGCTCGACCGACCGTTGGCCGCCCTGCGGTCGCGTCCCCCCGATCCTGGGCGTATGTTCGCCCCACCTTCAACCCGTCAGGACCGGGATGCGATCCTCTCTGATTCTCGCTGCCGCCCTCCTCCCCGCGCTGCTCTCGGCGCAACCCCGCCGAGCGGCCGCGCCGTCGGCCACGTTCGACAGCACCGCGTGGAGCACCCTGCGCTTCCGCCACATCGGCCCCGAAGGCAACCGCGTTTCGGCGGTCGCTGGCGTCAACGGTGACCCCCACGTGTACTACGCCGGTGCCGCGTCCGGCGGCATCTGGAAGTCGACCGACGGCGGCGTCCACTGGGCCCCGATCTTCGACGGGCAGGCGGTCTCGTCGATTGGGGCGATCACGGTGGCGCCGAGCGATCCCAACGTAGTGTGGGTCGGCACCGGTGAATCGTGGATCCGATCGAACATCTCGGTCGGCTACGGCGTCTATCGATCGACCGACGCGGGCAAGACCTGGTCGCGGATCGGTCTTGAGACGTCAGGGCGCATCTCGCGGGTGGTCGTGCACCCCACGAACCCGGATATGGCCTGGGTGGCCGTGCAGGGCCACGGCTACGCGCCGCAGACCGAACGCGGCATCTGGCGCACCAGCGATGCCGGCAAGACCTGGGAGAAGGTGCTCTTCGTGAGCGACTCCGCCGGCGCGTCGGACCTCGTGATGCACCCGACGAACCCGCGCATTCTCTACGCTGGGTTCTGGCAGCTCGACATCAAGACCTGGGGACGTCTCTCCGGCGGTCAGCATTCGGGCATCTGGAAGTCCACCGACGGCGGCAACACGTGGAAGCGCCTGGTCGGCAACGGCCTCCCCACGAAGTACGTCGGCAAGATCGGCCTGACGGTGTCGCGCGCGAATCCTGAGCGGGTCTATGCGCTGATCGAAACCGGCGACGGGGTTCCCGCGATCAACATCCCCGATCCCGCCTCTGGCCGTCTATGGAAGAGCGACAATGGCGGCGACTCGTGGGAGCTCGTGTCGAGCGATCGCCAGCTGGCGGGCCGCACCCACTACTACAACCGAATGGGCGCCACGCCGGACAACGCCGAGGAGGTGTACTTCCTCACGGCGAACTGGGCGAAGACGCTCGACGGCGGGCGGACGATCATCGACCCGCCCTTCACGCAGTATCCGGGCGGCGACCACCACGACATCTGGTTCGACGCCACCAACGGCAACCGCTTCATCGTCAGCCACGATGGCGGCATCTCGGTGACGACGACGCGCGGCCAGCAGTGGATTCGCACGCAGTTGCCGATCGCGCAGATGTATCACGTCACCGTGGATGACCGTGTGCCCTACTGGGTCTACGGCAACCGGCAGGACGGTCCGTCGGCACGCGGCCCGAGCAACGGCCGCTTCGCGAGCTTCTTCGGCGGCGGCATTCCGCGCGGTGTCTGGCAGACGGTCGGCGGTGGTGAGAGCGGCTTTGCGACGCCCGATCCGGTCGACACGATGATGGTCTGGTCGAGTGCGTCGGGCTACGGCAGCGTCGGCGGCATCGTGTCGAGGCACGACCTGCGCACGGGAATGACCGAGAACTTCGAAGTCTGGCCCCGGGCCACCATCGGTCACGCGGCCGAAGAGGTGAAGTACCGTTTCGTGTGGAATTTCCCGCTCACGATCTCGCCCCAAAATCACAAGCGCGTGTACGTCGGCTCGCAGCACGTGCACGTGACGATGGACGGTGGACGCTCGTGGCAGGAGCTGTCGCCGGATCTCACCCGCAACGACAAGTCGCGGCAGAAGATCTCGGGTGGGCTCACGCCGGACAACATCGGCGTCGAATACGCTGGCGTGGTGATGGCCATAGCCGAGTCGCCGAAGGAGAAGGGCGTGATCTGGGCGGGCACGAACGACGGCAAGGTGCAGCTGACCCGTGATGACGGAAAGACCTGGACCGACCTCACGAAGAACATCCCCGGGCTTCTCGACTGGGGCACGGTGGCGCATATCCACGCGTCGAAGCACGCGGCGGGCACAGCGTACATCGCGGTCGATGGCCATCAGGTCGGCAATTTCGATCCGGCGCTCTACAAGACGACCGACTACGGTCGCACGTGGACGTTCATCGCCACCGGCATCGCCAAGTCGCCGCTGTCGTATGCGCACGTGATCACCGAAGATCCGGTGGTGCCCGGGCTGCTGTACGCGGGCTTCGAGAACGGGCTCTACGTCTCGTTCAATGACGGCGCGACGTGGTCCCCGTTGCAGAACAACCTCCCGCGTGTGCCGGTGTACGGCATCGCCGTGCAGGAGCGCTTCTCCGATCTCGTGATCGGCACCTACGGTCGCGGTTTCTGGATTCTTGACGACCTCTCGCCGCTGCGCACGTTGGCGGCACAGTCGGCGCAGGATGTCGCGCTGTTCACCCCGCGTGATGCCTGGCGCTTCCGCGACATCGAGGCGCCGTTCTTCGACTACGACGATCCGAACACCGGCGAGAACCCGCCGTACGGGGCATCGCTCTCGTGGTGGCTCAAGAGCGAATCGGCGGACTCGTCGAAGCTCGAGATCCTCGACGCGTCGAACACGGTCGTGCGCACGCTCAAGGCCGCGTCCAAGAAGGGGATCAATCGCGTGTGGTGGGATCTGCGCGATGAACTCACGCCCGAAGCCAAGATCCGCACGTCGCCGTCGCTGTCGCCTTGGCTCAATGTCACGGCGGACGGTCGCGCCGCGCCGGGCATTCAGCGCTTCAATGCGCTGGTGATGCCGGGCCGGTACACCGTGCGGCTCACCGCCGGCGGCAAGACGCTCACCGCGCCGATCGAGGTCCGCAAGGATCCGAACGCTCCCGGTGATCTCAAGACGCTCGAACTGCAAGGCCTCGTCACGAAGGCGATTCGTGCGGACCTCGAGCGCACCGTTGGTATGGTCAACCAGCTCGAACAGATCCGCGCGCAGTTGGTGGCGCTCAAGGCCACAAACGCCGCGGATTCGAGCGCCAAGGCGCTACGTGATGATGCCGACGCGCTCGACAAGAAGCTTGCGGCGCTCGAGGCCGTGCTCTTCCAGACGCGTATCACCGGCCGCGGACAGGATCTCATCCGCTGGCCGATGCGCATCGCCGAGCAGTTGGTGTATCTCGGCCAGTCGGTGACGTCGCAGGATATCGCGCCGACCGATCCGCAGCAGCAGGTGGCCAAGATCCTTGGCAACGAAGTGGCGCAAGCCAAAGCCACCTTCGATGCCCTGCTCAAGAACGATGTCGCCGCGTTCCGCAAGAAACTCGCGGACCGCGGCGTCAACGTGATCTTCTAGCGTCGCCCTACGGCTTGGGCGCTACGAGCCAGAATCGATCCTGGCGCCGTAGCGCCCACCGCGGCGTGCCGTCGGCGCCGACGACGAAGTCCTCTTCCTGCGCAATGCGCACCGGCTGACCGCCCCACTCCGGCACCGGCGTGGTCACCTGGAGCTCGCTCGAGAACCACATATTCGCGAGCACCGGGTGATCACCGCGGCCCGGCACGCCATCCTGATAGTCCCACAAGCCGATCAGCGGCCCGGCCCCGTGCCCGTGCATCCCGATGGGATGCGAGTACATCGTGCCGTCGAGTCCCTCGGCCGTCATCTTGGCCCGCACGGCCTTCAGCACCTCGTTGCCGGTACGACCCGGCCGGGTTTCCTCGAAGAGAATGTCCTGCAGCCGGTTCGAACGCTTGAGGGCGGCGCGCAGGCCAGCCGGCGCGTCCGTTTCGCCATCCTTGAGCACGTAGCCGTTGTGCTGGGTGTCGGTGTTGAGCCGCAGCGCAGTGATGCCGACGTCGCACCAGAGCACGTCGCCCTTCTGAATCACCGTGCTCTCGCCGAGCTGATCGCTGCTGACGCCTTGGCGCTGCACGCTGACGTTCGCCTGGAACCAGGTGCCCAGCCCGAGATCGTTCACGGCCTGGCGCCACCACCACAGCACGTCGGCCACCGTCGTCACGCCCGGCGTGATCACTTCGTTCGAGAACATCCGCTGCGTCAGCGCGTGTACGAGCGCCTGCAGCTCCCGATAGAACTGCTCTTCGGCCGGCAGACGCGTGGCGATGAAGTCCACCGCCAAGGCCTCGGCGCGCACGATGCGCTTCACCAGCGCCGGCCCCAGCGCTTCGCGCATCCCCTCGTACTCACCCGCCGACAGCCCGTCGGCGAAGGCCCAGGTCCGCGACACGTTCACCGCGATGTTCTTCGGATTACGCTTCGTGATCTCGGCCTTGAGGGCGTTCCACTGTTCGTCGCCCCACAGTTCGGCCTGCTGGCCACCCACCGCCGCCTTCACTGACTTGGTGCTGCGGACCGCGGTCCACACGCCGCCCTGCGACGAGCCGCCGAGGGCGATGAGTTCGAGCTTGTCGGTGCACGTCGCCGGTGCACCTGCGCGGGAGCACGGGTCGAACGCGACGTAGATCGTGCGGCGCCGCGCGGCGAACGTCGTGGCGCTGGTGATGCTCGTGAAGACCGGATCCTCGTTGTATTCGCGGATCGGCATCACCCACATCGCGACCTTGTGCTTGCGCATCAGCGCCGGCAGCACGGTGGTCATCCGTTCCTGCAGCCACTGCTGCTGCAGCGCGGCCTGCTCACGCAGCGTGCCGAACGGCCGCTGCGGCGTACGGGTCAGGGGCAGTTGTGCGGCGAGGGGCGACGCCGTGGCAGCGGCGAGCAACAGCAGACGGGCGAGGCGCATAGGCGGGGTCGAGTGGCGCTGGAGGGCACGAAGCGGGCGGAAAAGACGAACCGCAGCCGAGGATGTCGGCTGCGGTGTTATACGACGTGCCCCGCCGGAACGCTACTTCGTGACGCGGTGAAAGGCGCCCGAGACCTGTTCGATGCTCTCGCGCCGGAGCTCGCCGGTCTCGCGGTCCCCTTCGACTTCCATCACTTCGACCTGTTCCTTCTCGAGGAACGTGGTGCGTACCAGCAGCACGATGCCGGCGAGCAAGAGCCCGTACGCGATCGCGATGGCGAGCCGGTACCACGCCCCGCCGAAGGCCAGCGTGCTCCAGTCGGACCACGTCGCGATGCCCGTGCCCATCGGCTCACGACCCGCCGAGATCAACGCTGCGCTCGCCAGCGACTCGGCGGCGGCTTCGATCGCGGCAAAGGCCGGAACGCGCCACAGCCATTTCCGCAGGGGATAGTTCCCCACGTGGGCCGTCAAGGCCGAGAGGAAGAGCAGCCCCGTCAGACCGTAGTAGAGGCCGAGCGAGGTCAGCGACTGGTCCAAATTCGTGAGCATCGACGCCCGCACGCCGCGGATGACGACGCCGGTGACGAACGCCATCGGCACGATCCACAGCGAGAACCGGCGAATCGCTGCCGGCTCTTCGAGCTGCCAATTGATGGACGTGCGAGGGAAGAATCGCGTCATCGGTGACTGAGGGGGTCTGTTCGGACAATGAGACGACCCGCCCCCGAATACCGTCACGCCGGTGGCGAAAGTTCGCACTCGGCCAATTTGACCGCTCCTACTGTGCCGCCGCCATACACTCGATTTCGACGCGCGCGTTGAGGGCCAGACCGTTCGCCCCAAGGGCGCTGCGGGCCGGGAGCCGCTCGGGTTTGAAGTAGGTGCGATACACCGCGTTCATCGCGTCCCACTCCTTCATATCCGCCATAAAGACGGTGCACTTCACGACATCGTCCATCGTGAGCCCGATCGCCGTGAGCACTTGCTTGATGTTCTCGAGCGTCTGTCGTGTCTCGGCCTGAATGCCGCCGGGCACCACCCCACCGTTCGCCGCGGCGTCGGTACCGATTTGCCCGGCCAGCAACACCAGATTGCCGACGCGGACTGCCGGCGAGAACGGCCGCGTCGGCTTGCCGAACGGCTGGAGATACTCGACCGTCGGCCGCTGCGCTGCGGCGCTCGTGGTCACGATCGCCAGCCACAGCGCGACGCGACCGATCGGCGCCACGAGCCCACGACGCCAGACAGTCGGAGAGGAGGTCACGCGCATCGTCGAATCGCCTCAGGTCAGGAATTCGTGGAGCAAACTGTGGAAGTGGTGCACGCCGTTCTCGCGAGCGGCGCTGTAGCGGCCGCGATCGTACACGCGGCTCCGCAAGTTCTTCTGGACGACTTCGCAGATCTCGATGTCTTCGGCCTGGATCTCGTCGCTGAAGTTCACGCGGCGCGACCACACGGGATCCGTTGCCGGATCCGCCGGCGGCTCGTGCGCGAACCACTCGAAGATCACCGTGCAGGCATCCGGGCCGTCAGGCAGCACGACATTCGTCTGCAGCTGCCCCAGATACACGTTGAGCATCAGGTTCGGGAAGAGCCAATAGTACTGCGCATCGTTCCCGGTCTCGTCGGCGACGTAGGTGCGATCCGCCGCGTGGCCTTCGACCGGCCGCAGCGGCGCGTGCTGCAGGCTCCAGTAGCGGTGCGGTTCCACGCGGTACTGGTCGTAGTCGAGTTCTTTGTGCAGCCCGGGGTGCACCACAGGCAGGTGGTATCCCTCGAGATAGTTGTCGACGTAGACTTTCCAGTTGCACTTCACGTGGTAGTCCTTGCGCATCACCCAGCGCATCGACGCCGGACGGAAGCTCTCGGCGCGCGCGGGAATGCCGTCGATGTAGTGCTCGAGCGGCGGCGCCTTGAGATCGAGGTTGGCGAAGACCAGCGGCCCCCACGTCGCCACCTGCACCGGATGCAACTTGAAGTCCGACGGACGAAAGTTCTCTGTCGTCTCCATTTCGGGCGCGCGCAGCAACTCGCCCGAGAGCGAATACGTCCAGCCGTGATACTTGCACTGCATCGTCTGCCGCCGGCCGCAGCCGTAGGCCACCGGCCCGGCCCGATGCAGGCACACGTTGTGGTAGCCGCGCAGCCCGTCGGCATTGCGCACCAGCACGATGCTCTCGCCCGCGATGTCGACGACGACGTAGTCGCCGACCTGCGTCAGTTGCTCCGTGCGCGCAACCACCTGCCACGTGCGCGAGAAGATCCGCTCGCGTTCCAGTTCGTGGTACACGGGATCCACGTAGAGCCGCGACGGAATCGTCGCTGCCTTCGCGAGATCAGGGTCGAACGGAAAGACTATCGGCATCGTCAGGCGCGCCTCGTGCGGGATCTCAGAACGTACAGCGCCGCGCCAACGGCAACAAAGAGCCCGCCGGCGACGATCGCCTCGCGGCCCGACGCCAGCACCGCGCCGGTGCAGAACAGCCCCGCCAGCACCGCCAGCAGCCGCCACGAGCCGCGCCCGTCCGTCGGCGCGAGTCGCCACGCGGCCGCCGCAGTGAGCGCGTACGGCACCAGAATGCCCACGTTGGCAATCAGCACGATCTGCCCGAACGCCGACACGGCGTCGGCGGTGGACTGCAGCACCAGCACCACGGTCGACAGCGCGGTCCCCGTCACGAGTGCGATGTGTGGCGTCGCGAAACGCGGGTGCACGCGTCGCAGCGGCTCCGGCATCAGTTCCGGGGCCGTTGAGAGCGGCAGGCGGCCCACCAGCAGCACCCAGCCGTTCAAGCACGCCAAGCCGCCGCCAATGGCCACCATCGCGATGGCGGTTTCGCCCCACGGCCCCACCGCGCGCGCTGCCACCGACGCCAAGGGGCGGGCGGTGGCCCCGAGCTCGGCTGCGGGCAGCACGCCGGCCAGCGCGACCGCGGCGACGGCATAGGCGCCTGCCGCCACGAAGAAACCGATGCGCGTCGCGCGGGTCACCGCGTGCGGATCGCCGCGAATCTCTTCGGCCGACACCGTCGCGCTCTCGGCGCCACTGAAGCCCCAGATGATGAGCGCGACACCGGTACCAATAGCCCCAACGCCATTGGGCGTGAACGGCACGAGATGGGCCGGCTCGAACATCCGCAGCGCCACGAGGAGCAACAGCACCGGAATGAGCTGCAACAGCACCAGGCCGAACGAGAACCGCCCCGCGCCAGTCACGCCGCGCACGTTCAGGGCCACGCAGCCCCAGAGCATCGCCGTGGCCACGGCGGCGCGCAGCGCGGGCGATGCATCGAGCGCCGGCACGAAGAATCCGACGTAGGCCACGGTGCCGAGCGCGATGCCGGCGTTGCCCACCACCACACTGCCCCAGTAGCTCCACGCGGTGACGAATCCCCAGCCGTCGCCGAAGCCCTCACGCACGAAGGCCGCCGGCCCTCCGGTGGCGGGATAGCGCCCGCCGAGCCGCGCAAACAGCTCGGCCAAGGTCCAGAAGCCGAGGGCGGTGAGCACCCAGGACACGAGTGCCGCGGGCCCCACCGTGACGGCCAGCGAGGCGGGCAGACTGAAGAGCGACGTGCCGAGTTGATTGCCGACCGCGAGTGCCGCCGCAGTCGCGAGCGTCAACCCGCGGCGGAGCGTGGGCGCCGTCAGCGGCGGGCGACCGGCGCGTGAGCGGTCACGCGATCAGTTGCCGCGGTACGCGATCCGGAAGATGCGACCACCCGCGTCGTCCATCACGTAGAGCGAGCCGTCGGTACCCTGCGCGAGGCCCGTCGGCCGCGCCTGTCGCGCCCCTGCACCGGTCTTCACGAAGCCGTCCGCGAACGTCTGGTGCGCACCGGCCGCCGACGTGCCGTTGAGCGGCAGGAAGGCTACCTGGAAGCCCGCCTGCGGCAGCGGCGCGCGGTTCCACGACCCGTGGAAGGCCACGAAAACGCCATTGCGGTAGGCCGCCGGAAACTGCGTGCCGTTGTAGAACATCACCGCGTTCGGCGCCCAATGCCCGGGGAACAGATACACCGCCGCCTTCTTCTGCGCGCAACGGCCAACCTCCTTCCCGTCGCCGCCGTACTCGGGCGCCAGCACCTTCTTCTTCTCCGCCGTCAGCGAGAAGCAGTACGGCCAGCCGAAGTCGTCTCCCTTGCGTACCTGCAGCAGCTCTTCGCCCGGATTCTCGGCGCTGAACGTGTTGTCGAAGAGACGCCCCCAATTCTGCGCGAGCTGGTCGCGCCCGTGCTGCATCGCCCAGAGCGAACCGTCCTTCGGGTTGCGCGTCATCGCGACGGCATTGCGGATGCCGGTCGCGTAGCGCGTCGCCGGCGTCACGGTCTGGTTGGTCTTGGTGGCATCGAAGGCCCAGATCCCTGCCCGCCCCTCGAGCTCGACGCAGGGGTCCACGCCGCGCGACTCCGTCTGTCGATCCTTCTCCTGACACGAATTCGTCCGAGATCCGACGTTCACGTACAGCGTGCGGCCGTCGAGGACGAAGTTGTGCGCGCTATGGCCACCCATCGGGAGGTCACGCACGATCGTGTCGGCCGGCCCGGCCACCTCGATGGTCCCTGCCCGGAGCGGGTACCGAATGATCGCGTTGCCCGCCGTGGCGTAGAGCGCGTCGGCGCCGAGGGCGACGCCGGTGCCGTTGGCATCGGCGATCTTGCGCGAGATCTCGGCGCGCCCATCGCCATCGGCGTCCTTGAGCATCACGATGCCGCCGCCGGCACGCGAGTTCACCAGCAGCTCACCGCCGGGCGCCACCACGCCGTGTCGCGGCTGCGACAAGCCCTCGGCAAAGAGCGTGGCACAAAAGCCGTCGGGAAGCACGAGCCCGACGTTGTCGTCCGCGCAGGCGACGGGCGGCGCGGCGGGGCGACCGGTCGCGACGGAGGCGGTGCCGGTGACGACGGCCACTGCGGCGAGGGTGATGACGAGAGGGGTGCGCATACGGCAGGAGATCCCGCGAAAGGTCAGCGATACCAGTGGCCGATCCGTCCCCACCGGATGTCGGTGATGAACGGCAGAATGCGATCGGAGTCGTCGGCGTTGTACGAGTAATACACGAACAGCGGCCGGCCGCGGATGTTCTCACGCGGGACCAGCCCCCAATAGCGGCCGTCCTTCGACTGGTAGCGGTTGTCGCCGAGCATGAAGTAGAAGCCCGGCGGCACCACCAGCGGCCCCCAGTTGTCGTGCGTGGGCCGCGCCGGTGCCTCGCCGAAGCGTGTGCCGCTGACGGCGAAGCGCGCCTGCCACGCAAACAGCGGATGCTCTTCGTCGGGATCGCCGACCGGATTCGCCGCGGCGTCTCCGGTCTGGGGATCCGCCACACCGTTCACGTGGAAGACGCCGGCGCGCATGTACACCGTGTCCCCCGGCATCCCCTTGAGCCGCTTCACCAGGATCGGGTTCGGGTCTTCGGGCTGATCGATCTGCGTTGGGCTCTTGAAGACCACGATGTCGTTGCGGGCGGGCTGGGCGTATCCGGGGAGATTGATGTCCGTGAAGGGCAGATTCGGCCCGTAGCGCAGCTTGTTCACGAAGAGCCAATCCCCGACCAGCATCGTCGGAATCATCGAGCCCGACGGAATCCGGAAGGCCTCGACGAAGAAGGTGCGGAGGACGAGGAAGAGCAACAGCGCACTGCCGTAGGACCGGACGAATTCGCGCCAACCGCCCGTGCCGCCGGGCGCCGCGGCGCCGCCGCGCTTCAGCTGGGCGACGGGGTTGTCGGCCGCGGGAACGGCAGGACTTGGCGACTCGGCGTCGGTCGACTTGAGATCGGACTTCTTGGCCACGCGGCAGGAGGAACCGGGGAAGCAGGGAGATGCGCGAATCTGAAATGACGCCGGACCGCGAGTGGTGATCAAGGGTCTGGCGGCGTCGGACCCACGGATCCCGGGAAACACAGAGGGGGCGGCGCCGCATCTGCGGCACCGCCCCCCTCGAGCCGTCCAGCGTCGGACGACGGTGTGACGTCAGCTCAGGAGAGGTGCTTGTTCACGAGCTTCGTCATCTCGAACATGTTGACGCTGTCCTTCTTGAAGATCGGACGGAGCTTGTCGTCCGCGTTGATGACGCGCTTGTTCTTCTTGTCCTGGAGCGAGTTCTTCTTGATGTACGCCCAGAGCTTCTTCGTGACTTCGGTGCGCGGGAGCGGCTTGTCACCGACGACCGCGGCGAGCGAGGCGCTCGGCGTCATCGCCTTCATGAACGCGGCGTTCGGCTTGCGCGCCGTCTTCTTCTTCGCGGCCTTCTTGGCCGGCGCCTTCTTTGCAGCCTTCTTCTTTGCAGCCATTCGAACTCTCCGTTCGGAGGGTGTGCGCATTCGCGCAGGACGGAGACCCGGTTCCCCGTCGCCGCACAAGGATAAGACGACGGCGTATTCGCGCAATAGTCCCGTCATAGGGGAAATCGCGATTTTTTTCTTCAGCCCCCTATGGGACGGGGTCTCACCTGCGGCGTCGACGGCGATGACGCCCCCGCGGGTAGCCGCTCCGGCGCCTGGCCCGGCGCCTGCTACGGCGCCTGCTACCGCACCTGCTACGGCGCGAGCGATTCGAGCAGGCGGACCATCCGTTCGTCGGCCTCGTCCGCCGACGCATCGTCGTCCGCCCAGTCATCCTTCGCCTGCGGCGTCTCGAGAATCAGGGGGACGCCGCGCGCGCGGCGATCGTGCAGCAGCCACCGGAACGGCTCCACGCCGATTTCCCCCTCGCCGATCAGTCGATGGCGATCCTTGTTCGACCCGAGCGCCCCTTCGCTGTCGTTCAGGTGGAAAAACGCCGGCGGCTCGCCGACGGCCGCCTCGAACGCATCCAGCACCGCGGTCAGCTGCGCCGCCGACTCGTGGATCGGATGGCCGCTCGCGAACAGATGGCAGGTGTCGAGCCCATAGCCCGTTCGGCTCCGGAGCGACGCCGGCACCTGCGACAGAATGGCCGCGACCTCGTCCGCCGTCCGGCCGATCGTCGCGCCAGCGCCGGCCGTGTTCTCGACCAGCACGCGGGTGTTTCCCGGGGGCGCAGCTTCGATCGCGTGCGTCAGTGCCGCCGCGACGCGCGCGATCCCCTCGGTTCGGTCGGTCTTCCCCGCCGAGCCGGGATGAAAGCAGCATCCGTACACGCCGAGCGTAGTGGAGCGTTCGAGCTCCTTGGCCAACCCGTTCGCGGCCTTCTGCCACTTCTCCGGTTCCGGAGACGCGGTGTTGAGCACGTAGCCAGCGTGCACCATCACGTGCGATGCCGGAATGCCGGTGGCGTCGCAGGCCTCACGAAAGCGGGCGAGCCGGTCCGGCTTCACTCCGACTTTCTCGCCGTAGTACTGCGGGGGCGCGGTGAAGACCTGCACCGACCGCATCTTCGAGGCGCCAGCGCGGCGCACCGCCATCGCAATTCCGCCGGCGTCCGGCGTATGTGCTCCAATCCACAGGGACGTCACGGCGGCGATCCATCCGATGAAAGGTCGATCATCTGCTTGCCCGCGAGGTATTCGACGCTCTTCGGTTCGCGGAGACCACCGAGGCGCTTGACGACCTGTCCGATGCGCTCGGCCTGCTCGGCGATGATCTCGAGCGTCTCCGGCACTTCGTGTTCGGCGACCAGCTTGTGCTGGATCAGTGCGACCGCCCCGAGCAGCGCCGTGAGCGGATTGTTCACTTCGTGCTGAATCGCAATCGCTGTTTCGCCGATGCCTGCCAGGAAGCGCGCCTGCGTCAGCGCCTGCTCGGCCGCGCGGCGCGCCGCGGCGAGTTCGATGCGCTTCTCGGCGATCGACATCCGGGTGACGAAGACCTGCGGCGTCAGCGGCTTCGAGACGAACTCGTCGGCGCCGGCCTCCAGCATCTGCATCAGGTCGTCACTGCCGTCGCGTGCCGTAATGACCATCACGAAGGTCTCGCGACCCGGCTCCAGCGCACGAATGCGGCGGCAGACTTCGATGCCGTCGAGCCCGGGCATTTGCCAGTCGAGCAGCACCAGAGCGGGCTTGGACGACTCCCAGGCTTTCAGCGCGGCAATGCCGTCCGCGACGATCTGCGCCTCGTGCCCCGCCGCGGCCAGCATCGCCTCGAACCAGAGCTGCATCTCTTCGTCGTCGTCGGCTACGAGCACGCGCATAGGTCACAAGATGCGCACGGGTCGGCGGATCGGATAGCTTTCGGGACGTCGGCGGGGTCCGCCGACACGCCCCCCCTTCGCCTCGTCCCGCGTATGTCGACGTTCCTGCCGCCCGCCGGTTTCGCCGGTCTCCGCCGCGTGCCTTCCCCGCGCAACGAAGTTGTCCGCAGCTACGCGCCGGGCTCCCCGGAGCGTGCCTCGCTCAAGGCCCGCCTAGCGTCGATGGCCGCGGAGAAGATCGAGATCCCGGTCGTCATCGGCGGCGAACGGTTCACCACCGGGGAGACGGCCTCGGCCGTGATGCCGCACGCGCACGGGCACGTGCTGGCGACCTGGCACAAGGCATCGAGCGACCACGTGGCCAAGGCCGTGGCGGCCTCGCTCAAGGCGCGCGAAGACTGGGCCCGCTGGCCGTGGGAAGAGCGCGCGGCGGTGTTCCTCAAGGCGGCGGAGTTGCTGGCCACCACCTGGCGCGACACGATCAACGCCGCAACGATGCTCGGCCAGTCGAAGACGGTGCACCAGGCGGAAATCGACGCCGCCTGCGAGCTGGCAGACTTCTGGCGCTTCAACTGCGCCTTCGCGCAGGAGCTCTACGGCGAGCAGCCGATCTCCGATCCGTCGATGTGGAACCAGCTCGAGTACCGGCCGCTCGAAGGCTTCGTGTACGCGGTGACGCCGTTCAACTTCACCGCCATCGGGGGCAACTTGCCCACCGCACCGGCGCTGATGGGCAACGCCGCGATCTGGAAGCCCGCCGGCACCGCGATGCTTTCGGCGTGGTACGTGTTCCGCCTGCTCGAAGAAGCGGGCGTGCCGCCCGGCGTGATCAACTTCCTCCCCGGTGACGCGGCGATGATTTCGGATCGCCTGCTCGTGGATCCGCATCTGGCGGGCGTGCACTTCACCGGCTCGACCGGCGTCTTCAACTCGATGTGGAAGACCATCGGCGCCAATATGTCGTCCTACAAGTCCTACCCGCGCATCGTCGGCGAGACGGGCGGCAAGGACTTCATCATCGCGCACCCCTCGGCGGATGTGCAGGCACTGGCGGTGGCCATCGTTCGCGGTGGCTTCGAGTATCAGGGCCAGAAGTGCTCGGCGGCGAGCCGCGTGTACGTGCCCAAGTCGCTGTGGCCCACGCTGAAGGCGAAGGTCGCCGAGATGATTGCCGAGCTCAAGGTCGGCGACACGCGGGACTTCTCGAACTTCATGGGCGCGGTGATCGACCAGAAGGCGTTCGACAAGCACGTTGAGTATCTCGCCTACGCCAAGGCGAACGGCACGGTGGTGGCCGGCGGTACCGCCGACAAGTCGGTGGGCTACTTCGTGCAGCCGACGTTCGTGCAGGTGACCGATCCGGCGAGCCGCCTGCTGCAGGAAGAGATCTTCGGCCCGATCGTCACCGCCTACGTGTACGACGACCCGCAGTGGCACGAGACGCTGGCGCTCGTCGACCGCACGTCGCCCTACGCGCTGACCGGCGCGATCTTCTCGCAGGACCGCGCACGCCTCTGGGAAGCCGCGAGCGTGCTGCGTAATGCGGCCGGCAACCTGTACCTGAACGACAAGCCGACGGGCGCCGTGGTGGGCCAGCAGCCCTTCGGTGGTGCGCGCGGCTCGGGCACCAACGACAAGGCCGGCTCCAAGCTCAACCTCGTCCGCTGGACGAGCGCGCGGAACGTGAAGGAAACCTTCGTCCCGCCGCACGACTGGCGCTATCCGTTCCTGGGCGCGGAATGATCGGACGGCGGGAGTACATCACGGCGGACGTCTTCACCGACGTCCGCTTCGGCGGCAATCAGTTGGCGGTGGTGCTCGACGGCACGGGCCTCACCACCGACGAGATGCAGGCGATCACGCGCGAGTTCAACTACGCCGAGAGCACCTTCGTGCTCCCGCCCGAGAACCCCGCCCACGCGGCTCGGGTGCGCATTTTCACGATCGCCCACGAAATGCCCTTTGCCGGGCATCCGACGGTCGGCACGGCCTTCGTGCTGGCCGCGCTGGGCCGCATTCCGCTGACGGGCGACGAGACGCGCATCGTGCTCGAGCTCAACGTCGGGCCGACGCCGGTCGTCATTCGCGCCGTCGATGGCGTGCCGGTGTTCACGCAGCTGACGACCGCAACACTCCCTGAAGTCGGCCCCCCGCCGCCGACGCGTGCCACCCTGGCGGCGATGTTGGGGCTCGAAGCCAACGACCTCGGCTCGGGCACCTCGGCGCCGCAGGCGGTGAGCTGCGGGTTTCCGTTCTTGATCGTGCCGGTCAAGGACCGCGCCGCGCTGGCCAAGGCGCGACTCAAGCTCGACCTCTACGAGTCGACGCTCGCCAACTGGTGGGCGAAGGACGTGTACGTGTTCACGCGCACGGGCTGCGACGACGGCTTCGACGTGCACGCGCGGATGTTCGGGCCGGGCGCCGGCGTGCCGGAGGATCCGGCCACGGGCTCGGCAGCGGCCGCACTGGCGGGCTATCTCGCGGCGCGCGAATCGGCCAAGGACGGCACGTTCTCGTGGGCGATTGCACAGGGCCTCGAGATGGGCCGCCCCAGCCGCATCGAGATCGAAGCCGACAAGGCGGCCGGGGCCGTGAGCGCCGTCCGCGTCGGCGGCCGCAGTGTGTTGGTCGCGCGGGGCGAATTGCTGGCGGAGTAGACGATGTACGACCGGTGTCTGTTCTGCCGAGCGCCGTTCGGAGTCAACGAGGTGGTGGAGCATTTCCCCGTCGGACGCCGGTTGGCGTTCGACGGGGCCAGAGGACGCCTGTGGGCAGTGTGCCCGTCGTGCGAGCGGTGGAATCTCGTCCCGCTCGAAGAGCGGTGGGAGGCGATCGAAGATGCCGAGCGGTTGTATCGGGCGACGCCCACGCGCGTGTCCACCGACGAGATCGGCTTGGCCCGCGTGCGTGAAGGGACGGAGCTGATTCGGGTCGGGGCGCCGCTCCGGCCGGAATTCGCGGCGTGGCGCTACGGCGATCAATTCGGTCGGCGACGACGCAAGACGATGGTCCGCACGGCGGGCGCCGCCGTCGCGGGTGGTGCGGTGCTGGTGGGGGCGGCCACGGCGATGGTCGCGCTGCCAGCGGCGGTCTCGGCGATCGGCATCATCACGAGCGTGGCGGCGCGGTGGCTGCAATCGGCTGGCGTCGGGCCAATGGCACCGGTGCGCTTTGTCTCGGACGATGGCTCGACCCATCGGTCGGTCCGAATGGCCCTCCAGTCGCTCGAACTGCGCTTCGAGTCCGGGCGGCTCGTGTGCGCGGCCGACATCTGGCGCCAGAACCCATCTGACGAGCTGATCAAGAGCAATCAAGAACTCCTGCGGCTCACGTCCAGCGGCGACGCGGCACGCGGCAATGCGGCGCGGCTCTTGCCAATGCTCAACGCCGACGGAGGCGCCGCCCCCGTCGTGCGGCGCGCGGTGGATGCCATCGAGTCGGCGGGACATCCCGACGCCTTCCTGCCTGCGGCATTGCGGGAACTGTCGCGCCGAGGACTCGCCTACTCGTCTGTGTTGGCGTACCCCCTGCAGACGCGTCTCGCGCTCGAAATGGCGCTGCACGAATCCGCCGAGCGGGAGGCCATCGACGCCGACCTCGCGCCGTTGCGCGACGCGTGGCGCGAAGCGGAGACCATTGCCGCGATTGCCGATACCCTCGAGCTGCCGGCGGGTGTGGAGACCACGCTCGACACCCTGCGTCGCTCAGCGCAACGGACCGACTGAGGTCCAGAGCGCCCGCGACACGGCGGGCGGACAGCGGTCGTGGCGCGAGGCCGCACGGCTCCGCGACCGCCACAGCGCCGTGACGAATCCGGCGGCCAGACGGACGCGACTCCCACCAGCGGCACCGCGCAACAGCGTGCCGCCGTGTTCGCGCAGTTGGCGATAGGTGATGTCCTTCCAGAACTCGCCGTGCGGGTACAGGTGCCGCCACGCGAAGTACAGCACCGGATCGAAGCGCGCCGCCACATCGGCCACCGACACGCGCGGCGCCTGACGCGTGCCACCGGAGGGCGCTTCCAAATGCAACAGATCGGCTGCCGGCACATACGCCACGCGTCCACCCGCCCAGAGGAGCCGGAGCATCAGATCCGTCTCTTCGCGCAACGCCCAGCCGTCGTACGTCTCGTCGTACCCGCCCGCGGCCAGCGCCGCCTCGCGACGCACGGCGTGGTTGCAGCCGCGGACCGACGCGACACGCGCGACCGGCGTTGCGCTGCTCACATCGAGATAGTGGTAGTCGCGAATCATCGGCCACGACGCGCGAGCGGGCCACGGGCGCGGCGTCGGCACCCGGACGCGTCCGCCGGCGGCCACCACATCGGCCGGCGCGAATGCCTCACGATAGGCCGCCAAGAATCCGGGCGCGAGCACGACGTCGTCGTCGAGAAAGACCACGACGTCGCTCCGCAGCTCGCGCAGCGCCCGATTGCGCGCTTTGGTCAGACTGGGCGCCTGCGTCAGCACCTGCAGCACCCCCGCCGACACCCACGCGGCGAGCTGCGTCGCCACGTGCGGTTCGTGCGCGGGCGTCTGGTCCACCACCAGCAGGGGCACGCCCGGACACTCGGCCAGCACGCTGGCGATCGTGTCGAGCAGCACCTGCTCGCGGCGGAATGTCGGAATGGCTATCGCAAAGGTGGTCGCACCGGACATCCTAGAATCGTACGTCCACCGAGAAGTCGGCGCGCCACTGGCGCGTCGGCGCGAGGCCGCGGGCGACGTCCATCCGGAACAGGCCGTCGAGCATCGACACACCAACGCCGGCCCCGCGGAGCAGGGTCTGCCCGCTTGCCGCGAAGCGCTCGCGCGCACCAGCCCAGCCGAGGTCGTAGAAGACCGACGGCCGGAACACCGCGCCGCCACCGCCCAATTCGCTGCGCGCAAACCAGAACGCGTTGCCGGCGTAGCCCGGCGCGATTCCCACGAACTGTCCGCGCACGGTCTGCAAGCCGCCCAAGTAGAACGCGCGCTGGGCGGGGACCTGCCCTGCCGTGGTCCCGGCGGCCCCCGTCACGGCCAGCGACGACCACGTACCGAAGCCGCGCGTGATCGTGAGGTCAGCGACGGTGCGCCCGTACGCGCTCGTGCCCGCGGCTCCCTCCAGCTTGGCCGAACCAAACGCACGCCAGCCCGCCGGGTTGAGGCCCCACGACCGCCGCAGCACCCCCTCGACACCCGCCCACGTGCCGGCCTGCGCGGCCAGCTCGGGGCCGAATCGCACGTCGTTGCTCCCGCCAAACACCGACCAGCGCGTCGTCACCGCGGCGCGCGACTGCCCTTGCACGAAGCCGCGAAGCATCGTCTCGCCTGCGGGATCGGCGCGCCATTCGAGCTCGCCGCCCCACGCCCGGTAGTACATCCCGTCGTCGTGGGCGTAGAGCAGCGCGCCGGTGGCAGCGCCGAACGCCAACGGCTGGCCGAAGTCCGTCGCCGTCTCCATCCGTCGATACACGCGCGCGGTGAGACTGCGACGCCCGGTGGTTCGCGTCGCTTCGAGGCCACCGAGCGGCTGGCGATCGCCTATGCCAATGCGGGCGTCGGCGCGCACCGAGTAGCCCAGGCCGAGATCCTGCCGGGCCCCGACACCGATCGAGAGCCCTTCAGCACGGTTGTAGCGGACGGCACCCTCGGCCAGGGCGAACTCGAGCGCGATCGGCTTCGGCGCCAGATCGGCCTGCAGATCGAAATTGAGTTCCTTGAGCAACGCGTCGCGCTCGGTAACGCCGAACAGTTCTTCGCCCGGCTCGAAGATCGAACCCGGTAGCGCCGTCGAGTTGATCAGGGCCTCGCGATCGCAGGGCACGCGCGACAGCATCGGCAGCGCGCCGTTGTAGATCCGGCCGCTACGCACTTTCATCCCCGTTTCGGCGCAGGTGAGCTGGTCGGTGGCGCGGCTCGAATCGCGTCGAGCCGTCGCTGCGGCCCTTCGCAGCTTGCGCGCTTCCACGGTATCGCCGGCCGCACGCGCCGCTCGGGCGGCGGCGCGCAGGCTGTCGGGGGACGGGATCGATGCGAGCAATCGGCGCGCGGAGTCCGCCGTGATCCGCGGCAGATCGGGGCCTAGGTCGTTCGGGTCATCGACGTCGCTTCCGATCGAGACGTTCACATTCACGCCGTCTCCGCTCCGGGATCCGTCGGGCGGCAGCGTGATTTTCGGGAGTGTCGCGTCGACGACATTGACGCTCGCGTACTTGTAGCGCTCTTCGTAGCGCACGGGAACGCGCATGAAGCTGATCTGCGCGCTGCCGCTCATCGCCTGCGTGCGAGGCAACCAGACCCCGTTGAACAGTCCGTAGTCGATCGTGACGCCTTCGAGCGAGCCCTTCATCGGGAAGATCATCGGCTTCACCCACAGCGGCACGTCCTCGAACGCGTCCTTGTCGTCCTCTTCGGCAACCTGCTTGATGTCCATATCGATCGAGAACCGATACGCCGCGCGCACCAGTTGCCCGGTGGCGACATCGAACCAGAACGAGCCCACGATCAGGCGCCACTCGGGTCGCCGGGCGCTCACGCGCAGTTCGCGCAGGGTAATCGTGCGCCCGTTGCCGAGCGCCAACTGCAGCGAGTCTCCGACCGCGTAGCGGTAGTAGGCCTCGGAGCCTCGGGCCAGCGGGTGAATGACCTCGTCGGGATCGACGTCGGCCTGCGCGACACCGGCACCAAACCACAGGGCTTCTCGGCCGGGGTAGTACGGTGCGGTGGGGATGTCGGCTTCGACGCGCGACTTGGTGCCGGACGCGATGGGCACCACCGCGCGTGAGCCCAGGATGTCCATCACCGCCCCGCTGCCCCGCTGCCAGCGGACGCGTGCCGCGGTCTCGGTGCGGAAGGCCAAGCGCTCGCGGCCGATCGATCGCACGCCGAGGCCGACCGAAATTCGACTGTACGACGTGGCGTCGTACGCCATAATGCTGGAGTCCTGCCGCACGCGCGCCTCGCGCGCCTGCAACAGCAATCGCCGGGCCGCCTCGGTCGAGAAGGCGCTCGCTTCGAGCGCGGGCGTGACCGGAATCGGGGCCCGCTTGGGACGCTTCGTGCGACCGCTGGAGTCCGCGCCGGCGGAGTCGGCCGCGACGGCCGCGCTGTCGGGTTGATCGCGCCGTCGGTCGGGACGGGCGCTGGAATCGGAACGGGCCTGCGCGCTTGCCGCGGGGGCGAACGCAAGAAGAGCCGCCGCGGCGGCAAACACTCGATGGCGCATACCCTAGCCTACGGGGGAGGCCAGCCCGGCGGTTTCGACCGTACAGGGGGGAGGGGTGGGGACCGATACTCCCAAGGGATATGAGCACTTTCGTCGCCCTCCAGCCCTGTTTCGACCGGGACGAGCGAGTCCGCGCGTATGCCGTCGGCTACCGCGCCCGGCTGCCGCTGGAGCTGTCGGACACCGCCGATCCAGCCGCCGCGTCCCTCAAGGCCGTGCTGGATGCGCTGTTCTCCGAGGGGGTCTCACGGGTGACTGGCGGCCAGCCCGGCCTCTTGCGGGTGCAGCGGCATCAGCTGGGCGATCCGCAGCTGCGCCGCCTCGACCCCGACGCAATGCTGCTGCTCATCGATGGGACGAACGACCCTGGGGCGGGGCTCGCGGCCTTTGCGGCCCGCCCCTTGGCCGACGCCGGCTACGGGCTCGTGCTCGACGTGCCGGCCGATGGCGGCGTGGCCGCGTCTCTCCTCGAGTGGGCCCGCTACCTCCTGGTGGATGTCGCGGGCGCCCCTGCCGCCCGCGTCGCGCCGCGCATTGCCGCGCTGCGCCCGCTCGGGAAGCCCATCATCGTGCGCAACGCCCCACCGCTGAGCACGAGCGCGGAGTGGGCGGCGGCTGGTGCCGAACTCGTCCAGTGGGCCGCGCTGGCCGCGAGTCCCAAGCGCGTGGAGCAAGCGGGCAAGGGCATCAATGACGCCAACGCCCTGCGGATGCTGGGCAGTCTGCGCGACCCGAAGGTGCACGACACCGTGCTCGAAGACGGATTCACGCGCGATCTGGCCCTGTCGTACGAACTGCTCAAGCTGGTGAACAGTGCCTCCGTGGCGGGTCGCGAGATCTACTCGATCGGCCACGCGATCCGATTGCTCGGACGGGATGTGATCTACCAGCGGCTGGCCGCGCTGGTGCTGCGGTCGCTCGGCGATCGCGGGGTGCGTGCCGAGTTGTCGCACCGCGCGCTGGTCCGCGGCCGCTTCGCCGAGCAGATGGCGGAAGAAGTCGGCATTCCCAAGGCGGCGGGCCCGCTCTTCACCGTGGGTTTTCTGTCGGCGCTGCCAGACTTGCTGGGCGTGCCGAAGTACGACCTCGGTCGGCACGTCCCGCTGGCCCCCGACGTCCGCGCCGCGATCGAGCATCACGCCGACTTCTACGGCGCGGTGTTGGCGCTGGTCGAGGCGTGGGAGGCCGAACGCTGGGACGGGGTCCTCGTGCGCTGTGCGGCGGAAGGCATCGCACCGGACGGGCTGGCCTCGCGATATCTCCGTGCGGTGGCGTGGGCGCGGACGCAGTTGACCGGTCCAATGGCCGCTGCCGCCTGAGGCGGCGTATCTTGTGGCGGTGACCGCTCCCGCCACGACGCACGAACCGGCTTCGGCCGCTGCTCCGGCATTCGCCCTCGAAGTACGCGGGCTGGTCAAGCGCTACGGTGACGTGACCGCCGTGGCCGGCTTGTCGTTTGCCGTGCGCGCTGGCGAGTGCTTCGGGCTGCTCGGCCCGAACGGGGCCGGCAAGACGACGACGCTCGAAATCTGTGAAGGGCTCAACAGCGCCGACGAAGGCGACGTGATCGTCCTCGGCCGCAGCTGGCGTCGCGACCCGCAGTGGCTGCGTGACCGGATCGGATTGTCGCTGCAGGAGACGCAGCTGTCCGAGAAGCTTTCGGTGTACGAGACGCTGCGACTGTTTGCGAGCTTCTACCAGAAGCCGCGCATGGTGAACGACGTGATTCCGCTCGTGGGACTCGAGGAAAAGCGCGACGCCTACGTCGGCGGGTTGTCGGGCGGACAGAAGCAGCGGCTCGCGATCGCGTGCGCGCTGGTGGGCGACCCCAAGCTGCTGTTTCTCGATGAGCCGACGACCGGGCTCGACCCGCAGTCGCGGCGCGCCTTGTGGGATCTGGTGGAGCAATACAAGCGCGACGGTGGGACCGTCGTGCTCACCACGCACTATATGGACGAGGCCGAGCGACTCTGCGACCGGATCGCCATCGTCGATCACGGCAAGGTGATCGCCGAGGGTACGCCGCGCGCGTTGATTGCCGGCCTTGGGGCCGATCAAGTGGTGCGCTTTCAGCTCTCCGACGGCGCGGCGGTCCCGTCCGCCCTGCTCGAATCGCTGCCCGGGGTGCGCGTAGTGGCGACGTCGGACGACGGCTACGAGTTGCAGTGCGCGGCCGTGCACGAAACCCTGCCCGCCCTGCTGCAGCTGATTGCGCAGCGGAACGCGCGACTCGCGGACCTTCGCACCCACGCGCCCACGCTGGAAGACGTGTTCGTCGCGCTGACGGGCCGCGCGCTGCGGGAGAGCTGATGGGCAAGCCCCTGCCGGCACTGAGTCTGGTGCAGCTGACGTTGGTGCGGATTCGCGAGTTCGTGCGCGAGCCCGAGGCGATGTTCTGGTCGTTCGGCTTTCCGCTGCTGCTGGCGGCGGGCTTGGGCCTCGCCTTCCGTTCGCGCCCACCAGAGACCCTGCGCGTCGCGGTCGTCCGCGCGTCGGCGTCGGATTCGATCGAGCGCGTCCTCGAACAGGGTGGCGGCTTGGTCGTGGACGTGCTCGACGATTCCACGGCGCTGCGACGCTTGCGCACCGGGCAAGTGGCGCTGGTAGCAACGCGCCAGCCGGACGGCACGCTGTCGTACGATTTCGACCCCGACCGGCCCGACAGTCGCGCTGCGCGGTTTCTGGTGAACGATGCGTTGCAACGCGCCGCCGGTCGCGCCGACCCGCTCCCGATTACCGAGCGCAAGGTGCAGGAGCGCGGCTCGCGCTACATCGACTTCTTCATTCCCGGCCTGCTCGGGATGAATCTGATGTCGAGCGGGATTTGGGGCATTGCGTTCTCGGTCGTGACGGCACGCAACCGCAAGCTGCTCAAGCGGCTCGCGGCCACGCCGATGTCACGCGCCGAGTATCTCGCGAGCTATCTGCTGTCGCGACTCGCATTTCTCACCGTGGAAGTGCTGGTGATCGTCGGCTTTGGCGCGCTGGTATTCAACGTGCCGGTGCGCGGCAGCATTGCGGTGTTCTCGCTGATTGTCTTGCTGGGCGCGCTGGCCTTCAGCGGGCTCGGGCTGTTGGTGTCGTCGCGGGTGGCCACGATCGAGGCCGTGAGCGGACTCACCAACCTGGTGATGCTGCCGCAGTGGATTTTCAGCGGCGTGTTCTTCTCGTCGAAGAACTTCCCGGATGTGCTGCAGCCGTTCATCAGCGTGCTGCCGCTGACGGCGGTGGTGGATGCCCTGCGCGGCAACTTGCTGATGGGGAGCGGGTTGGTGGAATTGGCGCCGCATCTGGCGGTCATTGCCGTGTGGGCAGCCGTGGCCTTCGTGGTCGCCCTTCGGATGTTCCGGTGGCGATAGCGACCGCAGCGCCCTCGACCGCCCGAATCCTCGCGGCATTCGCCGCCGTCTACGTCATCTGGGGTTCGACGTATCTCGGCATTCGCGTCGGCATCGAGTCAGTGCCACCGTACGTGCTGGCCGGCACGCGCTTCGCCGCCTCGGCCGTGCTGATGACCGCGTACGCGCTGTGGCGTCGCGCGCCCGCCCCCGATGCGCGCGACCTGCGCACCGGCGTGCTGACCGGCCTGCTGATGCTCAGTGCCGGCAACGGGACCGTGACGTGGGCAACGCAGTTCGTGCCGTCGGGGCGCATTGCGCTGCTGGTGGCAACGACGCCCGTCTGGATGACGATCTTCGACTGGGCACGACCCGCCGGGGTTCGTCCGTCCCTTGGCGAAGTCGCCGGCCTGTTGGTGGGGTTGTCGGGCGTGGCGTTGTTGATCGGCCCCGATGCGTGGAGCGGCGCGACCACGCCGGCGGCCCTGGGCGGGCAATTGCTCGCGCTGGTCGGCGCGTGCAGTTGGGCCGCAGGATCGCTGTTCACGCGCTACTCGGCCGGGCGGACGACGGCGGCAATGCGCACGGCGCTGCAGATGTGGGTCGCGGCCGTCGTGCTGTCCGGTGTCGCGTTCCTGCGCGGCGAGTGGCAGGGCTTTGCGCTGGACGACGTATCGCTGCGCTCGTGGGTCGCGTGGTGGTACCTGGTGTTGTTCGGCTCGTTGATCGGCTTCACGGCCTACGTCTGGCTGCTCAAGGTCGTCTCACCGGCGAAGGCGGCGACCTACGCCTACGTCAACCCCGCCGTCGCGCTTGCGCTGGGCTGGGCGGTGGCGGGCGAGCCCCTGTCGACCCGCACGCTCGCGGCAAGCGCCGTCATCATTGGCGGCGTCGCGCTGGTCACGATCGCAAAGCGACCGACGCCACCGCCGGCGCCGAATCCGCACACCGACGAGTCGCCCATCTCCGAGGTCGCGTAGCCCGTGCGCATCTTTGCCGTGGATTGGAGCGGAGCGCGCGACGAAGCGGAGCAGCGCAAGAAGATCTGGATCGCCGAAGCGCGCGACGGCCGCGTGATCCGCTTGGAGGCAGGCCGCACGCGCGACGAAGTCGCCGACTGGTTCATCCGCGAAGCCACGACGACGCCGGCGATGCGCATCGGCTTCGACTTTGCCTTCGGCTTCCCGGCGTGGTTCGCGCGCCAGCACGGGTGCCAGACTGCGGTTGACGTGTGGCAGCTCGCGGCTCGCGAGGGCCACGCGTGGCTCGCCGACAGCCCCGAGCCATTCTGGGGACGCAACACTACACGCCCGGATCTCGGCGACCCCGCGCGTCATTGGCGCGCGGCCGACATCGACGTCGCGCCGGTCGCGGGCATTCGCCCCAAGTCCACGTTTCAGATCGGCGGCGCCGGCGCGGTGGGTACCGCAACCATTCGCGGGATGCGGACACTCCAGCAGCTGCACGCGGCGGGCATCGCCATCTGGCCGTTCGATGCACCCACCGTCGACAGACCGGCCGCATTCGAGATCTGGCCACGAACCCTGACCGGCCCGGTGGTGAAGTCCTCAACCCGTGAACGCATCGGCGTGCTTGGGCGATACGCCCAGTCGATTCCGAGCGGACCACGTGAGCTGGCTGCCAGTAGCGAAGATGCCTTCGATGCCGCGATCGCGGCGCTTGCCCTCGACGCGCATCGCGACGCGCTCCTGCACCTGCCGGCCGCGCGCTCCGACGACGAGCGGCTCGAAGGGCGGATCTGGCTGCCGCCGCGCTAGTTTGCCAGAGCGCTTATGGCTGACTCCCGATCTGCTCCCACCGCACGCCGCGCCGCGCCGGAACACGAGGGCGCGGCCGTCGAGGCGCGCACCGATTCGCCGACGCCGCTCGATGCGGCCGATCCCGCTGCGGTCGAACGTGCGGATCTGCCGCCGGCGGAGTTCCGCGCCGCCGCCGAACGTCTGACGGCGTGGATCACGCGCTATCTGGAAGACCCGACGGCGTTTCCTGTGCGAGCGACGGTCGCACCCGGCGACGTGCGGCGCGCCTTGCCTGCCGCACCACCCGAGGCCGCCGAGTCGTTGCACGCGATTCTCGATGACATCGAGCGTGTCATCGTGCCGGGCCTCACGCACTGGAATCATCCCGGGTTCTTCAACTGGTTCGCCAACTCGGGCTCGATGCCGGGGGTGCTCGCCGAGTACCTCACGGCAGCACTGAACGTCAACGGTATGCTGTGGCGCGCCGCGCCGGCGGCGGTGGAGCTCGAACAGCTCTCGCTGGATTGGCTCCGGCAGTTGCTGGGCCTCGGTGCCGGATGGTTCGGCGAGATCCTCGACACGGCGTCCACGGCCGCGGTCCACGCCTTGGTGGCCGCACGCGAAGCCAAGCCCGAGCTCGCCATTCGCGCCCGCGGCATGTCGGGACGCCGCGACGTTCCCGTGCTGCGCATTTATGCCTCGGAGCAGGCACATTCGAGCATCGACAAGGCCGTGATCATCCTGGGGTTCGGCCACGAGAATCTCGTCAAGATTCCGGTGGACGACCTCGATCGGATGCGCGTTGACGCGCTCGAAGCGGCGATCGCCGCCGATCGGGCGCAGGGCTATCTGCCCCTCGCCGTCGTCGCCACCATCGGCACGACCGGCACCACCGCGATCGACCCAGTCCCCGAGATCGCCGAAGTGGCGCGTGCCGCCGGGATGTGGTTGCACGTCGACGGTGCCTACGGTGGCGCCGCGGCGGCCGTCCCCGAATGGCGCGGTCTGCTCGACGGCGTCGATCTGGCGGATTCGTTCGTCGTCAATCCGCACAAGTGGCTCTTCGTCCCGATGGACTGCTCGGCGTTCTACGTCCGGCAGCCCGACGTGCTCCGGCGCGCATTCTCGCTGGTGCCGGCGTATCTCAAGACCGACGACGGCGACGCGATCAACTTGATGGACTACGGCTTCCAACTCGGCCGCCGCTTTCGCGCGCTCAAGCTGTGGATGGTCATTCGGGCATACGGTGCCGACGGGATCGCCGAGCGCGTACGGCATCACGTGCGACTCGCGCGTGAGTTTGCATCGACCGTCGCGGCCGATCGCGGCTGGCGCGTCGTCACGCCGGTGCATTTCTCGCTCGCCGTGATTCGTTGGCAGCCCGAGGGGGTGTCCGATGCGGACGCCGATGCCGCCAACGCGCGCATTGCCGAGCGCGTGTCGGCCTCGGGTCGCGTGTTCCTCGGCACGACCATCCGGCGCGGTCGCACGGTGATTCGGCTCGCGATCGGCAATCTTGGTACGCAGCGCGCCCACGTGGCGACCGCGTGGACCCTGCTGCAGGAGGCAGCGGCGGTGGAAGCGTCGGCACTGGGCATCACCGGCCCGACGCCGGTCGTGTGAGCGACCAGCGCCCATCGGTCTGGCTCAGCCTCGGCGAGATCGCCGCGCAAGCGGATGAAGTCCGACGGACGCGTCCCAAGCTGGTGCTGGCGCTACTGGCCGCCGTAATTCTGCTCTCGCCGGTGTGGATGTGGTGGCTGCGACCTCCGACACGGGCGCGCGTCGTCATCTTAGACAAGACCGTCCCGCACGAAGACTGGCGCGAGCACGAGGCGTTCGCTTGGTGGCTCGAACACCGGCGCATCCGGCGTCTCGATGGTGTGGCGTACGATCCCACGCGTGACTACGTGGGCTACCATCCGGATCGATCGTTTCGGGACTCACTCACGGCCGCTGACGTCGCGGATGCCGCGTTGATCTACCTCGCGGATACCTACGGTGTCTATACCGGCGATTATCGCAACGCGTCGGCCGGCGACAGCGCCACGACCAGCCTCGACCGCTCGCGACTGATTTACGGCGGGCTGTTGCCACAGGAGATGGCGCACATCGCTGCGGCCCACGCCAACGGGGCCGTCGTCGTCGCCGAGTTCAACTCGTACGCCTCGCCGACGTGGGGGACTCCGACCGGCGCCGCGGCGGAAGCGTTCTTCGGCGCGCGACACGCGGGCTGGGTGGGGCGCTGGTACTCGAACCTCGGCAGCAACGAGGAGACCCCGCCGTGGATGCGAGACCAGTACGAGCGCTTCGCGCACGCGCCGTGGAGCTTCTCGGGCGAGGGTGTAGTCCTGGTCAGCGAGACCGACGACCGCATCGTGGTGTTGACCGGTGACGATCTCGCCGAGGGCCCGCCAGTGCTCTTGGAGCGCGATGTGGTGGACGACCCGGTGGTGCGCGGGGTGCACGACGGCACGCCGTATTGGTACTGGTTCGGCGGACTTGATCCGCTGCCAAGCAGTCGCGTGCTCGCGTCATTCCGTTTGAACGTCACCGCGCGCGGTCGGGCGCAATTGGCCGCCGCGCGCTTCCCGGAGCGATTCGCGGCGGTGGTCGCACGACGCGAAGGCGCGCTACGCGTCACCATCGCCGGCGAGTTGGCCGACATCGGCGGACGGCCGCCGATGCTTCCACAGTCACGCGGCATCGACGGCCTGCGGCGCTGGTGGGTACGGCGCGATTCGCCGCGTGGTGATACGCGGTATCTGCTGTGGAACGCGTCGATCCCGGTGTGGGATGGGGTCTGGGGCGAAGTTCGGCGGTAAGGGCAACGACCATTCACCACGAAGGCACGAAGGACACCAAGAAAATCAAAAGCGGGGTGGGGGGATCGCTCCCCTCCACCCCACTCTTGTCGTTCTTCGTGCCCTTCGTGCCTTAGTGGTATAGAGCAGTTACGACGGCAAGCAGCCCCGACGCCAGCCCTCTCAATCCCCAGCAGCGAGCGCCGTCGGCACCGGGTGCTCCGCGGTCTTCTGCGTCACACTCAAGCCCACCAGTCGCGACAGCTTCGTCCGCCACTCGTCGAAGATCTCGTAAAAGGTCGGAATCACGACCAGCGTCAGCACGGTCGAGGTGATCGTGCCGCCGATGACCGCAATCCCGAGCGGCGCGCGGAACTGCGCCCCTTCGCCTCGGCCCAGCGCCACCGGCACCATCCCGGCGATCAGCGCGAACGTCGTCATCAGAATCGGACGAAGACGAATCGCGCCCGCTTCGATCAGCGCTTCGCGAAGCCGCATCCCCTGCTTCTCACGCGCCCACTTGGCGAAGTCGATCAGCAGGATGGCGTTCTTGGCCACGATGCCGGCCAACAGAATCACGCCGATCATCGACATGATGTTGATCGTCTGGCCGGTGATCGCCAACGCCACCATCACGCCGATCAGCGACAGCGGCAGCGAAATCAGAATGGCAATCGGGTCGAGGAACGAACCGAACTGCATCACCAGAATCAGGTACATCAGCAGCACCGCCACGCCGAGCGCGGTGAGCATCTTGGTGAACACTTCGGCCTGATCCTTGGCCTCACCACCCTGCGAGGTCGTCACCGACGCCGGCTTGGGCAGCTTCGCCAGTCGTTGTTGAATGGCACCGACCACTTCGCTGAGCGGACGGGTCACGTTCGCCTGCACCACGACGACCTTGTCGCGGTCGAGGTGGCTGATGATCGCGGGCCCGAGCGACTGCTCGATCTTGGCGATCTGGCCGAGCGGAATCGTCGACGGCGGCGCCCCAGGGGCACTGATCAGGAGCGGCAACTGCTCGAGATCGGTGGTCTTCGTGCGCGCGTCCGCGGCCAGGCGCACGCGCACTTCGCGCACTTCACCCGAGGGATCCACCCACGTGCCCGCCTTCACGCCGGCGAATGCGGGAAAGAGGGTATTCGCGATCGAGCCGACGGTGACACCGAGCGAACCAGCCAGACCGCGGTTGAGCTCGACGTTGAGTTCGGGCTTCTGCCCCTTGGTCGACAGGCCGACGTCGACCGCGCCGGGAATCTTCTTCACTTCTTCCTTTACCACCTCGGCGTAGGCGTTGAGCTCGGCGGCATCGCTGCCGCGCAGCTCCAACTGGATCTGCTTGCGACCGCCGCCGAAGTCCGACGAGAACACCGAGATGTCCGCGCCGCCGATCGACTTCACTTCTTCGCGGAGCGCGTTGGCGATCTCCTTCACATCGCGGGCGCGGTCGTTCTTGTTGGTGAGCTTCACGTAGATGCCTGCCGCCGTGACATCACCCGACGCCCCACCGATCGTGGTGTACGTGTAGAGCACTTCCGCCTTCGTGCGGGCCAGACGCGCGGCCTCCTCGGCCTTGAGACGCGTGTAGTCCAGGTTCGACCCCGGCGGCGTCTCGACGCTGATGTTCATTTCGGAGCGATCGTCTTCCGGCACGAAGCCGCCGCCAACCAAGCCGGTGGCAGGCAGCGCAATCGCCCCCACGAACGATGCCAGCGCGAGCACGACCATCGACTTGCGGTGATCCAGCGCCCATGCAATCACTCGCTTGTAGCGCTCGGCCTGCCGGTTGAACCAGGCGTTGAACTTGTCGAGCGCGCGCGTGATGAACCCCTTCTCGTGTTCGGCCAGATGCGGGTCGGGCCAGTAGGCCGAAAGCATCGGGTCCAACGAGAACGAGACGAAGAGCGAGACTGCCACCGAGCAAGCGATGGTCAGCGCGAACGGCTTGAACCACTGGCCGGCAATGCCGTAGATGAACGCGATCGGCACGAAGACGGCGATGATCGACGACGTGGTGGCTGCCACCGCCAGGCCGATCTCATCGGTGCCGTCCTTGGATGCCGTGTAGTGGTCTTTCCCCATCTCCACGTGGCGCACGATGTTCTCGCGTACCACGATGGCGTCGTCGATCAGAATGCCGATCGCCAGCGACAGGCCGAGCAGTGACATCGTGTTCAGCGTGAAGCCGAACCACCACACCGCGATGAAGCTCGCGAGCACCGACACCGGCAGGGCCAAACCGGTGATGACCGTCGAGCGCCAGCTGTTCAGGAAGAGGAACACCACCAACACCGTGAGCAGCGCGCCTTCGATGAGCGTGGCCTGCACGTTGGCGACGCTGGCGTCGACGCGCACGCCGGCGTCCTTCACGATGTCGAGCCGCACACCCGGCGGCAGCTTGGCCTTGATCTC
>JANRJP010000106.1:0-13140 GCA_033763905.1 Gemmatimonadaceae bacterium
AGAATCTCGTAGGCCTGCGTGAGCCACTGCCGGTCGCCGGTCGCGGCGTACACCTCCCACGCGGCGAGCGCCCAGGTCATTCGGTCGGTGGACACCGGCCAGGAGCCGCCGGTGCCCGTGTCCTGAATGATGCGGCCCGAGGCGTCGACCTTGGCCAAAAGACTCGTCTTGACCGCGTCCGGCACGACGATCGCCAGACTCAGCAGCGACGCGAATGACACATCGCGCGTCCACACGCCGGGCCACTTCGCGCCGGCGGACAGCGCACCGTCGGTGCGCCGCAGCTCGGTCAGTTCCTCGAGCGACAGCTGCCACAGGGCATCCCAGAGCGGCTGCGGCGTCTGGATCGTCGGCAGCGCGCCAAGGTCCGCGCGCCGACGCCACTCCGCCGCACCGTCGGCCCCCAAGGGTCGCGTGTACTCGGTGCGAAACGTCAGCGTGGTCTCGTAGATCCCGTCGCCGTCAGCATCGCGCAACTGCTGCGCCGCGCCCGGGGCCAGTGCTCGGACATCCCACACGAGCGGGTCGGTGTCGCCAATGACGTAGACGGGATCGAGCGACGTCACGACCGCGCCGGTCGGTGTGCGATACCGCCCGGTGGTCGAGAGCTCGCGCTTGGCCGCCCGCAAATCGAGTCGAAACGTCACGCGCGCCTCGCCGTCCTCGCCTTCGACGGCGTCGGTTGGACGTGGGCGTCGCGGCGTGGGGGCCACGCCGAAGACGTACTGCCCCGTGGTCACCGCCCCGCCGCGGGGCCGCAGGTAGATCGTGTGCTCGGTGCCCGGGGCAAACTCGTTGTCGCCACCGGCGATGCCGAACTTGAATCGCACCTCCCGCGCCGCACGCGGATACGTGGACCGCAGCGTATCTCGCGTGACGGCACGGGCAACGAAGGGTCCCTGCACGACGCTGCCGCTGCGCACCGTGAAGGCGGGCGAGTCGTAGAGGACCGATTCCTGTGCCGGCAGCAGCCGCAGCGTCGGCCCGGTCACGGCCAGCACGGCAAGCGCCGCGATGGTTCGTGTCGCCACCCGCCCCGCTCTCCCGGCCACTAGGACGCCAGCGACGCCGCCAGCGCCGCCGCTCGCTCGGCGGCGACACCGCCTTCGACCACGACGTGGACGACGTCATTGCCGAGCACCCAGACCGCAGCGCCACTCGTCGGGGACAGCAGCGCCACATTCACCGCGGCCGCATCTCGCACCGTGACGCGCACGCGATTCAGGGCGACCACCGACGACGACGTCACGTTGGCCGCGCCGCCGAGGGCGGTCCGCACCTGGGTGGCGTCGATTGCTGCCGGCGGCGCCGCCCGTGCGGACAGCGCAACCGGCGCGAGCGGTGCGGCGGGCGTGCCGCGTACAGCAACTGTTGCGCTCCGCCCACTGCCGCCCTCGAGCACCGCCGCCATCTCGCCCTTCAGACGTTCGCTCTTGGTGCCAAACACGGCTTGCACGCCGTTGCCCACGGTCATCACTCCACTGGCCCCGAGCGCCCGCAGCGTGGCGGCATTGACCTGCGATGCGTCGTGCACCGTCAGGCGCAGCCGCGTCACGCAGGCGTCGAGCGCCTGAATGTTGGCCGCCCCGCCGAACGCGGTGATCAGCTGATCGGCCACGCTTGACCCGGCCGCCGCCGCGCCGGACTGCGCCGCCACCGCCGACGCAGCAGTGGACTCGTCGGATTCGCGCCCGGGCGTCGCCAGGTTGAACCGCGCAATGGCCGTGCGGAACACGACGAAATACATCGCCGCCCAGAGCGGCCCCATCCACAACAGCCACCAGCCACGCTGCGCATTGGGGTACAGCACCACGAAGTCGATCAGGCCGTGCGAGAACGTGGTGCTGTGATGAATGCCCACCGACACCGCGACGTAGTACGCGATGCCCGACAACACGGCGTGCACGCCGTAGAGCACCGGTGCCACGAACAGGAATGCGAACTCGATCGGCTCGGTGATGCCGGTGAGGAACGACGTGAGTGCGGCCGAGATCATAATGCCGCCGACCGCCTGACGATTCTCGGGCTTTGCGGTACGCCAGATGGCCAGCGCCGCTGCCGGCAGCCCCCACATCTTGAACAAGTAGCCGCCGGCCAAGTTGCCCGCCGTCGGGTCTCCGGCGGTGAAGCGGTAGATCTCGCCGCGCAGAATCTTACCGGTCGCCGGGTCGAGATACTGCCCCACTTCGAAGAAGAAGGGCACGTTCCAGATGTGGTGCAGCCCGAACGGGATCAGTGCGCGCTCCACCACGCCGTACAGCGCAAACGCGGTCGCGGGGCTTTCGCCCGCGGCCCAGTGCGAGAAGGCATCGATCTGTGCGCCAATCGGGGGCCAGATCACGCTCAAGCCCACACCCACCAGGATCGCGGCGAACGCCGTGAGGATCGGCACCGAGCGCTTGCCCGAGAAGAAGCCCAGCACCGCGGGCAGTTCGAGCTTGTAGTACCGCGTGTACAGCGTGGCGGCGACCGCACCGATGAGCATACCACCGAAGACGCCGGTCTCGATCGACGGAATGCCGATGATAGGCTTGGGGTCGTAGCCGACCACGGGGGCCATCACGCCCATCGTCGCGACCATCACCGCGAAGCCCACCAACGCCGCCAAGGCCGCGACACCATCGCCACCGGTGAGTCCCAGCGCCACCGAGATCGCGAAGATCAGCGGCAGATTGCCGAAGATCGCGCCGCCGGCCTGCGCCATCAGACTCGAGGCAATCGGCGGCAGGATGGCGAACTTCGCACTGCCCACGCCAAGGAGAATGCCGGCCGCGGGCAGCACCGACACCGGCAACATCAGCGACTTGCCGATCTTCTGCACCCACGCGAACGCCGCACGCAGCTTATCCAAGACGCCACCCTCCCGGACCACCGTGACGGGTGGCCACCAATGCGCGGATGGCCGCGCCGTCTTCTGCTTCGAGCGCCAGTCGCGCGGTCTCGCGACACGCCGACAGCGACAAGGTCCGTACCCGCGCCTTCACCGTGGGAATCAGCGGCAGATCGACGCTGAGCTCGTCGACGCCAAGCCCGACCAGCACGGGCACTGCCGCGACATCGCCTGCCAGCGCCCCGCACACGCCGACCCAGCGCCCCGACGCGTGCGCGCCGGACACCGTGCGATCGATCAACCGCAACACCGCCGGGTGCAGCGCGTCCACCATCGGCGCGAGCCGCGGATGCCCACGGTCCATCGCCAGCGTGTACTGCGTCAGATCGTTGGTACCAATCGAGAAGAAGTCCGCATCCTTGGCGAATTGGTCGGCCATCAACGCCGCCGCCGCGGTCTCGACCATCAACCCGACCTGCACCGGTGCCGCGCCGAGCGCCGCTCGCTCCTCTTCGACGATGCGCTTCGCCGCGCGGAACTCGGCAAGCGTCGCGATCATCGGGAACATCACCGCCACCTTGCCCTTGCTCGCGGCCCTGAGAATCGCGCGCACCTGCGTGCGCAGCGTCTCGGGATGCGCCAAGGACAGCCGAATCCCGCGCTCACCGAGCATCGGGTTCTCCTCGGCGGGCATCGGCAGATACGAGAGCGGCTTGTCGCCCCCAACGTCCAAGGTGCGCACCACCAAGAGCCGCTCCGGCCCGAGCGCCGATACGACGCGCTCGTACACGGCCGTCTGTTCGGCTTCGTCCGGGGCGTTGCGGCGCTCGAGGAACACGAACTCACTGCGCAGCAGGCCGACGCCCTGGCCACCGAGCTCGGCGACGCGGGGGGCATCGGCGGCATCGCCGAGGTTGCCGGCGATCTCCACGCGATGCCCGTCGGTCGTAACCGCCGGATCGTGGGCTGCGGCGAGGGCCGCCGCGCGTGCGCGCGCGGCATCGGCGAGTTGGGCGGTCACCGCCTGCTCTTCCGCCGCGCTCAACCCGTGTCGGAGCGTGCCGTGATCCCCGTCGAGGACGACACGCGTCCCCGGGGTGAGTTCCAGAATGCGCGGATCGAGTCCCGCTGCCGCCGGGATGCCAAGGCCGCGCGCCAGAATCGACGCGTGTGACGTCGCGCTGCCCATCACGGTGGCAATGGCGGCCACCCGGTTGCGATCCAACGCCACGGTATCGGATGGCGTGAGTTCTTCGGCGACCAGCACCGCGCCCGCCGGAATGGCGCCGAGCGCATCATCACGGCCAACCAGCTGCGCCAGCACGCGACGACCGACATCGCGCAGATCCGCCGCGCGCGCCGAGAGCAGCGGGTTCTTGAGTGCCAGCACGCGATCGGCCTGCGCCGTGAACGCCGCACGCCAAGACCACGCCGCACTGTTACCCGCGCGAAGCTCGGCATCGGCCGCGTCGAGCAGGTCAGGATCCTCGAGTAGCTCGGCGTGCGCCGCAAAGATCTCGGCACGCTCGCCTTCGCCTTCGGCTGTCAGCCGTTCGCGCAGCGCGCCAAGATCGCGACGTGCGGCCGAGAGCGCGGCATCGAGCGCGCGGCGCTCGGTGGCCACGTCGCCGCCGTCGCGCGCGATCTCGGCCGCGTCACGCCGCCACACGAACACCGGACCCACCGCACTGCCCGGAGACGCCGCCACGCCGGAGAACCGCAACGGCAGGGGACCCTGCCCCACCACGGCGGGCGCTTCGGCGATGGCCGTCGCTGCTTTCGGGCGTGCAGCGGACGGCACCGGCTCGGCGGCAGGAACCGCTAGCTCGTGCAGCAGTGCGGCGCGCACCGCCGCCACGGCCTCGGCCGCATCGTCACCCGACGCCGCGACTCGGACCCGATCGCCGCCCAGCACCTCGAGCGCCATCACCGACACCACGCTCCGGACGTTGGCCGACGCATCGCCGCGCTCCAGACGCACGTCGGCGCGGAACTGTCGCGCGGTGGACGCCAGCACAGAGGCCGGCCGTGCGTGCAGCCCGGTCTCGGCAACGATGCTGAGCCATTCGGAGCGCACCGTGGTCGGCGCGGCAGCAGACTCGGCGGCGGGCGCCGTAGCAAGCGCGGTAGCGGGCGCGGTAGCGGGCGCGGTAACGCGCGAGCTCGCGGGCGCCGCAGCCGGACGTGCCCCTTCGGCGCGGAACACTGTCAGCAGCACATCGTGTCCCGCCGTGACGCGTCCCGCCGCGGCCTCGATGCGCGTCACCGCGTCCATCGTACTGACCAGCACCGGCGTCACGAGACTCTTCGCTCGCGCCGCGACGCGATCCGCATCGAATCGCAGGAGCACTTGGCCCGCGCGGACGCGATCCCCCGCGCTCACCTGCGGCGTGAAGCCCTCGCCGCCGAGCGCCACCGTGTCGATGCCCACGTGCAGGATGAGTTCCAGCCCGTCGGCATTGAGGGTGATCGCGTGCTTGGCGCGATGCACTTGCACCACGGTGGCATCGCAGGGCGCGAGCAGCTCGGCGCCGAGCGGGTCGATCGCTGCGCCATCGCCGGTCATCCGTTGAGCGAAGACCGGATCCGGGACGTCGGCCAGCGGCACGACAATGCCGCTGATCGGCGCGAGAAGCCTCAGCACATCACCGGACATACGGCTCCTTACTTGGCAGGACGAATACGAATCGCCTGCCCGCCGCCGGCGGCGAGCTTAAGCGTCATCGTGGACGCGGCGGTGACGGGACGCGACGAGATCGCGATGGCCTCGGGGTTGGTTGCCCAGTCGGCCCCAGCGCCATCGGCGTAGATCTCGGCCACGAACCGCTGCCCCTTCGGCAGGAAGTCGAGCTTGACCGTGAGTGTCCTCGCGGCTTCGTCGGTGATGGCACCGACGAACCAGTCCGGACGGCCCTTCGCCTTGCGCGCGACGGCCACGTAGTCGCCGATGCTGCCGGCCAACACGGTGGTGGTGTCCCAGTCGGCAGCGACGTCCCGAATGAACTGGAAGGCCGGCTGCCCCTCGTAGTTCTCGATGAGATCGGCGGCCATCTGCACCGGCGAGTAGATCACCACGTAGAGCGCGAGCTGCCGCGCCAGCGTCGAGCGGGGCCGTGCGTCGAGCGGCGTACGTGGCACGTTGGATCCCGACTTCGTGATGCGCAGGTTGAAGATGCCCGGCGTGAAGTCCATCGGCCCCGACAGCAGCCGCGTGAAGAACAGGATCGTCTCGTGCTCAGGTGGGTTGCCCCCTTCACCGCCCCAGGCATTGAACTCCATCCCGCGAGCGCCCTCGCGCGAGAGCATATTGGGCCAGGTGCGGCGCTCGCCGGCGTCCTTGATCGGTTCGTGCATCACGACGCCGATGCCGTGCTTGGCCGCAGTTTCGATCACGCGGCGATGGTGACGCACCATATACTGCCCCTGATGCGCGTGGCCGAGCGGGTTCACCGTGTCGCCGACGTACCCCGTCTTGATCGCCGAGATGCCGTGGCGCGCATAGAGCGCGAATGCGGAATCGAGCTGACGCTCGTAGTTCTCGATCCAGGTGGCGGTCTCGTTGTGCACGATCAGCTTGAGACCGCGTTCCTTCGCGTAGGCCGCGAGGCCCGGGAAGTCGTAGTCCGGGTACGACCGGAGGAAGTCGAAGCTCCCGCCAGTCAGCATCCAGTTGCCGTCCCAGCCGAGATTCCATCCTTCGACGAGCGTGCCCTGCAGGCCATTCGCCGCCGCGTGGTCGAGGTACTTCTTCGTCTTGGCCGTGGTGGCACCGTGAATCGGCCCGCTCGACCAGCTGTCGGTGTTCACGTGCATCCCCCACCAAATGCCGTTGTACTTGGTGGGCGTCAGCCACTTGGTGTCGGCAATGCGGCTCGGCGGATTGAGCTTGAGGGTGAGCGTCGAGGGCGCCAACTGCTCGACGCGGTCGGCCAACTGCACGGTGCGCCAGGGCGTGACGAAGGGTGTCTTTCCCTTGACGGCGGTGCCGTCCTTCCACTTGGCGAGTGACGCGCGGAGGGTGCGAGACTCGCTGCGGCCCTGCAGGTACATTCCGGCGTAGTCGACGAGATCGGCTTCGTGAATCACCGCGTGCACCCCGGTCGAACCGACCAACGTGAGCGGCGTGTGTACGAGCCGCAGCTTGCTCACCGGCCCCGACGACCAGAGCATTTCCTGTCGGTCCGGCGACGGCACGTCGGCGGGAATCCACCAGGCCTTCATATCTTCGGCCAGCGAGAATTCGGTGAGTTCCTCTTCGATCTCGAAGGCACCGAGATTCGGCTGTGCCGGCAGTTCGTAGCGGAAGCCGACCCCGTCGTCGAACGCCCGCACCACGAGCACCAGCGAGCGCCGAAGTTCCGCCGGCTCGCTCAGCGTGAGTCGCAGCTCGCGATGCTGATCGCGAACGCGCGCCACTTCCCCAAGCGGCTGCGTGAAGGTGGTATCGCGCGCGGCGGTGGTGGCCGCCGTGATCCGCAGCCCGTCGCCCAACGCCGGTGCCCCACGGAACGTGAAGCCGATGCGCGACGGCATCACCACGGGTTGTCCGCGCCGTGTCACCGACCAGCGCACACCACCGTCACGCTCCTCGATGGTGACGACATTGCGGCCGTCGGGTGACGCTACTGAGTAGCCTCCCCCGCTGCGCGGCGTGGCAGCCACCGGCGGCGAGGTCTGCCACACCGGCGTCTGCGCCGGCACCGCCGAGGGCCCCGCCGCGAACAGCAGGGCCGCGGCGCGAATCATTCGAACGTTCACAACCGATCTCCCGAAAGCAGTACGATCGCGCTGCGCGCGGGGACGGTCACGTTGACCGTGCCGCCGGCGGCGACCGAGACAGAAGTGCCGGTACAGGACGCACCAGTGCGTCCGCCGGTCAAGACATCGCAATAGGTACCAGCGCTGAGCCCACTGGGCACGGCGGCGGTGAGTGCCGAGGCACCGTTGTTGATGAGGACGAACCCGATCGCGCCGCGCGAGAACGCCAGGGCGTCGGCGCCATCGGTCCACGAGGCGTTCACCGGCGCGTCGCCGACCGTGCGGCGGAAGCGCACCATCCGGCGGATCATCGGGTCCCGGTGCTCACAGAGGAACTCCCCGTTGAGCGCCGTCTCGAAACTGTTGGCGCAAGTCACCGCGCGAGGATTGACGATTGCATCGTGCGGCGGGCCACCATCACGTCCGCCGCCGGTGCTTCGATCGAAGGCGTAGCCGCTGAGCACCGACGGATACCCGTACGGCTGCGCCAGCAGCCAGACGTTCGCGAGCCGAAAGCGCTGGCCATCCCGATAGCTGATCCCGTCGCTCCGCTGCGTGTCGTGGTTCTCGAGGAACACGACCGCCTTGTCCGACGGCATCAGGCCGAGGCCGCTGAAGCCGTTCAGTTGACTTACACGTCGACCGTTGGCGCCGGTGAAATGGTCCCCGTTGCTCCGGAACCGGAACTCGGTGATGTCGGACGCGCCACCAGACACGTAGCCCAAGCCGTAGTAGTCGTTGGCGCGCACGGCTTCGCCGCCGTAGTCGATGATCTCGCTGAACCAGTAGGGCTGCGGGTTGCCGGCGGCCGTCCACTCGCGATTGACCAGCGTCACGATGCTGTCGAGTTGTACCGGCTGGATGTGCTTGGCCGCATCAATCCGGAACCCGCGCACCCCCAGCGCCAGGAGCGACAAGCAGTAGTCGGCAAGTTTTCGCCGGACCGAGGCCAGTCCCGTATTGAGGTCGGCGAGTCCGACCAGCTCGCAGTCCTGGACGTTCTCGGCGCTGTTGTAGTTCGTGATGCCGCAGGGGCGGTGAAAGTCCGCGGCGGTCCACACGCCGGGGTACTCGTACTTGGTGTACGTCGTGCCGGCCGAACCCGTCCCGCTCCCCGCGGTCATATGGTTCAGCACCACGTCGACGTACACGTCCACGCCCGCCGTGCGGCAGCGGTTGACCATATCGATGAACTGCGCGCGCGTTCCTGAGCGGGTCGCGTCGAGCTTGTAGCTCACCGGCTGGTAGACGACCCACCACTGGGAGCTGACGTAGTGCTCCTGCGGCGGCGAGACCTGCACCGCCTTCCAGCCGTCGGGCCCGAGGCGCTGCTCGCACTCCGTGGCCACATTGGCCCACGTCCATTGGAACAGGTGGACGAAGGCATTGCCGCCTTGTCCGAGGTTGGAGGGCCGATACTGCGACGCGAGAATCGGCCGTGGTTCTGGGGGCGCCACGGAGCCGCCCCCCCGGAAAGTCGAACCGCCGTCGCCGCAGGCGCCAACCCAAAGGCTGGCGCACAGGGCGACGGCGGTCCGGAGTCCCGGGGCCCGAAGGCCCCGGAACCGACCGTCAGTCCGCATTAGTAGCCGGGGTTCTGGACGAGCCGCGGGTTCGCCGTGAGCTCGGAGGACGGAATCGGGTACAGATTGCGGAACGCCGCCGTCGACTGCCCGAGGCGGGTGCCACCCTTCCAGGACCAGAGCTTCTGGTTGCCGGTGAAGAGGCCGTAGCGGACGAGGTCCGTGCGGCGATGCCCTTCCCAGAGGAGCTCGCGGACGCGCTCGTCGAGGATGAAAGCTTCGGTCATCGCGGCATCGGCGATCGGCGTCGCACTGGCGCGAGCGCGCAGCGCGTTGATGTAGCCCAAGGCCGTCGCACGCGAGCCGCCTCCACCACGTACCACCGCTTCGGCGTACATCAGGTACGCGTCGGCGAGGCGGAACATCGGGTAGTCGGTATCGACGTGCGTCAGGTTCGAACCGTTGGCGCCGCCGGTCGTGCGGTTGCGGTACTTCGGCGCAGCGCGGCCGTTCTGGAAGTTACCGATCGCGAAGACCGAGTCGGTCTGGTTGGTGCTGAAGAAGTAGCTCGAGCGGACATCACCCGCGGCCCACAGCGGGAGCACTTCCGGCTTGAGGCGGAGGCCCCACCAGCAGCCGTCGAGGCCGTAGTTCGCGGCGTTCATATCGCCGCCGCACGAGGCGTGGGCGATGAACGTCGTGCCACCCCAGGTCCGGGTGTTCACGCCATCCTGCGTGACCGGGAAGATGATTTCGGGCGACGTGTGGTTGTCGGCCGAGAACATCCGGATGTAGTTCGGGTCGATCGAATAGCCCGGCGTGGCGATCACGGCTTCCGCCGCCTGACGGGCTTCGCTGTAGCGCGCCGTGCCGGTGTAGACCGCCGAGTTCAGGTAGAGCTTGGCGAGCAGCATCGACGCCGCCGCCTGGCCCGCGCGGCCGTACTGCGGCGCGGCCGGGAGGAGCGGACGGATGGCGTTGAGTTCGGCGACCGCGTAGTCGAACACCGCCGAGCGCGTGGACTGCGCGGGCGGCTCGGACTTCGACGTGTTCTCGTCGACGAGCGGCACGTTGCCGAAGAGGTCGATCGCGTGCCAGTACGAGAGCGCGCGGAGGAAGCGCGCCTCGGCACGGTACTGATTGACTTCGGCCAGCAGCGCCCCGGTCACGCCGCGGCGGGCGAGGACGTCCGGCGCGGTCTCACGCAGGAACTCGTTCGCCAGCGCGATCTGGAAATAGATGCGGTAGTAGAGCGCGACGACGAACTGGTTGTTCGCCGCCCAGAGCTGCGTGTTGAGCTCGGGCAGACCGGCGTCGCCCCAGCCCAGCACCGCTTCGTCGGTCGGCAGTTCGTTCGCCGACCAGAGCAGACGGACATAGTGCGAGAAGCCTTCGTCGATGCCGCCGATGTCGGCGTTGCCGTTCGGCCCTTCCTGACCGGTCACGGCGAGGCCGCCGTACACCTTGGCGATGAACGCCCGGTACGAGGCCGGTTCATTGAAGACGGTGCCGGAGCTGATCGAGCTCTTGGGCTCGAGCACCAGATCCGTGCACCCGGCGCCGACGACGGCGACACCGGCGAGCGCGATGGTTCGGAGGATTCGATTCATTGGGTTGACCTTAGAAGCGGAAGGACGCGCCCACCGTCACAGTGCGCGACAACGGGAAGATGTTGTTGTCGATGCCGAAGCCGACCGACGCCGGATCAAGCCCGCTGTACCCGGTGAAGGTAAAGGCATTCTGCATCGTTCCAAACACACGCACGTTCTTGATGTTCGCCAAGCCGCGGCGGAAGGTGTAGCCGAGCGTGACGTTGTCGAGGCGGAGGAACGAGGCATCCTCGACGTAGTAGTCCGAGAAGTACTGCGGACGGGTGAAGCCGGTCTCGAGCGCCGAGGCGTGGATGGCCGTCGGGTCCGAACGGGTCAGCGACTCGTAGTGGCCGAGGTTCGAGGCCACGTTGTTGTACACGTAGTTGCCGAGGTGCGCACGGGCCGTGAGGCTCAGGTCCCAGCCCTTCCACGCCAGGTTCGACGTGTGGCCGATGATGAGCTTCGGCGCGGGCTGCTCGAACGGCTTGCGGTCCTGCTGGTTGATGATGCCGTTGCCGTCCCGATCGACGTAGAGGTCCTGCTCGTTGATCGTGCCGTTGTTGTCGACGTCACGGTAGATCGGCTTGCCGTTCTCGCGACGGTGCTGGTACACGAAGAACGAGTTGAGCGGGAAGCCCGGCTGCAAGACCTGGATCGTCGAGCCGACACCGCCGGCGATGCCGCCGACGAGGATCTGCTCGGCGCCCGTGCCGAAGGCGTTGACCGAGAGGAGCTTGTTGCGGTTGGCCGAGAACGCGAAGGTCGCGTCCCAGGTCAGCTTGTTCGCGCCGCCGCGGAGGACGGCCGCGTTGATCAGCGCTTCCCAGCCGCGGTTCTGCATCGAGCCGACGTTCGTCGTCACGAGGTTGCCGACGGCGGTACCGGCCGGCACCGGGATCGTGAAGATCAGGTCATCGGTCTGCTTGTCGTAGACTTCGAACGAGCCGTTGATGCGGCTGTTGAAGAGGCCGAAATCAAGACCGATGTTGGTCGAGGTCGTGCTCTCCCACTTGATGTTCGGATCGACCGCGCTCGGGCGGATCGTCGTCACGAACTGGTTGCCGAACTGCACAGCGGCCTGCGGGCTGCCGGGGGTGTAGACCGGGTACTGCTGGTAGTTGGCGAACGACTGGTTGCCGTTCTTGCCCCACGAGGCGCGGAGCTTCAGGTCCGACAGCGACTTGATGTTCTTGAGGAACGGCTCGTCCACCAGGCGCCAGGCCACTGCGGCGCTGGGGAAGAGACCCCACTGGTTCTCGGGACCGAAGCGCGACGAGCCGTCGCGACGGACCGCCACCGTGAAGAGATACTTGTCGGTGATCGAGAAGTTCGAGCGGCCGAAGAACGAGATCAGGCGGCTCTCCTGGATGTTCAGGAAGTTGCGCTGGATCCGCGCCGTCGGGACGCCGTTCTGCCCGAGGAAGTTCGTCGAGAGCGAGTCAGCGAAGAACGACGGGAAGTCGCCGCGCGACTCTTCGAACGTGTAACCGCCGGTGAAGTCGAAGTCACCCTTGATCGCGTTGATTCGGCGGGTGTAGTTGCCGAAGACTTCGAGCAGCGTGTTCAGCTGCTGCGGGTTGCTGCGGAAGAAGTTGCCGCCGCGGCTGTTTTCGAACTCCGAGCGGTTGTTGCTCGGGATGAAGTTCGTCCGCTCGGCCTGCGCAAAGTCAAAACCGGTGCGGATGTTCGCCGTGAGGTTGTCGATGAACGGCAGCCGGTAGCGCGCCTCGATGTTGCCGACGCTGCGATAGGCCGTGCCGCTTTCGCGGACGAGGTTGAGTTCCGAGAGCGGGTTGTTGACGCCGTTCGTGTTGGCCCACTCGAAGAACGTGCCGTTCGCGTTCAGGATCGGCTGCGTCGGCGCCATCGCCGTCGCGTTGCCAATCACGGCGCCCGGGGTGTAGCCGTCGGCCGTGCGGCTGCCCTTGAGGTTGAGCTTGTAGGTCAGGCGGTCGCCGTAGAGCTTGTCCTGCAGGCTGATCGCCGCCGAGAGGCGCTTGGTGGCCGAGGCGAGGACGACACCGTCCTGGCTCAGGTAGTTCATCGAGAAGCGATACTTGCGATCGCCTTCACCGCCGCCCGCCGAGAGCGAATGCTCGCGGCCGGTCGCGTCGCGCATAATGGCGCCGCGCCAGTCGGTGTTCGCGGTGCCGAGCAGCGCGACCGTCGCCGGCACGCCGTACTGCGTCGCGGCCGCGCGGTACTGCGTGGCGTTGAGCAGATCGAGATCGTTGGCGATCATCGAGTTCGAAAGCGAGCTCGAATAGGTGAAGCCGTCGCCGCCCGACTTGGTCGTAATGAGAAGGACGCCGTTGGCGCCGCGCGATCCGTAGATCGAGGTGGCCGAGGCGTCCTTGAGGACCGAGATCGACTCGATGTCGTTCGGATTCAGGAAGTTCAGCGGATTTCGGCCCGAGGAGATGCCGCCGCCGACCTG
>JANRJP010000110.1:0-16014 GCA_033763905.1 Gemmatimonadaceae bacterium
GTCATTCCGCTCGTTCGCTTCACCTCTGATCGCACGAAGATGGGTGAGTTCGTGAATCCGGCGTGGTTGACGGGGCTCGCGTGGATGATTGCGGGCATCATCGGCAGCCTGAACGTCTGGTTGCTGGTGCAAACCATCGGGGGGTGGTTGGGCTGATGTACCGCCGCATTCTGGTGCCGCTCGAGCACACGCGCACCGACCGCTGCATCCTGCGCCACGTCCGGCAGCTGGCCCTGCACTCGCAGGCCTCGGTGGTGCTGATTCACGTCGCCGACGGTTGGGTGGCTCGGAGTTTTCGCGAGCTCGATCTGCGGGAGTCCGATGAAATGCGTCGCGATCGGGCGTATCTCGAGGCCGAGGTAGAGGCGCTGCGCGCCGATGGCATCGCCGCCGAGGCGGTACTCGCTGGCGGCGATCCCGCGAAAGAGATCTGTGCCGCCGCCGAGCGGGAGCGCTGCGATCTGATTGCGATGGGGACGCACGGGCACCGGTTCCTCGCCGATATGGTGTACGGCAGCGTCGCCAACGGCGTGCGGCATCTGGCGCGCGTGCCGGTGCTGCTCCTGCGCGACGCCGGAGACTCCGACGCCGTGCCCGCCAACGGATGACGACCCCGAAGCGGTCACGCGGGACGCCGTCGGTGCCACGCGCCGCGCTGACGGTCTCGGTTGAGGACTATCTCAAGGCCATCTACGACCTCGAGCGTGCCGGGGGGGCCGGCGCCACCAACGACATCGCCGCGCGACTCACGATCGCCCCCGCGTCGGTCACCGGAATGGTGAAGCGGCTCGCGGAGCAGGGGCTGGTGCACTACACGCGCTACCACGGCGTCACGCTGACGGCGGCGGGGCGGCGCGCGGCGCTCCTGACCATCCGTCGGCATCGCATTATCGAGTCGTATCTCACGCAGGTCCTCGGGTACGAGTGGGACCGCGTGCACGACGAAGCCGAACGGCTCGAGCACGCCGCGTCGGATGAGCTCGTCAATCGGATGGCGGCAGCGATCGGCGAGCCGGACACCGACCCGCACGGGGCCCCGATTCCCACGCGAGAAGGGACGCTGACCGAGACGCGGCGGCGCGGACTCCGCGCGCTGGAGATCGGCGTCGAGGCTGCGGTGGCCGGTGTCAACGATCGCGATCCGGCGGTGCTGCGCGAGCTCGGCGGCCTTGGCATCGTGCCGGGGGCACGCGTGACCGTTGCCAAAGTGGCGTCGCGGGATGGGGCACTCACCGTGCGCATCCGTCGCGGGAGCGCGACGCCGAGCGAGCGCACGGTGCGGGCCCCGCTGGCCGATGCCGTGTACGTCGACGAGACCATCGACGGCTAGTCGCTGCGCCACGGAGCCTCCCGGAACGGGAGCGCGATGTCAGCTGTTTACCCGCCGCTATGCTCCACGCCCTGAGTGCGCTGGCGCCCCTCGCCGCGGCGCTCGCGTTCCAACTCCCGCCCCAGCTGCCGACCGTCGCACTCGACGAGCGGATGCGCACCGACCTCGGTCTCGCGATCGGCGATACCGTGGAGCTCGCCGCCGCCAGCGGCGCGCCGGGGCAGCGGATGGTGATCAGCGCGTTCACGCGGCGCACGGCCGATCCCTCGGAAGTCGCGCGGGCCGAGTACAAGGTCCGCGTCCACCTGACCGACCTGCAGGCACTGCTGCGCTATGGCGACCGGGTCGATCGCTTTGCGGTGGTCACCCACGACTCGAGCGCGCGGGAGGCTGCCGTCCGCGCGATCAACGCCCGGGCGTTCGGCTTTCGGGCCTATCCGTCCGCCGACATTGCCGTCGAGACCGGGCGGACGTTTGCCGTCATCAATCGATTTCATCGCGCCATCGGCGTCATCACGATCCTCGCGAGCGCGATCTTCCTGCTCTGCATCATGCTGCTCCGCGTCGAGGAACGGCGCCGCGAAATCGCCACGCTGCGGCTGATCGGATTGTCGCGTCGCACCGTGGAGCGGGCCATCGTCGTCGAGGCGGCGGCGATCGCGGCACTCGGCGCGTTCGTCGGGACTGGCCTGGGGGCCGTCGTGTCGGCAGTCGTGAACCGACATTACCAGGCCCTGTACCGCACGCCGCTGGTGTTCTCGTTGGTCACGCCGGATGTGATTGCGCTGGCGGTCGCGCTGTCGGTGGTGCTCGGGCTCGGCGCGGGATGGCTCGCCGCGCGCCGGTTGACGGGTCGCGCCCCGCTGACGCTATTGGGGCGCTGACGATGCGCGCTGCGTTGGCCGTGTCTTCGCTGCTCCGCAACCGCGCGCGCACGGCGCTCGCGGTCGCCGGGATCGCGGTCGCGACGGCGATGCTGTTGGATATGGTGATGCTCGCGAGCGGGATGCGACTCTCGTTTCGCGATCTGCTCGATGCGCGAGGCTTCCAGATCCGGCTGTCGCCGAAGGGCACGCTGCCGTTTGATACCGAGGCGACGGTCGGCGATGCATCGGCACTGGTGGCCGCCGTCGCGGCGGTGCCGGGTGTGGCGGTGGTTGCGCCGAATCTCGGGGCACAACTGATCGCACCGCGCGCCGACGGCGCGATCACGGTGGCGGCCATTGGTGTGGTCCCCGAGGTGCAGGGCGACTTTGCGCTGCGTGATGGCCGATTGCCCCAGTCGGGCGAAGTCGTGGCGTCGCCCGCGGCCCTACAAGCCTTGAGCCGCAGCCTCGGCGACACCGTCACCATCGCCGATGGATGGGATCCCCAGTTGCGGACGGTGCGCGAGGCGGTGGTGCGGCGCATCGTTGGCGTTGGCCGCTTCTACTACCTGGGTGCCGATCAGCCCGTCGTCGCGCTGCCCTTGTCCGATCTGCAAGCATCGGCGCAGGGCGCGCGCGCGGATCGCATCTCGTCCGCGATGGTACGCATTGCGCCGGGACGCGGGGTCGACGAGGTCGCTGCGGCGATCGGTCGCACCGCGCCCCGCGTATCGGTGCTGACCACGGCGGAGGCGGTGTCCCAAGCGGACGAACGACTGGCCTACTTCCGGAATCTGGCGTTCATCCTCGGTAGCGTCTCGCTGGCGGTGGGGTTTCTGCTCATCGCCACGCTGATGACGGTGTCGGTGAACGAGCGCATCGGCGAGATCGCCGTGCAACGCGCGATCGGCGTCGCCGCGTCGCGCATCGTGCAACAAATCGTCGTCGAGGGGCTGCTGCTGTCACTGCTCGGCGGCGTGATCGGGCTCGGGCTTGGTCTGCTCACCGCGCGGTACCTCGACCACATCCTCGGCGCCTTCCCGGGCCTGCCGCCAGAGATTGCGTTCTTCGTCTTTCAGCCGCGCGACGCCTTCACGTCGCTCGGATTGCTGTTGCTCGCCGGGACCTTTGCCGGCGTGCTGCCGGCCTACCGCGCGGCACGGCTCCCCATTGCCACTGCGCTTCGCGAGGAAGCCGTCGCGTGACCGTCCTCTTGGATGCCGTAAACCTGCATCGTGACTACGCGATGGCGGCCGACGCCGTGCACGCGTTGCGTGGCCTCAGCGTCCAGATTGCTGCCGGAGATTACGTCGCCATCGTCGGCCCGTCGGGCTGCGGCAAGTCGACGTTGCTGAATCTGCTCGGTGCCCTCGACAGGCCGACGCAGGGAGCGGTGCGCATCCGGGGCACCGACGTGGCCACGCTCGATGATCGTGCGGCCACGGCGTTTCGCCTGACGTCGGTGGGCTTCGTCTTCCAGCGCTTTCATCTGCTGCCGATGCTGTCCGCGGAAGAGAACGTCGCCCTCCCGATGGCGGAGGCGGGTGTGCCCCGCGAGGCCCGACGCGCCCGTGCCCGTGAGCTGCTGGCGTACGTCGGGCTTGCTGGACGCGCGGATCATCGGCCGACGCAGCTGTCGGGCGGCGAGCAGCAGCGGGTGGCCATCGCGCGGGCCCTCGCAAATCGACCCGCACTGATTCTGGCCGACGAGCCGACGGGTGAACTTGACGCCCGCACCGGCGCCGAGATCATTGCCTTGTTCGAACGGCTGAACGCCGACGGCACGACCATCGTCGTGGTGACCCACGACGACACGCTGGCCGCGGCGGCGCGCCGCGTCGTGCAAATGCGGGACGGCGCGATCGTCGCCGACGAGCGGCTGCGGCCGTGATTTGGCGATTGGCCTTCGCCCATCTGGCGCATCGCCCTTGGCGCAGCGCCTTGCTCTTCGCGGGCTTCGGACTGGGTGTCGGCGTGATGATCGTGCTGCTCTCGATCGGCGAGGCGATGATGGCGCAGGCGCGCGATGAGCGGCTGATCGGCGGTGGCGACGTGACCGTGCTACCCGAAGGGCTCGATGTCGAGATGCTCAAGACGGGCGGCGTCGGTGGGATGTGGTTCTCGATCCCCAACGCCCGATTCGTGTATCGGCAGTTGCTCGCGTCCCCTCGCTTGGCTGCGTCCATCGACGTCGCGGCGCCGCAGATCAGTGAGAAGCTGGTCTACGTGCGGGCGGGGGGGCGAGAAGTCGCGGCGCGAGCGATCGGAGAGATTCCGTCGGCGTCGCTCCGCGCCGGTGGCGTCCCGCCGCTGCGCGAAGGACGCTGGGACGACCACGATCGTGACCGCGCGTGGCTGACGCCGACGGCACGCGAGGCGATGGTTCAGATCGATCACCTGCACCACGTACCGCCAACCATCGCCGCCGATGCGCGCACGAGCTGGGCGGAATGGCACTACTTCAACGTGCTGTCTGCGGACGGCAACGAACGCGCCTTCGTGACGCTGATGCTGGTCGGCGACGTGCCGAACGGTCGGTGGGGCGGCCAAGTGCTGATCGCGCGTCACGCGAAGGGCCGAGCGATGCAGCGGTACTCCCGCCGCGCGCCGGCCACGGCGGTGCAATTCGACACGACCGATGCCGATCTCGTGATTGCGAGCGCCTCCGTGCGCGTGACCGACCGCGGGACGTATCTCGTCGAAGCAGACGCGCCCGCCGAGGCCGGTGGGCCATCGAGCCGCGTGCGAATGGAGGTCGTGCCAGCGCCGCGTCAGTACTTCCCCGGGGCAGATCTTGGCGGTCAGGGCCTCGTGTCCGGCTACGCGGTGCCGGCGTTGCGCGGCGCGGCGACCGGCGAGATCTGCACGGGAACATCGTGCTGGCGATTCGTCGACGCTCAGGCCTACCACGATCACAACTGGGGGATCTGGCGCAACGTGAACTGGGAATGGGGCGCGTCGCGTGCCGGGGAGTTCACGTTTCTGTATGGCCGGGTGCAGCAGGTCGACGCGGCGGCCGCACGCGCGCCGGTGTTCTTCTATCTGGTGGACTCGCTCGGCTTCCGCACCCTGTTCCGCCCGCCGGACGTCCAATGGACCGATGATCGCACGCTGATTGTCGACGGGACTCGAATCGCAGTGCCATCGCGCGGCCTGATGTCGGACGTGCGCGGCGGCGACACGCTCGTGGTCGAGTTGTTGATCGACGACGTGGCCGCGACCGACACCCGACGGTCACTCGTCGAGCGGGGCGAGACGGCAGCGGCGCGCGCGGCGAAGGCGCCGTGGTTTCTCCAGCTGAGCGGCCGGGCTCGGCTCCGCGGCCGCGTGGACGGGCGCCCGATCGCGGGCGAAGGCCGCGGCTTCTTCGAGACCTACCGCTGAGGCGCGCGGCTGGACGGCCGCCGCTCAGCGATCGGCGAGCAGACGCTCCAACGCGGCATCGAGGGCATCGGCGGTAAACGGCTTCTGGAGCAAGGGGTGCCCGTCGAGTGTCGTCGCCGCGTGCCCCGCTTCGCCGGCAGTGTAGCCCGAGATGAACAGCACGCGCAGCCCGGGCCAGCGCTGGCTGGCCTCGCGTACGAAGCCGCGCCCGTCGAGATCGGGCATCACCACGTCAGTCACGACGGCGTCGACGCGCCCTCCCTCGGCGGCGAGTGCCGCCAGCGCGAGTCGGCCGTTCGCCGCGTCGATCACGCGGTACCCTCGGCGCTCGAGCATCCGTCGGACCGCAATGCGCAGCGTGTCTTCGTCTTCGACGAGCAGTAGCGTGGCGCCGGCCACGCGCACGCCGCCGGTCGTGCTGCTGGGCGCCGGCAATGTTGAAGTGGCTTCCGCACGCGGCAGGAGTACCTCGACCGTCGTACCGATGCCCACCTCGGTGCCAATCCGGACCACGCCGTGTGACTGCCTGGCCGCACCGTAGACCGTGGGCAAGCCGAGCCCGGTACCGCCATTCGGTTTGGTGGTGAAGAACGGCTCGAACACGCGCGGCAAGATGTTCGGCGCGATCCCGGTACCGGCGTCTTCGACGCGCAACACGATCCAGCGGCCCGCGGGGACCGGATCACCGCCCACGCGCGGCGCCGGCCCGTCGCGCAATGGTGGCGGCGGCGCCTCGCGCGTCACGTCCATTGCGGTGACATCGATCCGGATCACGCTGCCGGGCGCTGAGGCGTCCCGCGCATTCGTGACGAGCACGCCGATGATCTGCTCGAGTTGAATCGGATCGGCGCGCACCCACGTCTGCTCGACCGCCGTCAGGTGCAAGGTGTGCTCCGGGCCCGCCACGCGCTGCATCAAGCCTTCGAGCGTCCGCAGCACGTGACCCAAGTCGAGCAACGACGGCACCACTTGCTGGCGCCCTCCGAACGAAAGTAGCTGGCGGATCAGCAGGGCCCCCCGCGCCACGGCTTCGTGCACCGGGCGCACCTCGTCGTGGAGCGTCGCGGGCAATTGACGCTGCAGCGCGTCCGCCTGGACCTGAATCGTCGTCAGCACATTGTTGACATCGTGCGCGACGCCACCGGCCAAGCGTCCGACGGCCTCCAGCCGCGCGGCCTGCTCTGCCTGATCACGCAGTGCCGCACGCTCGCTCACGTCGGCGATGGTCCCCGACACCTGCGGCTCGTCGTCCTCGAGGCTCGGGTCGTCCGCCTGCGGCCGCAACTCGACGGTGCGCCACTGCCCATTCGCTCCGGCCAGGCGCACCTCGCACATCTGCCGGGCGCTGCCGCTCGTGTTCGTCAGCAGCGTCGCGCGCACGGCGGCGTGGTCGTCGGGGTGAAACGATGCTTCGGCCTTGCGCCCGATGGCCGCGGCCGGATCCTGCCCCGTGAGCGTCAGCCAGGCCGGCGACAAGAAGCGCCACCGTCCCTCGCGGTCGACCCGGAACACGACATCGCGAAGGGCCCCGATCGTGGCCCGATATCGGGCTTCGCTCTGGCGCAACTGCCGGCTGGATCGGGCCAGGACGCGGCGGAAGCTGCGCGCCGAATTCGCCGCGTAGATCAGGAAGGCCGTCCCCGTGACCGCCGACGCGATCGTCAACGTCCACGTCCCTTCGATCTGGCGGGTGAGACCCGGCAGCGGCGGAGGAATCAGCACGCCGGTGACTTCCAGCAGCAACATCGTCCACCAGCCGAGAATCGCGCCCGCCACCACGATGATGCCGGCACGTTGCGGCAGCGCGAAGCCAGGGAGTCCCATCTGCAGGAGCAAGCCCGAGACGCCGAGCCACCGGCTCCCGGCGACGTAGTGCGTGACGGCCGCGATCAGCAGACACTCGACGAACAGGAAGGCGGTGAACATTCGCGTCCGCCACGTCCGATCCTCACGCCGGCCGATCACTTCGCGCGCCGCGACGATCGAGGCGAAGTGCACCCCGAGCAGGGCGTAAACCTGCGGGGCAATCGATGTCCCCGCGACGGCGAAGGCCGTCGCGATCACCAGGAGCATCGCCACCAGCACCAAGCGGCGCCGGAGCGTGTTGGCGACCCACTCGGTGGGGTCGAGCAACTCGCTCTGGGACTCTTGGCCGGGCGGCGTGCCACGCAGCGGGACAATCGGCATCGTGCGAAGTATCGGACGGCTCGGCGAACGACTACACGCGAGGCGTTAGAATCCCGTATGGCGTTGCGTCTCGGTTGTCAGGGCTGGAACTACCCCGACTGGGTCGGCCCCTTTTATCCGCCGCGAACGGCGCGCACGCGGTTTCTGTCCACGTATGCACGGGCGTTCGATACGGTCGAGATCGACGCGACGTTCTACGCGATTCCCAGTGTGCGGACGGTTCAGGGCTGGGCGACCCAGGTCCCCCAAGGCTTTCTGTTTTCGCCCAAGCTGCCGCAGGAGATCACCCACCTCCGGCGATTCCAGCACGTCGGCGAGATTCAGGCGCAGTTCTTCGAGCATATGCGCCATCTCGGTGACCGGCTCGGGATCGTCCTGTGCCAATGCGCGCCGGACTTCACGCCCGACGAATTCGAGGCATTCCGCGCGTGGGTCCCGACGGTGCCGCGCGACATTCGCCTTGCCGTGGAGTTTCGGCACAAGGGGTGGATCACCAAAGCGGTGCACGAGCTCTGCGGGGAACACGGGATCGCGATCGCGCTGTCGGATGGCCGCTGGATTCCGCGCGCCTGGCTGCTCCAGTTGGCGGAGCGGCCGACGGCGGACTTCGCGTACGTGCGATGGATGGGACCAAATCGCGCGATCACGACCTTCGGGCATCTGCAGCGAGACGTGACCGCGGAGCTGGATGCGTGGACCCCGGTCTTGGCCGGCATTCGTGATCGGGTCGCGACGGCGCTGGGGTACTGCAACAATCACTTCAGCGGACACGCGCCGGCCACCGTACGGGCCCTGCAGTCGCGGCTTGGCCTGCGTGTGGTGCCGCCGGACACCCTCGACGATCAACCGACCTTGTTCGGCTAGATTCCCGAGGTGTCCCGTCGCGTCCTGCTGTTCATCGTCCTGGCGAGCGTCTTTGCCGTCCTCGCGGTTCGGCTCGGGTTCTGGCAACTCGACCGGCTCGCCGAGCGTCGTGCGCTGAACGCGCGTCTGTATTCGCGCTTCGCCGCGCCGCCGCTACCGATGGCCGCCTTGCCACGCGACACCACCGAGAGCCGCTATCGCCGCGTACAGTTGGAGGGCGAGTGGGATCTCGCCCACGAAGCACTGCTGGTGTCGCGGACGCGAAACGGTTCGCCCGGCGTGAACTTCGTCACCCCCCTGCGCCGCCAAGGGACCGACACGGCCGTCCTCGTGAACCGAGGCTGGGTGTACGCGCAGGACGCCAAGGACCCCGCCGAGCGCACGCGGTGGCGACCGGCCGGAGATTCGGCATCAGGGGAGGCCTTCGTCGATGTTTTTCCGGCCGGTCTACCCGGCGCGGCGCTGACACCGGGTGATTCCCTGCATATTCGTCGGCTCGATCCGGCGGCGCTCGCGTCGCGCTATCCGTACCCGATCGCGCCGTACTATTTCGTCGTGCAGCCCTCGGTGGCCGATACGACCACGCGCCGCGACTCCACCCCCGTTCGCTTGAGCTTGCCGCCGATGAGTGAAGGCCCGCATCAGAGCTATGCCCTGCAGTGGTTCGCGTTTGCCGCGGTGGCCGTCGGCGGGGCGGGCGTGTTTGCGGTGCAGGACCGCCGCCGGAGGCGCACGTGAGCGGCGCCGCACCGTCCGGGCCGATCACGGTGGCGGATTGGGAGGCGGCTGGCCGCGCCGCGCTCTCGGCCGACGCCGACGCCTACGTGGCAGGGGCCGCAGCCGACGAGCATTCGCTCCGCTGGAATCGCGAGGCCTTCGACGCCTGTCGCCTCACCGTCCGCGTGCCGGAGGAGATCACACCGATCGATACGCGGGTGACGCTGCTCGGCACCGAGCTCGCGTCGCCAGTGTTCCTGGCGCCGACGGCATATCATCGGGCCTTTCATCCCGAGGGCGAACGCGCGACGGCGCGCGGCGCCGCGCGCGCCGGCGTGCCCTACTGCGTGAGCAGCGGCACGACGACGCCTCTCGAGGAGATCGTGGCCACAGCCGAGGGGGCGCCTCTGTGGTTTCAGTTGTATCTCGCGAAGGACCGCGGTCGCTCGCGCGAACTCGTCGCGATGGTGCAGGATCTGGGCGTTCGGGCGCTGTGCTTGACGATCGACACGCCCACCACCGGTGCGCGCGATCGCGAGACGCGCGCGGGATTCGCGTTGCCGGCGGATGCGGTGACGCCCTACTGGGCGCACGTGCGCGATGACGGGGATGCCTCGCCGAACCCGGTGTCGTGGAAGGATGTCGAGTGGCTCGTGGGTGCCTCGCGGATTCCGGTGGCGGTGAAAGGCGTGCTCGATCCCGTCGATGCCAAACGTGCTGCCGAACTGGGCTGCGCCTGCGTGATGGTGTCGAACCACGGCGCACGCAATCTTGATACGGTTCCTGCGGCGCTGCACGCGCTGGATCGCGTGGCACAGCAGGTGGGCGGCCGGGTGCCGCTCACGCTCGATGGCGGTGTCCGCCGTGGTACGGACGTGCTCAAGGCGCTGGCGCTCGGTGCGACGGCGGTCGGGCTCGGTCGTCCCGCCGTGTGGGGATTGGCCGCTGCCGGCGCGGACGGTGTCGCGGCCGTCTGCCGCATCGTGATGCGCGAGTTCGAGATGGCGCTCGCGCTCTCGGGCGCTCGTCAGGTGGGACAGGTGGGTCGCCACCTGCTGTGGTAATCGTTCACCCTTCTTCCTTGGACTGTGATGTACGCCTCTGCGCTGATTCTGCATTCCCTGCTCCGCTGGGCGGTCGTGGGCCTCGCGGTGCTCGCCCTGGTGCGCGCCTTCACCGGCAAGGACTCGTCGTGGTCGTCGGCTGACGAGACGCCGCGTCGCTGGTTGCCGATCGCGGTCACCGTGCAATTCGTGCTGGGACTCCTGCTCTACGGCTTGTGGAGCCCGCTGACCACCGCCGCGATGGCGGATATGAAGATCGCAATGAAGGACGCGACGCTGCGCTTCTGGGCGGTGGAGCACATCACGGTGATGGTCATCGCGCTGGCGCTGGTGCACATCGGCGGCGCGCGCGCCCGGAAGGCCGCGACGCCGGCGTCCAAGCGTGGCGCAATGCGGGTGTTTTTCGGTCTGGCGACCGTCCTGATGCTGTGGGGGATTCCCTGGGTCAGCCGGCCGCTGCTGCGGCTGAGCGGCTCAGAGTAGCGTGCCGCGCAGGATCAAGACCGCGACGCCGAAGTAGATCACGAGCCCCGTCACGTCGACCAACGTCGCGACGAACGGGGCCGAGGCGCTCGCCGGATCGAACCCGACGCGCCGTAGCGCGAAGGGCAACATCGACCCGGCGAGCGACCCGAACGTCACCACGCCCACGAGCGACAGGCCGACCGTCAGCGCGACCAGGCCGTATTGCGCGCCGTGGTCGTAGATGCCGAGCCACTGCCAGACGAAGACGCGCAGCGCGCCGAGCGAGCCCAGAATCACGCCGAGCACAAAACCCGTTGGGAGCTCACGCAGCGCCACACGCAGCCAGTCGCGGCCGCGCACTTCGCGCAGGGCCAACGCTCGAATGATCAGCGACGTCGCCTGTGAGCCGGAGTTGCCGCCCGAACTGATGATCAGCGGGACGAAGAGCGAAAGCACCAGGGCCTTCTGGAGTTCATCTTCGAAGAACCCCATCGCGCTGGCGGTGAGCATTTCACCGACGAGCAGGATCGACAACCAGCCGGCGCGTTTGCGCAACATCGTCCCGAAGGTCGTGTCGAGATACGGCTCTTCGATCGCTTCCATACCGCCCAGCTTCTGGACGTCTTCGGTCTGTTCCTGTTGAATGACGTCGATCACATCGTCGACCGTCACGACGCCGAGCAGCCGGCGCTGATTGTCGACGACGGGGAGCGCCACCAGGTCGTACTCGGACGTCAGTCGGGCGACTTCCTCACGGTCCGCGGTCACGACCACCGAACGGACGTCGGTCCACATCACGTCTTCGATGCGCGCGCCCTCGGGAGCCGCCAGCAGTTCCTTGAGTGAGAGCACGCCGGTGACGTGGCCCGCGGGATCCACTGCGTAGATCGCATAGAGCGCTTCCTTGCGCCCGCCTCTCGCGATCGCGCGCACCTCGGCCACGGCGGCCTCGACCGTGAGCTCCTGACGGACCGAGACGAACTCGGTGGTCATCAGGCCGCCGGCGGTATCGGGCTCGAATGCGAGCAGCGCCTCGGTTTCGCGCCGATCCTCGGGCTCGAGTTCGTCGAGGATTTCCTCGGCGGTTTCCTCGTCGAGCGTCTCGAGCACGTCGGCGCGATCGTCCGGGCTCATCTCCTCGACGAGCTCGGCCGCATCCTCGGCCGGCATCGCCTCGAGTAGCTCGGCGCGGACCTCCTCGTTGAGGTACTCGAGCACGCTCGCCGCGCGTTCGGGCGCGAGCGCCGCGAACAGGGCCGGCAGGCGATCGCGCGGGAGGGCCTCGGCGACGTCGGCGAGGTCTGCGGGGTGCAGTTCTTCGGTCTCGACCGCGACGTCGGCCGGATTCTCGTCGAGGATGACGAGGATGTCCGGGGCCAGCAGCGCGCCGAGCGTCCGCTCTTCGTTGGGTTTCGGCGTGCTCATCGGCGGCCCCGGAGTCCGATGTGACCGGACGCGTCCCCGCGCGGGCGCGTCGCGCGGGAAAACCTACCGGGACGAACCGTGCGCTACAAGGCGAATCCGGGGGGCTTCCAACCTTTTGCCGGATGTCGCTGTCAGAATCGGCGTCCCTCATCACACCGCAGTACGGCTCGTCCCGACGTCGAAACACCGCGAGTGCGGGTGCGTAGGCTCGGATAGCCCCAACACCTGGTGTCCTATGTCGTACCGCATCCGGTCGGTTCCGCTCCTGCTCTTCGTCCTCTCGACGACGCCCGTCGCGGCGCAGCAGGTGGCCCGTGTCGCGCACTCGGCGGCAACACCGACGCGCCCACCGGAGGATCGATCCTCGGCGAGCGCGTCGCCGGGGGTGGCGGAGGCGCGCGTCCCGCGGATCATCACCTCGGCACATCGCGAGGTGGAAGCGGTATTCGCCGAACGCGCACCGGTGATCGACGGGCGCGACGATGATGCCGTGTGGCGCTCGGCCGATGTGATCGAGGGGTTCCGCCAGTGGCAGCCCGCCGAGGACGGCGAGCCGTCGCAGCGCACGACGGCGCGCATCGCATTCGACGCCAAGCATCTCTACGTGTTCCTCCGGGCGTACGACACCACGCCCGATTCGATCATGGCGCAGCTCTCGCGCCGTGACTTGCGCACCCCCAGCGACTATCTGGGCTTCATGGTGGACAGCTATCACGACAAGCGGACGGGGTACATGTTCCACGTCAATCCGCTCGGCGTGCAGCGCGACATCTACGTCATCAATGATGGCGAGGAAGATCTCTCGTGGGATGCTGTCTGGTTCAGCGCCACCAGTCGAGATGCCGAGGGCTGGACGGCGGAGTTCCGCATTCCGTTGAGCCAGTTGCGCTATCCGGACGTCGAGAACCACCAGTTCGGCCTGATGGTGATGCGCGAGATTGGTCGCAAGCAGGAGCGGCAGTCGTGGCCAGTGTTCCGACGGTCGAAGACCGGGTTCATCTCGCAGGCGGGTGATGTCAGCGGCTTCGGCCGACTCGGCGCGCCGCGCCGCATCGAAATCAATCCCTACGCGGTCGAGCGCAACATCACCCGCTTCGACCCGAGCGGACGGGTGACGCATCCCTTTCAGCAGCAGTACGGCGCGGACGTGAAGATCGGCGTGACGTCGAATCTCACGCTCGACGCGTCGGTGAATCCGGATTTCGGCCAGGTCGAAGCCGATCCCGCGGTGCTCAACCTCAGCGCCTTCGAACAATTCTTCGCCGAGCGTCGGCCGTTCTTTGTCGAGGGATCGGGCATCTTCCGCTTTGATACCGATTGCAACGATGGCCAATGCAACGGCTTGTTCTATTCACGGCGTATCGGGCGCTCGCCACAACTCCGCGGGAGCTTCGGCGACAACACCACGCCGCAGTTCACGCCGATTCTCGCGGCGACCAAACTGACCGGTCGCTTGGGCAGCGGGCTGTCGATCGGTGCCCTCAACGCCTACACGCCGGGGGTCGAAGGCACGCAGGGCCGGACGGTCGAGCCGACGTCGAACTACTCGGTGGTGCGCCTGCAGCAGGACCTGCGCAACGGCAACTCCGGCATCGGCATGATGCTCACGTCCACCCAGCGGCGCACCGACGAGTGGACCGCGGATGTGCTCCGGCGTGAGGCCTATACCGGCGGCATTGACGCGCGGCACCGGTTCTTCAGCAACAACTACGAGATTCGCGGCTTCCTCGCCGGCTCGCGGATCGCCGGCAGTGCGGCTGCGATCGAGCGGACCCAGCGCAATGCGGTGCACTTCTACCAGCGGCCCGGCTCCCCGGTGGCGCTGGATCCCTCGCGCACCTCGCTCGAGGGCTACGGCGCGCGGATGAGCGTGGGCAAGACCGGAGGCGGCATCACGCGATGGAACTTCGAAGTGTCGCGCTTCTCGCCCGGCTTCGACATCAACGACGTCGGCTTCCTGCCGCGCGCCGACTTGCAGACGCAGAGCTTCTGGACCGGCTTCCGGATGCTCAAGCCGACCAAGGTGTATCGCATCTTGAACCTGAACGTGAACCAGTGGTCGACGTTCAACACGGGCGGTGATCGGCTCAACGCCGGCGGCAACGTGAATGGCTTCGTGCAGCTGCCGTCGTTCTGGGGGCTGTTCGGCGGCATTGGCGTGGAGAATCCGCTCAAGGGCGCGGTCGACGATCGCGTGGCGCGAGGCGGACCTGCGGTCGGCCGGTCGATGTACGTGTTCCGCTGGCTCGGTCTCGAAGGTGACGGCCGCAAGCCGATCGTGCCGTCGATGTTCTCGTTCCTCGGCCGCGGTGACGAAGGACGCAGTATGTCGTACGACCTCAATCCCAGCCTGCAGTTCCGGCCGTCGAGCCGGCTGCAGGGCTCGATCGGGATGGGATACAGCTACAACCAGGATGGATGGCAGTGGGTCGGGAACTACGACTCGCCGACCGGTACCAATTACACCTTCGCGCGGCTCAAGCAGAAGACGACCTCGCTCACGACACGGTTCGACGTGACCGCCACCCGCACGTTGACGATGCAGATCTACGCCCAGCCGTTCATCACGAGTGGGTCATTCGACGACTGGCGTGCCCTGTCGTCGACGCCGGCGGCGCGCACGTTCGCGGATCGATTCGTCCCCTATGGGAACGGCACGAATCCCGACGGTTTCAACTTCAAGCAATTCCGGTCGAACACCGTCGTGCGGTGGGAATACCGGCCCGGCTCGGCGCTCTTCGTGGTGTGGCAGCACGGCCGCACCCAGGATGGGCGGAACCCAGGCAGCTTCGACTTCGCGCGCGACTACCGCGACCTGTTCCGCGCGACGCCCGAGAACACTTTCCTGGTCAAGGCGACGTACTGGTTCTCGCTCTAGGACGCCGCGTCATTCGCCGAAGAGCGGCAGGCTGCGCATGGTCTCCACGGTGACCACGCGCAGCCCGACGACGGCGAGCGCCGCGTCGAGCTGATCGCGGTCAAGCGGCGAGGCGTGTTCCAGTGTGGCGCGTCCCAGCACCACGTCGGCGCGCTCCACGCCAGCCACGAGGCCGAGCGCCGTGAATGCGGCCCGGACGTCCGGGGGGCCGAGCATCCCGTCAATGTGTATCACGGTGGTCACAGGGGAGGGGTAGCCGGAGCGACGCGCGTCCGTCAAGTTGCCCCGATGTCGATTGCCTTCCTCGGCCTCGGCGCGATCGGTGCGCCAATGGCCCGTCATCTCGCCGCGCCGCCCGAGGCGCTTGCTGTCTGGAACCGCACGGCCGCCAAGGCAACCGCCTTCGCGGCGGCAACCGGGGCGCGCGCCGCCGCCACCCCCGCCGACGCGGCGCGCGGTGCACAGGTGGTGATTACGTGCTTCCCCGTATCGGGCGACGTCGAGCGATTGCTCGATGGGCCGGATGGTCTGCTGGCCGGGATGGGACCTGGGACCGTGCTGGTGGACTGCACCTCGGGCGACCCAGCGACCTCCGTGCGGATGGCCGCGCGGCTCGCGGCACGAGGGATCGGTTTTCTGGACGCGCCGGTGTCGGGCGGAGTCGTCGGGGCGGAGCAGGGCAAGCTCACGGTAATGGTCGGCGGCGACGCGGCCGTGCTCGAGCAGGTCCGGCCGGTGCTGTCGCGCTTCGGGGCCAAGATCGTGCACTGCGGACCGGTCGGGGCTGGCGATGCCCTCAAGGCCGTGAACAACGCCTTGCTCGCGATGCACATC
>JANRJP010000023.1:0-4040 GCA_033763905.1 Gemmatimonadaceae bacterium
GCGGCGGCGATGCTCACCGGCACGCTGTTCTCGGATGCCGTCGGCCGCGAGCTCTTCCGCGGCACCTTTCCGGAGCCGGCCGAGGACGCCGCCGAGGTCTACGTGACCCTGCTCCTCCGATCGATCGGTGTGGACGTCGCAGCCAGCGGGCTGCGCGTCGACCCCAACACGGGAATCAATTGATGTCATACGTACTCCACGCACCTCTCACGCGCGGTCTTCGCGCGGCGGTGGGGGTGTTCGCGATGGCGGCGCTGGTGCCGATGGCCACGCCCCTGGCAGCCCAAGGCACTCGCGCCACCGCCGACCGCACCCTGTCGCTGGATTCCGCCTTGGCGCTCGCGGTGCGCTCCAGTGAAGCGCTACAGATCGCGCAGGCCGGTCGCCTCCGCGCCGGCGGCCAGTACGCCAGCGCCCGGGCCCAGGCCCTGCCGCAGGTCAACGGCTCGATCTCGTATCAGCGGCAACTGCAGAACCAGTTCGCGGCGATCGCCGCCGCGGGCTCCAGCGGCAGCGCGCCGCCGGACACCACGAGCGGAAACAGCGGCGGCGGCACCGCCGCCTTCACCCGCGTGTTCGCGTCGCCGAACAACGTGGTCCTTGGCGTCACCGCGACGCAGAACCTCTTCACCGGCGGCCGCGTCGCCGCGAGCCTCAAGGCCGCTGCGGCGGGTCGTCGCAGCGCCGACATCGGTGTCGCCACGGCGAACGCGCAACTGCAGTACGACGTCGCGCAGGCCTACTTCGATGCCGTCGTCGCCGATCGCCTGCTGGCCATCTCCGATTCGTCCTTGCAGCAGGCGGAGCGGTCGCTCAAGCAGACGTCCATCGCGCGCGCCGTCGGCTCGTCGGCGGAATTCGACCTGCTGCGCGCGCGGGTGGCGCGGGACAACCTGCGCCCGCAGGTCTACGGCGCGCTCACGCAGCGCGACGCGGCCTATGCGCGGCTCAAGGCGCTGCTGAACATTCCGCTTGATGCGCCGGTGCAGTTGACCACCAAGGTGACCGAGCCGGACACCGCGGCGATCAATCGCACGGTGGCCGCCGACCTCGACGCGATGCGTGGTAACGGCGCCGGCGCGGCGCTGGTGGCCAGCGCCGATACGATGAGCGCCGATCGACTCGCCGTGAAGCAGGCGGCCGAAAACGTCACGGCGCAGCGCAACCTGCTGAGTGCCGCGCGAGCCTCGCGCTTGCCCGCGATTCAGCTGAGCACCAACTACCAGCGCTTTGCGTATCCGGACGACGCCGGCCGCGGGTGGACGGACTACTTCCCCAACTGGACGGTGGCGGCTGGTCTTTCGGTCCCGATCTGGACGTCGGGTCGTCTTGCCGGTGACATCGACGTGGCGCGCGCGAACTTGATCGAAGCGGAGCAGCGGCTGCAGCAAGCCAAGGAAGGTGCGTCGTTCGAAGCGCGTCAGGCCGTGAACGAGTTGCGGCAGGCGCAGGCGTCCTACCTCTCGTCGCTGGGCACCGATGAGCAGGCGGCACGCGCGTACCGCATCGCCGAAGTGCGGTACGCCGAAGGGCTGTCGACGCAACTCGAACTCATCGAATCGCGCAATCAGCTGGCGCAGTCAGCGGCCAACCGCGTGACCGCGGCGCGGACGCTCGCACTGGCGCAGCTCAAGCTCAAGCTCTTGAAGGAACTTCCGCTCGGCGCCGGCGGCGGTGCGACTGGTGCTGCCGCCGGTGGCGGAGCGCCAGCGGCGCAGATGCCCGCGGCGCAAGGCGGTGGCAGCGGCGGTGCCCGCGCGACGACCGGTGGTACCGGCGGCGGGGCACTCGCGAACGTGCAAGGCCAGAACTGATACCCGAGGCATTCTCCTGTGCAGACGAATCTCACGCGGTCGCGGACCGTGACGCAGTACACCCTCGGCCTCGGTGCCGCCCTGTTGCTCGCCGCCTGCGGCCGCAACGGCGATGCCGCCGCCGCCACCAATTCCAATGTCACCGTCGGTCCCGAGAACGTCGCGATCGTCGGCAACGAGACCATTGAGAGCGGCCCCGGCATTCAGGGCACGCTCGCGCCGGAGCGCGAAGCCCGCATTCGCGCGCAGGTCCCGGGCCCGGTGCTCTCGGTCAACGTGCAGCAGGGCGCCCGCGTCGGGACCGGTACGGTGCTCGGCCAGCTCGACGATCGGGCGCTCAAGGACGCGTTCCTGTCGGCCCGCTCCGGGATGACCACGGCGTCGATTGCGGCCGACAACGCCGCGCGCGACCTGGAGCGCAACAAGAAGCTCGCGGCCGAAGGGGCGATCAGCGAACAGGCGGTCGAGAACGCCACGCGCTCCAACCTCCAGGCGCAGGCGCAACTTGCCGACGCCAAGGCGCGCTTGCAGAGCGCGCAGGACAATCTGGATCGCGCCAAGATCACCGCCCCGTTCCCGGGCGTGGTTTCCGAGAAGAGCATCTCGGCCGGCGACGTCGTGACGATCGGCGCGCCGCTCTTCACGGTGGTCGACCCGAGCACGATGCGCCTCGAAGCCTCCGTGCCAGCCGAGCAATTGGGTGAAGTGCGCATCGGCGCGCCGGCGCGCTTCACGGTGTCGGGCTACGGCGATCGTCTGTTCACCGGCAAGGTGACCGCGATCAACCCGACGGCCGATCCGGTGACGCGGCAGGTGCGCGTGTACGTCACGATTCCGAACGGCGGGAACCAGCCGCTGGTCGGTGGGCTGTTTGCCGAAGGGCGCGTGGCCAACACGTCGCGACCGGCGCTGGTGGTGCCCGAGACGGCCGTGGATCGCCGTGGCGTGTCGCCGTTCGTGATTCGCCTCAAGGGCGGCAAGGTCGAGCAGGTGACGGTGGAGCTCGGCACGCACGACAAGGCGCGCGAGCGCTTCGAAGTGAAGGCAGGGGTCGCGATCGGCGACACCCTGTTGATCGGCGCGGCGCGCGGCATCTCCCCGGGCACGCCGGTGCTGGTGAGCGCGCCGGCGGACAGCAAGTCCACGCAGTAAGACCCCTACCGGGATCCCCTCGTGTTTATCTCTGACTTTTCCATCAAGCGTCCGCTGATCACGGTCGTCTCGATGCTCGCCCTCGTGGCGTTCGGCATCGCGGCGCTGCTGAATCTGCAGACGGACGAGTTCCCGGTGGTCGCGCCGCCGATCATCGCGACAACCATCGTCTACCCCGGCGCCTCGCCCGATCAGGTCGAGCGCGAAATCCTCGAGCCCCTGGAAGAAGCAATTCAGGGGATCGAGGGCGTCGAGCGGGTGACGGGTGAAGCGCGCGACGGCTTCGCCACGATCATCACCCAGTTCGTCTTCGAGAAGGATCTCGGCACGGCGCAGCAGGACATTCGTGACGCGATCTCGCTCAAGCGCGCCGACCTGCCGCCCGAAATGAAGGAGCCGGTGCTCAAGCGCTTCTCCGAGACGGATCGTCCGGTGATGTCGCTGACCCTGGCCTCCGACGCGCTCGATCAGGCGGCGTTGACGCGGATCGCCGATCCCGGCGTGACGCGCGAACTGCGCTCGCTCGGCGGCGTGGCCGACGTCACCGTGAACGGCGCCGTGAAGCGCGAGCTCACGGTGGAGTTGAACCCGCAGGCCCTGCTCGCCAACGGCGTGAGCACGGCGCAGGTGGTGCAGGCGCTGCAGCAGCAGAACCTCGCGGCGCCCGCGGGCCGTATCAACGGCGAGCTCGACGAGCGGCAGATTCGCTTGCAGGGGCGTCTCGACGAGCCCGGCGACTTCGCGCAGTTGGTCGTGGCCACGCGCAATGGCGTACCGATTCGCCTGGGCCAGCTCGCGACCATCACCGACGGCACCGAGGAGCCGCGCACGATCGCGCTGTACAACGGCAAGCCGGCGGTGGGCATCGACGTCAAGAAGGCGACCGAAGCCTCAACGACGGCAGTGACCGACAAGCTCCGCGCGAAGCTCGAGGAGATCAAGGCCAAGCTGCCGCCGGGTGTGCGGCTCGACATCGTGAAGGACGCCGGCGTGCGCGTCGACGCCAGCGTCGCCAACGTGCAGGCCACGCTCATCGAAGGCGCGCTGCTCACGGTGTTGGTGGTGTTCCTCTTC
>JANRJP010000024.1:0-3138 GCA_033763905.1 Gemmatimonadaceae bacterium
GGCATGACTCAGCCGCAGACGTCGTCTCCGACCACGATGCCGTCCGTCTTCTCTCCGCTCGCGAAGGCGCTCCTCGATGCCTTCAGCGAGGCGGTGATCGTCTTCGATCAACAGGGACGGGTGACGTACCTCAATTCGCCGGCTCGCCACGTCCTGACGGAAGCCGGCCTCGACCCGACGAGCGAGAAGGACGACCTCCTCCCCGAACTCGCGGGGATCGGCGGTCGACTGGCGCCGCTTCGGGTCGGCGGCCTCGAGGTGGGCGAGGCGATCTTCATTCCGAAGCGGGAAGGGCCCACGACGCTTGCCGAGCGCGAGAAGGATGCGATCGTGCGGTCACTCGAGGCCCACAGCTGGCGGCTCGCCGAAACGGCCAAGACGCTGGGGATCTCCCGCACGACGCTGTGGCGTCGCCTCCGTGCCTATGGCCTTCACCGTGACGGACGAACCAAGTGGGAACCGGAACCCTGATACTCGCGCTGTTCCTGCAGGCCGCGCCCGACACCGCGACCTTCGCTGACCGAGCCACCAGTGACCTGGTGGCTCGCGCCGTTCAGCGGCATGCGGCGTCCGACACCAGTGTCCGCGACTACCAGGCCGCGCTGCGGTATCGCCTGTCATTCGGCCTGGGAAAGCGGCGCTGGTCGGCCGTGCCGACGGCGGCGGTCGAGGAGCAGGATGGTCGCGTGCAGTGGTCGCTGCCGAACGACCTGCGCGTGGACCTGCTCGGACGCCGGCAGGCCTCGCGCCTGGACGGCGTCGATCTCTCGTCGAACTTCTCGCGCCCGTGGTTCGTGCCGCGCACGCTCGGCGATTCGATTCGCATCCTGGGCGGCGACACCGACGGGGCGCGCGCCGCTCCGCACCCGTTGGGACGCGGCGCCACGGCGCTGTACCGCTATGCCGCTGGTGATTCGCTGGTGATCGTGATGGGCGCTGCCCGGCGTCGGCTCACCATCCGCAGCATCGACGTCGTGCCGCGTCCCGGGCTGCCAGCGGCAGTGGTAGGCAAGCTCTGGGTCGATGTCGCGACGGGCGACGTGGTCCGCTTCACCTTCCGCTTCGTGGGGACCCATCTCTGGGACGAGCCGGAGGGCACGAGTGCGCGCGACTCGGCGGATGCGCGGATGGCGAACCGCATCGTGTCGCGGATCCTCCAGATCGACGCCGACCTCGAGTATGCCCTGCAGGACGACCGGCACTGGCTGCCCTACCGCCAGCGCCTGTCGGGACGCGTGACGCTGCCGGTCGGTCCCGACCTGACCGTGCCGTTCGACGCGACGACGACCTTCAGCGACTACACGATCAACACCGGGCAGGCGGTGGCGTTCTCGGTGCCGATCCCACCCGCCAACCTCACGCCCGACCAGCGGAAGGTGCTGCGCGATTCGCTCCGCGCCGAGCGTCGCACCGGCGTGGTGCCGGACTCGCTGCGCGCCCGCGACCGCGTCGGGCGGCTGTCGTCGGGTGGCCGCTACCAGATCCACCGTCCCCCACTCGATTCGCTGCGCACCTACGCGGGGTGGGCTGACTCGCTCGTGCTCGACAGCGATCCGGTCGAGCGCGCGCGCCTGCAGGACGCGATCGGGGACATCGCGGCGATGGCGGAGCGACTCCCCGGCGAGATGACCGGGCGCCCGGGCCCGGGGCTCGCGTGGGAGCGGCTGCCCGACTTCGTGCGCTACAATCGCGTGCAGGGAACGACGCTGTCATTCGTCGGACGCACGGGGCTGCCGGTCGCGTTCAGCGAGCTCGTCGGCACGGTGCGCTACGGACTCGCCGACCAGCGGCTGATGGGATCCGTCGCATTCGTGCGCGATGCGCCGTCGGGTCGCTTCACGCTGCGGGGCAGTCGTGATCTCGTCGATCTCGATCCGTTCACGCGCGGGCTCACGTTCGGCAATTCGCTGCGCGGCATGCTCGCCGGTCGCGACGACGGTGCCTACGCGCTGGCGCAGGGCGTGCGACTCACGCACGAGCGCTCACTGGGGCTCGCGAACGAGCTCACGCTCGGCGTGCTGGTCGAGGATCATCGCTCGGTGCGGACCGAGGCGCGCGCCGGCATCCCGCGGATCTTCGGCGCGGACGGTTTCTTCACGCCGAATGCCACGGTGCGCGAGGGGCTCGCGACCGGTGCCTCCGTGCAGCTCGATCGCCTCGGCTACCGCGGCACGTGGACGCTGCGCGGCGAGGCGCTCGCGGTGGATGGCGAACTGGCGGGCCGCGCGACGGTGCATCTCCGTCGCGACGTGGCGGGCGGCTGGGTGACGACGCGGACGTCGCTCGGCATTGCGACCGGGGCCGATGTGGTGCCGCAGGTGGCGCTGCAGGCCGGCGGGCTCCGCACCGTGCGCGGCTACGACTTCGGGGTGGCGCGCGGCGATGCGCTCTGGGCGCTGCAGCTCGATGTCGCCGAGCCCGGCAACGACCCGTTCAAGTGGGTGGGCTTCCTCGATGCGGGGCAAGCGGGCAAGTTGTCGGCATTCGGTGACGCGCCGTTCCTCAGTGGCGTCGGCGTCGGTGCTTCGATCCTCGGCGGCCTGATCCGGGCCGAGGTCAGCCATCCGCTCACCGAGCGCGCCGGCCGCGGCCTGCGCTTCGACCTGGTCTTCGGGGGCGTGCGGTGACGCGACGGCGGTGGCTGGTGGTGGCAACGGCCGTCCTCGCCGTGGCGGGGGGCGGGGGATGGTGGGTCGTCGGCCGCGGCGGCGGAGCGGCCACCGGCGCGGTGCGCCTCGAATGGCGCGGGTCGTTCCGGGGGCGGGCCACCATCCCAGCCACGATCGCCTGGTGCCCGGTCACGCGGGTGGCGACGCTCGAGGCCATTCGGAACGACACCGGCTTCATCGCCACGCTGCATGAGACCGATTCCCTCGTGGTCGGGCCGCACCCCGTGGTCGGCAAGGGGAACCTCGCCGCCACGATGCCCAAGCCGGGGGCGATCGCCGCCCTGCGCTACGTGCGGGACACCGCGACGATCCTCGGCTTCGAGGCGACCAGCGGGCTGCTGACCCTCGACGCGACCGGGACGCGGGCCGACGGCGCCTTCCAGATCCGGATGCAGCGGCCGTTCAAGGCCGACACCGTGATCGTGCGCGGCGACTTCCGCGGAGTGCCGGTGGTGGCGAGCGCGGTGGG
>JANRJP010000124.1:0-5493 GCA_033763905.1 Gemmatimonadaceae bacterium
AACATCCGGCAGCCCCCGCCCCCCCAACCCCCTAGTCGGGGGTTTGGGCGGGGGTGGCGCCGCGGGCGCCGCCCGCCCACCCCCCCCCGGCCGGGCCGCCGAGGAGCCCGGGGACGGGACCTCACGGGTGATCGTGGTCGGATCGGGTATGAGGACGGGTCGCTCCTGCGAGGACCCGCTGCATGCCCGGCCGCCACATCAACGACACCCAGGTGAGGTTGTTCATGAAGCTCAGACTCAAGCAGTCGGTGGCCGCTGCGGCCGTGCAGGCGGCGATCAGCGTGGCGAGTGGCTATCGGATCGAAGGTGATCCGCGGTTACCGTCGCAGAAGCAGGCGGTTCGCGGACGGCGCCGGCCGGATCCGCTGGTGGACGTGTTCGACGCGGAGGTGGTGCCGATGCTGGTCGCGGCACCGGAGCTGCGCGCGATCGCGGTGTTCGAGGAGCTCGCGCGGCGCCATCCGGAGCTGCCGCGCAGCGTGCGTCGCACGCTGGAGCGGCGGATCCGCGCATGGCGGGCGCGACACGGCGCGGAGCGCGAGGTGGTGTTCCCGCAGGTGCACGAGCCGGGCCGGCTCGGGCTGTCCGACTTCACTGACATGGGCGAGCTCGGCGTGTGCATCGCCGGCGTGCCGCTCGATCATCGGTTGTACCACTTCCGGCTGGCGCACTCGGGCTACGAGCACGCGCACGTGATCCTCGGCGGCGAGAGCTACGTCGCGTTGGCGGAAGGTCTGCAGAACGCGCTGTGGGCGCTGGGCGGTGCGCCGCGCGAGCATCGCAGCGACAGCCTGTCGGCGGCGTTCCGGAACCTGAACGCGCAGGCGCGTACGGACCTCACGTCGCGGTACGACGCGCTGTGCGCGCACTACGGCATGGAGCCGACGCGCAACAACCGCGGAGTCGCGCACGAGAACGGCGCGATCGAGAGCCCGCACGGTCACCTGAAGCGCGCGCTGGCCGACGCGCTCGCGCTGCGCGGCACGCGCGACTTCGCCGACCTCGCGGAGTACCGTCGCTTCGTCGACGAGATCGTCGCGCGTCACAACCGGCGGCGCGCGAAGCAGATCGACGCCGAGCGGTGCTCGCTGCTGCCGCTGCCGGGTGCACGCACGAGCGACTACGAGGAAGTCCGGGTGTACGTGACTCGCTGGGGCGGGTTCACGCTGCGCAAGGTGTTCTACACCGTGCCGTCGCGGCTCGTCGGCCACCGGCTGCGCGCGCGGCTCTACGACGATCGCGTCGACCTGCTGCTCGGTGGCACGCCGCTGACGACGCTGCGCCGGGGGCGGCCCGGGCCGAACGGCAAGCGCGGCCACGTCGTCGACTATCGCCACGTGATCCATGCGCTGCGACGCAAGCCGATGGCGCTCGCGAGTCTCGTGTACCGCGACCAGCTGTTCCCGCGCGAGGCGTATCGCCGCGCCTACGACACGCTGCTCGAGACGCACGGCGAGCGCGTCGCCTGCAAAACCATGGTCGAGTTGCTGAGCCTCGCGCACGAGCGCGGCTGCGAAGCGGAGCTCGCGCACGTGCTCGCCGAACTGCTCGACACGGGTCGACCGATCGACCCCGACGCGTTGCGCGCGCGGTTCGCACCGGATCCCGCGCGCCTGCCCGACGTCACCGTCGCGCTCGCGCCGCTCGCGTCCTACGAGGCGCTGCTCGGCTTGTCCTGGGGGGACGTCGCATGAACACCGCCATCGACACGAACCGCCTCACACTGCTGCTGAATGAACTGCGCCTGCCCGCGATCAAGCACGCCTGGGAAGGTATCGCCACGCGCTCCGACAAGGAGGGCTGGCCGGCCGCGCGCCTGCTCGCGACGTTGGTCGAACACGAGCTCGCCGAACGGGAACGACGGCGCCTCGAGCGTCACCTCGGCGAAGCAAAGCTGCTGCCCGGCAAGACGCTCGCCACGTTCGACTACGCCGCCGTGCCGATGATCTCCAAGGCGCAGGTGTCGGCGCTGTGCGCCGGCGACGCGTGGCTCGAACGCGGCGCCAACGTCATCCTGTTCGGCCCACCCGGCGGCGGCAAGTCGCACCTCGCCTCCGCCATCGGGCTCGCCTTGCTCGAGCAGGGCTGGCGCGTGCTGTTCACGCGCATCACCGACCTCGTGCAGAAGCTGCAGGTCGCACGGCGCGAGCTCGCGCTCGAATCCGCGATCCAGCGCCTCGATCGCTTCGACCTGCTCATCCTCGACGACATCGCCTACGTCAGCAAAGACCAGGCGGAAACGTCCGTGCTGTTCGAGCTGATCAGCGCCCGCTACGAGCGTCGCTCGATGCTGATCACCGCCAACCAGCCGTTCGGCGAGTGGGGCAAGATCTTCCCCGACCCCGCCATGACGCTCGCCGCCGTCGATCGCATCGTCCATCACTCGACCATCTTCGAGTTGAACGTCGAGAGCTACCGACGACGCGCCGCGCTCGCACGCAAGTCCGCAGCACCGGGCCGGCCCGCGCATCACGCAACGACCAAGAACACCGTCGTCGCTCCGACCCGCGACAATCAACCGGAGACCTGAACTTGCCAGCGACAATCACGCGCGACATCATCCCGCAGCCACGATCACCGCCTCTCATCCTGATCGTCGCGCTGCCTCATCCTGATCGTCGCGCGACAGCGCGGAGACGCTGGTCGCATCGAGCTGCACCAGGCGCGGGTTCTGCCCTTGGTGCGGGGCGCGGCGCACGGCGGAGACGGCGGCGCTGCTCGCCGACGAAGTGCTGCCGGACCAGCCGCGGCGCCAGTGGATGCTGTCGCTACCGCACGCGCTGCGCTACCTGCCGGCGCGGCATCCGGCGGCGCTGACGCTGGTGCTGGGCGTCTTGTACCGGACGATCGCGCGGCACGTGATCGAGCGCGCCGGCCTCACGCGCGCGAGCGGTGCGACCGGTGCGATCACCGTGGTGCAGCGGCTCGGTTCGGGTCTGAACCTGAACGTGCACTTCCACATGCTTTTCCTGAATGGTGCGTACCGTGCGACGGGCGGCGAGCCGCCGGTGTTTCAGCCTGCGCCTGCCCCCGGCGCGCAGGACCTGCAGGGTCTGGTCGAGCGGATCGCCGCGCCGGTCTGCCAGGTGCTTGAGCGGCGGGGACTGAGCGAGCGTGACCTCGAGCACGCGTGGCTGGCGCTCGACGGCGAGGCGGGAGCGCTCGACGACGTGCTCGGGCACTCGATCACCTATCGGATCGCAGTCGGCCCGCGGGCGGGGCAGAAGCTGTTCACGCTGCAGACGGTGGCGCCGCGGCCGGACGGGCTCGAGGGCGCTGCCAACGGCGCTGCCGGCGCGGGCAGGTTCTCGCTGCACGCGGGCGTGGACGTGGCGCCGCGCGATCGTGCGACGCTCGAGCGGCAGTGCCGGTACATCAGTCGCTCGCCGGGCCGGTGGCGACCGAGCGCCTGGCGCTGACGCCGACGGCGCAGGTGCGCTACGCGCTGAAGACGCCGTACCGGGACGGCACCACGCACCTCGTGCTCGAGCCGCTGGACCTGATGTGATCGCGCGGACGCTCGCGCATCTCGAGCGGACGGCACCGGAGCGGTATGCGGCCGCGCTGTCGGTGGACCTGCCGGTCGGAGCGCGAGCGCCGCCGTGGACGCCATGAGGGGGCCGAGTTGCCGAAGTGGGGCGTGCCTGCGCACCGGGCGAGGGTGGCGGCTGGCCGCTCGCTCCCGTCTCGGCCGGACGTCGCGAGAATCGGGCGGCCCGGCGGGATCCGAGAGGTCGGCGGCGAGCGTGCGCGGCTCGACTGCGGTCGGAATCGATCGCCGACCGGTCCGCGGAGGTTCGGCGGGGCACTGACCGCGATCCATGGGACGTAGGGCGCTACCGTGGGACCAAGGGTCTGAACTTCCTATCCGCAGGGATGACCTTCACGATCGAACCGATGGTCAACGCCGGCACGCGCCACGTGAAGCTCCGCGGATGCAGCGGAGGGCCTGGGCAGGATTCCTCGTACTCGCCGGACTGTCGGCCTGCGCCCACGTCGACGGCGTGCCCGCCGATGTCGCTGGTCCCACGGGTTGTCGCTGGAACGCATTGGAACCGAGCAGCGAATTGCCGACTTAGCGCGTTCACTGCAGCCGCCGCACGCGCGGTCGCGCTGCCGATCGGTACGCCCGAGCCGAGCTCAAGCCGAGCGAGCGCGGGTGCGGGTTGTCTTTCTGGTGCTGCGCGCCGCGAGGCCCGGCGCGGCGCGCCCGCGGCGGAGCTTGGCAGACTTCGGATCGGCTTCGGCGCGGATGCGAACGCCGAGTGCTCGCAGGACGGAGTAGATCGTCGCGAAGCTCGGGTTACCGTTCTCACCGAGAGCCTTGTAGAGGCCGCGACGGGTAATGCCGGTATCCGCCGCAAGTTGCGACATGCCGTGGGCTCGGGCAGCCGTTCCGATCGCTTCGACCAGGAAGGCGGGGTCATCCGCAACTTCGTCGAGCACCGCCGCGAGATACGCGACGATGTCGGCCGGCGCCTTCAGGTGATCGGCGGTATCCCAGGGAAGCGTCTTGAGGGGCATCGTGTGGTCCTACATCTGCGCGGCCAGCATCACGGCCTCGCGAATGTCCCTCTGCTGCGACGACTTGTCGCCCCCGCAGAGAAGGACATGAGTTGGTCGCCTCGACGAGCGAAGTACAGACGGTATCCGGGCCCGACGTCGATGCGCATTTCGCTGACTCCGGAGCCCACCGACTTCACGTCGCCGAGGTTGCCGAACCGGCCACGGTCTACGCGGGCCTGAATGCGTGCGCGCGCGGAGCGATCGCGCAAACGACCGAACCACTTGGCAAAGCGTTCGGTCTGCCGCACTTCGACCATGCCGCATAGTGTGTACTATGGTACACGTTTGCGCAAGCCGACCGAGGGTGAATGAGTGGCTTTACGCCCCGACTCGGGACGCGTGGCAACTGCCGCTCAGGGTCTCTTCCGGGCGGGCCGTAGCACGATGCCGGGCCGCCGCTGGTCGGACGGCCTTCACCAGGCGGTCGAGAAGGAGGACGTCTGGGTCCGCGAGGAGATCCAGACGATCGTCTCGATCACGTTCCCGAACTGCTCCCGGATGAGCGCGAACCTGGGCGGCATGGACCGGCACCTCGGACACCGAGGCCTGCGAGTTTCCTATCCGCCCAGGGACACGGACCATCGCCTGAGTTTCCACTTCTGTTTCCGTTCTGCGCGAACCGAGGCGTCGTAAGGCGTCACCCGTATGTCGCACGCGTACTGCAAGAGCCTGATTTCGGTACGGCTGACTGCGTATCGGGCGTCTTTCCGGGTGGCGTCGAAGATCCAGAAGATCGTTCCCGGCCGCACTCATCCACTCGTGCAGCGTTCGAACCGTAGGCGCTCGCCCCGGATGGCCACCCAAACTCCCCCACCTGTGGCCGGGTCAAACTCCCCCACCTGATCGAGGTCTGACGGCGCGGTAGATTGCTGCGCGGGGCCGATGCCGACGGGACGTTACCGTGCCTTCTCGACCATCGAGGAGGCG
>JANRJP010000131.1:0-1883 GCA_033763905.1 Gemmatimonadaceae bacterium
ATCCTCCACCAGCATCGTCTCCAACGTCCAGTACGGCTCCCCGTACTTCCGACGAATCAGCGCCCCATAGTGCGCCCCCTGGTGCGTCACGATCTCCGACAGCGGCTCGCCGTTCGGGTACACCTCGCCCGCCTGCGTTAGGCCGCTGAACTGACTCTCGTAACACGCAATCGCCGCGAGTTTGCGCTCCCAACCTGCCGTCACGTCCACAACGAACGTCGGCTTCTCGTAGTCCTCGCGGTACGCAATCGCGTGCACGACCTTCGTCGGGCGAAACTTCGGCACGTCGGGCGCCACCTTGGCGAGCCCCGCCACAAAGCACGCGTCACGCACGAGCTGCGCCGCCGCGGTGTGATCGGGATGCCGCCCCTTGATTGCCGGCGCAATCACCACCGTCGGCTGCAGGCGGCGAATCGCCACCGCCAACTTCTCACGCGTCGCGGGATCGTTCACGATGCCCGCGTCCGGCAACCCGAGATTCTCTCGGACACTCACGCCCAGCATTTTCGCGGCACGCGCGGCTTCGATCTGCCGCGCCTCCACCGTCCCGCGCGTCGCGGTCTCGCCGTAGGTGAGATCCAGAATGCCCACCCGCTGCCCGCGGTCGGCCGAGATCGCCAAGGTGCCGCCGCAGAGCAGTTCTACGTCGTCGGGGTGCGGCCCGATCGCCAGAATGTCCAATGCCATGCAGGGAAACTGGCGTCGAGGTAGGGCACTTGCCAAATCACCCCCGCCGAGCCGACCGTATGGCTATGCCTGCGAGCCCTCCCGCACGATCCGTCTGGTCAGTCGCCGACATCGAAGTGTTGCCCCGCGACGGTCAGCGGTTCGAGGTCCTGCACGGGGAATTGCTCGTGACGCCAAGCCCCGCCTTCAGGCATCAGCGGGCGGCGATCGAGCTCGCGGTGCTATTCAGAACGGCCTCAGGCGAAGGGTATCCGGTCTCGGTGAGCGCTCCAGGAGTCATCCAGATCTCCAATACCACGCAACTCGAGCCGGATTTGGTGGTGTACGCTATCGCGCCTACCGCGCGCCCCGTCTGGCAAGAACTTCCGCCTCCGCTACTGGCGGTGGAGTTCGGTAGCCCGTCCACTCAGGCGACCGACCGTCATCGCAAGCGCCCCGCATACCTCGCCGCTGGAATACCGGAAGTCTGGACCATCGATCTGGAGGCGCGGCTCATCGAGCGATGGACGTCGGCGTCCGAGTTCCCGACCGTCGAGCGAGCCGATTTCGACTTCGCCCTGTCGGCCGCGCACGCTGCCTTGCGCGTGTCGATGCAGGCGATCTTCGGCGACGCCTAGGCAGCTACGTCAGCTGCGCCGCCGCCTTCCGCTTGCGCACCACCGCGTACAGCTGAATCCCAAGCCCCAGCAGCAGAATCATCACCACCGAAATTCCGACGCCCGCCAGCAGACCCACGCGGTCGCGCAACACCGCGTACGTGCATATCAGCACCAGCGCCACCGTCGGCACTTCGTTCATCACCCGAAACCGCTCGCCGCTCATCACGGTCTCGCCACGCTCCAGTCGGCGCACCGTACCCACGCACCAGCCGTGATAGCCGCTCAAGAGCAGCAACAGCACGAACTTCACCTGGAACCAGGGCGACTGCCACAGGGCCGCGTTCATCCACAGCATCACCGAGCCGGCAATCCACGTCGCCACCAGCGCCGGCGTCCCGATGATGTTCAACAGCCGCGACTCCATCACCGAAAACCGCGCCGTCAGAATGCCGCGCGCGGGCTCGGCTTCCGTCTGTGCGTCCGCGTGGTACACGAAGAGCCGCGGCAAATAGAACAGCGCCGCCATCCAGCTCACCATCCCGATCAGGTGAAAGATCTTCGCGTACCAGTACCAGTCGCTCACACCCAATCCCGCGG
>JANRJP010000144.1:0-3185 GCA_033763905.1 Gemmatimonadaceae bacterium
TGAACCGGGCGCGGCGTGGCCCCTACCCCCGCGCCGTCGCCCGAGGCGCACACCCCACCTCTCGCGCCTTTCGCCGAAACTCGGACCCGTGATCCAACGGCCGACCAGTCTCGGCCTGCCACTGATGCACCATCTCGTGCAGCAAGGTCTCGCGCGCCGATTCCCAGCCGTGGCGGCGAATGTGACGGCGCGAAATCACGATCTCGGCGGCGGCGCCTTCGCCCGGCGGCACGTAGTGGCCCAAGCGACGCGCCAAGCGGCGCGAGACGTGAATGGCAATCGGCCCCAGCGTACCGCCAAAGCGCGACACATTGAGTTCGGTGTGCCACTGCGCGAGCCGCGCCACCAGCGGCGCGTCCTCGGGGTGCGTGACCGTCGCACGGCGCGCGCGCACCGGCGCGTCGGCGGGGAGCTTCCACGCGAGCAACGCGGCCCGCCCTTCGGCTTGCTCGCGACGCGTGCGCGCTTCGACGAATTGCACGATCGCGCGCCAGACGTGCTCCGGCGCCTGCGCATACCCCGCGTGCACGCGCAGCGTCGTGCCGCGCCACGAGACCATCGTGCGGCGGTTGCGCGTCAGCACGAGCCTGGCCATGCGCACCAACCCCCGCGCGCGGAGCGCGGCCAGCAGTTCGTCGCCGGTGGCGGGCGGCGCGTCGAACACCAGCGCCAACTGCGACGCATCGCCGCTCAGCGCGATCATTTCGCGGGGAGGTGCCGCTCGAATGTGGTGGGCGTACCGGGCTCGAACGACCGGCCGTTCCAGATCCAGCTCGCGACCTCCAGATGCGTCGGCGTCGCGGTGATGACGTTCACGCTGCCGGGTCGACCACCGCGAGACCGCGTACTCACCGTACCCGCCGTCGAGACCACCAGGCCGCGCGAGGTGTGCTCCACCAGATGCACCGCTTCCTGATGATCGTGGCCGCACAACACGATCTCCGCCCCCGCCTCGGCCAGCCCCGCCAGCACCCGCTTCGTGTGTTTGAGGCCGTGCCGCTGCGACAAGTCCCCGCGTACCGGGTTGTGGTGCATCACGACCACGCGCACGTCCTGCGACGGCGACTGCGCAAACTCGTACTTGGCGCGCGCGATCTGGTCCGGCTTGAGGTCGCCGATCACGCTCAAGTCGCGCAACCGGAACGTGAGCGTGCGGCGCGAAATGCCCTGCGCGGTGTTGAGCCCCACGAACGTCGCGCCGTCGACGCGCATCACGGGTTCGAGATCGCGCTGCAGCCACTTTCGCCAGTTGGCGTACATCCGGTCGGGCGGGGCCAGATGCAACGGCGACGCCCACCAGATCACGTCGTGATTCCCCGGCACCGCGATCACCGCGCTGTGCTTGGCGAACTCGCGCAGTAGCACGGCCGCGCGCTGGAACTCGCCGATGCGCGCGCGCTGCGTCAGATCCCCGCTGACGGCAATGACATCGAAGCGTTCGGTGGCCACCAGCGCTTCGATGGCATCGACCTGCGCGGGCACGTGATGACGGCCGAAGTGCAGATCGCTCGTGTGCAGAATGCGCATCGCCAACCCTTACGGCGCCACGAACTGGTCGGCCAAGCGCTGCGCGACGCTCGCGAGCACGGTGCCGCTCCAGCTCGCCGCGGTCTCGCCCAGCACGTCACCGGCAAAAGCCACTTCACCCAGCCGCACGTCGATGAGCGCAATGCGCAGCACCGCGCGCTGCCCGCCTTCACTGGGCGCGAACGACAGCTGCACCGGCACCAAGGCCCATCGCACGTCGGTCAAACCGCCGATCATCCGCACCGACTCGGCGAGCCCGGCGGGAATCGTGCGGACGTCTTCGCTCAAGAGCCCCATCAGCGGTTCGACGGGCAGGTCGCGAATGGCCGGCCGATACGGCACCGCGCGTCGCGCCGCGCGCTCGAGCGCAGGCACGAAGTGCCATGTCCCCAATCCCTTGCGGCCGTCAAACGCAAACCGGATTTCGTCGTCGAGCGACGCGAGCAGCGCGTTCACGTCGGCCACGCGCGCCGACCAGCCCAAGGTGTCACCGGGCGAGAGGCGCTGCACCGGGTACACCGCCATCGCGCGGGTGGCAAAGAGGGTGAGCGGCCGAGCGCCACCGCTGGGGACCGGCCCCAACTGCACCGCCGCATTGCGCGTCGGCTTGGCGGCGGGGCGCGCGGCGGTATCGGCCGACTTGGCGCGCCCGCCACAGGCGGCGAGCGATATACCGAGCAGGAACACCAGCGGAGCCAACGACACGGAACGAAGCGGGCCAAGGCGCATTGCGGGAAACTAATGCCGCGCGTAGCGTCCGCGATCGGCAAGTGGGTGCAACCTCGGAGACGCAAACCGATGCGAATGCTGCAGTCTGTGGGGTGGGTCGCGGTGGCGGCCGCCGGCGCTGGTGCCCTGGGCGTCATTGCGCTGTCGACCGGCGAACAGATCAACGCCGCGTGGCTGATTACCGCGGCAGTGTGCACCTACCTGGTGGCGTACCGCTTCTATTCGCGGGCGCTCGCGTCCAAGGTCTTTGCCCTCGACGCCGCGCGCAGTACGCCGGCCGAGCGCAAGAACGACGGCAAGGACTTTGTGCCGACGAATCGCTGGATCGTGTTCGGGCATCACTTCGCCGCGATTGCGGGACCGGGACCGCTGGTGGGGCCCACGCTCGCGGCGCAGTTCGGCTACCTGCCCGGTTTGCTGTGGATCATCGTCGGCGTGGTGGTCGCAGGCGCTGTGCAGGACTTCGTGATTCTGGCGTCGTCGGTGCGGCGCGACGGTCGATCGCTGGGGCAAATGGCGCGCGACGAAATCGGGCCGGTGGCGGGCACGGTGGCGCTGGTGGCGATTCTTGGCATCATGACGATTCTCATTGCGGTGCTGGCGCTGGTGGTGGTGAACGCGCTGGGTGAATCGCCGTGGGGCGTGGTGACGATTGCGCTCACGGTGCCAATTGCGCTCTTGATGGGTGCCTATATGCGCTGGGTGCGCCCGGGCGCGGTGGGTGAAGCCACGGGCATTGGATTGTCATTGCTGGTGGTGGCGCTGTTGGCGGGGCAGTGGGTGTCCAAATCGCCGGAGTGGGCGCCGGTGTTCACGCTGTCGCGGCCCGCGCTGGCGTGGTGGGTGATGGGCTACGGCTTTGCCGCCAGCGTGCTGCCGGTGTGGCTGCTCTTGGCACCGCGCGACTACTTGAGCGCCTTCGTGAAGAT
>JANRJP010000001.1:0-47407 GCA_033763905.1 Gemmatimonadaceae bacterium
GGCGCGATTCGTCGCGCGGTTGCTGCCGTCGTCGTCGCGCGGCGGGCGCGAAGTCGTCGAGGCGCTGATCATCGACGTGATGCGCACCCGCCAGGCACTGGGGCTTGCCTCGACGCTCGCGTTCTTCTGGTTCTCGACGCGTCTCTTTGGCGTCCTGCGCGTTGTGATGGCGCGGGTCTTCCACGAGGATGACCCGCGCACGTTTGTCTCGGGAATCATTCACGATTTCCGCCTGACGGTGATTTCCGCGTTGCTCGGTGTGGCCTGGGTGGCCACGAGCGCCCTGCTTGGGGCGGCGGGTGAGCGCGGCGCGGTATTGCTGTCCCGCATCGGCGTCGTGATGCCGCCGATGGACGGGCTGCGGGCGCTCGCGGGCCATCTGCTGGCGTTTACGCTCGTGACGGCCGTGTTCTACGGCCTGTACACCTCGCTGCCGCGACGTCGCATCCCGTGGCGCTCAGGCTTGGTGGCCGCCCTGTCGGCGACGGTCGCATTGGAGTTCGCCAAGTCCGCGTTCGGCGCCGCGCTGCAGCACACGACCACGCTCACGGTGTACACGGCGTCGGTTGCGGCCGTATTCGTCGTGATGTTCTGGGCCTATTACGTCGCATTGATCTTCGTGCTGGGCGGCGAAGTGCTCGAGGCCCTCGAAACCAGTCCCACCTCTGCCTGAACTCCGTCGCGTGATTGCCCTCGACCTGCGCTCCGATACCGTCACTCGTCCGACGCCGGCGATGCGCGCCGTGATGGCCAACGCCGATGTCGGGGACGACGTGCTTGATGGCGATCCCACGGTGCGGGCGCTCGAGGCGGCGTGTGCCGAGCGGCTGGGGATGGACTGGGCACTGTTCGTGCCCACGGGCACGATGGGCAATCTCGTCGGCATCACGCTGGGCTCTCGGCCGGGCACGGAGATCGTGCTCGACGCCAACGCGCACATCATTCACTGGGAGATCGCCGGTCCGGCGATGCTGGCGGGTGTGCAGGTGCGTCCGGTGGCGCCGTCGGCGCAGGTGATGCGCGCCGCAGATCTGTCGGCGGGCATTCGGCCACGGTCGCCGCACGCGCCGCGCTCCTCGCTGGTCTGTCTCGAGAACACGCACAACCACGCCGGGGGCGTCGTCACGTCGGCTGCGGATCTGACCGCGCTCGCGCACGTGGCGCGCACGCACGCGTTGGGCGTGCATCTCGACGGCGCCCGCCTGTGGAACGCGCACATCGCCACCGGTACGCCCCTCGCCGCGTTCACCGCATCGGTGGACACGGTGATGTGCAGTTTCTCCAAGGGGCTGGGCGCACCGGCGGGCGCCATCATCGCCGGCCGCATCGCGACGCGCGCCGATGCCTACGAGATCCGGAAGCGCCTCGGCGGCGGGATGCGCCAGAGCGGCATCCTCGCCGCCGGCGCGTGGCACGGACTCACGGAGCACCTCGCGCGCTTGGCCGATGACCACGCGGCCGCGCGTCGGTTCGCCGAGACGCTAGCGTCGCTGGTGCCGCGCGCCGGCGTCGTTACGCCCGATACCAACATCGTGATGGTGGATCTGCCGGCGCCGGTCGCCGAGGCGGTCGTGGCGCGGGCGGCAGCCGCCGGCGTGCGAATCGGTGTCTGGCACGCGTCGCGCATTCGCGCCGTGTGGCATCTCGACGCGCCGGCCGAACACGCGGAGGCGGCCGCCACGGTGGTCGCGGACGCGATCGCGGCGGCCATGGAGGCCGGAGCGCCGAGCGGGCGATCGACGGTGAACGGCTAGCGATCCAGCACGGCCCGCAGCGCTACGACCGCACCGGTGACCCGGGGCGATCCTTCGCGGAGCGGCGAGACCGCGACATCCGCTGACCGCGAGGGCCGCACCGGTACCGTCCCGACGCGCGTCGTGCGGCCGAGCATCGCGCCCGCCACGGCGCGTTCGATCGCGGGCGTCCCCAGTGCGGGCCAGGCCTCGGACAAACTGCGGCCGAGCGCTTCCGGCGCCGCGACGCCGGTCAGGCGAACCATCCCGGCGTTCCAGGTCGTGACGCGACCCAGCGCATCGACCGAGCAGACACCGTCATCGGTGCTCGACACGATCGCGGCGAGCACCCGACGCATCCCGTCGGTCTCGACCAGTTCCCCGGCGAGCTGCGTCTTTTCGGCGGCCAACAACTCGGAGGTTTCGACGGCGCGCGACATCCGCTGCTCGGCGGCATCCACCGAGCGTTGATCGGCTTCGACGCGCGCCGAGAGCTCGCGCAGGAGCGGGCGCGTGAGAATCAGCGCCAGCAGCGCCTGCAACACCAGCGCTGCCGACAGCGCGGCGGCCAATCGGCGCGAGCGATCCGCGCGCGCATCCGCACTGACTTCGATTTCGGCGGTGAGGGCTTCCACCCGGGCCGCGACGTCGGCGCGGGCGAGGCGCAGGGCCAGCTCGTCGGCAAATCGCCGGTCGCTCGACTGCTGCGCGGCCACGATCCGTGCCGCGCCGGTCAGCGCGACCTGTGCCGCGCGCAGCGAATCGAGTTGCGGGCGGAGGTCGCCATCGACGAGGCGATCGTGCACCGGCCCGCGCGCCCGCTCGAGCGCGCGTTGCTCGTTGACGCGTCGCCGGATGTGCGTGTCGAGCGAGTCGGTCCAGCGGAGGCGTTCGTCCTCGTCCATCGCCTGTCCGACGGACTGGCCGTAGGAGGCAATCGCCCACGCGTACATCCGTTGCCGCGTGATCAGATTGAGGACGCGCACGTCGTCGCGCATTCGCCCCGACTCGCTCACCGCCAGCGCGACGCCGGCGAGCCCGAGCACGACCGACAACACCGCCGCGATCAGGGTGCGGCGTCGGACCTGCCGGATCATTGCGGTGCCGGCGGCGGATGACGTCAGGGGCACGGGCATCGGTGTTCAGGCGATCGGCAACGTGACGACGAATCGGCTGCCGCCGCGGACGCCGTCTTCGACGTGGATGCGCCCGCCGTGCGCTTCCGCGATGGCGCGCGAGATGCTCAAGCCCAGCCCGGCGCCGCCGAGGCGCTTCGCGTCGTCCCGATGCACCTGCGCGAAGCGCTCGAAGATTCGCTCCCGCTGTTCCAAGGGGACCCCACGGCCTTCGTCGGTCACGCGAATGGCCAGACTGCGCGCGCCGACCGGTTGCGCGTCGAGCGTGACCGTGCCGCCGGCCGGAGAGAACTTGATCGCATTGCCGACGAGGTTGCGGACCACCTGCTGCATTCTCGGCAGGTCGATGGCGATCTGCGCAGACACCGGCTCGGCGCGCAGTGTCACGGACGCCTCGGCGGCGCGCGCGGCGTGGACTTCGATGGCATCGTCGAACAGCGCCTGCACCTCGGTCGGCGCGCGGTCGATCGTGACCTGCCCGGCTTCGAGCCGCTCGAGATCCAGCAGGTCGGTCACGAGCCGCTCGAGGCGCTCGACGTTGCGCACGGCGAGCGGCACCAGCGAGGCGGCTTGTCCCTCGGCCGCCGCAGGGCTGGCCGCCAGAATGCCGAGCGCTCCGCGCAGTGAGGTGAGCGGCGCGCGGAGCTCGTGTGCGACCACGCCAATGAGCTCCGCCTGCAAGCGCTGCGACTGCACGTCGGCGCTGACGTCACGGAACGAACAGACGACCGTGCTGTCGGCGTCGCTGGGGTCGAGCAAGACCGCGTTGACGTCGAGCCAGAGGCGCGAGCCGGGCGCCGCCGCGCGCGGGCCGCGGAGCACGATCATCCGATCCCCGATGATCGTCCGGCGTTCGCGCAGCGCGACGAACGCCGGATGCGCCTCGCGTGGTCGATGGGCGCCTTCGGCGTCGAACATCCGCCACGGGAACGACAGCAGGTTGCGGCCCATCACGTCGTCGGCGTTGACCCCGAGCAAGGCCGCCGCCGCGGGATTGAGAAACTGCACCGTCGCTTCGGCGTCGAGCACGGCGACGCCTTCGCGCAGGCCTTCGAGCGTGGCGCGATGGCGCCGCTCGGCGTCGCGGGCGAGGCCTTGCATTGCCCGCTCGGCGGTGATGTCCCGAAGCACGGTGCGCGTCCAGAGCAACGCGCCCGTCGCGGGGTCGCGCTTCGCTTCGGATTGCACCGAGACCAGGATGCGCTGGCCGCGCCGCGTGTACATCACCTCTTCGATCGTGAGGACTTCGCCCGCGGCGAGCCGCGCGAAGTTGTCGGTCGCGCGCCCGCGACGCTCGGGCGCGATGACGTCGACCATCGGCAGCCCCGCGGCGATCTCCGAGGCCTCGTAGCCCAAGGTGTCGAGCCACGCCTGGTTGGCCCAGCGGATGATGCCGTGGGCGTCGCTGCTGTGAATCATCGCGCCTGCGGCAAACGCGACGTCGGCGAGGTGCGCGTCGGAGCCGAAGGGCGGGATGCTCGTGGCAGTGCCGGGGGTCGGGGCGCTCACGTCTCGCACGTTAGGCACCAATCGGAGCGAGGTCGAGGCCCATCGCGCCGCGCATCGCGCCGCTGAGCACGGCCACCGGCGCTCGCCCCAGCGCCAACGGGGCCAGCGGCGACGACGCGTCGGTCTCCACCGCGGCGGCACAGAGGCCGAAGTGTCCCCGCATCGTGGAGCGGAAACGCCACGGGGCGCCGTCGATCATCGTGATCGTCGGCCCTCCGAGGGTCACCTCGAGTCCGACGCGCGCGCGGCCGTACGCAATGCGGGCGATCGGCACGCCGTCCGCCCGCGTGATGTGCGCCTCGTCCGGGGCCGTGCCGCGCCACGCGAACGTCGCCAGTTCCTTCGGCAGTCCCATCCGGCGGCCGCCGGTGACGGAGTCGGCGCTATCGACGTAGATCTGCGTGACGAACGGCGCGACGCGACGCCCCGCGCGAACCAGCGCGCCGGCGACCACCAGCTCGTGGTACTCGAGGGTGCTCTCGGGGCCGTAGTACGACAGCAGCGTGGCCCCGAGCGTGTAGCCGGGGAACACGGGCACGATGCGCAGGGGCGGCGGCACCATTGGTCGCACGGCGTCGATGCGGACGAGATGTGCGGTCAGCAGCGTGTGCGTCGGGCCGACCGGCAACCAGACCTCGCCCCGCTCCGGAATGGAGCCGGGCCGGGCCGGCCGATTCGTCGTTGGAGGAGATTCCCGTGGCATCGGTGCGTGTGCTATATTCTCAGTGCTCCAGGTCCCGGAGGGCGCGAGTCCACCAACCCCGTCAGGACCGGAAGGTAGCAGCGGTACGTGCGGCGGACGTTGCTCCGTCAGGCCTGGAGTATTGCGCGGGAGCCGATCGCCGGAATGCCGGCGGCGGCCCCGCGCAAGTCGTTTCCGCCCCTCGACAGCCGACGTAACTTCGGGGTCCGATGCTCGCCCTTGCCCGCAAGTACCGCCCGCGCTCGTTCGCCGCCGTGGCCGTGCAGTCGCACGTGGCGAACACGCTCAAGAACGCGATCGAGCGCGACCGAGTCGCGCACGGGTACCTCTTCTGCGGGCCCCGCGGCACGGGCAAGACGACCCTCGCCCGCGTGCTGGCGATGGCCCTCAACTGTCCGAATCGCCAAGCGGGCGAGCCCTGTGGCCGGTGCGAGAGTTGCTCGCGCATCTGGGCCGGCTCGGCGTCGCTGGATGTGGTCGAGATCGACGCGGCCTCGAACCGCGGTGTCGACGACGCGCGCGAACTGCGCGAGCGCGCGATGTACGCCCCGTCGGCGGACGATCGCTACAAGGTGTACATCGTCGACGAAGCGCATATGCTCACCCGCGAGGCGTGGAATGCGCTGCTCAAGGTGCTCGAGGAGCCGCCGCCGCGCGTGGTCTTCGCCTTCGCCACGACCGAGCCGCACAAGATCGCGCAGACGGCGCAGCCGGTGCTGTCGCGACTGCAGCGCTTCGACCTCAAGCGCATCGGCCCCGCCGAAGTGAAGGATCGCCTCGCGGCCGTGCTCAAGGACGAACAGGTCGACGCGCATCCGGACGCGCTCGCGTTGATCGCCCGGGCCGCCGATGGGTCGCTCCGCGACGCGCTGTCGCTCACCGATCAGGTGCTGGCCCTCGGGGAAGGGGCGGTCACCGCGGACCGCGTCCGGGAAGCCCTCGGACTCGTGCCCGAGGACGAGTACGTCGCCCTGCTCGACATCATCGCCGAGCGTCGAGCGGGGGATGTCTTCGCGGCCATTGGTCGGCTGGCAGACGCGGGCGTGGATTTCGGACAGTTTCTCGCGGGCCTCGCCGACGTGCTGCGGGCACAGCTCGCCGTGACACTGGGCGGCACCCCGACCGAGGGTTCGCAGCGGCTACACGAGGCGCTGGCCGCACGGCGTGAGCGCTTCGCGGCGGCCGATCTCCTGCGGATGCTGCACGCGCTCCTGGAGTTGGAGCCCCGCTTCCGGAAGAGCGGGCAGCCGCGCGCGCTCCTCGAAGCATTGCTCGTCCGGTTCGCGCTGCAGGACTCCAGCGTGGCGCTCGACGATGTGCTCCGGGCGCTCGGCGGCGGTGGCGGCGGCGACCGCGGCAGCTCGCGTGGTGGGGGGGACGAGCGACCGGCCGCGGCTCGGCGGGCGGCACCGCCCGAGGCGTCACTGCGAATGGCGGGCCCGGAGCGCGAAGTGCGGAGCGCCCCACCGATCGTGGCCGATCGCGCTCCGGTGTCGCCGCCCGTGCCGACGCCCGTCCCCCGAGCCGCGCCGGCGCCAGCCGAGGCGTCTCTGGCGGGACCGCCGGCTGCCCGGACGCCCTCGGCAATGCGGCCCACCGGCTCGCCGCCGTCGTTGGGGCTGCTGGCCGAGCGCTGGGGAGTCGTGGCCGACGAGGCCCGCAACCGTGGACGCGCCGCGTTGGCCGGCGTCCTCGCGCACGCGACGCCGGTAGGGGCCTCGGCACAGGGGCTGCTGACGCTGGAGGTGCCTGACGACGCGTCCCGCGACGCGCTCGAAGGGGGCAAGGGGGACGTCCTCGCGGCGGCCCAACTGCTGTGGCCCGGCTTCGAGCGGCTGTCCGTGCAGGTCGCGCTCGACGACTCGGCGCCCCGTCGTCTGACCGCCGAATCGGTCAAGGCCGAGCGGACGGAGCGGTTGCGGCGGTCGCACCCCGTGCTAGGGGCGGCGATCGACGCGCTGGATCTGGAGCTTCTCGACTGACCGTCGCTTGCCGCGCGGTTCGGCGGCCCGGTACCTTATTTGGTCGGTCCGTTTCCCTCTGCATTCCCGAGTCAGCGCCCGTGGATTTCCTCAAGTTGATGCAGCAGGCCCAGCAGATGCAGGCCAAGATGCAGCAGCTCCAGGCTGAGCTTGCCGTCCGGCGCGTGACCGGGACGGCGGCAGGGGGCAAGTGCACCGTGACGCTGGACGGTCACGGGCAGGTGCAGGGCGTGACGATCGATCCGGCGCTGGTGGCGACGGGCGATGCGTCGGTGCTGGAAGATCTGGTGCTGGTCGCGATTCGCGATGCGCAGGCGAAGGCGCAGGCGCTGCAGGGCGAAGAGATGGGCAAGCTGACCGGCGGGATGCAGCTCCCGTTCGGACTCAAGATGCCGATGATGTGACGTGTCGGCGATTGACGATCTCGCCGCGGAGTTCGCGCGGCTCCCGGGCATCGGCCGCAAGACGGCGTTGCGCTTGACGTATCACCTGCTGAAGCAGCCGGCGGAGCAGAACCGGCGGTTGGCGGCGTCGATCACGACGCTGGTCGAGCGGGTGCATCCGTGTGCGCGATGCTTCAACTTGGCGGAAGGCGAGCTGTGTGCGGTCTGTCGCGATCCGCGTCGGGATCCGGCGGTGGTCTGTGTGGTCGAAGAGCCGGCCGACATCTCGGCGATCGAGCGCGCGGGGGAGTATCGCGGCACCTATCACGTGCTCGGCGGGCGGCTGTCGCCGCTGGACGGCGTGGGGCCCGCGCAGTTGACGGTGGATGCGTTGACGGAGCGGGTGGGGCAGGGCGTCGTGCGCGAGGTGATTCTGGCGACGAATCCCAGTCTGGAAGGCGAGGCGACGGCGCTGTATGTGCAGCGCCAGTTGGCGGGACGGGCGGTCCGCGTGACGCGGATTGCGCGTGGCCTGCCGGTCGGCGGCGACCTGGAGTTCGCCGACGGCGTCACGATTGCACAGGCGCTGCAAGCGCGCCGGGAAATGGTCTGATGCAGCGCGTGTTGTTCACCACCGATCTCGGAATCGACTGATGGCGCCTGGAGCATCCAGCTGGAGTTTCACCGAGGGCGATTACAACGCCCTCACCGAAGTGCTGCAGCGCTTCTTGCGCGACAGCAACACGCGTACGGCGCTGCTGGTGGACCGTACCGGGCAGCTGGTGGCCACGGTGGGCGAGACGCCGCACTTCGATCCGACGGCGTTTGCGACGCTGACCGCTGCCGACTTCTCGGCGAACGATCAGCTGGCGAAGCTGATCGGCGAGACCGACTTCAACTCGCTGTTCCACCAGGGGGAGAAGGAGTCGATGTACCTCGCCGACGTTGCGCGGCGCGTGATTCTGTGCGTGTTGTTCGACAATCGCACGACGCTCGGGCTCGTGCGGCTCAAGCTGAAGGGCACGGTCGAAGAGCTGCACAAGCTCTTCGAGCAGGTGTTTGCGCGCGGCCAGGATGGCGGCGCGGCGGCGGGGGGCCTGTTGGCCGGCGCCGATGATGAAATCGACAAGCTGTTCCAGTAGGAGGCGCCCCGTATGTCGATGATCAACTATGCCTCCCGCGAGATCAACTGCAAGATCGTGTACTACGGTCCCGGGTTGGGCGGCAAGACGTCCAACCTCGAGCACGTGTACGGCAAGGTGAAGCCGGACACGCGCGGCAAGCTGATTTCGCTGGCGACGGAAACCGAACGCACGCTGTTTTTCGACTTCCTGCCGGTGGACCTCGGCACGGTGCGCGGCTTCAAGACCCGCTTCCACCTCTACACGGTGCCGGGGCAGGTGTACTACAACGCCTCGCGCAAGCTGATCCTGAAGGGGGTCGACGGCATCGTGTTCGTGGCCGATTCGCAGCTCGAGCGAATGGAAGCGAATCAGGAAGCGATGCAGAACCTGTACGACAATATGGCGGAGTACGGGTACGACCTGACGAAGATGCCGTTCGTCATCCAGTACAACAAACGGGACCTGCCGAACGCCTCGCCGATTACCGAGTTGCAGGCGGCGCTGAATCCCGGCTGGGAAGTCACCGAGCCGTCGAAGCAGCGCGAGACGCCGGACCCGAACAACGCCGGGCATTCGCTGGTGACGCAGTTGCCCACGGGCGAGTGGATCGAGCGCGCACCGTTCTTCGAGGCGGTGGCGGTCACGGGTGACGGCGTCTTCGAGACGCTCAAGGCGGTGAGCAAGCTGGTACTCAAGTCGCTCGCCTGAGCCGACGGGAGCCGCGGTCGTGAATCTGCCCACGCTCATCACCGTCGCGCGCATCGTGCTCGCGCCGGTGGTGGCGTTGCTGGCGCTGGTGCCGTCGGCCACGGTGCGCTTCGGCGCCTTCGTGCTGTATCTGCTCGTCGCGGTGTCGGACTACTGGGACGGGCAGTTGGCGCGGCAGCGAGGCGAAGTGAGCGACTTGGGCAAGGTGCTCGATCCGCTGGCGGACAAGCTCTTCCTCGTCTGCGTGCTCGCCGCGATGTACGTGCTGCAGGCGCCGGCGGGTGGCCCAGGCGCTGCGTTGGTGGCGCCCGGGCAGGCGGGCACCTTTCCCTATCGCACGAGTTGGATCGGCCCGGTGCACTTGCCGCTGTGGATCGTGCTGGTCGTACTCGCGCGCGAAGTCGTGATGACGATTTTCCGCTCGATGATGCAGAAGCGCGGCATCGTGATCGGTGCGAGCAAGACGGCGAAGTGGAAGACCGGCTTCCAGTTCATCTGGATGGGCGCGGCCTACCACTGGTTCTTCCTGCACACTTGGGCGACCTCCGCGCGCTGGGATCTGGCCTCCACCGGCTGGGCGATGCTGGCGGCGTTCAATACCGTGGTCGCTGTCGGCGCGATGGCGGGCGCGATCATTCTCACCTTCTGGTCGCTCGGCGAGTACGTCGTGCGCTACGGCACGCCGTGGGCGCCCGCGCCGACGCGGCGCTGACGGGCACGTGCGCGTCGAACTACTGACGATCGGCGACGAGCTCCTGCTCGGCTTCACCCTCGACACCAACGGGCCGTTCCTGTCGCGCGCGCTGGCGGCGATGGGCATCACCGTTGCGCATCGCGCGAGTGTGGGCGATGACGCCGAGAGTGTCGCGCGAGCCGTCCGCGAGGCCTTGGCGCGTACGGGAGCGGTGATCACGACCGGGGGGCTCGGGCCCACGAGCGACGATCGCACGCGCGAAGCGATCGCCGAGGTCTTCGGTCGCCCGCTCGTGCGCGACGAGGCGATCGTGGCGGCCTTGCAGGACCTATGGCAACGGCGCGGACTCGGGACGACGCTGCCGGCGAGCAACTTGCAGCAGGCGATGGTGCCGGAGGGCGCGACGGTGCTGGCTAATCGTCACGGCTCGGCGCCCGGCCTATGGGTCGAAGACGCCACGCAGCGATGGGTCGCGATGCTGCCCGGCGTCCCGCGCGAGATGCGCGGGATGTGGACCGACACGCTGGAGCCGCGGCTCCGCGCGCGGCTCGCTGACTCGGCGACCGGGACGACGGCCACGGTGGTTCGATCCCGCACCGTGCGCACGACCGGCATCTCCGAATCGAAGCTCGCCGACGACCTCGGGGAGCTCGCACGCGGTGTCCACGGCTTGCCGCTGGCCTACTTGCCGGGGTACGAAGGCGTCGATCTCCGCGTGACCGCGAGCGGCTTCGCGGCGGACGAAGCGGATCGTCGGCTGCACGCTGCGGCTGATGCCCTCGCGGCCGTCGCCGGCTCGCACGTCTACGGCTACGACGACACCGATCTGGCTGCCGTGGTCCTGCAGCGGTGCCGCGATCGCGGGCTCAAGCTGGCGGTCGCCGAGAGCTGCACCGGCGGGATGCTGGGGATGCGGCTGACGGCGGTCCCGGGGTCGAGCGACGTGCTCTTGGGCGGACTGATCGCGTACGACAATCTGGTGAAGGTCACGCAACTTGGCGTGCGCGCGGCCGATCTCGCCGAACACGGCGCGGTCAGCGAAATCGTCGCGACCCGAATGGCGGCATCGGTGCGGGTGAAGCTGGGCGCCGACATCGGGATCGGCATTACCGGGATCGCCGGCCCGGGTGGGGGCTCCGACGAGAAGCCCGTGGGTACGGTCTGGGTGGCCGCGGACCTCGGCGGCAAAGTGCGCACCCTGCGGCGGATCCTGCCCGGGGATCGCCACGAAGTCCGGCAACGAGCGGCCCAGATGGCGCTCGATCTCGTGCGGCGCGGGCTCGACCACGCGTCGGAATCCTGAACGTCCGTTCCACCGTAGGTAGGTATAGCTATGACTGACACTCCCGATCTCAACGCGTCCCCGGCCGACCCGGACACCTCGGCGGCAGCCCCTGCCGCCGCCGAACAGGCGGCGGCCACTGACGATGCGGCGACCGTCGCGCTCAAGCTGCTCGAAGAGCAGCGTGAGAAGTACATCCGGTTGGCCGCCGAATACGACAACTTCCGCAAGCGTACCGCGAAGGAGCGGCTCGAAGCCGAACGCCGCGGTCAGGCCGATGTGGTGAAGGGGCTGATCGAAGCGCTCGACGACCTGCGCCGGTTCTCGCACGTCGATCCCGGCGTGATGGACGCCAAGACGATGCACGACGGCGTGCAGATGGTCGAGAAGAAGGTCTTCAAGTCGCTGGGCGGCCACGGACTGGAAGTGCTGGATCCGGCCGATCATCCGTTCGATCCCGGTCTGCACGAAGCCGTCGGCACACAGCCGGTGGGTGATCAGGCGCAGGACCATCTGGTCGCGCAGGTCTATCAGGTCGGATATCGCTTTCACGGCCAACTGCTGCGGCCGGCTCGCGTCGTCGTGAAGCAGTTCGTCGAGGGCGCTGGGCCGCACTGAGATGGCAGCGCCCCGCGACTTCTACGCGGTCCTCGGTGTGTCGCCGACGGCCACGCCCGACGAGATCAAGAAGCAGTACCGCAAACTCGCCAAGCAGTACCACCCTGACGCGAACGAAGGGGACCCCAAGGCGGCGGAACGCTTCAAAGAGATCTCGGAGGCGTATGGCGTCGTTGGCGACGCCGAGAAGCGCAAGCAGTACGACGAGATGCGTCGCCTCGGCGCCTTCACCTCGGGCGGCGCACGGCGTCCCGGCTCCGGCCCGACCGGCGGCGGATTCCGGAGCGAGCCTGCGGCCGATATGGGCGGCGGCTTTGGCGCGTTCAGTGACCTCTTCTCGTCGCTGTTCAGCGATCGGCAGGGACCACGGGCCAAAGCGGCCCAAGCGGGTCAGACGGTCGAGACCACGCTCAAGATTCCGTTCCGCACGGCGGCGGCGGGCGGCAAGGTCGAAGTGAAGCTCGACGTCGTCGAAGAGTGCAACACGTGCAAGGGATCCGGCGCCGCCCTCGGCGCGCGAATGAACGTCTGTCCCGAATGCGCCGGTCGCGGCGAGATCTCGTTCGGGCAGGGTGGTTTCGCCGTCAATCGTCCGTGTCCGATGTGTCTTGGCCGCGGGCAGATTCCGTCGGCGAAGTGCGTGACCTGTGCCGGCGCCGGTGAACTGCGGAACGCGCGCACCGTGTCGATCACGGTGCCCACCGGAGCCGATACCGGCACCAAGGTGCGGCTCAAGGGGCAGGGTGGCCGCGGACGCAACGGCGGGACGCCGGGTGATCTCGTGATCACGTTCCAAGTGGAGCCCGACCGCTTCTACTCGCGCGAAGGACTCGACTTGATCGCACGCGTGCCGATCAATGTGGCCCAGGCGCTGCTGGGTTCGACGATCAGCGTGAAGACGCTCGATGGGACGAAGGTTGCCGTGAAGATTCCCGCGGGCACGAGCAGCGGACGGCGCTTCAAGGTGGCGGGGCAGGGCATCGCCAAGGGCAACGAAAAAGGCGATCTGCTCGTCGAAGCACAGATCGCCGTTCCCGAGACGTTGACGTCGGAGCAGGAGCGACTGCTCAAGGACTTCGCGACCGCCGCCGGCCTCAAGTACTGAGGTCGGCCGGCGACCGCCGCGCTACGGCGTCGCTGGGGATGCGGGGGCGCGCACCCAGGTCTGCGTCCGGCCCATCAACGAGATTCCGATATAGCCGCGCACCTCGAGCTTGCGACCGCCGTCGACGACGGTGAGTCGCACTTTGTAGGTCTTGCCCTTGTCGGGATCCAGAATCTCGCCGCCGCCCCAGAAGTCGCCCTTCGAGGTGACGCCGCGCATAATCTCGAGATCCTGCAGCGGCAAGTCGCGCCGGTCGTCGGTACACTTGGTGCAACGTACGCCGACCGGTTCGTTGGGATCGAGCGAGCCGCGGGCGATGCCGATCATCGTGTTGCCGCGGCGCACGATCTCGACGATGCCGCGGGGCTTGCCCGTGACATCGTCGATGGTGTGCCAGAGGCCTTCCGGCGATGGCTGGGCCCACGAGACGGCGGGCCACAGCCACAGACCGATCAGGATCGAAACAAAGCGCATAGTGAGCGTTCTCACGCGTGAGCGGGCGTTCCGGTGAAGATAGCCGCCTCGCGGGCTGCGGTCACATCGTCGGGGTGAATCGCCGGTGGGAGCAGCTTGTACATCACCGGCGTCACGATCCGGCTCAACAGCGTGGAGCTCACCAGGCCGCCGATGATGACGATCGCCAACGGTGAGTACAGCGCGCTCTGCTGCACCGCCAAGGGCAAGAGGCCGCCGATGGCGGTCAGGCTCGTGAGCACGATCGGCAGGAAGCGCACCGCGCCGGCGGTCTCGATCGCCTCTTCGAGTGGCATCCCCTGCGCCCGCAACTGGTTGGTGTAGTCGACGAGCAGCACCGAGTTCTTGATCTCGATGCCGATCAGCGCCACCAACCCCACCACGGCCGTGAAGCTCAGCGTGTAGCCCGTCAGGAAGAGGGCGACCACGGCACCCACCACGCCGAGCGGAATGACACTCGCGACGATCAGCGTGCCGGTGAAGGTGCGGAACTCCAGCACGAGCACGGCGACGATGCCGAAGATCGCGATGAGAATTGCCGAGCCCAAGCCGCCAAAGCTCTCTTCGCGGCTTTCGACCTCACCGGCCACTACGACACCGTAACCGGCAGGCCGCTTCCACTGCGCCACCTGGTCGAGCACGGCGGTGGTCACCCGCCCGGTGTTGTATCCGGTCAGGACATCGGCAGTGACGGTCACCGACCGCTCACCGGCATTGTGCTGAATCAGTGGCGGCGATGACGAGAAGCCAAGCGTGGCCACTTGTCGCAGCGGGACGGCCGCACCGCGCTGCGAGGGGACACTGACGCGATCGAGCATCGACGGTGTGGGCACGGTGGGTCCGTCCAACCGAACGCTCACGTCGTACTCCCGTCCATCCTGCGCGCGCACCGTCGCCGCCGGAACGCCCGCCAGCGCGAGGCGAACCGTCCGGTCGATATCCGCCGTGGCGACACCCAGCATCCCCGCCTTGTCGCGGCGGATGTCGAACTGCAAATCGGTGCGCGCGATCTTGACCGGATTGACCACCGAGCGCGTGCCCGGGGTGCGTACCATCATCGCCTCCAGCTCGGCCGCGAGTGTGCGCAACGTGTCGAGATTCGGGCCGGTGATGCGCAGCGCGATCGGGGCTTCGATGTTCGGTCCGTTTTCGAACTCCTTCACGAGAATGCGCGCGCCGGGGTAGCCGTCGAAGGTCGCGCGCAACGAGTCGAGCATGCGCGGGGTCGTGCGCGGATTGAAGCGGTCGAGCACCACCAGCACTTCGCCGGCATTGGCGCGCTCGCTGAGCGGAATCACGTTGTAGTACGTCGCCGGGTTGCCCTTGCCGATGTTGGCGAAGACGCTCTTCACGTCGGGGCGGCCGAGGAGCGTGCGCTCGACGAAGCGCACCGCGTCATCGGTGGTGCGGCGCGACGAGCCCGCCGGTGGTTCCACGGTGATCAGAAAATGCGGCGTGCCCGCCTTGGGGAAGAGCGAGAAGCCGACCACGGGAATCAGCGCCATCGCGCCGGCGAACAGCAGGCCCGCGCCCAGCAGCGATCGCCGCGGATGCGCCAGCGCCAGGTGCAGCACGCGCGTGTACGTCTTCTCGATGCCGCGGTTGAACCACTGCAGGAGCTTCGATCCGTGCGGATCGTCGCCTTCGCGCAGCCAGCGGCTGGCGAGGAAGGGAATCACCGTCAGCGACACCAGCAGCGACGCGGCGACGGTCATCACGACTGCGGCGGGCAATCCGCGGATGAACTTCCCGGGAATTCCGGGGAGCATCAACAGTGGGACAAACGCCAGGATCAGCGCCGCGGTGTAGCCGAGCACGGCGACGGTGATCTGGGACGTCGCGGCCACGGCGGCCTCGGCGCGGGATTTCCCCGAGCGGAGGAAGCGGGTGATGTTCTCGACGACGACGATCGAGTCGTCGACCAGCAGACCGAGCGCAATCACGAAGCCGACGATCGTCAGCTGATTGATCGTGAAGCCGAACAGTTGCAACAGCGCGACCCCGATCAGCAGAGAGAGCGGAATGCTGACCATCACGATGGCCGACGCGCGGAAGCCGAGGGGCAGCAGCGTCACGAGCACGAGCAGAATGGCCAGGGCGAAGTCGGTGCCGAGCTGCTTGAGCCGGCCCGCCACGTTGCGCGACTGATCGAAGCCGCGCTCGAGCGTCATCCGCTTGGGCAGTGAGGTCTCCCAGGTATCCAGTTCGCGCCAGAGCGCGTCGCGAACCGTGAGGACGTTGGCGCCTTCCTGAATGTTCACCGCCACGAAGGTGGCGCGCCGTCCGTTGTATCGCCCGCTGTGGGTGGCTTCCGCGTAGTCCCAGCGGACCTCGGCGACGTCACCCAGTCGCACCGCCGTGGTGCCGGAGCCCGCCACCACCGTGCGGCGCACGTCGTCGACCGACGCAAAGGCGCCACTGGTCTTCACGTTGTAGCGGCGTCCGGACACATCGACCGAGCCACCCGGGATGTTGGCCCCCTCCGACTGCAACGCGCCGAGGATCTGGTTGAGCGGAATTCGTCGTTCGGCAAGTGCCCCGAGGTCGACGCGCACCTGCACCTCGCGGGTCGGCATCGCGAAGATTTTCGCGGTGCGGACGCCGCTGATGCGGCTCAGCTTGTCGCGCAGGTCACGGGCGCGTTCGTCGAGCTCGTGCCACGGCGCAGTGGCGCTGGTCAGGGCGAACTGTGCGACGTAGGTCTCGGCCGAGCTGAAGCGATCGACGGTCAGCGAGAGTAACTCGGCGGGCAGATCGGGCCGGAGCGCATTCATCTCGCGGAGCACTTCGTCGTACTTGCGGTCGGCATCGGCGTTCGGGTCGAACTCGACCGTGATGACGCCAAGCCCGTCTTCGGCGCGCGAGCGATACTTGTCGAGCAGCGTGAGTTCCTTGATGCGCTTTTCGACCGGGTCGATGACGAGCTGCTCGATGTCCGTCGGCGAAGCGCCGGGGACGATCGCGACGATCGTGAAGGTCGGAATCGGGAAGGCCGGGTCTTCGGCCTTCGGAATCGTCCACATGGCCTGCAAGCCCAGCGCAGCGAGCGCGAGGAACGCGGTCAGCGTGAACTGCGGGCGGAAGACCGCGAATCGGGTGAGGTTCACGGTTCCGCTCCTGCGCCCACCACGCGAACGCGCGCGCCATCGGTGAGGAAGGCACCGCCGGCGACCACGACCTTTTCCCCGGTGCGCAGCCCGGCGCCGATCAAGACCTGCGCGTCATTGAGCCCGGCCAGGCGGACCACGCGGCGGCGTGCGGTGCCGTCGGGCGCGAGCACGAAGACCGCGGCGGAATCGCCGTCCGCTTCGACGATCGCATCGGCGGGGACCGCATATTGGTCGGCGGCGCCTCGACGCGGGCGCGGCGCAATGGCGACCTGCGCGACCAGTCCGCTCGCGAGGGAGGCGTCGGTGTCGGCCAGCGAGATCTCGACCGGATACGCCCCGGTCATCGGTTCCGGCGCGGCACCGACGACGCGCACGCTGCCGCGCCACGTGCGGCCCGGATACGCGTCGAGGCGCACCTCGGCGGCGTCGCCAACGTGCAGCGAGACCACGTCGCGATCGGCCACGCCGGCGCGCACGATCAAGCCACGACGCAGCGTGCGGAGCACCACGACGGGTTCGCCGGGTCGCACCAGCTGTCCCGGCTCCCCCGCGCGACGCAGCACGATGCCATCGGCCGGCGCCGTAATCGTCGCGTACCGGCGGTTGAACTCCGCCGCCCGCAAGTCGGCCGAGGCGACTTCGAGCCCGGTGGTCGCATCGTCGAGCTGCGCCTTGGTCGCGGCGCTGTCCGCGTAGAGTGCCTTGGCCCGACTCAGATCCCGCTCGGCCTTGGTGCGGGCTTCGCGTGCCTTCCGCACGGCGGATTCGATTTCATCACCCGAGAGTGCGGCCAATACCTGGCCCGCGCGCACGCGGTCCCCTGATTCCGCCGTCATCGAAGCGAGGACACCGCCAATGGTGAACGAGAGCGGAATCTCCTCTTTGGCGGTCAACACGCCGGCCACACGCACCGGCGCGATCCCGCGATAGGTGTCGACATCGGCCACGGTGACTGGGAGCGGTGCGGCCGGGTCCGCCGTGGTGGCTGCCGCGTCCGCGACGCAGCCCTGAACCAGCGGCACGAAGAGCACGGCGGCAAGTGCAAGACGACGAGTCATCAGAAAGTCCTCGGATAGAGAGCCGCCGCGCGCTCGAAGTCGGCGCAGCGCAGGTGGTAGTCGTAGGTGGTGAGCAGCAGGTTCAGCTGCGCGTTGGTGTAGGCCGTGCGGGCATCGAGGGCTTCGAGCAGCGTGGCGGCCCCGGCTTCGCGCCGACGGCGCACGAGATTCCACGCCTGCTCGGCGGCATCGAGACGCGCCCGCGCGGTGCGGATGGCGCTCGCCGACACGACGGCGGCGGCGTGCGTCACCGAGACGTCGAGGGCGACCTGCTGCTCGACCTCGGCGCGCTGGGCGGCGAGCCGCGCGACATCGAGTCGCGCCTGCTCGACGCGCATCTCGTCCTGCCGCCCGTTGAACAGGTTCCAGCTCAACACGACCGACGCGGTCGTGAAGTCGCGGTTCGTGGTGAAGCTGTAGTAGTTGCCTTGCCAGCCGTGGTCGATGGCCACGCCCACCGTGGGCAGAAAGGCGCTCTGCGCCGCGCGCTGTTGCGCGGCGGCGGCGTCGCGCGCGGCGCTGAGTTGGCGCACTTCGTCGCGGCGCTGCGGCGCGTTCGGCAGCACGGCCTCCAGCGCCGGCAACGCGCCGAGCCCCAGGGCCTCGTCGCCGAGCAACGGCACCGTGGCATCCAGCGGCCGGTTGAGCAGGACGTTGAACTGCTCACGCGCGGCGCGCTCAAGGCGGCGCGCATCGTCGCGTTGCTGCGCCACCGCGCTGCGTTCGGCCACGACGCGTGCGACGGCGTCGGGCGTGGCGACGCCGTTGGCAACGAGGCGCTCGGTCACCCGGAGTTGTTCGTCGAGCACGCCGAGGGTGGCATCGAGGATCTCGGCGCCCTTGGTGGCACGCGCCCACTGCAAGTAGCCGGTGCGCACCTGCCAGGCGAGCTGGCGGGCCTGCTGGTCGCGTTCGGCGCCGCGCACCCGCTCGACCGCGCGCGACGCCGCAACGCCGGCCGAGATCGCGGGGGCAAACAGCGTCTGCTGCAGCCGCACGGTGGTTTCCTGCTTCAGCGGCAGCCGCAGGTCGATGCCGGTGGGGAAGGCCGGCTGGCCAAGCAGGCCGTTGAGCGCCGAGAACGCCGGGTTGAGCAGGGCCCCGAAGTTGAGGACGTTGCCGCTCAGCTCGGTGTAGCGCGCGTTGATGGTGGCCGACGGCAGCCAGCGGCCGCCCGCCTCGCGCACGCCCGCCCGCGCCGCCTCGAGGGCGTAGCGCGTCTGCTGCCGACCTCGGTTGTCGCGGAGCGCGACCTGCACGAAGTCGTCCAAGGTCTGCGGTGCCTGCGCGCGGATCGGGCGCCCTGCGAGCACTCCGAACGCCAAGCCAGCAAAAAGTAGAGCTCTCACAATAGAATCTCTGTTCTAGTTGACAACGCCAAGAATAGAGGAGAGATTCTAGTTGTCAAGACCAGAGTGGTTGGTCTACTTTAAGTCATAGGATGACAACGACTTCGACCCCAGCCCGCCAGCCTCGCGCCCCGCAGCAGGAGCGTGGGATGCAACGGATGTCGCAGATCCTCGACGCCGCCGAGCAGGTCATCGGCGAGGTCGGCGTGGATGCGGCCTCCGTGCAGGCCATCGCCGAGCGCGCCGGGGCGTCGATGGGGTCGCTGTATCACTTCTTCCCGAGCAAGCAGGCGGTCATCGAAGCGCTCGCCGAGCGCTGCATCACGCGCGTCACGGAAGTGAACGAGGCGAATACGTCGCCGGCGATGATCGGACTTCCGCTCGAGCCGCTCTTCGGTCAGATCGTCGACGCGCAGGTGCAGCTCAAGCAGCAGTTGCCCTGCTTTTCCGAAGTGCACGACTTCGTACTGAAGACCCCTGGAGGGCGCGACCTTCGGGAGCGGATGGACCGCGTCCTGTTGGATCAGGTCGAGTCCTTCCTCGGCGCACGAATGCCTGGGATGCCGGTCGCCCTGCGCCGCTCCTCAGCGCACTTGGCGATCACGATGGTGCACGGTGTGCTCGAGGCCATCGACCAGATGCCCCCCGAAGCGGCCGAGCCGCTCGTCCACGAGCTCCGCGCGTCGCTGGTGCGCTACTTCGAGCCGTACGACCGGCAGTACGGACGCGGCGCTTAGCGCTTCGCCGGCGGCTTCTGCGCGACGAGCTTCACGGTCGGTTGCTCGCCGCCTGCCAACCAGTCCTCGCCGACGGGTAGCACATCCAGGCGCAGCATCCGCAGCCGGCTCCAGTGTGCCCGCACCTGCGCGACCGTCGTGCCGAGCGGCGCGGGTTCCTGCAGAATCAGAATGCCACCGGGCTTGAGCGCGCTGGCCAGCCGCACGGGCCAATTCGCGTCGAGCGCGCCGATGGACGCGTACGACGACACGATCAGATCCCACTGCTCGTCGCCGAAGTCGAACTGCTCGTGCGAACTGACCACGGCGTTGAGGGGCACGCCCTTCTGCCGCGCGGCGACTTTGGCGCCGGCGATCGCTTCGCGCGAGAAATCGTAACCGGTGACCTGCCATCCCCGCGCGGCGAGATACAGCGCGTTGCGGCCCAGTCCCATCCCGGCATCGAGCGCGCGGCCTGGGCGTAGCGCCGCGACGGCATCGACCAGCAACGGGAGCGGATCGCGCGGACCGCCCCCCAGCCGAAAGCGTGTGTCCCAGTACACCCGCTCGTGATCCACGGAGCGGGTGCGGAGGTCGGTGAGACGCGCGAGCCGCCGCGCGGCATCGGCGGAGTCGATCCCGGCGAGTCGCAATCGACGTACGTAACACTGCGACAGGTCGTACGAGGCATCGGGCGGCAGCCGCGGAATGCGGCGCGACCACGTCGCGAAATCAGCCCAGAGTACGACATCCGACAGGGCGCCCCGCGTCGGCGTGCCGCCGGCATTGAGCACCGCGTTCGGACACGAGGCCGACTGCGCGCCGAGCGGTGTGACCGCCATCAGCAGTACCGCGACCACGACGTGCCCCACGCGTGCTGGGCGTGGCCGCGCGAGGCTCAACGGGCGAGGCCCCAGAGCATCGCCGCGAGGGCGCCGCCTGCCAGAGGCCCGACCACCGGAATCCACGCGTAGCTCCAGTCGCTGCTGCCCTTGCCGGCAATCGGCAGCAGCGCGTGCGCGATGCGCGGCCCCAGATCCCGTGCGGGGTTCACCGCGTAGCCCGTCGGTCCGCCGAGACTCAGGCCCACGCCCCAGACGAGCGCCGCCACAATGGTGGGGCCCAGCGCCGTTGCCCCGACCACGCCGTTGGTGGCGCCGTGCACGGCGGCATTCGCGACGAAGACCAACGCGCCGGTCGCAATCACTTCGCTGATGAGGTTCGGCACCGTCGCGCGAATCGCGGGCGCATTGCAGAACACCGCCAGCTTGACGACGGGATCCTTGGTCTCGCGCCAATGCGCGAGATACAGCAGCCACACGAGCGTTGCGCCGACGATCGCGCCGAGGAATTGGGCCAGGATATGCAGCCCAGCGTCGGACACGCTACGGGCGCCCACGATCACGTTGGCCAGCGTCGCGGCGGGGTTGAGTTCGCCGGGCGCACCGAGGGCCTGTGCCACCAGAATGCCCAGCAACACGGCAATCGCCCAGCCGGTGGTGATCGCGACCCAGCCGGCGTCCTTCGCCTTGCTGCGCTCGAGTAGCACACCGGCCACGATCCCGTCGCCGAAGAGAATGAGCACGATCATCCCCACGAACTCGCCAAGCGCCGTCTGCATCGATTCCACGTCGGTCGAAGGAGTTTTGTCGTTGGCGCGCGGCGCGCGCTAGGCGATCACCGGGAGGCGGCGTCGGCGCATCTGCGCGAGCAGCGCCGCGATCTCCGGATCTTCGTCCCGCGGGGCGCCGATCATTCCGCCGCCCAGCACGACATCGCCGGAATAGAGCACCGCGGCCTGCCCCGGCGCTACCGCGTCCACGGCGCTGTGCAGGACCAACTCGGCGCGATCATCCTGCAGCGACTGGATGGTGGCCGGCACCAAGGGGGCTCGGTGCCGAATCCGCACCTCCACGACGTCGCCGACGCGGGGGGCGGGGTCGACCAACCAGTTGAGCCCGCGCACCGGCACGCGGGTCGCCGCCAGCGAGCTGCGCGGTCCGACGATCACGCGCCGCGTGGCGGGCTCGATGCGCGTGACGAACAGCGCCTCGCCAGCGCCCCCGGGGAGTCCCTTGCGCTGCCCGACCGTGAAGCGGGCGTAGCCGTCGTGCATCCCGACGAGCCGTCCGTCCTCGTGCACGATCTCGCCGCGCTGCAGTGGCGCCGCCTCGCCGCCCAGATGTCGGCGGATCACCGCCAGGTGATCGCCGTCGGGCACGAAGCAGATGTCCTGGCTCTCGGGCTTGGTCGCCAGATGCAGGCCCGCGCGCGCCGCGGCATCGCGCGTCTCGGCCTTCGTCATCGTCCCTACGGGCATCATCAGCCGCGGGAGCACGGCGCGATCGATGCCCCACAGGAACCAGGTCTGGTCCTTCGCGTCGTCCGTGGCGCGGCAGAGCCGGCCGTCGTCGATGCGGGCGTAATGACCCGTCGCAATCCAGCGTGCGCCGATCAAGTCGGCTTTGGCGACGAGATCGCGAAACTTGGTGAAGGTGTTGCAACGCGCGCAGGGCACCGGCGTGCGCCCCGCGGCGTATTCGGCCACGAAGTCGTCGATGACATCCTCGCCGAAGCGGTCGGTGAGATTCACCACGTAGTGAGGAATGCCGAGCCGCTCCGCCACGCGGCGGGCGTCGTTCACGCTGTCGAGCGAGCAACAGGGGCGATCCGGCAAGTCGGTGCCGTCGGCGTGCAGCTTCATCGTGGCGCCGACGACGTCGTACCCGCGCGCGACGAGCAGCGCGGCGGTCACCGACGAGTCGACGCCGCCCGACATCGCCACCAGCACTCGCTCGCGCGCGATCATTACCCCAGCAACGCGCCGAACTGTCGGGACTTTGCCACGGCGTCGGCGTAGGCTGCCGCCACGCGCGCCACCTGATCCGGCGAGTTCAACGATCCGAACGACACCCGGACGGCCGCGCCGGCGATGGAGGGCGACACCCCCATCGCGCCAAGCACGTGGCTGGGGTTGACGCTCCCGCTCTGGCAGGCGCTACCACCACTGGCGGCAATGCCGGCGAGGTCCAGCGTCATCAGCAAGGCTTCGGTACTGGCGCCAGGCGCGGAGAGATTCGAGATGTGCGGCGCGCGCGGGCCGTGCTCGCCGTGCACGATCACGTCGGGGACCAAGGCGCGGACCTGCGCCTCGAAGGCGTCGCGCAGGGACTGGAGCCGCGTCCACGTGGCCTCGCGTTCAGCGACGGCGAGCTCACACGCCGTGGCGAGCGCGACGGCCGCCCCGACGTTCTCGGTGCCGGGTCGACGGCCGCGCTCCTGCGTGCCGCCCACCAGCAACGGAGAGAAGGGAGTCCCGCGGCGCACGTACAGCGCCCCGATGCCCTTGGGGGCTCCGAGCTTGTGGCCCGAGATCGCGAGCATATCCACCGGTACCTCGCGCACGTCGATCGCCACTTTGCCGAAGGCCTGCACCGCGTCGGTGTGCATCACCACGCCCGCTGCCTTGGCGATCGCCGCGAGGTCGGCAATGGGTTGCACCGTCCCCACTTCGTTGTTGATCCACATCAGCGATGCCACGGCCGTTCCGGCGCCGAGTGCCGCACGGGCCGCGTCGAGATCGACCACGCCGTCGTGGTCGACGACAAACTGCTGTTCGGCAAAGCCGTGCACGCGCGCCGCGGCGTGCACGGCTTCGAGCACGGCCTTGTGCTCGGTCGGACCGCAGATGATGGTGCGCCGCGCGGGCGTCACGTCGCGGATGGCGAGCGCGGTGCACACCACGGCGGTGTTGTCGCCTTCGGTGCCGCCGGAGGTGAAGATGATCTCGTCGCCTCGGGCCCCGAGGCAGGCGGCCACGCGCTCGCGCGCTTCGTCGAGTGCGGCGCGGGCTTCGCGTCCCCAACGGTGCACGCTCGAGGGGTTGCCGAACCGCTCGCTCAGGTACGGCTGCATCGCCGCGAGCACGTCCGGGCGCACCGGCGTCGTCGCCGCGTGGTCGAGATAGATGAACTCCGACATCTCAGGAATCTACGGCAGAAGGAGGGCGGGTTCAGCCGGTGGGGGCGTGAAAGCGCTGGCGGACCCGCCAGAGCTCGGGAAAGAACTTGAGGGCCGTGGTGCGGTGCAGATACCCGGCCCCAAGCGTGCCGCCGGTCCCCGAGGTCATCGGCCCGAGGATGCGCTCGACGAGTTGCATATGCAGGAATCGCCAGCGGGCGAACTCCTGCTCGAATGCCAGAAGGGCCTCGGCGAGAAAGTACAGCGTCCCCGGCCCGGGCCCCGTGTAGAGCGCCTCGAGCGGCGTCTGTTCCCGCGCCAGCAGCGCAAGAAAGCGCGCTTCGAGGGTCGGCGCGTCGAGGTGTTCCTGGATCTCTGGCGGGATCGGGCCGTGCTTGCTCACCAGTTCGACGAACGCGGGCTCGCGCCGGCCGCTCGCGGCTTCGAGAATGCGAAATTGCAGACTCTGTTGCCCACTGCTCGTCCCCAAGTGACCGCGGAACTCGGCGAAGCGCTGGGGCGGCAGGGTATCGAGGCTCGCGAGCTGTTCCGATACGATGCGCATCAGCCGATTGATGCGCTCGACGTGCCAGAGCGCGCGTTCGGCATCGCCCGCCTCCAACTGCCGGACGAGCTGCCGCTGTTCGAACAGGATGACCTTGAACCACAGCTCGCTCGACTGGTGCACCACGATGAAGAGCAGTTCGTCGGGGTGGTCCGACAGCGGGTGCTGCAGTTGCAGCAAGGTGTCGAGTGCGAGGTAGCTGCCGTAGGTCGGCCCGGCGTCTTGGCCGGCGGTCGGATCACCGGGAGGGGTGGGGGCAGTCGCAGACACGGACGGGGGATCGACGGGGAACGGCGGGGCGGAATACCCCACTCCGTGGAATGATACCGGGTTGCCGCGAAGCCGCATCTCTGGCGGTAGTTTTCGGGGATGCCAAGCCCTCGTCCCGACCCCTTGACCCGCGGTCTCTTCGCGCTCTTTGCGCTGGGGGTCGGCGGCACACTGGCGGACCTGCTTTTTGAGCAGCACTGGAAGGAATGGACGCAGTGGCCGCCGCTGGTGCTCTTGGCGCTTGGTCTGTTGGCGGTCGTGTGGCACGCCGTCGAGGGGAGTGCCGCGTCCCGCCGCGGGATCGCGATCGCGAGTTGGGCCTTCGTTCCCTCGGCGTTGGCGGGGTGGTTCTTCCATCTACGCGCCAACGTGGAGTGGGCCCGGGACGACGCACCGGACCTGAGCGGTTGGCCCCTCATCAAGGACACCATATTCGGCACGCTCCCCACCCTCGCGCCCGGCGCGATGCTATACCTTGGGTTGATCGGATTGCTCTACGTGCGCAGTCATTCGACGGCGCACCGTTCGGACACTCACTCGTGAATCGTATGCGCGCGACTGCTGTGCTCTTCGTCCTGTCCACGCTCCTTGCCGCGCCGGCCTCGGCGCAAGTGGGCAAGGGTCTGCTCGACCTCAACACCGCCACCGAAGCCGAGCTCACCGGCGCGGTCGGTCTGTCGGCCGATGCGGCCAAGGCCTTGATGGCCAAGCGGCCCTACGCGTCGATCGTCGACGCGGATGCGGTGCTGAAGGCGTCGCTCGACAGTGCGGCCCGTGTGGCAGTGTACAAGAAGGCGTTCATTCACCTCAACTTGAACGCGGCGACCGATGCGGAACTGGCCTTGATTCCCGATGCCGGGCGCCGGACGATCGGCGAAATGAAGGAGTATCGGCCGTACGACGGATTTGCGAAGTTCCGCAAGGAACTCGGCAAGTACCGCTTCATCCGCGAGAAGGAAGGGGAGCTCGATCGCCTCGTTAGCTACGTGTTCATTCCGATGGATCTGAACACCGCGAGCGACGACGATCTCAAGACGATTCCCGGCCTCGGCGCGCGGATGCTGCGCGAGTTCAAGGAATACCGTCCGTACGACGGGATGGCGAAGTTCCGCAAGGAGGTTGCGAAGTACGTGCCGGCGACCGAGGTGGAGCGGCTGGCGCGGTATGTGGACGTGCGCGGGAAGTAAGGCGTAGCGCCGTCACCATCGCCCCCGGGGACTTCGGTTCCCGGGGGCGATTGTCGTTTGCGTTAAGACATTCTTTTGCACTCAGTTTCCGGACCGGCGGGCCGATATCACCGTGTGAGCTGTCGTACGCACTTTCTCACACTGCTGCCCGCTAATGCTTTCGTCCCTGCCGTTCCGGCGCAAAATGCTTGCGCTGCCTGTCGTCGCAGGTGTTGGTCTTGTGGTGTTACTTGGCGTCGCTGGGTGGGCGTCGTGGCGGGTGTCGCAGTCGCTGGAGTCCATCGCCAGCGGCACTCGCACGGCCGACGCGTCGCGCACGATGCAGGAAACCGCCGATTCGTACCAGCGCGCGTTGCGTGACGCCGTCCAGGCGGCCGATTCCACGGCGTTGGCGACGGCGGACTCGATCGGGACCGCGTTCCTTGCCGCCGCGGCTGTCGCCGAAGCAGCGCACATCGACGCCGGTCAGGCCGACAGCCTCAGCGCGCGGTTCCGCGCGTATCAGCAGCTCGCGCGCCAGACGACGGTCGAGATGATCGCCGGCACGCTCGGCGACCGAGCGAGCGAAGCCCTCCCTGCGATGGCGACCGCGAGCAAGGCGATCCGTCAGGCGGTCGCGGACCAAGCGGCGGCCGACGCCCGCGCGACCGCGGCGGCATTCGATGCCGCGTCGCAGGTGCGCTCGAGTGCCGCGATGGTGCTCGTCGTCGTCGGCCTCGTCGTCCTGCTCGGCCTGTGGTGGATCTCCCGCCGCGTCGCGCGAGACGTGTTGCGCGCCGTCGAGGAGCTCTCAGAGGCCGCGGGCAAGCTTGCGCACGGCGACCTGAGCACGGTCGTCGCGTATCAGTCCAACGATGAGCTCGGCCGCCTGGCCGACGCGTTCCGCGGGATGCTCACCTATTTGACGGACGTGGCGAGCACGGCGAACCGCCTCGCGGCCGGCGACGTCTCGGCGACCATCGTGCCGCGCTCGAACGCCGATGTACTGTCGGCCAACCTCGCGCGGGCGATCAGCACCCTGCAGGGCATTGTCGCCGAGCTTGACCGCCTGATCCGTGCGGCGCAGCGGGGCGACCTGCAGCAGCGTGGCGCCGTGGACCGCTTCGACGGGGCCTACCGCGCCCTGGTGGCGGGCACGAACGAGATGCTCGACGCGGTGTCCGCCCCGGTGCGCGAGACGGCGAACGTCCTGTCGGCGATTGCCGCGCGGGATCTGAGCGTGCAGTCCGATGCGACGTTCGACGGCGCATTCGCCGAGCAGCACGACGCCCTCCGCGCGGCGTTGAGCGAACTCAACGGCACACTGTCTCGGATGCGCGAGTCGGCGGATCGCGTCGCGGCGGGCTCCGGCGAGATCGCCGCGGGCGCCCAGGATCTCGCGACCGGTGCCAGCGAGCAGGCGGCGAGTATCGAGTCGGTGACGCACAAGGTGCAGTTGGTCGAACAGCGCGTGCGCGACAACACGGCGAGTGCCGGAGAGGCGCAGCGCGTGGTGCACGCAGCGGCGGCCGCCACGACCACCGGCACAGCCGAGGTCGAGCAGCTTGGGCGTGCAGTCGACGCGATCAAGGCCTCGGCCGACCAGACGGCACGCATCGTCCGCACGATCGACGAGATCGCGTTCCAGACGAACCTGCTCGCGCTGAACGCGGCGGTCGAAGCCGCGCGCGCCGGCGACGCCGGGCGCGGCTTCGCGGTGGTGGCTGAAGAAGTCCGGGCCCTGGCAGGTCGTTCGGCCGCCGCCGCGCGGCAGACGGCGGAGCTGATCGAACAGAGTGTCCGCGCCGCCGACCAGGGCGTGCACATCAATGGCGATGTTCGCTCCCGCTTCACCGAGATTCGCTCTGGCGTCGAGCAGGCGACGGCGGTCATTGCCCTCATCGCCGAAAAGACGGCCGAGCAACAGCACGATCTGGCCGACATCACCGCGGCGGTCTCGCAGATGTCGGTGCTCACCCAGCGTACGGCTGCCAATGCAGAAGAAGCGGCCAGTGCAGCGGCGGAGATGTCCTCGGCCGCCGAGGCGATGCGCGAGCTCGCCTCACAGTTCACGCTCGACGAACACTCGTCCTCGCGCCGCTTCGGGCGCGCCGCCTGACCCTCACCTCACGACCGATGCACTCCCCACACCGAATGCTCCGCCCACTGCTGGTCGCGATTGCACTACTCGGCGTCGTCACCCCGGCGCGCGCGCAGTTCAACGCGGACAAGCTCGAGATCCACGGCGCCATCAATGCGGCCTACGGCCGCTCCGAGCAGCTGCCGATCCTGGGTCTCAGCTCGTCCCCGACGTCGGACTACCGCAACCTGATGCTGCAGTTCCGCTACCACACGAACGAGACCGATCAGGTCGTGGTCCAGCTCCTCAACCGTCGCCTCGGGACGAGTCCGCTGCAGGCGGCGCTTCCCGACGTGGCGCTGCATTGGGGCTACTGGCAGCATCGCGGCGAGTGGGCCACCGTCAAGATCGGCCGCGCGCCGATGCCGCGTGGTCTCTTCAACGAGACGCGCTTCGTCGGCACGGTGCTTCCGCTGTACCGTCCGAGCTTCGAGATCTACGGCGAGGGGCGCGAGACCGTGGACGGCATCGTCGGGACGAAGCGCTTCGCGCTTGGCGGGCGATCCTCGTTGCTGGTGCACGCCTTCGCCGGCTCCAACGAGGTCCGGACGCAGGTGGTCACGGCGACGGGCAACTCGATTCGCGCGTTCCGCGGCGAGCGACTCGTCGGCAGCCAACTCTGGGTGATGTTGCCCTTCTACGACACCAAGGTCGGCGCGTACGGTGCGCGCTACGACAACAACTCGGTGACGCCCAACGGCGAGCGCGGCGAATACCTGTTCTCGGCCGAGTCGCAGCTGCCCAAGGTGACGGTGCGCGCGGAGGCCTTGCGCATCTACGGCCAGGGGCCGAATCAGGATCGCCGCAGTTCGAGCGGGCAGGGGGTCGTGCACGCCACCGATTGGCTCGACGTCGTGGGTGAGTACTCGATGACTCGCAACGTGGTGTTTCAAGCAGCGCCGCTGGTCAACGTGGACGTCACGGCGACCCGCGACGCAGCGGCCGGCTTGACCGTGCGGCTGCCGAACAGTTCGCTAGTGCGCGTCGAGTATCACGAGACCCGCGGCTTCGCCTTCGACCGGCTCGTGCCCTTCCTGACCACCGTTGCCAACGTCACGAGTGTTGCCGCGCCGTCGCGCACGGCGTACTGGCTCGCGTCGTTCGCCGTCAGCTTCTGAGGACCTTCCCAATGCGAATTCAGTTGCTGTGTGCCAGCCTGTTGCTGGCGGTGGCCCCGGTCGTTGCGCAGGCGCAGGGTGAGTTCAAGATCGTGGTCAACAGCGCCAGCGCCGTGAGCGAGCTGACCGAAGCGGAAGTGTCGAACGTGTTTCTGAAGAAGGTCGGAAAGTTTCCCGGCGGCGCGGCGGCGGCGCCCGTCGATCAGGGCAAAGCCAGCGCGGTGCGTGCGGCCTTCTCGAAGAAGGTGCACGGACGACCGGTGACGGCCGTCGATGCCTACTGGCAGCAGCAGATCTTCTCGGGTGGCGAGTCGCCGCCGCCCGCCAAGGCGTCCGACGACGAAGTGTTGGCCTTTGTGAAGGCGAACCCCTCGGCGATCGGATACGTCAGCGCCGCCGCATCGACGGCTGGCGTCAAGGTCATCACGCTCAAATAACTACCGTACTCGACCCATGGCACAGACGCTCTATTCCGCTCCCGGTATCTGCTCGGCCACCTTCGATGCGTTGCGGGGCGTGATCACCGCGACGTGGCACAAGTTCCCTGGTGACGGGCACTTCAAGCCGAGCCTCGACGCGCAGGCGAAGCTGGTGGCGAGCGGGCAGGCGAAGTACGTCATCGTGGATGTCCGCACGACGGTTGGCGTGCCGGCCGCTGACGATCAGGAGTACTTGGTGAAGACGATCTTCCCGGCGTACAAGCGCGGTGGGCTGCGGGCGATCATCACGCTGGTGCCGGCATCGGCACTCACCAGGCTGGGCGCGAAGCGCTGGCAGGACAGCGGGGCTGGTTTCGGCTTCCAGATGTTCGAGGCCGGCTCACCCGCCGACGCCGAGGCACTCTTGGCCGAAACCTATCCCGACTTCAGAAAGGCGGCGTAGCGTTCGCGCGCAGCGAGGCGAGCCAGCGGCCCGAGGTCAGGAGACCTTGAGCAGCTGGCTCGCCTTCTGCTGGACGGCCTGCGCGAGCACCTGTTCGCTGAAGCCGCAGAGGAACCCGACCATGACCGCGAGGAGCGGTCGCTGCAGGACAGCGGCGCTGCTGACATCGCCGATCGCGACCGTCGCGAGCTTGCCGTGGAACATCAGGGCGAGCACGGTGGTGAGAATCATCGCGAACGCGAGTCGGAACTTGGGCGTCAGATAGTCGCGCTCGGGGAGCGTGAGATCCTCGAAGTCGTATGCCGTCTTCCGCGCGGCGAACGAGACCCAGACGCCGGCGGCGCAGGCCGCCAGCAGATAGCCGATCGTGCCGACGAGCGGGCTGACCCCGTATCGCGGCCCCGAGACGGTACCGAACACACCAACGAGGGCGGCGAGCACGCCGACGCGCAGACACGCATAGCCCAGCGCCTGCATATGGGCCTGCTTGAGCCGCGTGGCTTCCCGTTCGACAACGTCGGTGCGGAACTGTTCGAGCATCCGCTTGGCGAGTCCGGGTACCGGGCTGGCGCCGGCGAGCCCGGACTTGGCGAGGGCCAGGAGCGTGTTGAATCGCTGGCGAAAGACCGCGTCCTGGCCGCGGTAGATCACGCGCAGCGCCGATAGCGTGCGTTCGACGAGTAGCACCAGCTGCTGCTGTTCGTCGGAGGGCGTGGCACCGGGAATGACGCTCATCGCGATGTCGTCGTCGCCACGCTGGTGCACGAGCATCGTGCCCGGGGGCTGCGGATCGCCAGGGGACAGGGGCGGTGGCTCGAGTCCTCGCGTGCCAACGGCCTGCGTCGCCGGCGTGGGCAGGGATGCGCTACGTGCTGCCACGGCATCGAGATCGGCGAGCAGTGCGGTGTCGTGGGCGACCTTGACCGGCTTGGCGGCGAGTTCGTCTCGGAGTGCCTGCAGGGTGGGCGGCAGCATCGGGGGATCAGCGAGAGGTGGCGGCGAGGGCTTCGCAGCGCTCAGTGCGCTTCACGGCGTCGTCCTCGAACTCTGTGCTCAAGACGCGACGTCGCACCTCGAGGGGCAGGCACACGTTGGTTGCACTCCGGAGGAGCTGGTGCAGAGTGTTTGGGGACAAGGGCCAATACCGCACACGCGGCTGCTGGTCGTCGGCGCGCACGACCGATCGAATTTCGGGGCCGGACCCCACGATCACGCTCTGCGCGCTGGCCATCGTTTCCGAGTAGGACAGCCGTGGCCGATGTTGGAGCGTCAGCTCGAGGCTCGCGGTGTCGCGAAGCGTCCACAGCCGAACCTCGCCCGATTCCCCGGTGGTCACCAGCAACGAGTCATCGCTACTAAATGCGAGATGCAGGACCAGCTGACGGAAGCCGAGTAGTTGCTGTACGTGTGGGTCCGCTGCATCCAGGGGTAGCCTGTGCAGCACCGCCGCGAGGTCCACTGGCGCAGTGGCCAGCCATCTCGCCGAGGGACTGAATGCCGCTGCCGAAACCCCGTGCTCGAACGAAAGCGCCTCCGTGCCCGCGCCATTGCTGAAGAGTCCCGCATCGTCGTCAAATCCGAGCAGCACCGCGCCGCCGGTGCGAGATGTTGCGATCACCGGTTCCGTAAACTCCGGCTCCGGCCACTGCGCCAGCGTGTCGACCGCTCCAGTGCGGAGGTTCCCTTGCAGCAAGGCGGTGCCGGTCGCGTACACGATCGACCGACTGTCCGACGTCACTCTCGCGCTGGAGACGTTCACACCTCGGAACACCCGCGGCGTGGCACGCCGTCCGACAACATCGTAGGCGCGTAGCTCTGAGGGCTCCACTGCCACAACGAGCATCGCGCCGTCAGGCGTGAACTGACCGGAACTGACGTACGGCAGCGATGGGTCGACCGGCTCAACGGTGCCGCCGACGCGCCACAGCTGCGCACCGACTCGGGCGGACCGGACTAATGCCAGCTCTCCACGGGTCGACACGGCAAGGATCTCCGCGGCTGCCGTGCCGTTCAGCATCGGTGCCACGACACGGGACACCGTGGCATTCGGCGCATCCAGCGGATAGGCGGCAATCTCGCCACCCGGCGATGATGCGATCAGTTGCGTCCCAGAAGCCGACAGGACGAGCTGAGTTCCCCTCGGCCACACGACCGGCAGGCCGTGCTGCCCGTGACGCCGCCACGGGTCCCACACGCGGGCCACACCATTGGCGTCGAGCGTTGCGAGTCGTGCGCCATCCAACGAGCTCAGTGCAGGCAAGAGGGCGCCGCGATGTCCGCGTAGCACAATGTCGACCGTCTTCTCCTCGCGATGCAACAGACGAATCGTGCCGAACGGGGATGACACCATGATCCAGTCCGGATGAGGGCTGAATGTGACATGCGGTGCCTCGTCGGGCGTGTCGCGGTACCACACGGCCTCCTTGCGGAGTCGCCGATGCAACGAGACGCGGCCCGACGCAAAGCCTGCGACCACCAGCGTGCCGTCTGCGCTAAGGGCGGCGCTACTCACCTCACGCCCACGCCAAGACTCCGGTGCCCCTGCGCGCCTGAGGTCAGTGCTGAGCGTGTACAGATCCGGCCGGCCGGACTCGCGACTGATCAAGACCTGTCGACCGTCCGCAGACGTACTGATGGCGGTCGCGATCGCATCGCCGCTTTCTGCTGGCCGCAGCGTCGTCAGCGGCTGTGCCGCTTCCAGATTGATCAGTGTGACAGCCCCGGTGCTGTCCCCAAGAAACAGGAGATGGTCGAGGAAGTCGTGAAGGAACCAACCGGAAAACCGTGGCCCCGCATTGCCGATCTTGCGGAATGCTGGGCTGCTGGTGCGCGACACGTAAAGATCGCGCAGACTGTCAATCGCAATGGCCCAACCTCCACCCTTCGACATCGTGAAGTGAGTGAGTGGCGCCTTCGTTGGAAGGACAACTGCCTTCGGGCGCGTGATGCCAGTCCGGCGTAGTACTCGCGTAGAATCGCCCGTGATCGTCCAGAGGTTGCCCGCGCTGTCGAATGCGGCCGCCCGATTTCCTTCGCGACTGACCTCGACACCGGGACCACCCGTTCCATCGGCCGCGCGCACGACGACCGAACCGTCTGCCCGAAGCAACGCCACTCGCTGGCCGTCGCGAGAGAGGAAGAGTGTCACGATGCCGTGGAACTCGGCGAGCGCCGTCGGTTGCTCCAGCGCTCTCAGGACTTGCTCCTTCCTCGCGCCGTCCCAGGCCGCCCCGCTGTCGAACTCGGTGGCCAGCGCCACAGCGTAGGTTGGGTCATCTTCAATCAACCGGTCAATGGCCGATGTGAACCCCAGCGCCTCGGCGTTCCGGAGCGCCCGCTCTGCGCGAAGCCCACTCCACATCACAACGGACGCCGCGAGTGCCACCACTGCTGCGACACCGCCGAGCAGATTCCGCCGTCGGCGTCGTTCCCGTTCGTTGGCGTGATGGCTTTCGGCAATGAACGCGGTGACCTCGGCAAACGTTGCCGCCGCGTCCGGGTACCGCGCAGCCCACTCGGCCGACGTGGAGTGGCCCGCCAGCATCTCGCGCGCGACCCGCGTCGCCTGCGCACTCAGCAGCGGCAGCGACCGATCGGCGCGCCACGCCGCCACCTCGCGAGCAATGCCCAGATACCAATCGCGCAGCGCTTGCTCGTCATCTACCCACCGGCGCAGGCGATCCCACTGACGGATCAAACTCTCGTGCGCAATCGAATACCGCGGATCGTCGGGCTGTCCGTCGGGGGACGCAAACACGAAGTTGGTCCCCTCGGCGGCACACCGGGCAAGCAGCGCATCCACGACCGCCGCGTCCGCGTTGGCGATCGCGAGCAATTCGCTGCGCCGCGCCGGTCGACGCACGCGTCGCTTCTGCGGGTCGGTATCGGTGAGCCGCTTGAACACCCGCTCCGCGACCGCCACCGGCGTGCCGCTGATGACCTCTTCGCCTTCCTGATCAAGGGCGTGATCGAGGCCGCCGATGCGTTCGAGGTGCCGCGTGTCGAGCGGGCCGATGCGCCCCTCGTCGTCCCAGGCGTCCCACGCCCGGTGCAGCGCGTGCTGCAACAGTGGCAACCGGTCGCCGCGATCACCGACGTCGTTCACCAGGCGATCGACCAGCCGCGGCTCGACCCGGGCGCCGAGGAGTTGGGCGGGTCCTTCGATTGCCTCGCGGAGCTGCGACCGCGTGAGGCGCGGGACCAGATACCCGGACCGATTGATGGCTTCCGGCAGCCCGGGAAACACATCGGTATCGCCGAGGAAGTCCGTGCGCATCGTGAGCACGATGTACACGGGCACGCGCGACTGCGCCGAGAGGTCGAGCAGGAGGGAGACGACGCTCGCCGCTTCGCTGCGGCGCCGGATGCGCTCGGCGACCCGGGTGGAGTCTCGCGTGGCCGCCTCGTCGCCCGCCTCGCCGCTCGCGCCGCTGCGGAAGGCGAACAGCTCCTCGAACTGGTCCATCAGCACGAGAACGTTTTCGTCCGCTTGTACGACCGGTTGCAACAGCTTCAGGGCCGCGTCGAGATGCCCTTCGCGCAACGCGTCGGCACACGCGTGGATGGCGTCGTTCGTCCGCTCCTTTCCTGCGGCTCGCAACAGCGCATCGGCCAAATTCTCGAGCGGGGCATCGCCTGGACGGCACTTCGCCATCCGCCATTTCGTCCGCGCGCCCACAAGAAAGCCGGCCTGTAGCGTGGGAATGAGACCCGAGCGCACCAGCGACGACTTGCCACTGCCTGAGCTGCCGAGCACCGTAAGGAATCGCGACTTGCCGAGACCGGCCAGCAGTTCCTTGGTCTGCTCGCGCCGACCGAAGAAGAAGATCGAATCTTCGTCGAAGAACGGTCGGATGCCGACGTACGGGTTCTGGCGGAACGGGTGACCGGTCACGCGAGTCTCCCGGCCGCCTTGGTGAGGAAAGCGTCCAGTTCGGCATTGCCAATCGTGTCGCCATCGCCGATGACAGGCACAGGAATTGGCAACACTGGTTCGGCCGCCCCACCCGGCAGCCGAAGCAGGCCCACCATCGCTGGCGGTGTGCCCGCCATCGCCGCCTTGAACGCGGCCTGTACGCGCGATGCGATCCACTCGGGCTCACCGCGGCCGCTGACGATAAGGACCGCGGCGACCTTCCGCAACGCGGCTTCGTAGGCGTCCAGTGACTCGCCGTCGCTCGTCGCGGCGTCCACGACCGTGATCTCGCGTGCTGCCAACAGGTCGCGCAGAAACCCGCGGGAGGGTTCATCCTTCGGATGCAGGTCGAGCACGATCTGCTTCTTGCGCGAGCCGGCCCCAGGGCGCTGTAACTCCGCGCGCTTGCGCAGCACCTCCGCCACCATTTGCTGCTGGTCGGTGGTGACGAACTCCAACCGGGCGGCGTCGCGGGGGCGCGCTTCGATCTCTAGCAGGAAGTTCCGATACGACTCGTCGGTGACCTCTTTCGCGGTAAGCCCCTGCGGAAAGAACACCAATTGCGCGCGCGCGGCGGCGTGGCCGATCCGGAACTGTTCCATCGGGTAGGTCCGCTGGTCGGGGTCGCCGGCGACGACTTCACCCGGCTGCTCGCCGAACACGTGGACGAACAAATCTGCGGAGTCGGCCATCGCGCGGACCTCCGCCAGGTGCTCATTCAGCGGCGACGGATCGGCCTGCAGAATCGTGCAGCCCGCCTCCTGTAGCGCACCCGCGGCCTGCCGCACCCACTTGCGCATCGGCCCGCTGGTTTCGGCGAGAAACACGGTGAACGAGGCGCCGCGCTCCGCGGTCGGCGCCGCGACGTTGACGACCGGCGTCGCGCTCGGACGCGCGGCGCGATCGAACAGCACGCCATCGTTCGACCGCATAAACAGCACTGGCGTCGCCCACTCGGCGTGCTTGGGCGACAGGACATATCGGCGCGCCTCACCCACGGCCCCATCCACAGGGAGCCCCGCAATGATGCTCTGATAGAAGCTGCGCGAGAACACGATCGCCGTCTGGTCCGTGACGGGAAACTGCATCGCGAGCACGGCGGTCACGCCAGACCGCACGAGCGCCGTTGCCACGCCGGCGAAGGGATCGGTGCCGCGCACTGCGCCGGTCTGCGCCGTCCGGCACGCGTTCAGGAACACCAGGCGCAACGCGCGTTCTTCCGAGAGCAGTCGCCCGAACGCTTCGCCGTCGATCCGGTCGACCTCGCCCCCTGCCGTCTCGAAGAGCAGGACGCCTCGACCATCGCGGAAATCTCCGTGGCCGATGAAGTGGATGATGTGCGGGTCTTCCTTGATCAGGACCTGCCGCACCGTCTCGAAGACCCCTCCCGGCCAGAGGACTTCGAGGCCCGGAAAGCCGGCCCACTCGCGCTCAAGCTTTGCGCGTTCTTCCTGTACGTTCAGCGCGAGCTCGCCCTTGGGCGAGGCGATGATGACCATCACCTTCAGCGTCTGCTTGACCGGCGTTGGCGATGCGGGCTTGAGTACGTCCAGCGCGCGCACCAACGGCCGGGAGCGCGACGCGGCGAGGGGATCGTCCGACTCGGACGGCGCGATCAGTTCCCACGGCAGACTGAGGACGTGGGCCATATCGTCGGTCGTCGTTTCAAACGTCAGACGGATACGGAGCCCCGCGTTCTCGATCGCGCTGATGCTGCCAATGGTCTTGTGCAGCAGTTCCGCGACGCCATCGCGGAAGAGGGCCTTGTAGAGGGTTACGCCGAACGCGCGCGGACTGATGGTTGGCGTCGCCACGTCCCGTTCGCGCCGCGGTTCGCGCGTCAGCGACGGCAGATCGCCGAGCTTGGGCAGCACGGCCGTTGACAGTTCCCGCAACTTGGCTGGCAATTCCGCCGCGGCGTACGGAAGCTCGAACACGCCCGTGACCGATCCCTGCGGCGACTCGGCGCGCACCCGGTAACTGCCCGCGGTCCCAGGCGCGATGAGAATCTTGAGCTCGGTGTACTCGATGAGTTCCGTGGGTCCGGTCATCCGCCAGTCGCAGCGCGAGTGAGCAGGAAGGGCAACTCGATCGTGGCCCAGTCGTCGCCGACGCCGAGCGCCGCATCGGACTCCCTCCGCGACTCCCGCGTCGTCGGCACGGCGCGCTCGAAGAGTCGCTGAATGGCCGACACCGACTGCGAATCGCGGACGCCGACTTGCTCCAGGAACTCGAAGTTCGCCGGCGAGGTGGTCAGGAAGACCTTGAGCGTCTCGATGCCGTCGTGCAGCACCGGCAGATCGCCATCTGGCGCAAAGGGGTACACGTCCGGCACCTCGTACGAGACACGCTGGCCGGGAATCGTCATCGCATTGAACGTGATGCCCGGCTTGAGCGCCTCTTGTGCAGGCCCCGGGTACACCGGAGTGATCGTCCCGAGCAATCCGAAGCTCACCACACTCAGGTAGAGCGGTCGGCTCGTCGGGTTAGTGATGCGGATCCCGACACGCGACCCGTGGGTGACGACTGGTAGGCCGCCAGGACCAGGCGGCGCGACGTCCCAGCTCCCGTCGGGACGCTCGAGCAGCAACTGCGCATTGAATGCCGCTCGGCGGAGCGGACTGAGTTCGTTCTCGTTGCGCAGGGCGAGCGCCAACGCGTACCGCGCACGCGTCTCGAGATTGGCGACCGTGCTCGCGACGTCGTCGAGCGGCTTGAGCGGTGCCATCGGCAGACCATCACCACCCACGATCGCCCACGACGGGCCTGTCCGTGACCCACCCGCGGGCCACGCGCGCACGATCAAGGTGTCGGCGGTGGCGTTCTCGACGAGATCCAGCACTGGCGACGCACCAATGGCTGTCCGGAGTGCGTCCAGTGCCGACGGCGGGACTTCGCCCTCGGTGACGGAGATCCGCACCGGGCGGCGCGTGCTGTCGAGCGGTCGGCCCGTCACCACGACGCGGGCATCCGCCTCCAGCGGTTTCGTCGGCGGCGACGATGTGATGCGCGCGCTCGCGGTGACCGCAGTCACCGCGTCGATCCGCGCCGTGGCCAACGGCGCCGACTCTGCGGTCACGAGCGTGCCCGCCGGATAGACCGCGAGCGTCGTGCCAACCTGGAGGCCCTGCGCCGCGCCGCCTGCCAGCGTGAATGCCGAACCATCGTCCGTGACGCTGGCGATGCGCAGGTAGCGCATCGGCGGCAGCTCCCGCAACCCAAACAGCACGCGATCGATCTTGCCTTCGATCTGCGGATGCTGACGCGTCCCGCGAACCGACACCACGGCCGCCGCGACGCGCTCGTACACCGAGCGATACGTGTCCGTGGGACCGACCTGACGAAGCACCGCCGCGAGATAGAACGTCATCGCGCCGTGCCGCTTGTCGGTCTTGTCGGGCATCGTGAAGGTGAACTCACCGGCCTTCTGCTCGTCACGGCACGCGCTGAGCAGCGTGTAGTGATCCTTCGGAGGCAACCACCCGCCGGCGACCGGGGCGCCAGTGGCCGTGCGCCCGGTGAGCCGCGGCCACTGCGCCTCAGGGATGCGCGACGCCATCGTGGGCTTCGTGGTGGACGGCGGGACGCCACGGGTCTGAAAACCGTCGGCGATATCGTCGACATCGCGAGTGATCGTGCCCGAGTGGCACGCATCCACGATCACGGTGATCGCCGAGGTCTTCTCACCCAGATCCTGCAGCCACAGCGCGATCTCGTCGTCGGTGATGTCGCCGTGGAACTCCGTCCCGTCGTGCGTCGCATCGACGGCCAACAAGGTGCTGTCAAAGCCGCTGGGTTCGTCCCCCTCCTGATCTGGCCGCTGCGACCCGTGTCCAGCGAAGAAGAACACCACCACGTCATCGCGATCCGTGCGCTTGAGCAGCGCGTCCATCGCGGCGAGGATGCCCGCTCGAGTGCCTTCGGCGTCCCGGAGCAGCGTGATGTCCGTAAAGCCGAACTGCTCGCCGAGAATGCTCGCGAGGAGTTCGGCGTCGTTCACACAGCCGGTGAGCGGCCGGATCGGTTCGAGATACTTGCCGATGCCGATCAGCAGCGCGCGCTTGGTGGGTTCAGGCATAACGTGTGAGTGCGCGGCGGCGCGATGTCAGGTGTCTTCTCTCGCGACGGGCTTGGGCAGCGGGTCGCGCTCGTCTTCCGCCTTGGGCTTGGGCAGCGGGTCGCGCTCGTCTTCCGCCTTGGGCTTGGGCAGCGGATCGCGCTCTTCCTCGGCCTTGGGCTTGGGCAGCGGATCGCGCTCGTCTTCCGCCTTAGGCTTGGGCAGCGGATCGCGCTCTTCTTCGGCCTTCGGCTTGGGCAGTGGATCGCGCTCTTCTTCGGCCTTGGGCTTGGGCAGCGGATCGCGCTCTTCTTCGGCCTTGGGCTTGGGCAGCGGATCGCGCTCTTCTTCGGCCTTCGGCTTGGGCAGTGGATCGCGCTCTTCTTCGGCCTTCGGCTTGGGCAACGGGTCGCGATGCATCATTTGGTACCTCGATACGCATTGGTGGGACAGCGCCGGCGATGCCGGCTGAACGACAGCTAGAGCCGCGCGAGACGCGCTCGGTACCGGGCTGCTGCGGAGCCGTCCCGCATCGACTCCGCGGCGCGAATCCGGAGCTCGAGGCTCGGGCGCAGATACAGCACGAACACCGTCGGTGCCGCCGAGTCCAGCACGTTGGCCACCGCGCGGGCCTCCGCCGCCTTCCCCTGCGCCAACAACAGATTGGCGAGCAAGAGCCGCTCGCGAGCGAAACCGCCGATCGGGAGCCAGGTCAGCTCGGAACCCGGCGGAAACGGACTGCGCAACAGTGCCACCAGTTCCTCCCGCGCGCCAGTCGAGTCACCCGAGGCCAGCCGCGCCAATGCCGCCGCCGAACGCGCGTAGGGGGCGGCGGCTCCCGTGGTATCCGACGCCACCCGCGCCGCGAGCAGGTTGGCTACCGTAGACGCTTGGCGCGCGTGCCCCAGTGATGCGTGGTACTGGGCCAGCAACCAGCAGCGCTCGGTCGTCGTGCAGCCGGCCAGATCGTCGCCGAAACGAGTCGAGTCCTTGCTGGCCACCGCGATCGCTTGACTCGTCACGGCCGGGAAGAGGGGCGCCAAGAGCAGGTAGAGGGATGAGCCACCGTCGCCGCGAGCCACCGATGCCTCGATCGCGTCCACCGCATCCTGCGGCCGTCCCTGTGCCGCATACAGCGCAACGCGCCCGAGCAGGGCGGCCTGCCGCGCTCCCTTGGACTCCTGGTAGGCCGCGGCGCTGGAGTCCATCGCCAGCACCGCATCGTACCCAGCCGCGGCGCACGCCGGCTGCGAGGCCCGAGCACTCATCGCACGCGCAGCCGACAATACGGCGAGCGCATTCTGCTCGACCTCGCGCGTCCAGTTCACGGCGTCGGGGCCCTTGCGTCCGCAGGCGTCGAGGAGCCGGATTTCGGCGGCCTGCGTCGAATCGGGCTTGGACGACAGGAAGCGCTCCACCAGCGGCGCCGCCGCGCTCGCGTCGGCGCGACGCCACGCGATTTCGATCGCGTGATACAGTTGGTGGGTCGCGCTGGGATCGAGGGCCCGCGCCTCGGCGAACGCGGCCTCGGCCAGGCTGTCGCTGGCCGAGACACTGGAGACCAAATGAATGTAGGTCTCGCCCAACTGCGCCCACGCCGCACTCAACTCGCGATCGACCGCGATCGCTCGCCGGAACTCGGCCACGGCCGAATCGGCGAGCCCATCGAGATACGCGAGGTAGCCGACCGTGAAGTGCCGGTACTGGGTCGGCATCGTCTTGCCCAGCGCACGCTGGACGAGTTCACGGGCTTCGGCAGGGCGGTGGCTCGCCGTCGCGGCCTGCGCCCCTCGGACCATTGCCAGCGCGAAGCCGGAGTCGGCGCGCACAGCCTCGCGGAAGTGCTCGAAGGCCTCGTCGGGGCGGGCGCGGCGGAACGCCCCCTCGCCCGCGAGAAAACTCGCCACCGCCGACGGGTCACGATCGAGCCAACCCGCCTCGAGATCGCGCGCCGCGCTTCCGGGGACCAAGGCCGGCAACAATTGATTCACCGACCGCAACGCGACGCGCCACAGATCGTCCGCGGGCCCACTCGACTTGGGACGCGATGCCACCGAGTCTGACGCGACGTCGACGAGCTCGAGCAGTACGCTTGCCGAGTCTCCCGTAATGATGATGCGGCCGGTGACGTACCACGCGGCCCCCTGCGCCCGGGCGATCTTCCGCATTCGGCTCGCGGTGGCCCCGTCGCCGCTGCTGCGATCGGCGTCGTCGAGTTCACGCCAGCCGTCGATCCATCGCAGCTCGCCACGACGGTCGATCGCGCTCCCGATGAGGGTTGCCATATCTTCGCCCGCCGCTGCGCTCCCGCCGATGCTGCTCGGCGCGCGCAGGGGAAAGCCGACCACGCGATGCGGGTCCAAAGGGCGGGCCAAGCCGGTGCGCGTCGCGACAACGGCCGCCGTGATCGCCAGCCCCAGCGTGGCGACCCCAGCCACCAGCCATCGACGTCGCCGACGCGTCGTGCGCGGTGCCAGATCGGTGGTGCGGTCGAGCAGCAACGGGTCACGCAGTGCTGCCTGGAACTCCTGCATCGACGCGTAGCGATCGGCGGGCACCTTTTCGAGCGCCTTCTCGAGCACGGCCTCCAGCCGTCGAGTGACCGTCTTGCGCACGGTGCGCAGGCTCGGCATCGCGTCCTGCGCGTGCCGAGCCAACACCGCCTGCGCGGTCGGGCCGGTGAAGGGAGGCGCGCCCGCCAGCATCTCGTAGAACACCACGCCGAGCGAATAGACGTCGCTCCGCTGATCGATCGGCCCGCCCGCGCCTTGCTCGGGGCTCATATACTCGGTCGTGCCGACGGCGATGCCCGAGCTCGTGATGCTGTGCTCCGTCCCGGACTCGATCGCGCGGGCGATGCCGAAGTCGCCAAGTACCGCGCGGCCGCCCGAGAGCAGGATGTTGGCCGGCTTGATGTCGCGGTGCAGCACGCCGGCCGCGTGCGCGTAGGCGAGCGCATCGGTCAGCTCGCGCATAATCGAGAGCGCGTCGTCGAAGGACAGCTGCGTCTCGCGGGCCAGCCGCTGCGCCAGCGTTTCCCCTTCGATGAACGACATCGTGAAGAAGGGGATGCCATCGACTTCGCCCGTGTCGAGCAACGGCACGATGCCGGGATGTCGCAGCTTCGCGGTGATGCGCATTTCGCGCTCGAACCGGCCGTCGGCCCGGGACAGATTCACTTCGGGCCGCATCACCTTCACCGCGACGGCCCCGCCGGTTTGCCGGTCGGTGGCCAAGAACACGGTCGCCATACCACCGCGGCCGAGCTCCCGCACGATTTCATATCGTTCGGCCAGAATCTGGCCGACTGCAAATGGCATTGTCTCGCGGACCGGGGAGCGGGACGGCTCGGCTGTGTGCAATAATGCCAAGCCGCCCCACCGGCGGCAAGCGACGCGCGCTCAGGGCGCGGCGGCCAACTCCCGAATCGCGCCCAGCATCGTGGTGACCTTCGCCGCGTCCTTGGCACCAGCCACATCCTGCGCCACCGCAGTCGCGAGCGCCTCGAGGGCGCGCCGCCGCGCTGGCCCGCGCAGCTTCTCGGCGGCGTCGAGCGCCCGCCCAATCGCGCTCGTGCGGGCCGGCGACAGCCCGTCGTTGCGGATCAGCTGATCGAGGTAGGCCCGGACCACGACGAAGGCTGCGGGCCACGTGACCTTGGGCTGGCTCTGCGGATTGAACTCGTCCCACTGCACGAGCTTGGCCGCCGCGATTTCGTTGGCCGACAGCATCGGGCCCGGGGTGAGCTCGAGAATGTCGAGGCCGCGCGCCATCTCGCTCGAGTAGATCCGCCCGTTGTACCAATACGCGCCCCACGAGCCGGCAATCGTCCCGCGACCACGGCTGATCGGTGCCGCGCCGTCGGCCGCCGGCCAGTCCACCGGCCCGCGATCGAAGAAGCCGATCTCGAACGGCTTGTCCGGGTCGGTGAAGTCGATCACGTCGACGCCGCCCTGGTACCAGCCCTGCACCATCAGGTCACGCCCCGGCACGGGAATGAGCGACCCGTTGTGCGAGACGCAGTTCTCCTGCGCGCTCTGCGCGGTCGGAATCTTGAAGTAGGCGTGCTGCGTGAACTTGCGATCCTTGCCGATGACGAGCGTGGTGTTGCCGCCCATCTCCAGCGGATGCATCGACTGACAGTTGGGCGAGGTGCCGCCGCCCCACTCGTCGGTGAAGACGACCTTCGAGCCGTCGTTCGAAAACACGGCCGTGTGCCACAGCGAGAAGTTGGTGTCGGCGACGGCATCGAGCCGCACCGGGCGCTCGGGATCACTGATGTCGACGAGCAGGCCGTAGCTGCCGCAGGCACCGGCGAGCAAGCCGATCGCGGGATACGCCGTCACGTCGTGGCAGTTGCGCGGCCCGGTGGACATCATTTCCGCCATCATCGCGCTGTCGGCGCCGGGGATGGCCCGGGCCGGACGCGACCGGCCACCGCGCGCCGGCGCCGGTCCGAGGCCGGTGAAGATGCGGGCGCCGGTCACGACTTCGGCGTCGGTCGGCCGGTCGAGCGGCACCTTGATGACGTCGAGGCGATACAGCGAATTCGTCTCGTCCGCCGGATTCGAGCCGTTCTTGCACCCCGCCAACTCGGCGGCGGGGCGAGCCCCCTGCTGACCCGAGACATAGATGTAGACCACGCGCGGATCCTTCGGGTGCGGAATCACCGTGTGCGTATGCGAACCCTTGCAGGTCTCGACGTTCTTCACGAGCCGAGGGGCCCGAGGGTTCGAGACATCGTAGATGCGCACGCCGGTCATATGCTCCGACGGATCCTTCACGCCGCCCTTCGCGCAGTCCTTGCGGTTGCCGCCGCCTTCGGCCGAGACGAAGAGGAGATTGCCGACGATCGAGGGATCACCCTGCGATGTGATGCAGGGAAGCACCGAGAGCAGCGTCGGGGCCTTGGGATTGCTGACGTCGTAGATCGAGAAGCCGGCGAAGTTGCCGACGTACACCAAGTTGCCTTTGAACGCGACATCGGAGTTGACGAAGGTCAGCCCCTTGACCGAATCGAAGGCTTCCGGCTTGGGCGTCGTCGAGAGCAGCGCCATCCCCTTGATCGCGACCCCGGCGTCGCGGAGTCCGGGCTTGAGGTTGTTGCGCGGATCATCAGCGCGGGGGTAGGTCTGCGCGCCGACGACCGACGCGAATGCCAGCGTCCCGAGCAGGTGGCACGCCAACGTGCGGTGACGGGGAAACGCCATACGGAAGGACTCCACGGAAAGGGTCATCGGTCGAGCAGCATCTGCCGCATCAGGCCGATCTCGGCCGTCTGCGTGGTTTCGACATCGTTGGCGAACACGCTGATGTCTACTTCCTGCGCCGCCCGTGGCGTCGCGATCAGGTCCGCGACCATCAGCAGGGCGCCCTGATGATGCCGGATCATCAGTTCGAGGAAGCGGCGGTCGAACTCCGGGCCGCGTGATGCATCGAGGGCCGCGAGCTCGGCGCTCGTGAGCATTCCGGGCATCGTCATCCCGCGCCACGAGGAGGTGTCGGGGACGAACTGGCCGTACTCGCGCAGCCAGTCCTGCATCAGGCGAATCTCGCCGGCCTGCGCAAGGTCGATCTTGTTCGCCAGCTTGAGCAGGCGGGGACTGGCACCGCGCGCGGCGGCCATTCGCGACATCACGACGGCCTGCGCGTGATGCGCGATCATCCCCTGCATAAAGCGCACGTCGGCTTCGGTCACGATGGAGCCGGCGGGCAGGGTGACGGGCGGCAGGCCGGCGCCGTGGTCGTGATGTTGGTGAGCGCTTTGCGCGGACAACGTGGCCGCGCGGAGGGTCGCGCTCAGCAATAGGGTCGCGAGCAGGGCCGAGCGACGAACGGCGTGGAGACGTGGCGACACAGGCGTGGGGTCGGAGACGTTGTCAGCGTACGCCGGGGGGCCAGCGGGCGCTAGCCGGGTCCCGCCGCGATTAGCAATACGACAGCAGCAGCGAAACCGTTGATCGCGCCTCGTTGGTCAGCACGCCTGCCCGCGCGAGGTACTCGAGCTCCCCCACGGTGACCGCGATCTCTTCCGGCCCCACGGCGAAGTCGGGTCGCGTGGCGAGGGCAATCTCGTGGCGATTGCAGTCGAACAGAAAGCGTCCCCCTTCCTCGGACTGCCGCGTGCTGAGGACCACGGTCGCATCGCGATACGCGTCGGCGTCGGGAGCGTCGGGCGATGCGCCGGGACGGCAGACGATCGTGGGCTGCAGCTCCACGCCCGACGCGAGGCCGGGCTCGGCGGTCGCGCGGAGTACGAATCGTACGTCCCCATTCACGACCAAACCGACCAGCCGGCACAGTCCCTCGCCGTGACTCTGGATCAGCGGCTGGTCCCACGCCTCGCGCTCGCGGTCGGCAATGCGGACGCGGACGTGTCGCACCGAGAACTCGTGGCCAGCCACCGCCACACCGCTGCGGTCGAGCGCGAACCCGGGAAGGGCTGTGACGGCGACGCGCTCCGGCGCCTGCGCGGCGTGCGCGCGTCGGCGCTCCGCGAGCCAGACGAGACGCTGCGCGCCCGATTCGTCGGTGTCGGCTGCCGAACGACGTCCGTACGCGGTCCGGAGAAGCCCGCCGAGCGTTCCGGTCGCGAGCGAGAACGGGGAATCCGTGCACAGCGAGGCCCACGGCGTCGTGACAAGCACCGATCGCGCGTCCGTGTTGACGACGAAGTCACGTCGCAGCAGCGGCAGGAGCTGCGACAGTGGCACCCACGCGCAGTCGCGGGTCGTGGACGCGGGCACCCCGGCGTTCTGCCCGAGATCGAGTGTCACGTTGCGATTGCGCTTGCGAAAGAACCGCGAGCCCTGTTCGCTCTGCGTCGTATCGGCGAGCACGGTGCCGACCTGGCGGGCCGCGTCGGCGAGTTCGAATCCGGTCGGAGCGCTCCCGCCGTGCACTCGGGACAGGTTGCTCGCCGTGGCCTGACACGTTGGCGCGACCTGCACACCCTGCACATTTCCGGGCTCCGCCTTGAACTGGACCAGCGCTTCGCGACCAGCGGGGGTCGCGCGGAGCAGGAACGCGAGCGTGCCGACTTCGGGCTGGTCGATGAACAGCTGTCGCCTACGGTGACCCGCCGCGAGGAAGTCGAGCGCGACGATCGAGAAGAAGCGGTCGCTGCGATGGGCGATCTGATGCTCGCCATAGCACCACTCATCGGAGGCCGCAGGATGCATCGGCTCCACCGAGATGCGGGCCGCTCGGCGCCGCGTCGCGAGTGCCTCGACGACTGGAGGATGGCTCACGCGTGCGCCGCCAACTGCTGCCGGGCGTCTCGGAGGAGCGCCGCCCGGTCCGCGGGGACGTGCGTGGTCGTGCCTGTCCGACGACGAAGCGCGGCCGCGCGCCAGAAGCCACGTGGCCGACCGAGGGCGGCGCACCACAGGTCGTACCCGTCGAAGCCGACGCGGCGTCCCAACCACAGCAGCGTGCCGAGCAGCGGGGCCCCCGATGCACCGAGTGCGCGAAGGCCCGCGTGCCACAGCTGCCGACCCTGACTCCGCCACGGCTGCGCGCGGAAGCGGCGCCATCGATCGCGGCGCAGTCGCTGTCGCTCGAGCGTGGCGTCCCGTTCCCACGCGTGCCGGACCGCGTCAGGCGTGTCGTGCAGGAGCTGCTCGAGCACGACCGCGTGGGCCTCGGCCGACGACGCGTACAGCGGCGCGTCGCTGGTTGCCGAGTAGTGCACCTGCATATGCACCACGCTCACGGCGGGACTCTGCACCACACGCGCGCCGGCGGCACAGGCCCGGAGCAACCAGTCGTTGAATGGCGTGCGGTACAATGACCCGGCGTCTGCCCAGTCGCCGACCCGACGGACGAATGCCGTGGTGAAGAGCCACGCCGACACGGGCTCGAACGTCGCGGTCTGGCTCGGGACCGCCACGTCGCGGCCCGTGAGCTGCGGCAACGGGGCCGCGAGGCACACCACGCGCGGTGATGCGCCGGGCTCCTCAATCGTGCGGGCTCGCACGACGGCCGCTACGCACGCGTCGGCGTCCGTCGCCTGCTGCCGCGCGACGGTGCGCGCGAGATGGTCGGGCAGCAGCAGGTCATCGTGATTGACGAAGGCCAGGAGCGGCGACGCAGCCAGCGCCGCGCCGATGCTGTTGGGCCCTGACTGGTCGCCGCAGCGGCTCGCCAAATTGACGTAGGTGATACGGGCATCCGCGAGTTCGCCTACCACACGGGCCGTGTCCTCGGCGCAGGCGTCGCCGATGACCAGCGCCGTCCACGCGGGGTAGGTCTGCGCCCGCAGCGACTGGAGCGTGCATCGCAGCACCTCCGGCCGGTTGTACGTGGCGATGATGACGGTCACGACGGGGTCTGGCACGGCGGATCGAGCAAAGGTGGTGCCGACACACCGCGTCGTGCGGTGTCGTGTGCTGCGACCGCGCCGACGCGCGCCGCTCCCGCGCGGAATCATTTCCCCCCGCGACGCGGTCGCACAACCCCCGCACCAGTCGCTAGCGTACGGAGACTCCCACCGCCACGATTCCCGTCCATGCCTCGACTCCTGCGCCTCGCCGCGGCCGCCGCGTCGACCTTCGGTGCCCCGGCCTTCGCTCAAACTCCCGCCGCGCCGGCCGCGGCATCGCCGGGCGTGGTGTGGACCGCGGACAGCCTCCGTGGACTGCTCGCGGCC
>JANRJP010000010.1:0-11109 GCA_033763905.1 Gemmatimonadaceae bacterium
GGACCCCAAGGATCAGGATCACCACGAACGTGGGCAACGCGAGCGTGAGCGCGGCGCCCGCGCCGAGGTCGCGGAGCAGATCCAGCAGCCGCTTCACGAGGGCCTCCGCCGTGTAATGGCGAGCGATGTTCCGAGGAGCAGGCCGACCCACAGCACGTCGGTCAGGGCCACATCGGTGCGGACACCGGCCAAAGCGCGGGACCAGCGGGCAATCACGGTGTCCGACGGGACGCGCGCCGCGGCGGTGATCCGATCGGGCGTCGACGCCGTCGAGTCGGCGATCAGCCGACGCCACGCGCCGGGGCCGCCAATATCCACGGCGAATTGCACGACGGACGCACGAACAGCCCCGCGCAATGCGGCCGAGGCGCCGGTCGTATCGAAGACCACCGCGCGGCATTGCCGTACATCCCCGGTGAGGCACTCGCGACTGGCGACGCCTGCGGCGAGCACGATGCGCCGGTCATCGCGAAGGTCGCGGTCGCGGAAGGGCTTCAGCGGAACGGCCGTGGCCACCCAGCGACGCATTGCGCGATCGGTTCGCGCGTGCGTGGCACTCGCCACCGTGAACAGTACGCGATCAGCAAGCGCGGTGACTTCGGCGGATTCGAATTCGACGGCGTACCCGTTTCGGCGAGCGGCCGGATCGCCGAAGCCGATCCCGACCGGGGTCGAGAACCACCCGAGGCCTAACGGCGCGCGGCTGTGCAGCGCCGGCCCGACAAACGCGATGGAGTCGCCAAGTGCGACACGCAGCGACTCGCCGAGTCGCTCGCGGACGACGCGCGCCGCGCGCCGGAAAGCGGAGTCGGCCACAGCCCGTTGCGCCGAGCCAGTGAGCACACGGACGCCGTCGATGGTTAGCGTGTCGGTCAAACGGCCTCGTAATCGATCCGTGCGTGTCTGTTGCCGCGCATTGCGTATCGCCAATATCGAGTCGCGCGTTGCGACCCACTGGCGACGGAGCGAGTCGAGTGGCGACTCCGCCCCTTGAGCCTCCACCGCAGACGCGGCGAGCGACGCCGCAACGGCGACGCAACGCAGTGTACGCAGGGCGTGGTGAGGTTGCGCGCGCATTAGATATCCACCAGCATCCAAGAGCCCACCCACAGGTGCAGCGGTCCGCCGCTCGAGAACGCCCAGCGGAACACCGGGCGCGCGATCGAGACGACGCCCATCGATTCCAGCAACACCCAGAGGCCGAGTCCGGCAAGCGCGACGAGCAGCATCACCGTGGTGCGCGCTGTTACCTGCTGCGCGCCGACGTTGAGCCGCGACAGCGGGAACATCAGTGACAGCACCAGCAATGACGCGCCGGTCGTCCGCACCGCGATGGCGACCGGGTAGGCGTGCAGCCCAGGGGGCAAGGACACGAACATCGCGTACGCCCCGCCGATGATCAGCATCGCGAGCCCCACGCCGAGGATGAGCGTGACCGCCACGGCGTACTCCAGGGCCGCCAAATGCCAACGTTCGAGCGGCAACGCCATCAGGTACACACCACGATTGCGCGACCCTTCTTCCGCCCAGCTCGCGGCCGCCGCGAACGCCATCGTGAGAGCGGTGACGATCAAGATGCCGCCGCCAACGGCCGAGAGCGACAGCAAGCGGCCCGCGTCGCCGCCACCCTCGCGCCACGCCCCGAAGGTCGAGGGCGTGAGGTGCGGGGTCGCGTACGCCGCGATCACCGCAATCACTGCCCCGAACCACACCGGCCGCGTGAGACCGAACTGTACGCGCAACAGCGCCAGATAGAGATTCATCGCCCTTCCTCCCGCCGCCGCGCCGCGCGGAGCAGCTCCACGAACCCTTCTTCCAGATCGAGATCGATCACGTCGCGCAACTCGCACGATGCGCCATCGAACCACTGCTGCATCGACGGATTCCAGCCGCGCACCACCCACTCTTCGACGCTGCCGAGCGTCGTATGGCGGCCCAGCACGACGAACGGCGCGTCCGGCAGCTGCGCCGGTGCACTGGCCACGCGAAGCCGCTTGAGACCGTCCTTGAACACCTGCATCGGGAGCTCGGCGACGATCGTACCCGCATCGAGCACGCCGACCCAATCGCAGATGCGCTCGAGCTCGAAGACGAGATGGCTCGAGATGAACACCGTCGCGCCGGCGTCGGCGACGTAGTCCAGCACGGCGCTCAACACATCGCGGCGCACCACGGGATCCAGTCCGTCGGTGGGCTCGTCGAGAATCAGCAGCTCCGGACGCTGCGCCAAGGCGAGCAGCATCATCAGCTTGCCCGCTTCGCCCTTGGAGAGTCGCTGGATCTTGGTGTCGGGGCGCAGTCGGAACTCGCGCCGCAACGCCTCGCCACGCTCAGCGTCCCACCGCGCCTCGAACGCGACCGAGTGGAATCGGATCATCTCTTCGACCGTGAGCTTCTCGAAGAGGTGCAGCTTCTCGGGCACGTAGCCAACACGGACGAGGGCCGACGGGAGCTGTTGGGGCACCTCCGCACCGAGCACGCGGATGCTGCCGGCGCTGGCCTTGAGCAGCCCCATCAGACAGCGGATCGTGCTGGTCTTGCCGGAGCCGTTCGCGCCGAGGAAGCCGTAGATCGAGCCGGTCGGCACGTTGAGGTTCACGTCGCGGAGCTCGAAGCCTTTGCCGAGCACTCGGCCGAGCCCGCGGGTTTCGATCGCGTAGCTCACGAGCGCCCCCTGGTGGTTTCGTCCCGCAGAATCTCCGCGACATCGGTCGCGGTCAGACCGAGGCGCGCGGCGTCGTCGAGCAACTGCCGCACGCGCTGCCGAAACTCGCGACGACGTTCGGCGGTGTGTCGCTCGGGGGGCACCTCGCGCACGAAGGTACCGGCACCCTGTCGCATGTCGATGAGCATTTCGGTTTCGAGCTCCCGGTAGGCCTGCACCACCGTGGCAGGATTCACGCGCAACTCCGCCGCCAGCGCCCGGACGCTCGGCAGCCCGTCCCCAGCCCGCAGTTCGCCCGCCGCCACGGCGCCGCGGACGGCGTTGGCGATCTGGGAGTACAGCGGAATGGGCGAGCGTGGGTCGATACGATCGAACACGGCGGGGTGTGTTAGTGTGTTGGTACACTAATACAGTCAGCCCACACAGTTGCGCAAGTCCCAGTGTGCGAGACTGTCGGTTCAAGCTCCGAGGATGGCCGGCCGACACTTCCACTATGCCCGTGCAGACCGTGGTGCTGATCGCCGAGGACGATGACGCCGTCCGCAGCGTGCTCGTGCGCTCGCTTTCGCGCGAGGGCTTTGGCGTGGTCGAAACGTGGGACGGAACCGAGGCGCTCCGCGCACTCGAGTCGAACGCGGATCTCCCCGACGTGCTCATCACCGATGTGGCAATGCCCGGGTTGTCGGGGCCGGACCTCGCAGGCCGCGTCAGCACGCGCTGGCCGAGCGTGCGCATCGGATTCATCACCGCGTATGCGGGTGAGCACGCGGTGCGGATGGTGACCACCGGACATCCGGTGTTGCCAAAGCCGTTCACGCACGACGAGTTGATTGCCTTCGTGCGCAAGCTCGCCGGCACACCGATGGGCCAAGTCGCCGGCGACTGACGCGGCCTTGCCGCGTGCCGGTGCCCGCGCGTAACTTTTGTACATCGCGGGCGTAGCTCAGTTGGTAGAGCGCCAGCTTCCCAAGCTGGATGTCGTGGGTTCGAACCCCATCGCCCGCTCTTCGTGAATCAGCCCGAGCCCACTGGCTCGGGCTTTTTCGTTGCCAGCGGCGCTCAGCGACCGAGCAGGAGCACGCTGGTCAGCGACGCGATCAGCAGCGCGCCGAGCCCGACACCGGCCGTTTTCCGCAGGCCGGCCGTGCCGATGCCCAGCGCGAGGCCGAGCTTGAGCAGCGTGTTGGCCACGATCCCCACGGCAATCGCCTGCGCCGCCATTTCGTGCAAGCGCTCATCGCGCCCCATCCGCGCCATCGAGAACGTCAGCGCATCCATATCGGTCAGCCCGAGCACGAAGGCCGACACCAGCACGCCGGCATTGCCGAACCACTCCGACGCCGCGCGAATCGCAAACAGCGCCACCTGAAACGCGAGGGCCATCTGTAGCGCCGAGCCAAGCCGAAGCGGAGACCCCAGCGACGTGCTGGTGGCGAGTGGATCGCTCACGCGCCCACGCCAGAGCACCACGCCAATCGCGACCACGCCGACCGCAAACGGAGCCGCGAGATACTTGAGCAACGCGAGCGCCGTACCCGGGTCGAGTGAGGTCGTCACGACCGCGACGCGGACGAGGAGCACGGTGCAGGCGGCCACCACGCCCAAGCCCAACGACGAGCCGAGCGCTGGTTCGGTGCGCGATGTTCGACTGAACTGCAGCGTGATCGCGGTGCTCGACACCAAGCCGCCGAGCAGTCCGGCCACGCCGTAGCCCCTCGCCGCGCCCACCCAGCGGTGGGCGACGAACCCGCCGTAGTTCACCGCTGCAAACACGAGCACGACGGTCCACAAGGCGCGCGGATTGACGCCTCCCCAGGGGCCGTAGGCGCGGTCGGGCAACAGCGGCAACACCACCAAGGCCAGTACGGCGAACTGCAGCGCGCCACGCAGTTCGGCCTCGCCCAGATGCTGAATCACCCCGTGCAGTTGGGCTTTGCTGATCAGCGCTGCCACGACGAGTGCCCCCGCGCCAGCCGCAATGGTGGTGTGTCCCATCCCCGCCAGCACGCCGAGCGCGATGACCACCAACGCCGACACCTCGGTCGTGCCGTCCGCTGTGGCGCCGGGGCGTCGCGTCACCACGACGTAGGACACCACACTGAGCGCGCCTGCGGCTGCGACCAGTGCGACCGCCAGCGCCAGCCAGCCGACGGTGATGAGGTGGCCGCTGATCCCGCCAAGCAGGCCCAGCAGAAACAGGGTGCGCAGGCCGGCAAATCGCGCGTCGGGCCCCGTCGTGTGGCCGGTGCGTTCGCGCTCCAGTCCCACGGCGAGGCCGATCGCTGCGGCCACACCGAGCCGCGCCACCAACGTGAACTCTGGAGTCGCAGCCTGCATACACGAAATGTGCATCAATTCGGCGAGCGCCGCGTTGCGTCGAGGATTGTGCCGGTGCCATTCTTCGATATGGCCACGCCGGTGCTTCCCGCACCTCCCTCGAGCGGGTGGATCCGCGCTGTGGCGCCGATTCGGGCCATCGGTGCCACGGCCTCGCACGCGATCGCCGACGTCGGCGATCTGGGGCGCTTCACCGCGCGGGTGGCGCGCGCGGCGCTCGATCTACGCACCTGGCGCGGGCAGCTCGGCGCGCAAATGCGCAGTCTTGGCGTGGACTCGGTGCCGATCGGCATTTTCATTGCCGTCTTCACCGGCGTCGTGCTCGCGCTCTTGGCGAGCTACTCGTTCACGAAGGCGGTGCCGCTGTATTTCGTCGGCACCTTGGTCGAGAAGACGATCACACTCGAACTCGGCCCCGTGCTCACCGGGCTTGCGCTGGCGGGGCGCGTCGGCGCCAACATCGCCGCGGAACTCGGCACGATGAAGGTGACGGAGCAGGTCGATGCGCTTGAGACCCTGGCCTTCGACCCGCTGGCGTATCTCGTCGTACCGCGCATCATCGCGGGTACGGTGATGTTCCCGGTGGTGGTGGCCTTCGCGATGGTCGTCGGTGTGAGCGCGGGCTGGGCGTCGTCGGTGGCGCTGCTCGGCATGACGTCGGACGATTTCTTGAAGGGCGTGCGGCTCTTCTTCGGTCCGTTCGACGTCACGTACGGCCTGGTGAAGGCGGCGAGCTTCGGCGCCTTCGTGACGCTGGTCGGTTGTCGCGAAGGCCTTCGGACGCGCGGCGGCGCCGAAGGCGTCGGGCGTGCGGCCACGCGCGCGGTGGTGCAGGGCGCCGTGCTGATCCTGGTGCTCGACGCGTTCTGGGCGATCACCTGGCTCCTCGGGAGAAAGACGTGAGCACCAAGCGCGGCAGTGACCTGCTCGTCGGGCTGGTGATTCTGCTCGGCATCGGTTTGCTCATTGGCGCGACGCTCTGGCTGCAGCGCGCCGACCTGGGCGGGCGCAAGCGCGAGGTCATCGCGCGCTTCCGCGACGCGGGCAACATTCGCGTCGGCAACAGCGTCACGATTCGCGGGGTGACGGCGGGTCGCGTCGATCAACTCGAGTTGGCCGATAGCGGCTGGGTGCACGTGCGCGTGCGGTTGGCCCCGGAGATCGAACTGCCGCCAGCGCCGGTAATGGTGCTGTACCAGCAGTCGCTCTTCGGCGAATGGGCGGCGACGTTCGTCACCCGCAGTACCGCCGATCAAGTCAGCGACGATGCGCGCAAGCAATTGGCCGAAGCGGCGCTGGGCAGCGGCGACATTCTGCCGGGAATCGTCTTGCCGGACATTGCGCAGCTGACAGCAGTGGCGGGGCAGATCGCCAATTCGTTCAACCGGCTCACCGACCGCTTCGGCCGCGCCTTCGACGACAGCGCCGCGCGCGAAGTGCGGAGTACCTTCAAGAACACGGCCTCGCTTGCCCGCCAGCTCGAGCAGAGCGTGAAGCGGCAGAGCGGCAACCTGGATCGCCTGTCGTCGGATCTGCTCGCGTCGGTCGAAGCGCTCGACTCGGCGGCGGTGGCGTTGCAGCGAACCGCCGGCCGCGCGGATCGTGCCACCGCCGACGGTGACGTCGCGCGCGCGGTGAAGGACGCCGCCGAGGCCGCCGCGACGTTGCGCGCGGCGTCGGCCGACATTCGGAGCTTGGCTCGCGCCCTGTCGGCGGAGCAGGGCAGCCTACTCAGCGTGCTCGCGCGGGCCGATACCGCCCTCGCCCGAGTGACGACGGGTGACGGCACGATGGGCTTGCTGCTCCGCGATCCGTCGCTGTACCGCAACGCCGACTCGTTGCTGCTGGAACTGCGCGGCTTGGCCGCCGACGTGAAGGCGAATCCGAGGAAGTACGTGAACCTCAAGGTGTTCTGATCCGGGAGACGACGATGAGCCCGAAGGCAGAGTATCGAGCGCTGTCCCGCCCCGAATGCGTGGCCATTCTGGCACGCAACCGCGTGGGGCGGCTGGCATATGCGTTCAAGGACAAAGTCGACATTGAGCCGATTGGCTACGTGTGGGATGATGACACACTGTTCTTCCGCACGGCGCCGGGGTTCAAGCTGGAAACCCTGCAGCATTCGCCGTGGGTCGCCTTCGAGGTGGACGAGATCGAAGGACCGTTCCAGTGGGCGTCGGTCGTGGTGAAGGGCACCGTGTACTTCTTGCGGTCGAGTGGCACCGAGTTCGACTTGGCCACGTGGGAGCGCGGCCGCGCGGCGCTTCGCCGAGCCGATCCAACGGTTGGCACGCCGCGTGACCAGGCCAGCGATCGCACCAATCTGTTCCGCATTCACGTCGATGAGATCACCGGGCGAGCCGCCGGTAGCGCAGGCGCCTGAGGCACGATGGGCATCATTCAGGCCAGTATTCCGCTGTTCTTCTTGCTGATCGGCGCCGAGTTGCTGGTGGCGTGGTGGCGTCGCGACCGGGTGTACCGGTTCACCGACTCGATCAGCGATCTGTCGTGCGGCATCCTGAGCCAGCTCTCGGGGCTCTTCACGAAGTTGGGGTTGCTCGTGGCCTACGCGTGGACGTTCGACCACGCGCGCCTGCAGCGGTTTCTCTCGCTGCCCGAGTGGCCGGTTGGCCCGTGGTGGGACGGAAGCGTGCGCTGGGGCAACATCGCCGCCTGGTGGCTGGCCTTCGTGCTCGTGGATCTGGCCTACTACTGGATGCACCGGCTGTCGCACGAGGTGAACATCCTGTGGGCGGGGCACGTGGTGCACCATTCGAGCGAGGAGTACAACCTCACGGTGGCGCTGCGGCAGAGCTCGCTGCACGGCCTGCTGAGCTGGGTCTTCTACGTCCCGCTGGCGCTGCTGGGTGTGCCGTTCGTGCTGTTTGCTACCACCTACGCCCTCAACCTGATCTATCAGTTCTGGATCCACACGCGCGAAGTTGGTACGCTCGGTGCCGCCGCCGAGGCCGTGCTCAATACGCCGTCCCATCATCGCGTGCACCACGGCGTGAACCCGCAGTATCAGGACCGCAACTACGCGGGCGTCTTCATTACGTGGGATCGGCTCTTCGGGACCTTCACCCGTGAGGTAGAGCCGCCGGTGTACGGGCTGACCAAGCCGCTGGCGAGCTGGAACCCGGTCTGGGCAAACGTCCACGTGTTCGTGGACATCGCCAAGGGCGTCTGGCGCGGGAAGACCTGGCGCGACCGCTGGCGCGTGGTGTTCGGCCGACCGTCCGAGCAGGACGGCGCGGCCGAGGTGCTGGCGGCGGTGCAGGGCGTGACGCCGGAGCGATTCCAGAAGTTCGATCCGTCCGCCGCGCGTCCGGTGCGGTGGTATGCCGGGGTGCACTTCTTGGCCGCGCTGCTGGCCAGCGTTCGGCTGCTGCAGGTCGGGGATTCGCTCGAGCCCCTCGCGCTGGCGGCGCTGGTGTTCTACGTCGCGCTCAACCTGGCAAACATCGGGGCGCTGCTGGAGGGGCAGCGCTGGGGGGTGCGGAGCGAACTCGCTCGGCTGGCGGCGCTGGGGGCGGCGGGAGGCGCCCTGCTGGTGGTCGGCGCTTCCGGCGCTTGGGTCGGTTGGGCGCTCCTGCTGGGGTCGGCGGCCTCCGCCGTGTGGCTCCTGGGGATCCGGCAGCACCTCAATCAGCCGACACAGATGGCTCCCGCACTGACGATGTAACGTGCGTGCGAATTTCTTATTGCACGGAACCGTGCTGCGGCGTTCAGGGTTACTGTGGAGTGTCGATACTGGGGAAGAGCCCCGTGTCCTCCTGCTCCTCCCCCCGATGCTGCATCCCGCCGACTTCACGACCTTCACCTCGCTCCCCGACGTGACCGCCATTCAGGCGATCGAAGGGGTGCTGGGTCGGTTCGTGCACGAAGCGGCGCCGCGGCACGCGGACGACCTCGACGCCGACGCGCTGATGCTGCGCGCGGTGATCGCCAGCGCGACCTGTGCTGACGACGACGAGATCGCCCCCGTGCCTGCGTCGCTGGCCGCCTGAGCTCACACGCCGCCCCCGCGTCCCTCGTCATCCAGACGTCATTTCTGGGTGACGTGGTGCTGACCACGCCGCTGCTGCGGACGTTGGCCGAGCGTGGGCCGGTGGATGTGGTCGTGACGGCGGCCGCCGCCCCGCTCCTGCGGGGGCATCCGGCGGTGCGCGAGGTGATCGTCTTCGACAAGCGCGGGGCCGATCGCGGCCTGGGCGGCATCCGCCGCCTCGCGCAGCGGCTGCGGCAGCTACCGACTGGCGAGCCGCGTCAGATTGCCACCGCCTACTTCGCGCAGAAGTCGCTGCGGTCGGCGGTGCTCCCGGTGCTGGCGGGGATTCCGCGCCGTGTGGGGTGGGCCGATTCCGGCCCTGGGCGCCTGTTCTATACGGATCGCATTCCGTACGAGACCGCCAAGCACCACGCCGAGCGGTGTTGGGCCTTGGCGTTCCCGAGCGGCGTTCCCGCGGGGGCCACGATGCCGGCGCCGTTGCTCGTGCCCGGCGACGCCGAGCGCGCGGTGGCCGATGCGGTGCTGGCCCGCGGTACTGGCCGCCCGTGGATCGCGCTGTCGCCGGGCTCGGTGTGGGGCACGAAGCGCTGGCCGTACTACGCCGAGTTGGCGCGCGCCTTGAGTGAGCGGGCAGATCTCGTCGTGATCGGTGGCCCGTCCGAGCGCGAGCTCGCGGCGCAGGTGGTGGCGGCCGTGCCCGCAGGTCGCGTGGTGGTGGACGGCACGAGCGGGTTGTCGTTGCTGGCGTCTGCCGAGGTGATTTGTCGTGCGGCGGTGCTGGTGACGAACGATTCCGCGCCGCTGCATCTGGCGTCGGCGGTGGGAACGCCGAGCGTGGCGATCTTCGGCCCCACGGTGCCGGCGTTCGGGTTCGGCCCGCTGTCGGCGGGCTCGGTGATCGTGGAGCACGGATCGATGCCGTGTCGGCCCTGTCATCATCACGGGCCGCCGGTGTGCCCGCTGGGGCACTTCAAGTGTATGCGGGAGATCGGGGTGGAGCGTGTGGCTGCGGTGGTGGAGCGCGTGCTGGCGAGGTAGTGGTCGTCTTCTCGCTGATGCTGCGACGGAATGCACCAGCCTGCAGCGTTCGTATTTGACCAAATTGGTCAGAGTGTCCAGATTCGACTGATGCCCAAGAAGCGGATCTACTCGTTGTACGAAGCGAAGACGCAGCTCTCGGCCATCGTCCGTCGGGTTCGCGAAGGCGAGTCCGTTGTGGTCACCGTGCACGGGAGTCCGGTCGCCGAGATTCGTCCGGTCCCTGCGCCTGCGGAGAGTCTCGAGGATCGGATTCGATCGCTGATTGATCGTGGGGTGATCACGCCGCCCGAGACCAGCGTATCCCCGCGCATCTCCCGCGTCGGACGCAAGCCGGGGGCGCTGAGAAGGTTTCTCGACGATCGCGACTGATGTCCGTCGCGTACGTCGACTCGTCGTGCATCCTTGCGGTTGCGCTCGCCGAACCGGCCGCGAGAAGCGTCGAGCGCCGGATGGCGCAGTTCGACTACTTGCTCTCGTCCAATCTGGCGGAAGCCGAAGTACGGGCCGCACTGCGCCGTGAATTCGGCACGAGCACCGGATTCAGTCGGGGCGCGATTCACTGGGCGGATTCGCCGACGACGCTGAGCGCACAGATCGCGGCGGTGCTGGAAGCGGGGTATGTCCGCGGCGCGGATTGCTGGCACTTGGCAACCGCGCTGTACCTCGCGCCGACAGCGGGCGAGTTGACCTTCCTGACGCTTGATGCGCGGCAGCGGAAGGTCGCGGCCGCACTGGGGTTCAGCGTGTAGCGTCGGGCGAGTCCTGCGCTACGCGCCACCGCCCCACCGCCTCCACCACCGCCGCGACCGTCACCCGCGCCATTCGCCCTTCGCGCCGCGCCGTCGACGACGGATAATCCTCCCCCGCGTCCCCGTACGCATCGATCGTCGACCACGCCGGCTGTCGATACGGACCCACCCACTTCGGGTTCGTGCTGCCGTAGAGCCCAATCACCGGCCGACCCAGCGCGACTGCCATATGCAGCGGTCCGGTGTCTGGCGCAATCACCAGCGCCGCGCGCTCAAGCAAGCCCAGCGCATTCCCAACGCCAGAG
>JANRJP010000013.1:0-10654 GCA_033763905.1 Gemmatimonadaceae bacterium
CGCTTGCCGCGGATTTCGACCTCGAAGGTGTTGCCGACCTTGGCGTGCGCGGTCGGCACGTACGCGGTGCCAATCGGAATGTTGACCGACGGCGACAGCGTGCCGCTGCAGACCGTGCCCGACGGTTCGCCGTTGACGAACACCGGCATCCCGTGGCGGGCGATGTTGCGTTCGGGCAGGGTGAAGGCCACGAGCTTGCGCGGAATGCCGGCGGCCTTTTGCGCCTCGAGCGCGGCGCGGCCGACGAAGTCGCCCTTGGGCAGCTTGGTGATCCAGCCCAGACCGGCTTCGAGCGGGGTGGTGGTGTCGTCGATGTCGTTGCCGTAGAGCGCGAAGCCCATTTCCAGGCGCAGCGTATCGCGGGCGCCCAGGCCGGCCAGCGTGACCTTGCCGGTGTGCATCAGCGCGTTCCACACGACGGTGGCGTGGGCCGGATCGAAGTAGAGCTCGAAACCGTCTTCGCCGGTGTAGCCGGTGCGGCTGATGGTGGCCTGCACGCCGGCGACGGTGCCTTCGACGAACCGATAGTAGCCCACCGGCGCCAGATCGACCGTGACCAGCGGCTGCAGCACCGCTTCGGCATTGGGGCCCTGCAGGGCCAAGAGCGCGGTGCCGTCGCTCACATCGGCAATGGCCACGTCGAACTTGCTGGCGTACTGCGTGATGTGGGCCAGGTCTTTGTCGCGGTTGGACGCGTTGACGACGAGCATAATGCCGTTCGCGTAGCGATAGACCAGGCAGTCGTCTTCGATCGTGCCGCGCTCGTTGCAGAGGGCGGAATACTGGACCTGCCCCACGGCCAGGGCGCCGACGTCGTTGGTGGTGACGTAGTTGACGAAGGCGAGGTGATCGGGGCCGGTGATGACGAACTCGCCCATATGGCTCACGTCAAAGAGCCCGCAGGATTCGCGGACGGCTTTGTGTTCGGCGAGCCCGCCGGTGTACTGGACCGGCATTTCCCACCCGGCGAAGGGGACCATCTTGGCGCCAGCTGCGACGTGGAGGTCGTAGAAGGGCGTATGGAGCAGGGGGGCGGCGCCGGCGTCGGACATTCGTGGGTGGATTGGGGAGATCGGAAATATGCCGAAACGGCAGGGGTGGTGGCTATAGCCGCAGGCGGCCGCGGCAATCGCAATGTCGGCGATACATTTGGGAGTTTGGTCGCCACCTGCGAGTCGTCCTGCTCGCCGACGGCGAGACGGTGCACAACGCATTCTTCGACCGAGGGTTTCCGCGATGACCGTCAAGTACTTCAAGGACACCGACACGGCGCTCCTCGAGTTCTCGGACGCGCGCGTGGCGGAGACTCGCGAGATCTCCGAGTACGTGTACGTGGACTTGGACGCGGCTGGTCGGCTCGTCAGTATGACGATCGAGCATGCAGCCGAGATCGCTCGGCTGCCTTCGCTCCGGCTCGACGAGTTCGACGCCGGCGCTGCGTAACGCGCGGCTCATGCCGCCCTGATTCGCTCCCTCCCCCTGCGATGACCAACTCGACCTTCGAACACGACCTCCCCGGCCTGCGCGAGGCCTTGGCCGGCCAGTACACGCTGGAGCGTGAACTCGGCCGTGGGGGAATGGGCATCGTGCTCCTGGCGCGCGACGAGAAGCTGGACCGTCGGGTGGCGCTCAAGGTGCTGCCGCCCACGCTGGCCACGCAGCCGGACACCCGCGAGCGATTCCTGCGTGAGGCGCGCACGGCGGCGCAGTTGTCGCACCCGAACATCGTGCCGGTGTTTCGCGCCGACGAACTGGGCGGCTACGCCTTCTTTGCGATGGGCTTCGTGGACGGCGAATCGCTGGGGAGCCGCGTGGCGGCGCGCGGGGCCTTGCCGGCGGCCGAGGCGGTGCGGTTTTTGCGCGAGGCCGCGTGGGCGCTGGCCTACGCCCACGCGCGCGGCGTGGTGCACCGCGACGTGAAGCCCGAGAACCTGCTCGTGGAGCGCGCGACGGGTCGCGTGATGGTGACCGACTTCGGCATTGCGCGCGCGCCGGAGGCGAGCCGGCTGACGCAGACGGGGCACGTGATGGGCAGCGTGCACTGGATGAGTCCCGAGCAGGGCTCGGGCGACGCGCTCGACGGGCGCAGCGACTTGTATTCGCTGGGCGCGGTGGGATTCTTCTTGCTGGCAGGGCGACCGCCGTTCGAACACGAAAGCGCAGCGGCCATTCTCGTCGCGCGCGCCACCAAGCCCGCGCCGATGTTGCGCTCGGTGGCGCCGAACGCGCCGGCGGAACTCGCGGCGGTGATCGATCGCTGCTTGCGCGCGTCGCCCGACGACCGGCCGCGCAGTGGCGAAGTCCTCGCCGACGAACTCGAAGCGGCCTTGCGTGCGTCGGAGGAGTCGGCGGCCACGAGCGGCGGCGCGAGCGGCCCGCAGCGCGTGCTCAACGAAGACGAAGCGCAGGCGGTGTGGCGGCGTGCGGCGCAGTTGCAGGCCGAGGCGGCGTCGCGGCTCGAGGCGCGTGCGCGCGAAACGCGCTCGTTGCCGGCAGCACCGCCGTCGGATGCGGCCGCTGCCGGTGGGGACTCGGCCACGGGCCTCACGAGCGGATTCCGCGCGCGCGACGTGGCGCAGGCGGCGGTGGAGGCGGGGATCTCGCAGCAGTACGTGGCGGTGGCAATGGCGGAGCTGGAGTCCAAGGGCAGCACCGCGTTGGCCACGACGTCCGACGGCACGAGTGATCGTGCGGCGAAGATCGTGCTGGGCACGGATCGTCGCGTGATCAGCGTGACGCGGCAGTTCCGTCACGCACCGGCCAAGGTGCTGGCGGCGATGGGGCGCGCATTTCAGGGCGACCGCTTGGGGTTGCGGCTCGCCGAGACCTTGGGCGGACACCCGTTGGATGGTGGGGTGCTCTTGTTCCGCGTGCCGGATATGACGGGTACGGAACGCGCGGGCTACCAGTGGTCGTGGACGCGCTACCAGACGTTTGCCAAGGAACTGCGTGCGGTGATGCGCGTGCAGCCCGGCGATTCGTCGCGTTGCGAGGTGACGCTGACGGTGGACCTGGTGCCGGGTCGTTCGACGGCGATGTGGGAGTCGCTGGGCTTTGCCGGGGGCGGGAGTTTTGTCGGTGGGCTCGTTGGCGCGGTGCTCGGCAAGAAGGCGGCGTGGATGATCGCGCTGACGGCGAGCGCGGGGCTGGTACCGGTGGGGGGCGGAATGCTCATCGCTGGCAGCGTCGCCGCAGTGCTCGGTGCGGCCGGCCTGCGGTGGGCCTACCGGCACAGTATGGGCGCGACGGAGCGCGAGCTGAGCGAGGCGCTCAAGGAAATCGAAAGCGAGTTGACGAAGACGGCGGTGTTCCTTGGGGATCCGTTTGCGCCGCCGCCGCCACCGCGGGATGATCGTCGGGTGGGGTCGGGTGGGGATGATGTGGTGGTGATCGTCTAACTCGCGCTCAGCCCCCGAACGGATCGGCAAACTTCTCGGCCGTCAGCATCGTGCTGTCGGTCAGCGTGCGAAGGAAGGCGACGAGCGCCGCGCGCGCCTCGGCGGTGAGATTGAGTCGGATCGGCGCGCCGCCGGGCGTACGCAGACGCGGATCGAGCGCGGGGTTCGGCTGCACGCCGGAGTCGTAGAAGGCCACGACCTGCTCGAGCGTCGCGAAGCGGCCGTCGTGCATATACGGCGCGCGCACCGCGACGTTGCGCAATGATGGCGACTTGAAGCGGCCCTGCCCTGCCCCGACATCGGTGATGGTGGGATCCAAGCCGGTGTTGTGCACAGCGTCGCTGATGTGCGCATTGGTGCCGTGACAGCGCGCGCAACCGGCCACAGGACCGTTGAACAGATTGAGCCCGTCGAGCTCCTGCGGCGTGAACACCGCCGCGAAGTTGGGCGCCACACCACCGGCGAAGGCACGATCGAACTTGCTGTCGGTACTCACGAGCGAGCGGACGAACTGCGCGAGCGCGCGCGCCACGCGATCGCTGGTGATGTCGGCCGAGCCGAACGCCGCCGTGAAGAGCGGCGCGTAGTAGGGCGTGGCGCGGAGCTTCACGAGCGCTTGCGTCAGCGTGAGCCCCATTTCGGTGGTGTCCTGAATGGGCTGCAGCACCTGCGCCTCGAGCGTGGCGGCGCGCTCGTCCCAGAAGAAGCGACCGCCGTTGTAGAAGCGCGCATTGGCAAGGCCCATACTGTGCCGACCGGTGAGCCCACCGGCGAAGCCGCGGCTCAGCCGAGCGGTATCGGCGAAGCCGGTGGCCTGGGTGTGGCACGAGCCGCAGGAGACGTTGTCCAAGCGCGAGAGTCGGCGATCGTAGAACAGCACGCGGCCGAGCGTTGCACCGGCGTTGGTGATTGCGTTGTTCGCAGGCGTATTGTCGGCGGCAATGACGGGGTTGCCGGCATTGGCGTAGTGCGCGGGCAGGCCGATGTAGCTCAGTCCGGCGCCGAGCGTGGGGGTGCGGAGCCCCTCGCGGAAGACGACGAGCTCGAAGGTATCGGCGGCCTGGCGGCCCTGGGCATCGGTGGCGGTGAGGACGACCTCGCTGACGGCGGGCGCGGTGGGGGTGCCGGTGATGGTGGCGCCCTGGACGCTCAGGCCGGGAACAGCCGGAGTGATGGCTACGCGGTACGTCAGCGCGGCGCCCGATGCGTGGGTGCAGGTGGTGCCGGCCTGGCTGGCGTCGTAGGTGAAGGGCACGCCGCGGGTGGCGACCTGGCTCGCGTTGGGGCTGGTGACGGTGATGGTGCCGTCGGGGGAGGTGGCGTCGCTGCAGGCGGCGATCAGCAGTACGGCGAGGAGCGCTGGGCGGGGCGTCATGCTTGGTGAGACGCGGGTGCTGTGCTGGGCGTTAAGGCGCTTGCTGAGCACTGATGACCGTGATCTTCTGACCCTCGGCTTGAGTTGTCGCTCAGCCGTGACTGCGTTGTCGGTCGTCGGTCACCGGTCACGGGCTTGTGACCGACGACTGGCTACCGATGACGGGGTTCTGGCGGACGGGGACAACGGACGCTGACAGTCTGCAGTTGTTGGTGGTCAGTCGTCAGCTGAGCACTGATAACCGTAATCTGATGACCGTCAGCTTCAGTTGTCCGTCAGCCGTGACTGCGTTGTCGGTAGTCGGTTGCCGGTCACGGGCTTGTGACCGACGACTGGCTACCGATGACGGGGTTCTTTGGGACAGGGACAACACAAGCCGAGGGACGTCGGTTGCAGGTGGTCAGTGATCAGGCTTGCGCACACCGGTGCAGGGACCGGCCCCCGAATTGGCGCGACGTGGAAGATCTCGCCTCGAGTTCGGCACGTGAATTTACGGCGGCTCGAGCTGGACGTGTTTTCGGGGCCCCAGGCCGTCCGATCGGATCCTGCTGCGTGAAGCTATCGCTCAATCGAGGAAGCTCTACTACTCGGGCCGATCGAAATGGCTATCGGATAGCCTAGATCACGCTCCCGAGATGAAACGGTGACAGACATCGGTACACGGATGACATACTGCTCCTGCCAAGCAACCAAATCCTCCGAGGAAACAAGTAACTCTCTATCGCCATCGACGAGTCGCACCTTCTGGTTGGGCACTGAGGACAACTCACGCACCACACTCCCAAATAAGCCATCACCCCTCCGCAGCTGGCTCAGCTGGTAATTCAGCCTCGAGAACCCTTCGGCAGAAGTGATCGCAGCGAAGCGGAGCGATAGCTTCGACCCCACGGTGTTCATTGTGCACTCTATCGGCTTCGGCAGGCGTGCGAGGTACTGCAGAACCATTGGTTCCAGTAGAGGCCCGCCTGACCCTTCAATCATCAATGGCTCGAATCTCTCGCCATCCACCAGGGCAGCCCGGAGAACAAAAACGGTCACTTCGGCCAGGCGGAGTTCTGAATCCATTGTCATCACCGCGGAGGCTACGGATGGTTGCACGCCCAGAGGGAGCGAAGGTGTGTGCTGAAAGCCGTCTGGAACGAGGATGAGAGTCAAGCCGACCAGCCATTTCGCGCTGTGCACCGGTTTACCACCCCGGCGGCAGAGGGGTTTGAAAAATCCCGAATCCTTTCCAGCAATATGCCGTACCCGAAGCGCCTTGTGTCTGCCAGCCAGTCCGAGCCGATGCCCATGTTCCGCCATAGGACTGTAAGAAAGTGAGCTTCTTCCAGCTCCATCTGCGCTTCCCCGCCGCCACGAGATCCCAGACTTCTTCGCCGTGGTGTCCTGAGAACTGCTCAAGAATGTGGGATGGACATTCTTCCTGACCCTGCCGCGGCCGCCAAAGCATGCCATGATAGCGGGGTTGGCCCGCCGCCACTCGGTCGGCTGAACTTTCATCGGATGAGTCGCCACGAAGGAAGTCGCCAACGGCAGTGAGATCATCCTCGGTAATGTTGGTACATACGACGTGCTCGCTGCTGCGTGCTTCGCACTTCAACCCAAACGGGTCCGCGTAATTCACCGGGTCCCCATTCGCAAACCCATACAGATTCAACCCACCCGCGATCCCGATCGGATCCTGCTGCGTAAACCGCCCCGACTGTGGATCGACGTACCGGTTCCGACGATACAGCAGGCCGTTCCCATCGCGCTTGTCTTCCAAGAGGCTGCCCATCCACGCGCCGCGTCGACTGAACTCGGGATCAAACGGGGACCACGTCATTCCCCACGTTGCGGCGAATGTGCAATCGCCGCTACCGCAATGATACTGGCCGCCATCGCGGGCGGTACCCAGGTTGGCGTAGCCCTGCAGGTTCCAGTGCGGGTACATCGTGAAGGCGGGCGGGGCATAGAGCGCGTGCTGGGTCGGATGCGGGCCGTAGTACTGCGGCCGCAGGTCCCAGTAGTCGCGGTACCCGGCGCGGACGACCATCACGGGTTGATCGAGGGTAGTCGCGTAGCCGTACGCAACCGCACCGAAGAAGGGATTGGGGTCGAAGTACCCGTTGGCGAACGTGGCCACCGGCAGAACCGGCACCTGCGCCCACGCGGCGTCGCCGGGCGCAATGGCCGGCGTGGCGTACGCAGGGTTGAGCGGCACCCGCTCCTCATAGACTTCCTGCGCCCCCGCCCACACCGTGCGCTGGACGTGCGCTTCCAAGCACGGCACCGATGCCAGATCCGTGTCGTTGGGGTAACAGCGTCGCCGCGATGCGAGTTGAATGCGACGGCCGAACGGATCGTACCACGCCTCATCCCGTTGGATCAACCGCAGCACCGTCGTTCCCGTGTTCGGCAAATCCGTCCTGCGGGCTTCCGTGACCCGCAGACGATCTTCGGCGTCGTAGTACATCAGTCGGTCTTCGCCAGCAACCGACGGGTTGAACGCACTGCCGCTGCCCTGGCGGATCGGCGTGCGAATGCTCACGGTGTTGCCCGCGACGTCGTAGCGATAGTTCGTTTGGGGCGCAGTGTCGCCGCTGACTTCGGTCCACTTCTGCAACAGGCGCCCAGTTCCGTCGCCCGCATAGACAAAATGCGTCGCGGTCGTGGCCGTGCTGCGGTAGCCGCGAAACGGATCCGAACCCAGTGAAAACGGAATCGGCGATTGTGTGGTGACGTACCCCTCTCGAACAACAGTCGCGATGGACTGCGACGTGTTTGCCAGTGCATCCACCAGCAGGCCCGTCCGCGTGCTATCGGTAAGTCCGCCGTGCGCGAACGGCAGCCACGCGCCGTAGATGGAAGAGCCCAGCGCGCCGAGCGCGGTGTACGTGTTGGTCATATTTGTCCGCGCCTCACCACCCCCCGCCAGCGACAGGACCTTCCCGTCGATACTGTAGGCAGCTGTCGTCTGACGAATCTGCCCGTTCAGATGCGGCCAGGGCCGCGTCGGCGTGGCACCAAGTGTCCTGACGTACTCGACGAGCGCCTCACCGTCGAGCGTGCGCAAGTAGTCCTGATAGGCGTTGCCCGCCGTTTTGCGGAAAACGCGTCCGAGCGAGTCATACGCGAACGAGACGGTGTCTCCACCGCCGGCACGAACCGACGCGAGTTCGCCGTAGGTCGGGTCGTATGAATACGCGAAGGTGGCGAGTGGCTGCGCCAACTGCGTCAAGCGACCAGCGGCGTCGTACGTGTGGTGGAGGGAATACTCCCGCTCGTAGCCGCCGCCGGCATACGGGCGCATCGACTGAATCTCGCCCGCGAGCTGCCCGTTGGCATAGTAGCTCCGCGTGACACGCGCGTGCCGATTGGTCGCGGTATCGACTTGTCCGCTGTGCAGGTCGTAGTGAAAGCGCACCGTGTCGCCCGGCAACGTAAACCGCTCGTTGAGGCTGAGACCCCAACCCGGTGTCGGGTCGGGGTATGTCAGACTTGCGTCGGGCCCGAGGATCCTCGCCGATGCAGCGAGCCCACTCGAATCCAGCGCGTATGTGACCGGCGGCAGCATACGCAGGGTGAGTCGGTCGAGCGCGTCGTGTTGCATGCGGATCACGTGCCCACGCGCGGTGCGCACCGAATCGGCGTTGCCGTTGGGATCATAGTACGTACGTACAACACCACTAACCGTGTCGTTGCCGGGTCCGCGCTGAGCGATCACGCGACCGATGGCATCGTAGATCGTGGTGTCCGTCAGCAGACCAATACTGTTGCGGTCGGGCATCGCGATGCGGCGGACAGCGACCGTGGCGCCCGCCACATCGTAAACGTTCTCCACTCGCAGACTGTCGGCATACCCCGGTATGCTGCTCCGACGCTCGATGAGCAGGTCGCGTAGATCCAGCGAGTCTGTGGTCACGCGCCACGCTGTCTGTGTCGCGTTGAGGCCCACGAGTTCGCGCCGCCGCGTGATGCGCCCAATGGCGTCGCGCTCCATTTCCTGTCGCTTGCCGCCATTCGTCTCCGTCGCGATCGCGTTGCCTCGCGCGTCGTAGGTCACGGTCTGTAGCACCGCGCCGGGGGTGGTGATCGCAATGGAGTCGGGCACCATCGACTCTTCGCACGTGATCGAGCCGTCGGGACACGGGTGCCAGACCTGCTGCCACGTGACTTGGTCGCGGCGCGCGATGCTCTTGAGTAAGCCGGTCGGGCAGTCGGGCCCGGTGCAGTAGCTGAAGATCTGCTGGCGTTCAGTGGTGGGGCCGGTGCGCACCGACTGCAGCAGCGGCTGCGTGCTTTGGTATGTGCGCGTCTCAGTGACGCCCACCGGCGAGGTGATCTGCGTGGGCAGGTCCCACACGGGGTGGTACTGCACCGTGGTCACGGCCGGTGTGCTGAAGAGCCCCGGGACGGGGTCGGCGCGGAGCTCCACCGCGTTGCCGCGCGCGTCGTAGTTCGCGCGCGTGGTGTAGCCGTTCGGTGCGGTCGTGCTCTCGGTGAGGCCCAGGAAGACTGGGTGGTGCGCGACCGTCGTCACGCGGCCCAGCGGGTCCGTGATGCGCGTGGGCGCGCCCAGGGGCGAGATCGCCACGCGGGTCATGACGCCCCGGGGATTCGTCCAGTGGGTTTCAGGATCGAGGTACGGGGACCATGCCGGCGCGCGGCGATGATTGACAACGCAGGTGAGCAACCGATCGGCCGGCCACCTGATTGCACGGTGGCCGGCGGATCAGTGCTGCGCGCGTGTGGACGGGCGATGGTGCGGCTCCGGCGATCCGGGTGAGGCGTGGTGCAGGCCCCCGCGGCCTCCGAGTTGAGACTTGAGCTCACCGCCCCGCCTTTCGATGACCGAGCGTCAGCCTTCTCAGTGATCGAGAGGGTCGACCACGGTCGCGCCGAGACCGTACAAGGCGCCGAGCAGCGCTCCCCAACCGATAGCTGTTTCCCGTCCAGTTATTGGTGCTGCGAGGCTCACGATCAACCCCACAACTCCGCCAAGAACCAATCCGAGGCCGATACTCACAGGAGGCGTCCGTCTGAGAATCTTCGCTAAAGAGGAATGCACCAAACTCAAGATGCTTGCGGCAACCGGTCCTACGACCGCAAGCAGGATGGCGAGTGAAGTAAATCGGTACCACCATCCTTCTGGGGCGTTCGGTCGCACACCCCACGCTGCCGCAGAGATCACTACGAATAATGGCAAAACGCCTAGCAGCATGAGGGCGAGCCGCCGGAGGTATCGGGGCTGTCGCATGTTTGACCTCAGGGAACCTTGGTGTCCTTACTCCCCGCAAGCTGGCCGATGTGGCCTTCCTTGTGGTAATAGAGCCGCTCAGGCGCGGTCCCATCGCGGTAGACCCAGATCTCATACGATGGGAAGCCGTCATGCGCTCCCCCATTCAAGCTAACGCCTCCAGATTTGGAGACAGAAAGACCAAATTCGTAGTTGATCTGAAACGGGGGCATTCCGAAGCCGTTCAGTCCCCATCCTTTCGCAGTAAGCCTCCCTCCGCTCCCCGCCACCGACACGTCGCCGTAGCCACTCTTGACCCACGATCTCCCGATTTGCTTCTGTTCCGACGAGACCCTACCCGTCCCCGGATCAACAACAAATCGGTGACTTGTCTTTGATGTGCCTCCGTCCGCCCTAGGTCCTCGATTGTCGCCAACGACGGGCATGCTAGCAATGAAGCTCTCAATACATATACCGACTTGACCCTTCCGGAGACCTGACGGTCTCTCGCACAATCCGAAGGGATCCGAGTAGTTCACCGGATCGCCGTTGGCATAGCCGTAGAGGTTGAGCCCGCCCGCAATCCCGATCGGGTCCGGCTGCGTGAACCGCCCCGACTGCGGGTCCAGATACCGGTGCCGCCGGTACAGCGTGCCGTCGGCG
>JANRJP010000015.1:0-12706 GCA_033763905.1 Gemmatimonadaceae bacterium
CGCTCGGTGAGCTCTTTGGCCGCCCAGCCGCCGGAAATGCCGGATCCGACGACGATGGCGTCGAACTTCCGCTGCAGGCTCATCAGTGCGACCCTCCGTGCGGCGCGATCTCGACGCAGCCTTCGTAGCCGCCGTGAATGATGCGCCTGTGCAGCACATCGGTCTGAATCACTTCGCTGGTAATCCACGCGTGGACGGTCCAGCTCTTCACTCGCCGCAGCGCGCGCTGCCCCGCCGTTGGGTCGCTGGTGGATGCTTCAGCCCACGCGATCTCGCGCTCGGCGGTCGCCGTGTCGAGCGCGGCCCATCCCTTGCCGTACTGCGCATTGGCGCGCGCGTCGAGTTCAGCGAGTCCGGTGCGCAGCGCCGTTCGTTCGTCGTCGGATGCCCATTCGTCGAACAGCACGCCAATGAACGCTGGAGCACCGACGTCAATCGCCCCGGGCGTGTCGGTGCGCGGAATCACCGCATTCGCAATCGCGCGAATCGTCGATTCCTCGAGCGCCGTCAGCGACGACCCGCCGAACACATCGCCGCCCAGCGCCCGCGCCCACGCGCCTCGGGTCCATGCGGTGTCGGGCAGGGCCGCCGAGACTTGGCGCGGGACCGCCGCCAGCGCGGCCAGAGTCAACAACGAGCGACGGGAGAGCGTCATCGGCACGGCACGTGAGGGTGAACCCGGAGACTCGACCGCAAACGTCGGGCTTGGCACGCCAATGCGCCAGTGTCATCACCGTTCGAGCCGGACTCGACGTAGAATCCACCGCGTATGTCCATTCACGTTGTGCTCGTGCACCCCGAGATTCACTGGAACACCGGCAACGCCGGACGGACCTGCCTGGCGCTGGGCGCGACACTGCATTTGATCGAGCCTTTGGGGTTTTCGCTCGACGAACGGCAGGTGAAGCGCGCGGGGCTCGACTACTGGGAGCACGTGGACGTACGCACGTGGCCCGACTGGGCGAGCTTCGACGCGGCATTGCCGTCGCTTGGGACACCGTGGGTGTTCGACGAGCACGCCAACCGCCAGTACTGGGACGCACCACTGGGTGGGGAGGAGTCGCTGGTGCTGATCTTCGGCAAGGAAAAGGGCGGGCTGCCCGACGCGGTCCGCACGCGCTATGCCGACCGACTCTTGGCGATGCCCATCCACTCGCCACAAGTGCGGTCGCTCAACCTGTCCACCACAGTGGCGCTGGCCCTGTACGAAGTGGCGCGGCAGCGGCGTCGCTGAAGGCGTTCGGCGTGGTCTCCCCTGCGCCCCACGCCGACGCCGCTGTAGAATGCAAGACGGTTCGCCACAGGCAGACTTCGACCCGAGATCCCGATGCCGATCGCCTTCTCCGTCAACGGCACACCGCGCGAAAGCGGCGATGCCCCCGAGACGCCGCTGCTCTGGGTACTTCGAGACACCCTGGGGCTCACTGGCACCAAGTACGGATGCGGCATTGCGCAGTGCGGCGCCTGTACCGTCCACATCGATGGCCAGGCGCAGCGGTCGTGCGCGGTGCCGGTCTCTACGGTGCAGGGCAAGGATGTGGTGACGATCGAAGCGCTCAGCGCGGACCCCCGCGGCAAAGCGCTGCAGGAGGCGTGGGTGGCGCATCAGGTGCCGCAGTGCGGCTACTGCCAGAGCGGCTTTCTGATGGCGGCTACCGATCTCCTCAAGGCCACGCCCCAGCCCACGGACGCCCAGATCGAGCGCGCGCTGACGAACATCTGCCGTTGCGGGACACAGCCGCGAATGAAGGCGGCGATCCGTGATGCCGCAGCGGCCATTGCCGGAGGTGCCGCGTGAACCAGCCGACCAGCAATGGCGTCAGCCGCCGTACCTTCCTGGCCGCCGGCGCGGGCGCGGTGCTCATCGTGGGCATTGCAGCGGCGGCCAAGCGCTTCCGCATCTTCGCCAGCGCGGCTGACGCCGAGGCAGGACGACTCAATGCGTGGGTGATGATCGACGCCGACGGCAGCGTCGTGATCACGACGCACCGCGCCGAGATGGGCCAAGGCGCGTATTCGGTCGTGCCGCAGATCGTAGCCGAAGAGCTGGACGTGGACTACGACAGCGTGCGCATCGTGGTCGCCGATGGCGACAACGATCGCTACGGCAATCAGGTGACCGGCGGCAGTTCCACCGTGCGCAGCGGCATCAACGCGCTCTTGGTGGCGGGCGCCACCGCGCGCGACCTGTTGGTGCGTGCGGCCGCCGAGCAGTGGGCAGTGCCGGCCGAGCAGTGTCGCGCGGAGCGCGGCGTGGTGTACCACGACGCGAGCAAGCGGTCGGCGCCGTACGGGGCGCTCGTGGCCGTTGCGGCGTCGCTCAAGCCCAACGACAAGCCGCCGCTCAAGGCCAAGGCGCAGTACAAGGTGATTGGGCAGTCGGTCAAGCGTCGCGACATTCCGTCGAAGGTGAACGGATCGGCGACCTATGGCATCGACTTCCGGCTGCCGGGGATGCGCTTCGCCGTCGTGGAGCGCAGCCCGCGATTCGAAGGGCGTGTGAAGTCGTTCGACGCGAGCAAGGCCAAGGCGGTGCCGGGCGTGACCGATGTCGTGAAGGTCGAGCGCGATGTCTTTGGCCACGCGCGCGAAGGCGTGGCGGTGGTGGCCACATCGACGTGGGCGGCGATGCAGGGTCGCAAGGTGCTGACGGTGGAGTGGGACGACAGCGGCATCGCCGCCGTCGATTCCGTCGCGCTGCGCAGCAGGTTGCAGCAGGCCACGCAGGAGTCTGGCCTCGAGCACAAAGCACAGGGCAATCTCACCGCGGCGCTCGGTGCCGATGCGCTGGACGTGCTGTACGAGACGCCGTACCAGGCCCACGCCTGTATGGAGCCGCTCAACTGCACGGCACACGTCACTACGGACCGCGCCGAGATCTGGGGACCGATTCAGGGCCCCGATTGGGTGCGCAGTCACCTCGCCGCCGCGCTCAAGCTGCCGATGGACAAGGTGACGGTGCATATGACGATGCTCGGCGGCGGATTCGGTCGCAAAGCCTTTATGGACTATCCGCACGAAGCCGCGATGCTGTCGCGCGCGATCGGTACGCCGGTGCAGGTGGTCTGGACGCGCGAAGATGATCTCACTGCGGGGCCGTTCCGGCCGGGGATGACGTACCGCTGCCGCGGCGACGTGACCGATGGGCGCGTGAGCGGACTCGAGGTGGTGATGGCGGGACAGAATATGGACCGTCAGGAACCCACGTCGAAGGCCACGGCGAACGCGAACGTGGTGGAAGGCTTGCCGGAGCAGTGGATGTCGCGGATTCCCGCCTGGCGGTTCGCCGACGTGCACGTGCCGACGCCAGTGCCGGTGATGTGGTGGCGCTCGGTGTATTCGAGCACGAACGCCTTCGCGTTCGAGAGCTTCTTCGACGAACTCGCGCGCGCAGCTAACGCCGACCCGCTGGACTTCCGCAAGGCGAATCTGGACGACGCGCGCGTGTCGGCGTTGCTCGATCGATTGGCCGAGGTCAGCGGGTGGCGCGATCGCAAGCCGGGCGCCGGCTACGGGATGTCGCTCACGTACTGCTTTGAGTCGTACGCGGCGCACGTGGTGAAAGTCGCGCGGGCCGCGGGTGGCGGTGTGCGCATCGAGAAGGTCTGGACCGTGCTCGACTGCGGGCTTGCCGTGAATCCGGACACGATCAAGTCGCAGATCGAAGGGAGCATCGTGATGGCCCTGGGCGCGGCGATCACGCACGAGATGACCTTTGTCGACGGTCGCGCCGCAGCGAGCAACTTCGATCGCTACCCGATGCCGAAGCTGGCCGACGTGCCGCCGATCGAGGCGCACGTGATGGCGAGTGATGCGGCGCCTGGCGGTGCGGGCGAGCCCGCGTTGCCAGGGGTCGCGCCCGCGCTGGCGAACGCGATCTTCGACCTGACGGGGCGACGCCATCGGGCGATGCTGATACCTGTCTCTGGCGTGTAGTTCGTACGGATGACCGTGCTGGCTGCCTCGGAACTGCTGCGTCGGACCGGTCGCGGGCTGCTCGGCGTGGACTCGTCGTACGAGCAGATGCGAATCGTGCTTCGTGAGTTTTGTCGGATGACAGAGTCGCCCGCCGGCGAGTACTTCTGTCTTGAGCCAGATGTGGACCGTATGGTCGCGTGCGTTGGCTGGGGCGTGGATGCGCCTGCGCGTCGGTTCTTGGCCCAGTCGTCTGCATACGCGTTCCCTAAGGGGGTCGGTGCGATCGGCCGGGCGTGGGAGTCGTCGGGCGTGCTTGTGATCGATGATCTGGAGAACCACCCCGACTACCTGCGCGGCCGCGAGGCATTCGGTGCGAGTCTCCAATCGCTTGTAGCGCTGGCGGTTCCTGGCGGACCGTCGGGTTACCTCGGGATCATTGCCGTGTACGGGCGTGCCCCGATGACCGCCGAGGGGCGACTTGCAGAGAGCGCGCAGCTCAAAGGGCGAGTCGAGCTGCTTCCGGTTGCCGTCGCATTGGTCTCTGGCCTCCTCGCCAGCAACCGGCTCAAAGCGCGAGTCCCTGACAGCGCGTAAGGGACTAACGGACCACTCCGTAGTTTGTCGGTTTGTGGCGGTTGGCACCGGAGGATAGCTCCGTCGCCGAACTCATTGAGTGATAACGGGTTGGCTCGTACGCGGCGTCCCTGATGCGCATTCGGGCGAAGCGCCGACATCGAAAGTCGCAGGTAATCCACAACGTTGGGTGCAGTGGAAGTCTTACCCATTGTCCCACTTCGGATTCCTTCGGACTATGCGCTTCACACCACGGACGGTCGGCACCGCGGCACTCGCCGCAGGTGCACTAGGGCTTCTCGCCTACGCGTGCGCTCCCGCGACAGGCGCCAAAGGCAGCCTGTCAAGTTCGCAGAACGCAGAGCGTGTCTACGTACCTCCCGGTCAACACGACGAGTTCTATGCCGTGCTGTCTGGCGGTTTCAACGGGCAGTTGTCTATCCAAGGTTTGCCGTCGGGTCGCGTGCTCAAAATCATTCCGGTATTCTCGCAGTTTCCCGAGAACGGCTGGGGCTACGCGGAAGAGACGAAGCCGATGCTGCAGACCACCTACGGCTTCGTGCCATGGGATGACACGCACCATCCAGAGCTCTCGCAGACCAATGGCGAGGTCGATGGCCGCTGGGTCTTCATCAACGCCAACAATACCCCGCGCATTGCACGGGTAGATCTGGCGACGATGGAAACGCACGAGATCCTAGAAATTCCGAATACCGGTGGCAACCACGCGTCCCCCTTCATCACGCCCAACTCCGAGTACGTCGTCGGCGCTACGCGCTTCTCGGTACCGACGCCGCAGCAGGACATCGCCATCAAGTCCTTTGCCGACGGCGCTTTCAAGGGAATGCTGACGTTCGTTCGCGCAAACGAGCCGGGTCGTATGGACATCGCGTGGCAAATTCTCGTACCGGGCTACAACTACGACCTGGCTCACGCCGGCAAGGGGCCCAGCGACGGCTGGATGTTCTTTACCGCTTACAACTCGGAGCAGGCCTACACCAAGCTTGAGGCCGGCGCGAGCAAGAGCGACAAGGACTTCATCGCAGCGGTGCACTGGAAATCGTTCGAAGCCTGCGCCAAACAAGGCAAGGGTACAACGTGGGACAGCGAGTATCGGCACAACGTCTACAACGAAGCGACGCACAGCGCGACCTCGAACCGAAAGACCGGTGTGCGGGTGATCACGCCCGCGGAGTGCCCTGGGTCGATCTTCTATCTCCCGACGCCGAAGTCTCCGCACGGTGCGGATGTTGATCCGACTGGGCAGTACATCGTTGGTGGCGGGAAGCTTGCGACGGTCATTCCGGTTCACAGCTTCGAAAAGATGCAGCGAGCGATCGCCGCCAAGGCGTTCGAGAAGGAGATTGACGGCATTCCAGTGCTCAAGTATGACGCGGTGAACTTCTGCGAAGTGCAGAACCCGGGCTTGGGTCCACTCCACACGGAGTTCGACGGCAAGGGGAACGCCTACACGTCGGTGTTCATCTCATCCGAGATCGTCAAGTGGACATTGCCGGGCTGCGAAGTTGTTGATCGTCAGCCGACCTTCTATTCCATCGGCCACCTGATGATTCCCGGCGGCGATTCGAAGAAGCCTTTCGGCAAGTATGTCATTGCGCTGAATAAGATCACCAAGGACCGCTACCTGCCCACGGGGCCGGAACTCACACAGAGCGCACAGCTCTACGATATCTCAGGTGACAAGATGCGGCTGTTGGCGGACTTCCCGACCATTGGCGAGCCGCACTATGCGCAGGCGCTTCCTGCGTCACTCATTGAGGAGCGTCAGGTCCGCTTCTTCAAAGTCGCGGAAAACACGCATCCGATGGTCGTTCGAGCCGAGAAGGACGCGGGCATTTCGCGCCGTGGCAAGACCGTGCACGTCAAGATGATTGCGATCCGATCACACTTCACCCCGGACAACATTGAAGGCGTACAGGCCGGCGACACGGTGCTCTTCCACGTCACCAATATCGAACAGGACTGGGACATCCCGCACGGCTTTGCCGTGATGGGCGCACAGAACGCCGAACTGCTAGTGATGCCCGGTCAGACGCGGACGCTCAAGTGGGTCGTGCCGGAGAAGACCGGCGTGTACCCGTTCTACTGCACCGACTTCTGCTCCGCGTTGCATCAGGAAATGCAGGGATATGTCCGGGTGTCACCGCGTGGCAGCACCATCGCGCTGTCCGCGAACACCTCGGCGAAGACCGAAGCCCAGATTCGCAAGCTGGCCGCGAGCAATAACCGCTTGAGCGGGGCAGGCAGTGCCCAGCGTTGACCGCTGGTCGAACGGCCGCGCCAGCGACGCTGCACATCTGCCTGCTGGCGCGCGAGTGCTACTCGCGATGACCGCGCTGTCGCTGCTGTCGACGTATGTGTTGCCACTGTGGGAAGTGCGGCTCATTGCCCCGCAGTACCCGGAAGGGCTTGGGATGCACATCCTGTTGCACACTGTGGTCGGGATACGGCCGGAGGATCTGGGGAATATCAATGGCCTCAATCATTACATCGGGATGAAGGCCATTGAGCCCGACACTATCCCTGCGCTCAAGCTGATGCCTTGGGGTATGGCAGCACTCGTCGCTAGCGGTCTCGGGGCCGCCGCTTGGGGTCGTCGCGGGGGAGCTCGCGCGTGGGTTGTGCTCTTCAGTCTCTGCGCGATCGCCGGGCTCGTAGACTTCTGGAAGTGGGAGTACGACTACGGACACTCGCTGGACACGGAGAATGCGTCAATCGTGATTCCTGGGATGTCGTACCAGCCGCCGCTGATCGGGTCTAAGCAGCTGCTCAACTTTACCGCGACGTCGTGGCCAGCACCGGGCGGATGGATTGCGCTTGCCGCGCTCGCCCTGGCAGTCGGGGTCATCCTGGACGATGCCCGGCGGCGGCCAACCAAACTAGCGCCACTGGCCGCGAGCCTTGGCGTGCTGGTGACCTTCGGTTGTGGTACGCCGGCGCCACGCGCAATCGTCGCGGGTGCCGACAGCTGTCAGCACTGCCGGATGACGCTGGTTGACCCCAAGTTCGCCGCGCAAGTCGTGACAGCGACCGGGCAGCAGCACCTGTTCGACTCCATCGACTGCGGGCTTCGGTGGTGGCTGGCGCAGCCCGAGGAAGCACGGGGCGAGCTCTACCTGGCCGACTTCCGTGTCCCGGCGACGTGGGTGCCAGCGCAGGAGGCCGTCATTCTCGTCGACGGGCGAGTCAAGACACCGATGGGTCGAAGTGTCTTGGCCTTCTCGGCCGGCACCCCGACGGCTGGGTTGCTGCGTGAGTTCGGCGGCCAAGTTGTCGACTTCGAACAGCTTCAGAGCGACCCCGTGCGACATATGTCGCTGACGGCCAGGCACACCCACTGAGCGCGACACGACATGATTGCACTCCTGGCAGTGAGTTCTTGGCTTGCAACGCTCGGTGTCCTGCGACCGCCGACCGCTACCGTGCGTTCCGTTGGCGGGGGGGCGATGGGCTACCCGAGCATCGCCTCCGCCATCGCCGCCGCGGCACCAGGAGACACCGTGCGTATCGCCGCCGGGACATACATCGAACGGCTCGTCATCGACCGACCACTCACGCTTATCGGACGGGGAAATCCAATCATTGACGGTGGCGCGCGAGGCTCCGTGATCGAGGTCAGGGCCGACGACGTCAGCATCGAGGGACTTGTCGTGCAGAACACCGGCTTTGCGTACACCGATGACTACGCTGGGATTCATCTGGATCGAGTCCGGCGGTGCCGCATCATCAATAATCGGATTGCAAACACGCAGCTTGGCGTCCACGCAGACTCGACAAGTAGGTGTATCGTTCGCGGCAACACACTCGTGGGCAAGACCGGATCGCAGTCCATTGGCGGCAACGGGATTCACGCATGGAGTGCGGACTCGCTGGTTGTCGCGGGCAATACCGTACGTGGCCACCGGGATGGCATCTACTTCGAGTTTGTTCGCTACGCGGAAGTGAGCGACAATCGCATCAGCGAGTCTGAGCGCTACGGCTTGCACTTCATGTATTCAAGCGACTGCCGATATCTCCGCAATCGCTTTCGCGGCAACACCAATGGAATCGCCGTGATGTACAGCCAACGTGTGCAGATCGTGTCCAATCGCTTCGAGGGCGCGCAGGGCGGCTCGGCCTATGGCTTGCTGCTCAAAGAGATCAGCGACAGTGAAATCGAGCGGAACGTGTTCGACGGCAATTCGTCGGCGCTTATGCTCGATGCCGCCAACCGCAACGTGTTTCGGCGCAACCGTATCATACGCAACGGATGGGGCGTGCGGCTCTTGGCGAGCTCCACCGACAATCGCTTTGAACACAATGAGTTTGCCGGCAACGCCTTCGACGTATCCACCAACAGTCCGCGCCCGCAAGCCACATTCTCCGGCAACATCTGGGACCGCTATACGGGATACGACTTGGACCATGACGGCTTCGGTGACGTGCCGCATCGGCCCGTCACACTGTTCGCCTCCGTCGTTGAGCGGGTGCCTGCGACCGTCATCCTGCTCCGCTCACTGCTAGTCGATGTGCTGTCAGTGGCCGAACGCGCGCTCCCGTTGCTGACGCCCGACTTGCTGTACGACGATGCGCCACGAATGCGGGTTGGGCGCTCGTCATTGGCGGGCGATGCACTGGCGGGTACAACACCCCAATGATTGTCGCGCGCGGTTTGGTCAAGGCATTTGGTAGTCGGATGGTGCTGGATCGCCTGGATTTCGAGGTCCCGGCGGGTAGCATCACGGCGTTCGTCGGACCCAACGGATCGGGCAAGACCACACTCAACAAGGCGCTGCTTGGTCTCGTGCGTTTGGATGCCGGACGTGTGACAATCAATGGCCAGCCCGTAAACGGTGACGTCGCGACGCGACGGCAGCTCGGATACATGCCGCAACGCGCGTGCTTTCCGGAACAGCTTGCCGGACACGAAGTGCTTGCCCTGCTCCGCAGTATTCGGGCAGCCGAAGCAGACTACGACGGCCGTGTCTGCAACGCCCTCGGACTGCACAGCTTCCTAGACAAGCCTGTGCGCGTCCTGAGTGGCGGTCAGCGTCAGCGACTCAGCGCCGCGTGTGCTCTGGTATTTCGGCCTGCCGCGTTGTTGCTCGATGAGCCGACCGCCGGTTTGGACCCGCTGTCCGCGGCGGTCTTCAAGAACCTGGTGCGTGAGGCGCGCGACCGCGGAGCAGCAGTACTCGTCACGTCACACATCTTGAGCGAGGTCGCGGAGCTTGCTGATCGCGTCATCGTCCTCCTTGACGGCCGCGCTCGATTCGAAGGGAGCCTGGCGACGCTGGCCGCTCGTGATGCCGCAGGCTCACTGGAGGGCGCCGTGCTTGATCTGCTGGCCTCGAGCGCGACCGCGCCTGCCGCCTAATGCATCCCCTGCAGACGATCATCGCTCACCAATGGCGCGACCTGAGCCGAAACCGCTGGATCCTGGGCTACACCGGCGGATTCCTGCTGATCACCGAGCTCCTGTTGCGGATAGGCGGCGGTGGGCCTCGAATGTTTCTGTCGCTGCTCAACATTCTAATTGCGGTCGTGCCACTCGCTACCGGTATCTTTGCGACTGTGTATTGGTTCGGGGCGCGAGAGTTCAATGAGTTCTTGCTGGCGCAGCCTGTGGCGCGCGCGACACTCTTTCTTGGTCTCTATATCGGTCTGGTGGCGCCGCTCGCAGCGGCGGTAGGCGTGGGCATCGGGCTGCCGCTGTTGATAGAGCGAGCGCTGGACGCGACAACCGCGCCGCTGCTGCTTGGCTTCGCGCTGGCGGGTGTCGGGCTGACCGCCGTGTTCGCGTCCCTCGCGGTGCTGGTGTGCGTAGTACTCGATGATCGATTTCGCTCAGTCGGTGCAATGTTGCTGTTGTGGGCCGTGCTCACGATCGGCTGGGACGCCTTTGTGCTGCTCGCCGCGACCACGTTGAGCGATTGGCCCCTTGAGACGCCGCTGCTTGTGGCGACAGCGCTGAATCCAATCGACATCGCACGGGTGTCGCTGGTGCTCCAGCTCGATATCGCGGCAATGCTCGGGTATACCGGCGCGGTGTTTCAGCGTGCTTTTGGCGGCTGGGGTGGCATCAGCGCTGCCGCGGCCATTCTCTGCGTCTGGGCCGTTGCCCCGGCGCTCCTCGCACGGCGCGCATTCGAGCGCCGTGATTTCTGACGTTCCACCTCACGACGCAACGAACCCATGATGAACCGTACTCACCTCCTGCTTCCCGCCGTCGCAATCTGCTTGCTCAGCGCATGTGCTGAGGAGAAGGCCGCCGACGAGGCGCCGGCGACTCCTGTGCCGACCTCGTCCCAGGCCGCAGCGCAGCCAGAGACCCCAGCTGCCGGTGGGAAAGTCGTCGTCATTGAAATGCTGACCGACGATGGAGGGAACAACGTCTTTCGGCCTGCAGAGTTCACCGTCAAGAAGGGAGACTTGGTGAAGTTCACGCTCGGCGGTGGGGTGCACAACGTTCACTTCCCGGCCGATTCCAACACGATCGCGGGTGCCAAGATGCCACCTGCCGGGCCGATGCTTCAGCTCCCCGGTACGTCAACGAACATCCTCGTGGATTTTCCGCCCGGGACGTACTTCTACCAGTGCGATCCGCACGCCCTGTTGGGAATGGTAGGCCGAATGACGGTCGCACCGTGAGGAAACTACCGTCGCGCGCTCCGGCCGGCCGCGGAGTCGGTGGGAGCACGCCAGACGGCACGCGCGAGGATCGGAAGGTCTCGTTCCCACGTCTCGGTGGACGTCGAGAACGGATACGCTAGGCGTAGCATCCCGTCGGGTGTCACGACGAGTACGTTAGCGGAGTGGCCGACATCCACAAAACCCGAGGTACTGTCCCGGGTAAAGGTCGGCGGTGGCAGGCGGTACGCGGTCAACACATGTGCGATTTGCTCGCGTGTGCCACCGAGTCCAACGAAGGTAGAATCGAAGTTGCTGAGCCAAGCGCGGATCGCCGGCAAAGAATCTCGATCGGGGTCGACCGAGATAAACACGACCCTGATACGCGCCCGCTCGTTAGCGGACCACGTTGACATCACGCGTGCGATCTTGGCGAAGTGGGTGGGGCAGACGTCTGGGCAACTCGTGTAGCCGAAGAACAACAATGCGACTTTGCCGTCGCGCACCGAGGTGAACGACTGCATGGTGCCTGCGGTTGAGGCAAGGGTGAACTCTGGGGCGGCCCTGGGACGCGGGTACTCCGCACCGCCCAGCCCTGACGAACCCTCGATCAACGTCAGCGTTGCTTCACCGCGACCACATCCGGCCAGCGAGGTACAGAGTGCGCCGAGACTGACCGCCCGTCGCCACGGCATCCGGTCTCGGAGAATCATTTGCCAAATGCGGGATGCGCGACGATCTCTTCGATCTGTCGCACGTGCCGTTCCATATGGCCACCGAGGAACAGGAGCCATTGGATGCCGTCGATCTTTCCCACCGCCGGGTGCGGCGCGAGGTGCGCTTCCAACGCGTAGGTCGGCGCGTCGGCGAAGGCAATGATGGACTGCCGTGATGTCGTGAGGTTGTCGAGCGCTTCCTGGCCGCTGGTGAAGCGGCCCTTGGGGTTCACGCGCTCTGGCGCATTGCGGCGCTCGTTCCGCGAGAGCATCCACGCGATGATCTTCTGATCGTAGGCATCGAGCGCCTCGATCGGACGCGCCGGTGCGGCTTCGGCTTCGGGGTGGGTGAAGCCATCGGTCAGGAAGCGCACCGTTCCGCGTTCGACGACGGCCAAGTGCTCGACGTTGTCGAGCACGCTCCACTGCTGATCGGTCGGCCGCCAGCTCCACTGCTCGGCGGACAGCCCACCGACCGCGGCGAGCAAGTGCTGATGCGCATCGCGCAACAGGGCGCGGGCACGGTCCAAGCGAGTGCTGGTCATTGGCGACTCAGATGTGCAGGGCGCGGCCGGTGACCGCCAACGCGGCCTCCTTCACGGCTTCGCTCAGCGTGGGATGTGCGTGCACGGTAATGCCAATGTCCTCGCTGGACCCGCGATACTCGAACGCGAGCACCACCTGCGAGATCATTTCGCTGACGTTCGGCCCAATGAGATGCGCGCCCAAGAGCTCGTCGGTCGCGGCATCGGCGATGAACTTCACGAAGCCGGCGCTCTCGCCCATCGTGCGCGCGCGACCATTCGCGCTGAAGGGGAACTTGCCGACCTTGTACGCGCGACCGCTCGCCTTGACGTCGGCTTCGGTCA
>JANRJP010000027.1:0-6667 GCA_033763905.1 Gemmatimonadaceae bacterium
CTCGAACCCTCGACCCCGGCATTATGAGTGCCGTGCTCTAACCACCTGAGCTACCCAGCCAATCGCGCCAGTCACCTACCCCGGCACCGACAGACCCCAAAGATACAAAACCCGGACCCGCCGGTGAAGCCCCGGACTGACGGACCAACACCCGGGCCCGCGGGACAGCCCGACCGCGATTGTAACGCACTGAGACTTCCGGCCGATAATCCAACGAGGTGCCCACCCTCCCCCTCGCCCGAACCACCTGATGCTCATCGGCCACGACCTGGACGCTCGGCTCCGTGCCATCGGCGCCGTCCTCCGTGACGATCTGCTCGAGTTGCCGGCCCGCGGCGACGCCCCCGCACGCCAACTCCGCGTGTCTGACGGCGTCGTCTTCGTCCGCGATGCCCAGCAGGGGAAGTTCCTCGAAACCAGCTGGCGTGCGGCCCACCCGCCCCTGCTCGTCGCGTACTTCGTCGAGAACTCGCCAGTTGCCACCTGGATGCGCGCTGCAGGCGCCGACATCCTGCAGGCCGCCGTCACCAGCTTCGGACGATGACCTCCGTCGCCGACCCGGTCGCTGTCGCCGCCGAAGAGGAAGAGAACCCGGCCCTCATCGCCTTCATTCAGGCGCTGCGGTCGCGGAACGACTTCCCCTCTTTCGTCCGCAACGTCGAGAACATCAACGAGGTCGTGCACGACCCGAAGGCCAAGGTGCAGCTCCTCAACGACGCCATCGGCTCCGACGTCGCGCTGTCCCTCAAAGTCCTCCGCATCGCCAATTCGGCCATCTACGCGGCGGCCGGTCGCACCGTCGAGACGGTCTATCAGGCGATTATGCTGCTCGGCTTCGAGCGAATGAAGGACATCGCGGTCGGCGCCGCGGTCTTTGAACATCTCAAGCATCGCTCGCCCGATCTGCGCGAGCTGATGGCGTGTTCGCTGCTCACCGCGAACCAGGCGCTCGTCCTGTCCCACCGCACGGGATATCCACGCGCGGAAGTCGCCTACCTCTGCGGCATCTTCCGCAACCTGGGCGAACTGGTCTGCGCCTGCTACAAGCCCGCCGAGTACTCCGTCTACAAAGAGCAGCCGCGCGGCGAAGACGATCCCGGCGCCACGGCCGAACGCGAAGTCTTCGGATTCCGCTTCGACGAGCTGGGCCGCGCGATCGCGCTCGAATGGGGGCTCCCGCAAGCCATCACCGACGCGATGTATCGGCCGCCGGCGATCGGGGCAGCACGGGCCGACGGCCCCGGGACACTGGCCGCCATCACCCAGCTGTCGGCGGACCTCACGAACGCCCTCTACCGCAGTCCCTCGTGGGAGCAGCGCGGGCGACTCCGCGATGCCGTCGATCGCTACGGCAAGGGCTTCGGGCTCGACGAAGAAGCCGTGCTCGACGCTGCCCGCGACGCCCTCGAGGAATCCACCGGCGCCCTCAAGGCTGCCAACGCGGGCGCCGATCCGGTCGGATTCCGCGACCGCCTCTCGTACGTGCGCGAACTCGTGCTGGGTCCTGAGGTGCCGCCAGTCGACGGCGAGCCGGTCCGCCCGCCGACACCGGCCAAGGGTTCACTGCTTGGTCCCGGCGCGGAAGAAGCCGCCATCACGGGTCCGGGCGGCTGGGTGATCGGCGGCGAAGATCCGTCGAAGCTCCCGATGCCCACCGCCGAAGAATGCGTCAGCATCGCATCGTCGCTCCGCGACGCGGTCGGTGGCGGGCGCCCGCTGGGTACCGACGAGGCTGTCGCGCGTACGCTCGCGGCCTTCCTGAGCTTGGGCTTCCAGCGCGCGGCCCTGCTCTTCGCCGCCGACGGCTACACGCGCCTGCGCGTGCGCACCGCCATTGGCGAAGGACAGGAATACCTCGGCGACCGACTCAACGTCACGCTCGTGCCGCCGAACGGCGCGCTGGCGCTCGCCGTCGTGCGCAAGGAAGACATCTTCTCCGACCTGCGCGCCGGCTCGCCATTCCGCGTCGACCCGTCGGTGAAGCGCTTGCGCTGCGCCTCTTTCGTGATGCTGCCCGTGATCGTCGCCGGGCAGACCATCGGCGCCATCTACGCCGACTCCGTCCGGCGACCGCTCGAATTCCACGACGGCTTCAAGGAACCGATTCTCGAAGTGCGCGGCGCCCTGCAGTTTGCCTTCGAGCGCCTGCGCGAACTCGCGCAGCAGACTCGCCCGAAGGCGGGGATGATCGGATGAGTGTGCCGCTGCGGGCCAGCCGCGCGACGCCGTCGAAGCCACCGGGCATCGACGGGTTGCTCGCGGCGGTGCCCCCGCGCGCCAAACTGCCCGCCGTCGTCCGCAACGTCCGGCGCGTGACCACCGTGGCGGTCGATCCGTCGGCCCGCGTGCAGATGCTCGGCTCCGCCGTCGCCGACGATCCGGCGCTCTCGGCCGAGACGCTGCGACTCGCGAACGCCGCCGTGATGGCCTCCGCCGGTGGCGGTCGCGTCGACACCGTGCATCAGGCCATCCTGCTCCTCGGCTTCGAGCGCGTGCGCGATGTAGCCGTCGGCGCCGCCGTCTTTGGGATGGTGGACGGCGATGATCCGACGCTGGCCGAGTTGGTGGGCGGCGCGGTGATCACCGCGCATCACGCCCTCGCGTTCGCCGCGCACCTGCGCCACCCGCGACCAGAGACGGCGTATCTGACCGGCCTGCTGCGCAACTTGGGTGAGCTCGCCGCAGCACGCTGGCTGCCGGAGGCGTATCGGAACTATCGCGCGGCATTGGGCGAGGGCGTGGCGCCGTCGATCGCGGCGCGGCAGACACTTGGTGCCACGCGCGACGAACTCGGCACCGCCCTCGCCCGACACTGGGGGCTGCCCGATCCGCTGCGCGACACGCTAGGCTCCAGCGACGCGGAGTTCCGCGGCCCCGACGCGATGCTCACGCCGATCGGTCGACTGTCGGCGCGACTGACCGACGCCGTGTACCGGGCCAAGCCGCCCGCCGACACGGCGTGGGATGCCGTGCACGAATCGGCCGAGCGGCTGCGTATCCCGACCGCAACACTGCACGATGTCGCCGAGTGGTCGTTCCACGAGTCGGTCGACGCGCTCAAGGCACTGCGGCCGGATCTCAACTTCGACGCGTGGCGTGGTCGGCTCGACGCGCTCCTCGGCGATGCCGCCGTCGCGGGCGACGCCGCGACGGGCGCGCGGACCCGTCCCTCGCTCGTCGTCCTCCGCGGTGGCGCCGACGAGTCGGATCCCTCGGCGACGCCGATTCCCGCCGATTGGACCTACGCCGAACCGGAAGATCCCGTCGCGCGCGCCGAGCGGCAGACCGCCGACGCCGTGCACGCGGCACTGCGCGAACTGCTGGACGCGGGCTACCAGCGCTGCGCCTTCGTACTGCTCGACGGCGGCACGCAGTCGCTCCGCGTGCGCTATGCCGATGGCGAAGGCACCGAGTACCTCGAGCAGCGCATCGACACGCCGTTCAGCGAGAGCACCCCGCTCGGCAAGGCCTTCGTGCGCGGCCGCGATCTGGTGGCGCCGACGCGACTGGTGATTTCGGCGCTCAACGACCCAGTGCTCAAGCGATTGCGCTCGGTGCACGTGGCCTGGTTGCCCGTAAAGGTGTCTGGTACGCCGATCGGCGTGCTGTTTGCCGACGCGCTGCGTACCGGCGTGGTGCAGGACGACGACAGCGGCGCAGCGGCGAAGATGGCGCGCAACGAACTCGAGCGCGTACTCGAGGAGATCCGCGCGAGCGGTCGAAGCGCGGGCTGAGCAGCGCCCTGCGTTTGCATGACCCGCCGGCCGACGGCCCCGAAAACACAAAACCCGACGCGAAATTCGCGTCGGGTTTTGCGATGGCGGGGGCGGGATTTGAACCCGCGACCTTCGGGTTATGAGCCCGACGAGCTACCAGGCTGCTCCACCCCGCGTCAGAATCAATAATCAAGCGAGTGGACCGCGCTGGGTCAAGGGTCCTTCGCCGATTCTCCAGCGGGCGCGAAGCGATACAGCAATTCCTTGTCACCGCGCACCATCCCGAATTCCTCCCGGGCGATCCGCTCCTGCGTCGCCCGGTCGCTCAGCACCAACGATCGATACGCGTCGAGCGAATCGACTTCACGTTGGAGCGCACGCAGTCTGCGCTCCAACGCACGCTTTTCGGCCCGCTGCCGCAACAGATCGTTGGTGCCGTACTCCCCGCCTTGCACCGCAAACCACGCCACCGCGAGTGCGCCGACGGCCAACAGGCCGCGACGCACCCACACGGCGTTCCCAGCATCGGCCACGATCAGAGCCCGAAGATCGCGCCGCCCGGGTACTCCGCCTTGTCGCCGAGCTCTTCTTCGATGCGCAGGAGTTGGTTGTATTTCGCGATGCGATCCGAGCGCGACGCCGAGCCGGTCTTGATCTGGCCGGCGCCGGTGCCCACCGCGAGATCGGCGATGAACGAATCTTCGGTTTCGCCCGAGCGATGCGAGATCACGCTCAGGTAGCCCGCCGACCGCGCGAGGTCGATCGCTTCGAGCGTCTCTGTCAGCGTGCCGATCTGGTTCACCTTGATCAGAATCGCATTCGCGACGCCGGCTTCAATGCCCTTGGCCAGAATCGCCGGATTGGTGCAGAAGAGGTCATCGCCCACCAGCTGGCAGGCATCGCCGAGGGTCTTGGTGATCAGCGACCAGCCATCCCAGTCGCTTTCCGAGAGGCCGTCTTCGATCGAGACGATCGGGTACTCCTCCATCCACTGCTGGTACATCTCGACCATTCCGGCCGCGCTGCGCGTCTTGGCGCCACTCTTCTTGAAGACGTACTGCTTCTTCTTGGCGTCGTAGAGCTCACTCGCCGCGCAGTCGAGCGCGAGCACGATGTCCTTGCCCGGCGCAAAGCCCGCGAGCTGGATCGCTTCCATAATGACGGCCAGCGCCTCGGCGTCGCTCTTGAGGTCGGGGGCAAAGCCGCCTTCGTCGCCGACGCCGGTCGCGAGCTTGCGCTTGATCAGCACCTTCTTGAGCGCGTGGAAGACTTCCGTCCCCATCCGCAGGCCTTCGGCGAAGGTCTTGGCGCCCGCCGGGATGACCATGTACTCCTGAAGGTCCACCGTGTTCGTCGCGTGTGCCCCGCCGTTGAGGATGTTCATCATCGGTACCGGCAGCGTGCGCGAGAGCGGGCCGCCCAGGTAGCGCCACAGCGGCAGCTGACGATCCGCCGCCGCCGCGCGCGCCGTCGCGAGCGACACCGCGAGGATCGCGTTCGCGCCGAGCTTGGCCTTGTTCGGCGTGCCGTCGAGCTCGAGCATCCGGCGATCGACGCCCATCTGATCGGTGGCGTCTATCCCCATCAGCGCCGTCGCGATCTTCGTCTGCACATTGGCCACCGCCTTGCGCGTGCCCTTGCCGCCGTAGCGCTTGGCATCGCCGTCGCGCAGCTCGACCGCTTCGTGTTCGCCGGTCGACGCGCCGCTCGGCACGGCGGCGCGGCCGCGCGCCCCCGAGGCAAGGCGGACGTCGGCTTCGAGCGTGGGGTTGCCGCGCGAGTCCAGGATTTCGCGGGCGGTGACTTCGATGATGGACGACACGTGTCGAAAGTGGTCGAGGGGAAACGTCAGGTCGTCGCCGGCGTTGGCGACGCACCAGGGGACAGCTCGGCGGCGCTCGCGGGAGAGGAAATCGCGTACTCCTGCTCCAGCGTGGCCGCCATCGCCCGCCGACACTGCTCGGCGAGCGCTTCACGATCGGCGTAGGCCAGTCCCGCCGTCGCGATGGGTGGATGGTAATGCAGGTGCACGGTCCCGCGCCGGATCGCCCACGAGCCGCGCCCCATCACTTCGCGCGCGCCGTACACCACGACCGGAATCACCGGCACCTGCGCGGCGATCGCCAGCACGAATGGGCCCTTCTTGAACGGACGCAGGGCGTAGGTGTCGCCGCGCGTGCCTTCGGGCGCGACCACCACGTTTACTCCGTTGCGGACGCGGAGCGCGGCGGTCTCGTACGAGGCAAAGGCCTGCTTGCGATTCTCGCGCTCCACCCAGATCACGCCCCAGGCCGTGGCGCCCTTGCCGAAGATCGGAATGCGACGCAGCTCGGCCTTCGCGACGAACTTGTAGTGCGGCAGCACCGCCGCCAGCGTGAAGACGTCGTACCAGCTCGTGTGGTTCATCACGAGCACGTGCGCTTCGTCGGCTTTGACGTGTTCGCGACCGTGTTCGATGATGGTGACCCCGCCGGCCCAGTTGAGCGCCCGCGCAAAGGTCCGCGAGGCCCAGTCGTAGATGCCGCCGGCACGATCGGGCACCCCGAGCGCGGCAGCGGTCAGCACCACCGCCACGCAGAAGGGAGTAATGACGAGCAGCGTCAGCCCGACGAACAGCGCACGAATCACAGCGTTGAAAAGTGGTCGTGCCCGGGGCCGACTTCAACATTCTGCCCCCCAGCCGTCAGGGACACGCCCGGTGCGCCGTGTGCCATCCGCCCCACTGGTGTGAGCGGCACGGCGGGGCCGCAAACGGCCGCCAAGTCGAGGCCAGCGGGGGCCGTCACGATGAGCTCGTACTCCTCCCCGCTGCGCACGGCGTCGCGGGGCTCGGCCCCGGCCACGCAGGGCAGCCGCTCCAGCGCCACCTCAGCGCGAAGCCCGCTGGCGAGGGCCAGGTGCCCAAGGTCCTGCGCGAATCCGTCAGAAATGTCCATCGCCGCGGTCGCGCC
>JANRJP010000030.1:0-11797 GCA_033763905.1 Gemmatimonadaceae bacterium
GGTGCGTTGCTGGCCGGTGCTTGGGCGCCAACCGACGCGGTGATTCCAAGGCCCACCGCCAGCGCAGCGCTCCAAACGAAGTCTCGTCGACGCATCGAGTCGAAGGTGAGCACGAAGTCAGGAAATCGGTAGGTGATGCCCGAAACGATAGCACGAGGCTGCACCAACCAGCCACCACGCCGCCCTCACGTGGCGCCAAAACCGGGGCATCTTTCCCGTGGTCCCGCTCGCCCATCACCCCACGGTTCGGCAATGCCTATCTCGTCACGCCACTCCACTGTTGGTCGGTACATCGCGCTCGGTGCCGTGCTGCTGTCGGCGTGCACCGGCGCGAAGGACCCGCCTCGCGACGCGGTCAGCTCAACGAACGGCGTCGTGGTGAGCGCACACCATCTCGCGTCGGAGGTCGGTGCCGCGGCGCTCGCGAAGGGCGGGAACGCCGTGGATGCCGCGGTCGCGACCGCCTTCGCCCTCGCGGTGACGCATCCGAGCGCCGGCAACATCGGTGGCGGGGGCTTTATGGTCGTCCGACTGGCCGACGGCTCGGTGAGCACCTTCGACTACCGCGAGAAGGCCCCGCTGGCCGCGACGGCCACGATGTACCTCAACCCCGACGGGACGCGCGCCGAAGCGGCGACTGATTCGGGGTGGCGCGCGGTCGGTGTGCCGGGGACCGTCGCCGGGCTCGCGATGGCACACGGCAAGTTCGGCACGTTGCCCTGGCGTGAGGTGGTGCGGCCCGCTGCCGAGCTCGCGGAACGAGGATTCACGCTGTCCGATGCGCTCGCGAAGGAACTCAACGGCGTGCTCGAGTGGATCTTCAAGCCCTTCCCGACGAGTGTCGCGACCTACGCCAAGCCCGACGGATCGAAGTGAGTGGCGGGCGACACGCTCCGGCTGCCCCAGCTTTCGCGGGCGCTTCGCGCGATCGCCGATAGCGGGCCGCGGGTCTTTTACACCGGATGGATCGCCGACTCGATCGCCGCGCAGATGCGTGCGCACAACGGCCTGATCACCAAGCAGGATCTCGCGCAATACGCCGCCGTCGAGCGCGCGCCGTTGCGCGGCACGTTCAACGGGCACGAGATCGTCGCGATGGGGCCGCCGAGTTCCGGCGGTGTGGTTGTGCTGTCGGTGCTGCAGCAACTCGAAGCCGGTGGGCTCGTCGGCTTGTCTCGCGGGTCCGCGCGCTACCTGCATCGCAGAGCCGAGGCCTCGCGGCGCGCGTATTTGGACCGCGCCCGATGGCTGGGGGATCCGGACTTCAATCCGGATCTGCCAATCGCTCGGCTCATCGCCAAGGAAACCGCGCAGCAGTACGCCGCCGCGACCGATACGCTCAAGGCGACGTCGAGCCTGTCACTCGGCGCCGATATCGTGACCGAACGCCCCGAGTCGCCGCAGACGACGCACTTCAGCGTCGTCGATGCCCAAGGCAATGCGGTGAGCAACACCTACACGCTGGAGTCCAGCTACGGCTCCGGCGTTGTTGTCGCAGGCTTCTTGCTGAACAACGAGATGGGGGACTTCAACAAGAAGCCCGGTGCCACCAATACTGGGTGGGGGATCGGCACGCCGGCGAACGTCATTGCCCCCGGCAAGCGGATGCTCAGCTCGATGTCGCCGACGATTGTCACGCGTGGCGGGGCGTTGCGCTTGATCACGGGCTCGCCCGGCGGCCGCACCATTCCCAACACGACGCTCGATGTGATCCTCGGCGTGACCCTGTTTGGTGACGACATCCGCAGCGCCGTTGATGCACCGCGGGTGCATCATCAGTGGATGCCCGACACGCTCTACGTCGAAGCGGGAGTGGCGGTCCCGGACGTGTTGGCGACCCTGCGCGCAATGGGTCACGCCCTCAAGGAGGGGCCGGCGCGTTCCCAAGGTGACGCACACTCGATTCTGTACGACGCGGCGACACGAACGGCGACGGCGGCACACGACAAGCGAAGCCCGGATTCAGGGGCGCGGGCTCCCAGCCGAACCGCGCCGTCAGAACCCCAGTAGGCGCGTCCTCGGGCACGAGCCGACGTCAGGCCATCGCGGCGCGCAGGAAGCCGGTGACGATCGGATGCGGTTGCGCGGCCGTTGAGCGTGTTTGGGGAACAAACAGCGTCGCGAGGAAGAACGGATGTGCCGGCAGCTCGACGACGCGAATCTCGCCTTCGGCATCCGAACCCGTGACCTGCAGGGAGCCTGACGTGAGCAACGGCACCTTGTCCGTGCTGACGGCGAAGTTGCAGTAGTACGACTCGGTCGCCGACTGCGCCCCATAGAGCTGCGCCACACGCGACCCGTCGACGAAGCGCAACGGCAGGTCCCGTCCGGCGAGCGAACAGGCCAGGGACGAGATAAACAAGTTGGACGCGTAGGGGTCGTACTCGGCGTGCTGTGCGTCGGTGTAGCCGAGCACGTGGCGGGCGTACTCCAGGATCACGTGCTGGAATCCACCGCAGGTCCCCAAGCAGGGCACCCCTTCCTCGCGAGCGTAGCGAATGGCGTCGAGCGCGCGCTCGAGGCTGCGGTAGGGGCTGCCGGGCGCGACCCACACGGCGTCGTACTGCTCAAGGGACTTCCGGTCGAGGGCGGCGGTGCAGAGCCATTCCGCGTCAACCGATGCTCCCAGCAGCGCCGCCGAGTGCTCGACCGCTTGGGCGGTCGCGACGTGCGGCGCGAACGTCGGATCGAATTCTCCGATGAGTGCGATGCGTGGCATTGTCCGGGTGGCGAGCGGTGAGACCGTAAGCGCCGACGGCGCGGCAGGTGTAATAACATATGAGATGCCTCCGACTCGTTCCGCCCCGGACGCTGAAGCCTTCGAGCGATTCTACCGTGCCCACCGGGAGCAGGTCTTCGCGACCTGCTACCGGCTCTGCGGCGATCGCGCCAGAGCGGCTGAGTGGCTGCAGGACGTGTTCGTGCGGATGTGGGAGCAGTGGGGCACGCTCACCGACCCGGAGCGGGCGGGTGGATGGGTACATCGCGTGACCCTGAATACCGTCTTCAACATCAAGCGATCGGATCAACGTCGATTGGGACGGGTCGCGCTGGCAAGCGATCTGCCCTCGATGGCGCCCGAACCGGCTACGGAGGGAGCCTCGCCGTTTGCCACGCCGGCGCCAATCCGACGAATTGACCTCGAGCGCGCCATTGCGACGCTCACGGGCCGATCGCGGGAGGTCTTCGTCCTGCACGACGTAGAGGGGATTTCTGCGGAGGACGTCGCCCACCTGCTACGCATCGCCCCGAGTACGGTGCGGGTGCTGCTCTCCCGCGCGCGCGCGCGGCTCCGCGAGGTGCTCTCGACGTGATCGAGGATCTGGACGAGCTGGACTTCCGTGACGCCGTGCGGCGTGAGCGACAGAAGACGTATGGGGCTCCGGAGCAATGGCCCCTCATCGCGGCGCGTACCGTGCACCGCGAGGCGGTACGCCGTCACACGCTGCGATCCCTTCGTGGACCTCTCGTGGCCGGATTGCTGGCTGCGTTTGCGCTCGGGGTACTCGCCACCGAGTCGGTGCGGGCGCTGAGTGCGCGCGTCGCTGACGTGTCGGCTGGGGTGCCGCGAGGCGATCACCCGTCGCTCGAGAAGCTCCGCCGCCTCGCGCCGCCGGCACCGGCGTCGCCTCGCCCCGCGCGCGCGAGACTGCAGCAGTAGCGCGAGATCGGCAGGGCCAAGGTACGATTCACAACACGCGCGTCGGTAGTCGGCGCGTGCAAGGCATCGCTTGACCGCGCCGCCCCGTACCGACAGTTTCCCTGCAGCGCGCCACTGGGGCGCCTCCGGTCCGCGGCAAGGGAGCGTGCTCCCGCCCAGCGTCGTGCGCAGTTCGGGCTCGTCTCTTCTTCCAGGCCCTTCGTAAGCGGACACGTGGCCGATCCCGGAAGGAGTGTGTCCGATGCCCCGTTCGCTGTCGCACAAGAGCACCCCTGCGCTCCTCAAGCAGGAAGCCAGTCGCTGGCACGCCGCCCTCAAGAGCGGTGACGCCGAATCCCGGAAACGCCTCGCCCTCGCGTGGCCCGCGGCACCCGCCGACGCGTCGCTACGCGACGTCCAACACGCGCTGGCGCGAGAGTACGGCTTCGTCGACTGGAAAGCCCTACGTGCCGCGCTCGACGACCTCGCCGTCGACCGGCAGTCCCGGGCGGAACAGCTCGATGCGCTGCTGCGGCACGGCTGGGACGGAGACGCCGCGCTCGCTCGACGTCTCGTCGCGCGAGTCCCTGACCTCGCGCGCGACAGCATCTTCTCGGCCACCACGTGTGGCGACGTCGCGGTTGTGGACGAGTGGCTGGCCCGCGACCCCGCGTGGGCCCGCCGCACCGGCGGTCCCCTCGGCTGGACGGCACTGGCCTGCGTGTGCTACGGACGATTGGACGACGCGCACGCGGTGGCGATCGCGACGCGCCTGCTCGATGCCGGCGCCGATCCCTCGTTCGCCTTCGACGATGGCTGGGGGAATCCGTTCACCCCGATCACCGGCGCCATCGGACTCGGGGAAGGCGTGAAGCCGTCGCATCCGCAGGCCGGCGCACTCGTGACCCTGCTGCTCGAGCGCGGGGCCAATCCCTTCGACACCCAGGCGCTCTACAACGACTCCATCGCGCACGATGACCCGCAGTGGATGGCGCTCCTGTGGGACGCCAGCGAGCGCGCGGGACGCCTCGACGATTGGTCGCGGCGCGACGGCAAGGGGCTCGGCGGGCGTATCAAGGTCGGCACGCTCAACTACTTGCTGGGCAACGCGGTCACCAATCGCCATCATCGGCGCGCGGCGTGGCTCCTCGCGCACGGAGCCGACGCGCGCACGGTGCACAGCTACTCGGGACGCGCCGTCCACACCGAAGCACGACTCGCGGGCGACCGGGCAATGCTCACGCTGTTGGAGGCGCACGGCGCCGCAGCGGAGCCGCTCGGGCCGGCGCAGTCGCTCGACGCCCTGCTGATGGCGGGTGATCTCGAGGCCGCACGAGAGCTGGTCCGTCGTGAGCCCGCCGCGCTCGAGACCGGCACGCTGGCGCGCGCAGCGGGACACGGGAACGCGACGGCCGTGCGAATGCTCCTCGACCTCGGTGCGAATCCCGATGCGCGTGATGCAGACGGGGCGACCGCACTGCATCGCGCGGCGCACGCGCAAGCGATCGACGTGATCGACCTGCTCCTTGAGCGCGGGGCAGCCGTCGATGTTCGCGATCATCGCTGGCAGGCGACGCCGCTTGGCTGGGCGGTGGTCACCAAACGGCCGCACGCCGCAGAGCGGCTGGCGCAGGTGTCGCAGGACATCTGGGCGCTCACCGAAAGCGGACGGGTTGCGCGCCTCGGTGCCGTCCTCGACGCCTCCCCGGGGTCGGCGCGAGAGGTCCGCGCGGGCGCAGCGGCGCCCACGCCGCTCTTCCGACTGCCGGAGGACGACGAAGCGGCGGCGGAGGTGGTAGCCCTGCTGCTGTCGCACGGGACGGACCCGCGGGTGCGCGACGGCAAGGGAAAGACCGCGGCGGAGGTCGCCACATTTCGCGGCCTCGATGCGGCCGGCGAGATGCTGCGCGCGGCAACACCGTAGGCCGCCGCAGAAACTGCGCCGCGGCTCGCGACCGCGGTGTCAGTCCAGCGACTTGCGCATTCGCGTCAGCGGCACCGCGGCGCCGCCACGCGCGTCGAGGATCTCCTCGCCCGCGGCGTAGCCGCAGGCTGCGTACAGTGGCTCGCCCGCCTTCGTCGCCATCAGTTCGACGCTCGTAAACCCTTCGGCTTTGGCCGCCGCTTCGCACAGCGCGAGAATGCGTCGGCCAATGCCGCGGCGAGCGAAGGCCGGGTGGGTGTACATCGCGCGCACCCGTGCGGCATCGACGGCGGGGTTGAGCAGCGCCGCGTCGCGGCCCGGGGTCTGGTCGCCCCCATAGAGCGTAGCGCGACGGCTCCATCCCCCGCAGCCCGCCAGCTGCCCGTCGCACTCGACGACGAAATAGGTGCCGTCCTCGATCAGTTGGGTGTCGAGCCCCATAATCGTGCGACTCGACGCGATCTGGCGTTCATCCAGAAACGGCCGCTGCAGTTCGCTGATGGCGGCGTGCATCAGGGCCCGCAAGGCGTCCACGTCGGCGGGAGTGGCGAAGCGGGAAGTGAGGTGGGGGCGATTAGCCGCAGCCATCGTTCTGAACATAAGGCTGACAGCAAGACGGCCTTCCCGAACGGACACCAATCGCCGCCACGCACGGGCAGTGCCTCGCGCGCTCCGAACGCTGGCGACTCGGCGAGTTACAGTCTTGCATTAGAATGAACGCACGTTCATTTTAATGTATGGTCAGAACCGAAGCGCAAAACGCCGCGATGCGCGCGGCCACCAGCGAGCGGCTCCTGCTGAGTGCGATGGCCTGCTTCGTCGAGTACGGATACTCGGCCGTCACCGTGCGCAAGATTGCCGCGCACGCCGGCCTGTCGGTTGGCGTGTTGTACCAGCACTACCCCAACAAGACGGCGCTGCTGCTCGCCGCCTTCGAGCGCAGTATGGAGCAAGTGCGCGCCACCTTCGCGGTGGCCGCGGCCAGCACGGGGAGCGGGCAATTGCCGGCGCTCGTCCGTGCCGCAGCGGCCACGGTGCGCGAGCACCTCGCGTTCTGGCAGCTCGGCTACGCGGCGCGCCACCAACCGGAGATCACGCGCGCCCTCGGCCCCGCGCTCGAGACGTGGACGGAAGAAATCGTTGCGCTGCTTTCGGCGTTGCTCAGCCAAGCTGGCGTCCGCGAACCCACGCTCGATGCGCTCGCGCTCTTCGCGCAGATCGACGGGATGTGCGTGCACTTCGCGCTCGCGCCGGATTCGTACCCGCTGGAGGCCGTCGCCGAGCAGGTCATCGCGAACGTCTCCCTTCGCCTGAGGGCTTCCTGACGTATGCGCCTCGCTACACGGTACCACGCCCCACTCCCGGCGAGCACGCGGCCGAGCGAGATGGCGCCCATCCTCGTCCGCGCGTTCGCGGATGTCGATCATCGACTGCAGACGGCCTGGGATGGCGCCTCGGCTGCGCAGCGCGATACGCGACGACGCGATGGCGGGTGGAGTCTGCGCGAAGTCCTCGAGCATATTGCGTTGACGAACGAAGGCTATCTCGTGCCGATGACGCAGCTCGCGGACGCGCTCGTTCGTTCGCCTCGCGTGGCGGCGCCGTGGCGAGCCACCTTTGTGGGCAAGTGGCTCGTGCGCTCCCTCGAGATGACGATCAAGATGCCGGCGCCTCGAACGATTCGGCCCGGACCTTCGCCGAGACCTCAGGTGCTGGAGGCGGTCATCGAGACGCATCACGCCGTGTGTACGCTGGTGAAGCGGACCGCCGAGACTGACTGGGGCTCTGTCCGAATGGTCTCACCGTTCAGTCGATTGGTGCGACCGAACTTCGGCGATGCGGTACTGGCCGTGCTGCGGCACTCGGAGCGGCACGCGAGCCAGATCGAAGCACTATTGCAAGAGTTGCCTTCCGCTCCGCTGCGCGGCACTATGGACTGATGCGCCTCGCTACCGTCCTTGCAGGACTCGCCCTCGTCCCCGCGCTCGCCGCCCAAGCGCCCGTCGCCACGCACCCCGAAGTCCTGGCCGCCGAGCGATTGTTCAGCGCGTGGCTGGACGCGCAGCTCGCCTACCGGCAACTGCCCGGCGTGGTCGTTGGCGTGGTACACGACCAGCAGTTGATCTGGGCGCAGGGATTCGGCTTCGCCGACGTGGCCGCGAAGCGGCCGATGACGCCGGAGACGAAGTTCCGGATGGCGTCGCACAGCAAGCTGTTCACCGCGACGGCCGTGATGCAGTTGCGTGAACAGGGCAAGGTGCGGCTGGATGATCCCGTCGAGAAGCACCTGCCGTGGTTCCGGATGGCGCCGGCAGGGGAGGACGACGGCGTCATCACCGTGGAGCAGTTGTTGTCGCACAGCTCCGGCCTGCAGCGGGAGGCCGGCGATCACTGGACGACGTACCAGTTTCCCACGACGGCCGAGCTCAAGACGCTGATGGCGACGCGACAGGCCGCGCTGCCGCCGATGACCCGTTGGAAGTACTCGAACCTGGCGTACAGTGTGGCCGGACTCGTGGTGGAAGCCGCGAGCGGGATGCGCTACTCCGACTACGTGCAGCAGCGGATCTTCACGCCGCTCGGAATGACCAACTCCAGCGTGGACGTCAACGTGCCGGGGCTCGCGGTCGGCTATGGCCGCCGCCTCCCCAACGGCACGCGCGAGACACTGCCGTTCGTGGACGCCCGCGGAATGGGATCCGCCACCGGCATCACCTCGACGGTGCAGGATATGGCGAAGTTCGTCTCGTTGCAGTTCCGCCGTGGCGCAGGGGCGGGCCCGCGCGTCCTGAGCGCCGCGTCGTTGCGCGAAATGCACCGCGTGCGGTCGGTGGAAGAGACCTGGACCTCGGGCAATGGCATCGGGTTCTCGGTCTCGCGCGTGGGCGACAAGACGTACATCGGGCACGGCGGCGTGTACCCCGGATTCACCACGCAGACGTTGATCCAGCTCGACGGCAAGGTCGGTGTCATCGTGCTGACCAACACCAACGATTCCGATCCGGGCGGTATCGCACGGCAACTGATGAACACGGTTGGCGCGGCGGCGGCCAAGGCCGGCACCAACCCGTCGCCGACGGTCGCGTGGGATCCCGCGTGGGCGCGCTTCGCCGGCCTCTATCGCGGGGCGTTCAGTGATCAGCAGGTGGTGTTGATGCACGAAAGGCTGGTGCTCATCACGCCGAATGCCGCGACGGTCGACGCACCGGTCGCGCTGGTGCCCCTCGGTGGCGGACGCTTCCGCTTCTCGGCGCCGACCGGCGGCGGCGTCATCGGCGAGATCGTCCGATTCGAAGAGCGCGACGGTCGCGTCGTCCGGATGTACACCGGCGACTCGTTCGTGGAGCGCGTGCCCTAACGCGTCTGCTTCGCCGCGCCCGCTCTAACGAGAGACGACGCCTCGTGACGATTGACGCTGCAGCACGCGGTCGATGCGCCGCTTGTTCTCTTGCTGGAGGAGTGTGGGGTAGCCGTTGAGTAGGGCATTCGGAATCATCATCGCCAGCCCGAAGACAGGGCTGATCGCGACGCTCTGCGCGACCGCGAAGGCACTCACGAACACGAATCCGACCAGATGGCCGATCTCGGCGCCCGTCATCCGATCGCGGAGCAGCACGAGATCGGTGTGGGGGCCTTCGACCTTGAGGCTCTGATTCAGAAACCGTAAGACACTGTTCTTGATGATGCGCTTGAATGGCGCAAGGCCGAGCCACGCATTCGCCGCCCTGCTGCGCACAAAGTTCAAGCGGGACAGCCGGCCGTAGAGCGCGGTTCGTTGCAGGAGGGCGTGCCCGATGATGCCCACCATCCACGAGACGACCGACAGGCACAAGCCCAAGTAGAGGCCGGTCCAAAGATGATTGGTCAGCATTGCGAAAACGGCGAAAGAGATGCGAAACGAACTTCCAGGGGTAAGAGCACAACTGAGTGACGAGCCCCGGCTGCAACGGGCGTCGCTAGGTCTGACCGCCCCAGCGAGCCACTGTGCCGACTGTATATGCCGCACCACAGAGCGCCGCGCCCGCAATGAGCGCGATGGAGAGCGGCGAATGAAACTCATACGCAGGCGCACGGCGCAGCCGATAGTGTAGCGCGGCGTGCGCCACCCCGAAGATCGCAACGCCAAGTCTGGCATTGGGCGCTCCGCTGGATTCGGAGGTCGCGGTCCACGCGAGCGCGGCGAACAGCGGAACGTGCAACGCGATGAACGCGGATCGCGCGGACGCATCCGGCAAGCCACGCAACACGTACAGCAGTCGCCACTCGTGGCAGGCGACGGCGTCGAGCTCGTGGGCGGCGAGAAATCCCAGCAGGATGAGATAGAGTGTGAGCACGACGCCTGAGTCAGGGCGGTGCCGCCGTTGGCGGCGGAAAATGCTGCTTGAACGTGAATGCGTCGGCCATCCGTGTGAACCTTTCCCGACGCCTGGCGAGGACGTCCGCGTGTCCGCTCCTGTACACGTACTGGTGACGCGCGTCCATCGACTGCCAGTCCGAGAAGTTGACGATGATGCGATCGTCGTCGTACGGACGAACCGACGTGGCATCGCCGGACGCCGTCTGAAAACGCCAGACGAAGCCCGGCGCCGCATCGGCGAGCGCGTTGATGGCGTCGAGCGCCGCGACGAAGTCGGCGATCTCCGGTGCTTCCAGCGGAGCGACCAAGCGGCCGATGTTGAGTTGTGCGAGGTGGTAGTCCACGGGGACACGCGCTGACTAGAACAATTCGGCGTGCCGGTGCCACGGGTTGGGACGCCTCTTGAAGCATGGGCTGTTGCCGTTGATGCCACCAGAGCGTGCTCGCCCGTCGTTACCGCGTCCGGGCTCGGCTCGCAGCCTCAGCCGACGTGATGACGGGGTGCACCTCAAACTCCACCAAGTCGCTCCACGCAGCGATCCACTCGTCGAGGAGCGAGCGGTCGGCACACTCCATCACCTGATAGCAGCGGCACATATCGTCCGTCACCCAACTGCTGACATAGGTCAGACCCGTTGGCGCGAGTCTCCCACGCTTCGCGAACCGTTCGTACACCGGGCGCGCGTCGCCATTTCGGAAGTGCTCGACCACGAGGTACAGCATCGCGTTTGCCTCGGCCGTTTGCCCGTCAGCTCGGTCCGCTCGCCACGGCACGCACTACGTTGCGAGCCAGCGTCTTAAACCGAATCCCGTCGTCTTGCACCACAGTGATGGTCTGGTGCCCGGACTTGCTCGTGTGCAGATCGCGCACGACGCCCGACTTACCCTTGTGCGTGCCGCCCGTCACCGCGCAGCGGTCTCCGTCCTTTAGCCCGGGGGGGCCCTGAGTGGCACTCACGAGGCGCTCCGTTTCGCGGAAGGGACCGACGGGACCCGGCGATTCGTTCGCGATGGTGTCACGAGACGCGTGCGTGGCATCGCCGGCAGCAGCAACGCCAACCTAGGACTGCCGTCGCGGCGTCTCGGCGATCCCAGGCTGCCGCGCTGTCGTAAGACTGACCACGAGTCCCGTGCCGGCAAGACCAAGCGCGAGGCCGAGGGCGAAACCAACGATCGGCGTGTCCGACCAAGGTGTCATCATCGCAATCGGCAGGACGAGCACGGCAACCCAGTACATGCGACGCATGGCACTACTCAGAAGCAACGACTTCAACGACTCCACGGTGACATCCTGGGCGTGTTGGAACGTTTGGTTCTGCTGCAGGGCGACCGGTGGGTGCCCGGGTCTCGACGCAATTTGGTGGATCTGGCGGCAGGATCAACCGGGGGGCGCGCAGAGCGACCCAACGTCAGCCCGAGCGGAACCGTCGGCCCTGCTGCGTAAGGGCTTCCTTGAGGAGGCGAACGCCCTTCGGCCCCATGCCGTGCAGCGCGGCGATCGCGGATTCGGAGTGCTGCGCGAGCTGTGCGACCGAGCGAATTCCAGCACGTGAGAGCGCGCGGAGCGCAGGGCCGGACATCCCCGCAGGGAAGGCATCGGCGTTCGGATGGGTCGACGTTGGCTTCACGGTCATACGATCGCCTTGCCCTCGTGGGCAGAAGATGTCACGCGGCCGCGCGCTGCTGTCTCTGGACGTTGATGACTCAGCATCCTGCTGGCGGCCTCGGCAACGGGAGCGACGGGTAGAACCACGCGCGCCGGATCAGCCCGTCGCGCACCTCATAGACGACGAGGCTGGTCTGTCCGGCGACATCGGCCGCGGCGGCGTCCCAGCGGGTGCGTTCGTGCGTCGTCACCCACGGCCCCGTCGCGTCG
>JANRJP010000040.1:0-21403 GCA_033763905.1 Gemmatimonadaceae bacterium
TCGCCAAGCCGCCTGACCGCACAAAGCCCGGACGAGGTGTCGCGGCTCGGATGGCTGTCCGGTTGCTGGGAGCTTCGGACGGCGACCCGCGTCACCCACGAACAGTGGATGTCCCCGCTCGGCGGCGCGCTCATCGGGATGAGTCGCACCGTCGCGGGTGGCGCGCTGCGCGAGTTCGAGTACCTGCGCATCACCCGAGTCGCCGACACGCTGCGCTACACGGCGATGCCAGGCGGACAACGGGAGACCCGGTTCACGGCCACGCAGCTGACTGACTCGTCCGTCGCGTTCGCGAACCCGACGCACGACTTCCCCCAGCAGATCGAGTACCGCCGACGCGGCCAGGATTCCCTCATCGCCACGATCAGCGGAGTCGCCGGTGGTCATCGCCGCGCGATCCCGTTCGCGATGCGGCGCACGGCCTGCAGCGGCTGATTGTCCCGCGGCGGGACGGTTCGTCCCGAGATCCGCGACAGCGGGCCGTCTCACGACGAGCGTGGAGGATGCCTCTCTCATTCCGCCTTTCACTCCTGCCGGTGTTGGCCGCGGCCACCGGCTGCCTCGGCAGTGCGATCACCGGTCCCGACGTCCCGGTCTTCCCGGCGGGCACCACGCGTGTGCTGTTTGTCGGCAACTCGCTGACCTATGTCGAGGACGTCCCGTCTCGTGTCGTGCAGATTGCCCGGCAATGGGGCGACACATCGGTGCGCGTCGCGACACTGGCCGCGCCGAACTTCGCGCTGATCGACCACTGGGCCAACGGCAGTCTGCGCACCCTGCTCAGCCGCAGCAACTGGGAATTCGTGGTGATGCAGCAGGGCCCGTCGTCGCTGCCCGAGAATCAACTGCTGCTCCGCGAGTGGGCGACGCTGATCGAGCCCTCGATTCGCGCCGCCGGCGGCACTCCGATGCTGTACGGCGTCTGGCCGCACGCGGCGCGTCCGCAGGACATGCCGGCCGTCGAGCAGTCGTATCGATTGGCGGCACAGGCCGTGCAGGGCGAGTTCGCCCCGGCGGGGTCCGCGTGGTATCGCGCCCTCGCGATCAGTCCCACCCTACCGCTCTACGCGGCCGATGGCCTGCACGCCGCGCCGATGGGGGCCTATGTCGCCGCGGTGGTCATTGCTGCGCGCGTGCTCGGTCGAGACCCGCTGACCTTGCCGCCGGTCGCACCGGGCGTCGCTGCGGATTCCTTCACGGTGCGCCTGCTGCAACGGGTGGCGTCGGAGGCCTTGCGGGACCTCGATACGACACCGGACCCGTCGCTCCTTCGTGCCGAGGCGCCGACGGTGGCGCGGAACGCGTGGCGTGACGCGGTCGCGGCGCAACGGCGCGGCGCGATCGACAGCGCGCTCCGGGCCGCCGTGCACGCCAGCGAGACGTGGCCCCTGCAGCCGGCCTACGCCGCGGGCGTCGCGCGGCTCGCGGATCGCCTTGGTGACACCGCGACGCGTCGCCGCGCGGAAGCGCGGCTGCGCCGTCTGTCATTGCCGAATGCGGGCGAGCGCAGTCGAGCGGTCGTGCTGTCGTCGGACACCACGGTCTTCCCGGAGGGTCTGGCCGCCGACGCGCGAAGCGGTCGGCTGTTCGTGTCCAGCCTCGCGCATCGCGCGGTGTACACCGCCGACCGCGACGGCGGGTGGCGACGGTTGGTGTCCCTCGCGCCGCTGCGTGGCGCATCGCCGGTGGCGATGGTGGTCGACACCGGACGCCGCGAGCTGGTCGTGGCCACTGCCGATGTACCTGAAGCGGGTCCCTCCGACAGCACCAGGGGCAGCGAGCTCGTGACGCTGCGCCTGGACGATGGCGCCGTGCTCTCACGCACGCGCCTCGGCGACGGCGAGGTGATGCCCGGCGAGATCGCGCTGCTTCCCAGCGGCGAGGTGGTGGTCACCGACGCCCGCCGCGGCGCCGTGCTCGTGCTGTCGCGCGACGCCGGCGCGACGCGGACGTACACGCACCCGTGGCTGCGCTCGCCGCAGGGCGTGGTGCCCACGCGTGACAATCAGGCGCTCATCATCGCCGATTGGAGCACCGGCCTGCTGTGGCTGTCGCGCGAGACCGGTGTGGTCACCCGCCTGCAGGAGCCGGCCGGCGGCACACTGCTTGGCATCGATGGACTGGTTCGCCTGCCCACGGCGGAAGACGATGTCCTGCTCGGCGTCCAGAACGGCGTCGGTGCCCCACGGATCGTTCGTATCGTCGTGCACCCGACGGCGCCGCGACTGCTCTCGCTGTCGGAGATCGACCGGCCGGCCGCACTACGAGGCGAAGCCACGATCGGCACCGTCCTCGATGGGGACTACTGGTACGTGGCGTCGAGTCACTGGCCCTTTCGCGACGCGACGGGAGCGCGCGTGGCGACGACGTCGGCGCTACCGCCGGTCGAACTGCGCCGCTTGCCGCTGCGCTGAGCGCAGTCGCTCAGGCGACCGCGCGTGCAACCGGCGCGCGTCGCGCCGAGGGCACGCGGATCTCGGCGATGGCGCCACCGCCGGCACGCGCGGTCAGCGACAACGTGGCCGCCGTGCCGTGCAGCCGCTCCAGCCGGGCCCGAAGATTCCGCAGGGCGATCCCCGCCCCCGGTCTCGATTGCGGCTCTTCGGCCGACCGGAGCCCCACGCCGTCATCGCTGACGCGAAGCACCACGCCATCGGCCATCGGCACGGCGGCAATCTCGATGGTGCCAGCGCCAGGACGGCGTGCGATCCCGTGCCGGATCGCGTTTTCGACGAGCGGCTGCAAGGCGAAGGCCGGTACCAGCACCTCGTCCAGGCCCGCCGCGACGTCCCAGCGCACCGTGAGGCGATCGGCGAAGCGCACCTGCTCGATCTCGAGGTAGCGGCGCGTGAGGTCGAGTTCGTCGCGGAGCGCCGTCTGCTGCACGTCACCCGCGGCCAATGTGGCCCGGAGCAGATCCGCGAGCCGGATCGTCATCTTCTGCGCGGCGGCGGGATCGCGGTCGATCAGCGACACGACCGAGTTGAGCGCGTTGAAGAGGAAGTGCGGGTTCAGTTGCGCCCGCAGGGCCTCCAAGCGCGCCTGCGCGAGATCTTCCCCCAATCGCGCCTCGCGGAGCGAGGCCTCGCGCCAGCGCGCGTGCCAGCGCCAGGCCGTATCCGCACCAACCACCGCCCAGTACACCACGAACAGCATATCGCCGTACTGGCGAAGTCCCATCGCCAGGATGCTGTCGAGGTGCCGCGGCGCGTCGGTGGACACGAGACCGAAGGCCCGGGTCGTGGCCGAGATCACCAGCATTTCGGCCGGCAGCACCACCGCGCACAGGGCGAGATGCACGAGGAGGGCGCGGGCGATGTTGCCTCGCTCGAGCGGCACGCGGTCGGCGAGCGCGGTGATGAGCAGCGACCACACGCCCCAAGGCATCCAGATCAATGCCTGTGACGCGAAGATGCCGGCGAAGCCGAGCGAGGGGTTGTAGCGCGACGGGACCCAGAGGAAGGCCAGCGTCGCGAGCGCGGCCGGCAGCAGCCAGAACCCGAACAGCAGCAGCCGACTGCGCGCGAGACTCATCCGGAAATGCCCGCCAGCCGCGTCGCGACGTGCTCGCGTCGCGTCCGGCTGACGCGCAGCTTCGACGCGTCCTTGAGCACCAGGATTTGATCGCCACCGAACCACGGCTGGATCTCCTTGATCTGCTCGATGGCCACGATGACCCGACGGTGAATGCGGACGAAACGGCGCGGATCCAGTCGCTGCTCCACGTTCGCGAGCGTTTCCCGGATCGTGTGGGTTCCGGCGGCGGTGTGCAGGTCCACGTAGTTGCCGTCGGACTGCAGCCACTTCACGTCACTCACCGGGACGACGTTGGTGCGCTCACCCACCTTCACGAGAAATCGCTCGGCGTAGCTGCCGTCGGCGGGCACCGCCGCCGCCTGGCCACCGTGCGTCGCGGTGGCGCTCACCGCCTGAAGCAGTGCGCCGAGCCGCCGCGCTTCGCCGGCCAGTTGCGATGACGCGTGGCGCCGCATCACGCGGGACCAGGTCGCATCGAAGCGGTCTTCGTCAAACGGCTTGAGCAGGTAGTCGACGGCTGCGACCTCGAAGGCCTTCAGGGCGTGCTGGTCGTAGGCGGTCACGAAGACCGCCGGCGGCATCTGTTCAACGCCGACCGATTCGACGACGGCGAACCCGTCGCGCCCCGGCATCTGGATATCGAGGAACACCGCATCGGGTCGCCACGCGCGAATGGCCTCGACCGCGGAATCACCGTCGGGCGCTTCACGCACCGCAGCGGTTGGGGCGGCGCGTTCGATGAATCGCGTCAGGCGCTCGCGGGCCAAGGGCTCATCGTCGACTACGAGAATGCGGTCCATCTCGAGCTCCGGTTGCACGGGGGATATCGGCCAGCACACGGCTGGTCACCTTCAATCCTCTTTGACCACACAACCCGCCGAAGGGTTGCTGGGACTATCCGTACGTGCAGCGGGGCCGGTCGAGTTTCGCGGAGGCCCGGCCGGATCAGACGACGCGGAAGGCCACCTGCAGGAAGTCGTTCACGGCAGCGACTGGGACGAGCCGTACCGGCGCGACGGCGATCCACTCGTGATAGGCGCGGAACTCGTGCTGCGCATCGGCAAACTCGTCGAAGAGTAGCAGGTCGCCGCTCCGGAGGCGTGGCGTCAGCGCCCGGAGGACGAACGAGGTGGACGAGTACAGATCCGCGTCGAGGTGGACGATCAGGCGAGGGCCGGGGACCAGCCGTTCGAGCGCGCGAGGGAGCGTGGCCTCGAACAACCCGACCTCGAAGTTGACGCGCGGGTCGTCGATGGCGGGGGGCTTGGCCCCCTGATCGAAGTAGCCGGGCCCCGCGTGTCGCCAGGCCTCGGGCAGCCCGGTGAAGGTGTCGAATCCGATCAGCCGCGCCTCCGGCGACGTCAGCGCGCCCGCCCACCATCGCAGACTGTCGCCGCCCGCGACACCGAACTCGAGATAGTGCACGGGCGCTGCCGTCAGCTGCTCCGCGTCGACGACCTGCGCGTAGAGGTCGTATCGCCGCGCGTAGTCCAGCGGCGCCACGTCCCGCGGCGTGCCGAGCGTCCGCCGAGCCGACTCGCGGAACGCCTCGAGGGCCAGCCGGTACCTGATCGGCGGGAACAGGACGCCCAGCGGGGCAGCCAGCGCCCGAGCCGCCGGCTGCCGAACGAGCAGGCGGCCGGCGTCGCGCCAGACCGTCACCGACACACTCGACGCGTGGCGACCATCAGAATGCCGCGCCCAACAGCGCGGCGTTGAGCACCACCCGGTCGAGTGCCCGGTACCAGCCCCGGAACATCGGCTCGTTGGCGAAGGCCACGAGATGCCCGCCGCCGACGCGCTCGTGCACCAACAGCGCGGTGCCGCGCAGCAGACGCTCGGTGTTGTCCGGGAAGGTGAAGCCGCCGCGCAAGAGCGGCCCGGTCGTCGGGAAGACTGCGACGTTGGTGCCGTCCTTCGACAGCTTGAGGAACGCATCGGTCTCGAGCATCACCGTCATCCGTTGCTTGTCGAGGCCGAGCGTGAGCCAATGGGTGCGATCGAACACCGCATCGAAGTGGCTGCCGGGGATCGGCGCCGGTCGGTCGGCGTTTCCGCCGGAGGACGGGCTCGCCGCCGCGATCAGGGTGTCGTACGGGGCCTTGAGCTCATCCTTCTTGAGCTCTTTCTTGTCGGCCTCGATCACTCGCGCCGTGGACAGTCCCACGTCTTCGCGTACGGCCCACTCGGTGGCGCCGCCCATCGTGATCAGGGTACCGCCCCGCTCGATCCACGCCTTGAGGTTCGCGGCTTTTCCGAGGCGCCCGAGGTTGCCGGTCGGCACGATGATCGCCGTGAATGGCGAGAGATCACCGTTGAGCGCATCGACCGTGAGTGGCGTGAACGGGATGTCGTAGCGACGTTCGAAGTTCCACCACAACGCGCCGTAGCCACCCTGGAAGATGCCGTCACCGCCGACGATGGCGATCTTGGGGCTCGGCACATCAGCCACGATGCCTGATCCCGTGCCGTATTGCGCCGACTCGGGGAAGGCCGTCTGCGCCGCCATCACTTCCACGCCGGCGGCCCGTGCGTGGGCATCGATACGAGCGTGCAACGTCGAGTCATTGCGCGAGACCCGTGCGATCCAGGTGCCGCGAGGCCATTCGGTGCTGCCGGTCTGCAGCGGCTCGGTGGCGATCGCGAGCCGGAACCCGTCGCGCATCAGCGCGGCGGCCAGTCGCGAGGCCCCGTTGCGATCGTTGCGGAACAAGTACGCCGACCGCGCGCGACCGTTCATCACGCCGCCGGACACCATCACCGGCAGCTGCTCGCCGTTGACGATCGGCGACGACTCGTTCAGGGCCAGCAGATCGCCGTTCATCGGCGCCGCATCTTCAGTCGCCCACGCGTCGACGCCGAACGCCACCGGCAACGCCCACGCGGTGATGTCGTAGAACTCGAAGCCTTCGGTGTCGCCGTTCCGCCCGCGCAACAGGTTGCGCTTGAAGATGTCGGTCATCCGCTTGGCAAAGACCGGATCCATCTGTGGGTCCGCCTCGAGCACCGCTCGGGCCAACTTGCCCTGCGGCTGCGCGAGATCCACCACGTAGCTGCCGGCGGGAAACGTGCGCGCGGCCACGGCATCGTCGGCGTAGGCGCGCGCCTTGGTGCTCGCCAGCGGTCGCGAGAGCCGATGCACCTCGATGCCACCGCGCAGCAACGCCGCCGCCAACTCCGCCGCGCGGCCTGGGTCGGTTCCCGGCGCGAAGACCACGCGCTTGATGGCCTGACTGCGTCCATCGGTGATCGCCTGCTGCCGGAACGCGAGATAGTCCTTTACCCGCTCACGCGCCCGCTTGGCCGTCGTCTCGAAGGTGGCGACGGAGGCAACGAAGTGCTTCGCAATGCCATCGCGCAGCGACAGCAGTGTCCCGTCGGCGCGACGCTTGAGCAGGGCGGGCCCGCCGTCGGTCTCGTAGGTCGCTCCCATCGCACCCGTGAGCGACGGCCACGAATCGTAGTAACCCGGATAGTAGAGATCGAAGTTGTCGCGCACGAAGTACATCCAGCCGTACTGATCGAAGGCCTCGGCATTGCCGGCCCCGATGATTTCGCCCCACTTGAGCGGAAACGTGGGCGAGATGTTGGCATTCACCGGACGCGACGCCGGCGCCATGAAGTAGGTCGAGGTGTAGCCGTGCAGGTCCGCCGTGACCATCGGATGCCAGCGCAGCATCCCGCGGACGATGTGTCGCACTTCCTGCTGCGTCGTCGCGATCAGGTCGCGGTTCATATCGAACCGATAGTGGTTGTAGCGACCCGAGATGCTCCACGGCTGTCCGCGCTGCTGTTCCATCGCCATCCGCTCCGGACTCCCGACCGCGATCGAATTCGACCACACGGCGAACCGCTCGTGGCCGTCAGGATTGGAGCTGGGATTGATGATGACCACGGCCTCCTTGAGCAGCCGCGTCACCTCGGGGTGATCGCTCGCGGCGAAGTGATAGAGCAGCGCCATACTCGCCTCGAAACCCGGCACTTCGTCGCCGTGGACGGAGCCGCTGAACCACACGACGGCCGGCGCACGCGCGGCGGCCGCGTCCAGGTCCGCCGGCGCGACGCCGCGCGGGTCGGCGATGCGATCCAGATCGCTGCGAATCTGCTCGAGGCGCGCGATGTTCTCGGGCGCCGAGACGATGTAGAGTCGCATCGTGCGCCGTTCGGCGGTCTGACCGATCACTTCGACACGGACGCGGTCCTTCGCCGCATCGGCGATGGCCAGGAGCGTGCGCTCCTGCTGTGCGAACTGCGTGTGGGCAGCGCCAATCGCGTAGCCGAGCAGCGAGTCGGGCCGCGGCACCTGCGGGCGGTAGGGCCCGCGGGCGTAGAACGAGAAGGCCGCGTCGTCGCGCGGCGAGTTCGACTGCGCGGACGCGATAGCGGGTCCCCACGCGGCGGCGGCCGCGACGATGGCGAGCAGACCGGCGCGCGCGCGCCGCGGAACGAAAGCGGAAGGATGCATTCGGGAAAGATGGGCTTCACACCGCGTCCATCGCCAGCACATTTCGCCAATGGCCCGCTACGCCGCATTTCTGAGAGCGATCAACGTCGGCAAGCGACGCGTGACGATGGATGCCCTGCGACGCATCGTCGAAGGGATCGGCGGCAGCGACGTGCGCACCGTGCTCGCCTCGGGCAACGTCGTGTTCTCGAGCCGCCATCGGACGTCGGCCGCGGCGCGCCGCGCGCTCGAAGGCGCGCTGGCCGACTCGTTGGGATTCGCCGTGCCGTCCACGCTGCGCACGTTCGACGAGTTGCGCGCCGTGGTCGCGGCGCCGCCGTTCGACGTGCGCGAGCAGCGCGAGGCCTTCAGTCTGCTGATCGGATTCGCCGATGCGGCCATTCCGGCGGCCGCAGTCCGCGTGCTCGAGGGGCTGAGTTGCCGCACCGATCTGGTGCGGGTGCTGGACCGCCACATCTGGTGGTTGCGCCGCGAACAGCAGTCCGCCGCCGAACTCGAGAACGGCCATTTTGATCGCGCAGCGGGCGTCCCGCTGACGTTTCGCACGGTGGCGACGGTCACGAAAGTACTCGCGCAGGACTAAGACCGGCGTTCCGACCGGGACGAGCCGTCAGCGCTGGGGGACGGGGCGGCGTTTCAATAGGTTGCGGCGGTCAGGAATCCCCGATCGTCCGCTGTCTCCCTCCAGATCCCCAATGCGCAACGTTCCGTTGATGGTCGTCGCCGCAGGCCTCGCGCTGCAGGCGTGTGGCCAGTCGAACACGCCGACGCCGGCGCCGACGCCGGCACCGAGTCAGCAACCGGCGGCTCAGCCGACCCCCGCGCCGCGGCCGTCGCCGCAGCAGCCCGCTCCGCAGCAGCCCGGCCCGCAGCAGCCTGGTTCGACGCCCGCCAATGGGCAGGCACCGGGCGGTGCCGGCGGCCCCGGTGCGCCGGGAGCCGATCCGCAGCCCCGGCCATATGCGCAGGTCATCACGGGCCGCGCCAAGTCGAAGCAGGGCGTGTTCGCCGTCCATCAGGTCGGCTCGCGGCTGTTCTTCGAGATTCCCGCTGCTGAACTCAACAAGGATTTCGTGCTGACCTGGGTGCTCGCGGGCACGCCGGCCGGCATCGGGATCAATGGGACGCTGGGCGGCGACAAGCTCATTCGCTTCGAGCGTCGCGAGAACCGCATCTATGTCCGCGATGTCAACTACAACAACGTGGCGACCGACTCGGCACAGCAGACCGCGCGCGCGATGTCGTTGATCGAGTTCTACCCGATCCTCGCCACGCTGAACGTCGAAGCCTACGGCAAGGACAGCGCCGCCGTCGTCGAAGTGACGCGGATGTTCACCGGGGGCGTGGCAGAAATCGCGGCCGGCGGTCGCCGCGTCGCGGTGGATGCGACGCGCTCGTACATCGACAAGTTCGCCGCCTTCTCGCGCAACGTGAACGTGACGGCGGTGCAGACGTTCCCGAACTCGCCCGCCGCCGGCTTCCCCGGGCTGCCCGCTCCGGTGGCCGCCGCCCCGCAGGGCTCGACGACCGAAGCCTGGACCTACTCGATCGTCAAGTTGCCCGACGTCCCGATGATGCCGCGCCTGATGGACGCGCGCGTCGGCTATTTCGGGGAATCGAAGACGGACTTCGGCTCGCCCGAGAAGCGGGTGCAGCCGCGGCGATACATCGCCCGGTGGCGCTTGGAATGCTCCGACCAGAAGGTCGGCCAGCTCTGCGTGCCGAAGAAGCCGATCACGTACTACGTGGATCCGGGTACGCCGAAGTGGCTCGTGCCGTGGGTGAAGGCGGGCATCGAAGAGTGGCAGGACGCGTTCGCCGATGCCGGCTTCGCCAAGGGTATCGTGGCGGCGGACGCACCGAACACCCCGGACTTCTCCGGTGAAGACGCCACCGTCGCAATGGTGCGCTGGCTGCCGAGCCCGGTGGCCAATGCGGTCGGGCCGAGCACGACCGACCCGCGCTCGGGCGAAATCATCGACGCCGACGTCCAGATGTATCACAACATCATGGACCTCCAGCGCAACTGGTACTTCACGCAGGTCGGCCACCTCGACCCGCGTGCGCAGAAGTTCCCCTTCCCCGACGAGTTGATGGGCCGTCTGGTCCAGTTCGTCGTGGCGCACGAAGTCGGGCATACGCTCGGCTTCCCGCACAACCAGAAGAGCTCGTCGATGTATCCGGCCGACTCGGTCCGCTCGAAGACCTGGGTCGCGAAGATGGGGCACGCGCCGTCGATCATGGACTACGCGCGCTTCAACTACGTCGCGCAGCCCGAAGACGGCATTGCGCTCGCCGACCTCGTGCCGAAGGTCGGCCCGTATGATCGCTTCGCGGTGAAGTGGGGCTACACCCCGATCCCCGGCGCCAAGTCGCCGGAAGCCGAGAAGGCCACGCTCGACCAGTGGGCCCGGATGCAGGATTCGATTCCGTGGTACCGCTTCGGTGGCGACGCGAACCCGAACGCCCCCGACCCGGGCGAGCAGAGTGAAGCGATCGGTGACGCCGACGCGGTGAAGTCGACTCGCCTCGGCTACAAGAACCTCGCGCGCATCATGAAGCTGATGGAGACGGCCGCCACGCAGGACAAGACGGCCGACTTCACGCTGCTCCGGCAGACCTACGGCGCGATCGTCGGCCAGTGGTCGACCGAAGCCGGCCACGTGCAGAAGGTCGTCGGCGCGGTGCAGCAGCAGCAGAAGGTCGCGGGTCAGAGCGGCCCAGTGTGGGTGCCGATCTCGAAGGCCCGTCAGGCCGAGGCGGTGAAGTTCCTGAACGACGAGGTCTTTTCGACGCCGACGTATCTGATCGATACGCCGGTGCTGGCGAAGCTCGAGTCCGACGGCAACATCGGCCGCATCACGAGTGCGCAGGCCCGTGCCCTCGCGCAGTTGGTCGACAACCGCAAGCTGCAGCGGATGGTCGAACTCGAGGCCGTGTCGTCGAACAAGAGCGAGCTGTACACGGTGGGCGAGATGCTTACCGATCTGCGCCGCGGCCTGTGGCGTGAGATCGCCAGCGGCCAGGCCATCGACCCGTACCGCCGCCGCCTGCAGTCCGTGTACCTCGAGGCGATGAACGGCAAGATCAATCCGCCGACGTCGAGTGGGCCGCCGAATCCGTTTGCCGGACCGGTCGTCAGCACGCGGGATTTCCGCGCGATTCTCAAGGATGAGATGCGGGTGCTCGATCGCGAGTTGGCCGCGGCCATCCCGAAGACGAGCGATCGGACGTCGCGTGCGCACCTGCAGGATGCGCGCGATCAGATCAAGCAGATGCTCGATCCGAAGAACTGACGCCGACGACCCCACGGGTCGTGGTACACACGCGGCACTCGGGCATCGGCCCGGGTGCCGCGTGTGGTTTTGGGGCGCTGTCTGACGACGCGCCGCCGGTGTAGACTCGCGAATGCTCGTGCTCCTGGCTCTGGTGGCGTTCGCCGCGAACTCCTTGTTCGCGCGAGCGGCGTTGCGTGGCGCCGAAGCGGCACCGGCGATGTACACGCTGGTCCGCCTGGCCTCGGGCGCGATCGTGCTCGGCGTGCTCGTCGCGAGGCGACCGCGGGAGACCGTGCCCAGCCCTGCGCCTCGGACCTCGTACGGCGGCGCGGTCGCCCTCGTGGTGTACGCGATCGCGTTCTCGGCCGCGTACGTCCGCATCGACACCGGCCTCGGCGCCCTCCTGCTCTTCGGCGCCGTGCAATTGACGATGCAGGGGGCCACGGTCCTGCGCGGGGATCGCCCCCGCCTGTCGCACTGGATCGGCCTCGCGCTCGCGCTCGGGGGTCTGGTGGTACTGGTTCGTCCAGGCGCCTCGGCCCCACCGGTGGCGGCGGCAGCGGCGATGATCACAGCGGGCGTGGCGTGGGGCGCCTACTCGCTGCTTGGGCGCGGTGTGCCGGACGTCTTGGGGGCCACCCGCGACCACTTCGTTCGCGGTACAGGACTGATGGTGGTGGTGGCCGCACTCTGGCCGGGGTCGAGGTGGATCTCGCCGATCGGCGTGGTCTTGGCGGTTGCCTCTGGCGCGGTGGCGTCGGGGCTGGGCTACGCGGTGTGGTACGCCGCGCTTCGGCAGATCTCGTCCGCCACGGCGGCGCTCCTGCAGCTGGCGGTGCCCCCACTCGCGGCGCTGGGTGGGGTGGTGCTGCTTGGCGAAGCCTTGACGCTTCGCCTGGGGCTGTCGACCGCGCTCGTGCTGGGTGGTATTGCCCTCGCCTTGCACGCGTCCCGAACCGCCAGTCCTCGGTAGCTTTCCGGAGCCGCCTTTGGTGCCGCTGGCCTTAGGATTCAGGGCACTCTGACGCATATCCCGTTTCTATGCATATCGGCGCCGGCCTGCTGCTGGCCACGTTTCTGATTTCGGTCGCGAGTCTCGCGATCTTCCTGTGGTCGATGTCGCGCGGCCTGTTCGGTCGCGGAGAGGCCGCCGGGCGCGTGATCTTCGAGCCCAAGGAAATCGGGCTCGTCGAGGAGCCGGCGAGCCCGCTCAGCGAGACGCAGGAACTGCAGGTCGTGATGAACCGCACCGGTCACACCGGAGAGTTCGCGGTCATCACGCCGGCCGAAGCCGACGAACGCGCCCGACTCGACGCGTCGAGCCGCCTCCCCGTGCTCGCCGCACTGATCAGCGCCGTGATCTGGCTGGTGCTCGCCTCGGCGTTCGGGCTCGTCGCGAGCCTCAAGATGCACCTGCCCGACTGGCTCGTGGAGCAGCCCTGGCTGACGTTCGGCCGCATCCGCCCGGCGCATCTGAACGCGGTGGGCTACGGCTGGTGTTCGTTCGCCGGGCTTGGCGTGTCGCTCTGGATGTACCCGCGCTTGCTCAAGACGCCCTTGGTCGGGGCGCGGATCGCGACGGCCGGCATTGCGCTGTGGTTCGTTGGCGTGACCGCCGGTATCTGGGCCATCCTCAACGGGCAAAGCGCTGGCCTCGAGTGGCTCGAGTTCCCGTGGCAGGCGGATGTGCCGCTGTTCCTCGGCGGGACGCTGGTCGGTGTGTCGCTGCTGCTGACGCTGCAGCGCCGCACGGTGCCGCACCTGTACGTGTCGGTGTGGTACATCAGTGCCGGCCTGGTGTGGCTGCCGATTCTGCTGGTGGTGGCCAAGTGGCCGGGGCTGCACTTCGGCGTGCAGCAGGCGGCGATGAACTGGTGGTTCGGCCACAACGTGCTGGGGCTCTGGTTCACGCCACTTGGCCTCGCCGCGATCTACTACTTCATCCCGAAGACGCTGGGCAAGCCGATCCACTCGTACAACCTGTCGCTGATCGGCTTCTGGACGCTGGCGTTCTTCTACAGCCAGGTTGGCGGGCACCACCTGATCGGCGGCCCGGTGCCCTCGTGGCTGGTCACGTTGTCGATCGTGCAGTCGATGATGATGATCATCCCCGTCGTCGCGGTAGGAATCAACCAGCACCGCACGGCGTGGGGGCATTTGGGCGCGCTGCGCTATTCGCCCACCCTGCGCTTCGTCGTCGTTGGCGGGATGCTCTATACGCTCGCGTCGGTGCAGGGCTCGATGCAGTCCCTGCGGATCGTGAATACGACGACGCATTTCACGCACTTCACCGTCGCGCACGCGCATCTGGGGCTGTACGGGTTCTTCTCGCTGGTGATGTTCGGCGCGATGTACTTCGTGATGCCGCGTGTGCTGGACTGGGAGTGGCCGTCGGCGCGGCTGATTTCGCTGCACTTCTGGCTGGTCATCGGCGGCTTCGCGATCTACTTCACCGGCCTCAGCATCGGCGGTTGGCTGCAGGGGGTAGCGATGCTCGACGCCTCCAAGCCGTTTATGGAATCGGTGCGCGTGACGATTCCGTATCTCGTGTCACGCTCCGTGGGTGGTGGCTTGATGACGGCGGGTCATCTGGTGTTCGCGTTGCACTTCTTCCTGATGCTGTCGCGCCGCGGGAACCGACAGGGCGCGGCCTTGCTGCGTCGGCCCAATCCCACGCCGCGCAACGTCGGTACCGTCGCGGGGGCACGCGCGTGAGCGGCGAGCGCGAAGTCTCGGTCTTCCGGTTGTGGCTCGGCGCGGTGGCGATCATCGGGCTCGCCACGGCCCTGCTCGTCGTGGCGCCCTACGCGTCGCTCAAGGACGTGGCGCCACCGGAGGGGTTGAATCCGTACACCGCGTCGCAGTTGCGCGGGCGGCAGGTGTACATCGCCAACGGCTGCGTGTACTGCCATTCGCAGCAGCCGCGCGACCCGAGTGTCGGCCCGGATCAGCAGCGTGGATGGGGTCGACCCAGCGTGCCCGGCGACTACCACTACGACGCGCCGCACTTGCTCGGCACGATGCGTACCGGCCCCGATCTCTTCAACATCGCGGTGCGGCAACCGTCGCGTGACTGGCACCTGGGCCATTTGTATCAGCCGCGGGCGTACCTGCCGGGGTCGATTATGCCGGCGTATCCGTTCCTGTTCGAGCGGCGGCGTGGGAGCGAGGCGCAGCCCGGCGAGGTCGTGCTGGCGTTGCCGCCCGGGGTCGCCCCCGAAGGGATGCGCGTCGTCGCGAGCGACGATGCGATCGCGCTGGTGGACTACTTGCTTGCGCTCGATCGCAGCTATCCCGTGTTGCCGCCAACGGGGGGTCGATGAGCGATCGGCTCAAGCAGCCACCGCGGCAACGCGAGTACGGTGATCCGGAAGAGCGCACCCAACCGCTCCCGCGCGTGCTGGTGTTGCTCGCCGCCGCGCTGATCGGTTGGGGGGCGTGGTACATCACGTCGTTGGAAGGGACGGCCGACCCCAGGCTCGGGGACCGACGCACGCTCTCGGCACTGACGCCCGCCGTTCCGGCCGCGGGCGCCGTCGATGGCGCGCAGATTTTTGCTGGCAAGTGTGCCGCGTGTCATCAGGCCACGGGGCTCGGTGTGGCTGGCGTCTTCCCGCCACTCGCCGGGTCACCGTGGGTGCTGGAATCCGAGACGCGACTGACGCAGATCCTGCTGCACGGGATCCAAGGCCCGATCGACGTGCTCGGCACGACGTACAACGGGCTGATGCCGCCGTGGAACGCGCTGAGTGACGAGGAGATCGCTGCGGTCGCGACGTACATCCGCACGTCGTGGGGCAACACCGCCGCACCCGTGAGCGCCGCGACGGTCGCGGCGCAGCGCGCCGCCACGGCGGCGCGGACCGGCGCCTGGAGCGGCGGCGCCGAGCTGCTCACGATTCCGTGAGCGAGCGCGGCGCGTGGCGCGCCGTTGCCGGCGGCTGCGCGTCGCTCGTTGCGGCGGTTGCCGCGCTCTGGTGGGCCACCGCCGGGTTTTCCGCGATCACCTACGATGGGGCCAAGGCCGCGCGCCTCGCCTCGCGTCCGCGGGCCGTGCCGCGGGTGCGCCTGGTCACCGCCGATGGCGCGGTGTTGGCGCTCCCGCTCCGCGAGCAGGTGACCATCGTCGATTTCGTCTCGACGTCGTGCGTCGCCGTGTGCCTGGCGCAGGGCGCCTCGCTGCAGGCCTTGCAGCGGCTGATTCGCGAGCGCGGGCTGGTGGGTCGCGTGGCGCTGCTCAGCGTGTCGTTCGATCCCGACGATGATGCGGGTCGGCTGGACGGATTTGCCGCGACGCGTGGATTGGCCCCCGACATCTGGCGTATCGCGCGTGCCGACGGAGACGCGCGACGCGCGCTGCTCGACACCTTCGATATCCGCATCGTCCGTGATCCGCTGGCGGGTTGGCGACACAACGCGGCGTTGCACATCGTGGATCGCGACGGTGCGCTTCGCGCCGTGCACGAGGTTGCCGATGTTCGCGGGGCGCTCCGCACCGCGACGCAGCTGACCGAGACGCCCTGATGTCCGCGGCGCGATCCGGGGTGCTGCGCGTGTTGCTGACGGCGTTCCCCGCGGTGCTGCTCCTTCCCCCGGTGCGCGCGTGGCTGGAAGCGACGATGACGCGGCAGATGTTGCTCCAGATTCCACTGGTGATCGCCGCGGGCTGGTGGCTCGCTGCGCTGTTGCCGCGCGCGTGGCATCGGCGCGTGTCGGCGTGGAATCCCGGCGGTGTGGCCGGGTTGGTGTTGGCCGTCGCGCTGGGCGGGGTCGTGATGACGCCGCGTGTCCTCGACGCGGCGACCTACAGCGCGGGGGCCGACGCGCTCAAGCTGGCGTGTGCCTTCGGATGCGGCGTCGCCGCGGGGGCATCGTGGCGACCGGCGGGCATTCCCGGGCAGGCGTTCGTCGTGGGCAACATCGCGTGGATGCTCGCGGCGTCTGGCGTACTGCTCCGCGATTGGCCGCAGCGGGTCTGCGCCGCGTACCTCGAGCAGGATCAGCGCATTGCCGGCACCGGACTCGTGCTGTGGGCGCTCGTGCTCTCGGCGCTGTGGCTCGTCCCGCAGCTCAGGCGTCGTCGCGCATCACCACTCTGACGACGAGCCGCTTCCAGCTCGCGGTATCGTCACCGCGGACGCGCTCGACGATGGCGCCGCAACGCCCGCCGCCGAGCATCCACGGCTGCAGCCACGCGCCGATCTCGTACGGCAGGTGGCCGACGACATCACCGCCCGGCGCGTGCACCCAGACTCCAGGCTCATCGGTGCCCGGCGGATCGGGCACCAAGATCAGGCGATCGCCCGTCGTCAGTCGATGCAGCACATCGGATCGCTTCGCGAACACCGTGCCGTGCACGGTTGCGCGGAACTCAGGGGCCGCCTGTGCGGGGAGGCTCATTCCGCAACATTCATTTCCGCGTCCTCAGCGGCAAGGGGCGCCAGCCGTCGCCGCGGCTCGCGTGCGGATGTCCGCGGACAGCGAAGCGCAGCGGCCAATCCACCGCGACGCTGATCCCCACGCGCGGCGTCACCAGAATGTCCGCGTCGGCGACGGCCGCGCCGCGCCGAATCGTCAGTGGGCCGCGTGTCCAGCGACCGCCGCTATCGTCTCCACTCAGGCCCAGCGCTGTGCTAAGCTTGCCCGGGCCACTGCCCACGGCGCGCGGATCGCGCGTGCCGCGGCGCGCCTGCATCTCGTCGAGGCCCGTGAGCGGCTCGATCGCGCGCAAGAGGACGGCACTGCCGTGCCGGCGCGGGGCCGTCACCGCATTCGCGCACCAATGCACGCCGTAGCTCCGGTAGATGTAGATCGTGCCGGGCGTGCCGAAGAGATCGCGCGTGCGTGGCGTTTCCCCGCGAAACGCGTGGCTGGCCGGATCATCGCGTCCCGCATACGCCTCCGTTTCGACGATGCGACCGGCGAGCAATTCACCCGCGCGCTCCACCACGAGAACGGCCCCGAGCAGTTCGCGCGCGACGACCGCCACGTCGCGATCGTAGAACGCCGTCGGTAGCGCCGCCCCCCACAACGACGCACGCCGCCGCCCCGAAGGGACAGCGGCGTTTGTCGGCGCGGGACGCGGCACGCCGCTCACTCGGCGGCGGCCTTCTTCGCCTTGGGCTTCGCGACCTTCTTCTCGGCCGCAGGCTTCGCCGACTTCGCGGCGGCCTTCGGCTTGGCCGGGGCCTTCTCGGCCTTCGGCGCGGCCTTCTTGCCCTTGGCGGGCTTCGCCGCCGGCGCGGGCGCGTCGACTGGCGCACCCGCCACCACCGGCGCAGCAACCGCCACCGGCGCGGCATCTTCGACGACGCCGATCATCAGCAGATCCGGCGGCGGGGCGCCCTTCTTGCCCTTCGCCGGGATGCCACGGGGGCCGAGACCACGCGGTGCCGTGCTGGCCGGCGCGGGGGCGGGCGCGTTGGCCTTCGCGGCGGCCGTCAGCTGATCGGCCACGGTCGATTCGGCGATGCGCGCCACTTCGAACGAGTCTCCACGACGACGCAGGTCGAGATTGCCCGCCGTGTGCGCGTCCTTGAGGATGCGATCGAAGAACCGCAACGCGAGCGACTCGCTGTCGCGACCGAGCAGTTCACGTGCCTTCTTGCGCACCGCCTCGCTCGGCACCGCGTCGTCACCCGACACGAGCGCTTCGACGGCGCGACGGACGAGATCCAGCGCTTCGTCGCGCGTCAGACGCTCGCCGTCCATTCCGATGTCATCGGACGGCACCGCCGCCGGCCGGGGCGCCGCCGACACGGCCGCCGCGTCTGCGATCACCGCCTCGACGCCGTCCACCGCCTCACCGTCGGCACGCGGCCCGCGGTCGCGATCACGGCCACGCCCGCGGCCACGACGACCACGGCCGCGACGCCCTTCGCGCTCCTCGCGCTCCGGACGATCACCACGCTCCTCACGCGGTTCGGCGGCGCCGTCGACCGCCGCGCCGGCCGGCACGCTGACTTCGAGCTGGCCATTCTCGAGCTTGGTCAGCGTGACCAGGCCCTTGCTCGCCGCTTCGGTGACGAAGCGCGAGAACTTGCTGTAGCCCAGATCCTTCTCGTCGAACGACGGATCGAGCTCCTGCATCACCTGCTTCAGGCGATCGGAGCGCATCACATCGCCCTGACGCTTCATCTTGGCGATGGCTTCCGACACCAGCTCCCACGGGTCGCGGGCAACCGGCACTTCGTCGGTCGACTTCGCCAGACCCGCGAGCGCGTTGTAGCTGTAGTACTCGTCGCAATTCTGGACGAGCAGGTCGCTCGCGCTTTCGCGAATGCCGACGCCGATGACGTACTTGCCGTACTCCTTGAGCTTCACGACCAGCGACGAGAAGTCGCTGTCACCCGACAGCAGGATGAACGTGCCGATCTCGGGGCGCGTGAAGATCAGTTCCATCGCGTCGATCGCCAACCGGATATCGGTCGCGTTCTTCTTGGCGCTGCCGTAGGCCGGCGCCATGATCATATCGATCGACGACTCCGCGAGCGGCACCACGTACTGCGGATACCGGCGCCAGTCGGCGTAGGCGCGCTGCACCGACACCTTCCCCTTGATGATGTCGGAGCCGAGCAGGTTGCGGAGCTCCTTGCCCAGATCCTTCTGGATCCCGAGGGTGACGTTGTCGAAGTCGATCAGGAGCGCGGCGTTCGGGCCGGCGGCCGACTGGAGGGCGAACGGCTGTGCGTGCGCCTGTGGCCCGCGGTGCACGGGCTGAGGGGTGGGCCGCGCTGCTGCAGCGGGCCGCAGATTCCGAGTGTTCATCGGTCCTTCTTCTGGTGTACAGTCGCCGTGGATGCTGCCCGGCGATGCCGTCATAGACCGGCGAGGCGCAGACGATGGCCGCGCTGCCGATCACGACGCCACCGCGCACGAGGCGCAGGCGACCGGGGCACGGTGACCGTTCGCAATGAACAGCCGTTTACCGTGCTCGGACCGGAAATCTATGCACCACTTGGGCTTAAAGCCATTGCCCCCCTCGCTTGCGGGTGCAACTTGGCGTAGTGTGAAACTGACACGCCCCGCCCGCGTACACTCTTCCGTGCCCCCTCGCCCGTTCCGTGCCCGCCTGTTCAGCATTCTGCTGGGCTTCGCGCTGATCCCGACGGTTCTGCTGACCGCCGGGCTCGTCGGAAGCACGGGGGCCATCCTGCCGTTGGTCGGTGCCAGCGCCGCCTGGGACTCGGTGGCCTCCACCGGCGACCGCGCCCTGGATGCCCTCCGGGCAGCCCCACTGACGGACGAGCAGCGCGCGGTCCTCGCGGCGCACGAGCAGGAGCTGTCGGCGAGCGTCACGCAGGCGCGTCGCGTGCGATTCGTCTCGCAACGCGCCTCGGCCGTGGTGGCAGTGGCCGGACTGCTGCTCTTCGCCGTGCTCGCCTACGTCGCCTCGCGCGTAGCCGGCCACCTGAGCCGACAGCTGTCACGCCCCGTGGACGAACTCACCGATTGGACCGAGCGGATCGCGAAGGGCGAGGCCCTGCCGTCGACCGCTGCGGCCCGTGGCGCCCCGGAGTTCGAGGTACTGCGGACCGGGATGCGTGCGATGGCCAGCGAACTCGAAGTCTCGCGCGCCCGTGCGCTCGATGCCGAACGGTTGCGCGCGATGCGCGAAAGCGCGCGACAGGTCGCCCACGAACTCAAGAACCCGCTGACGCCGATTCGCTTGGCCCTGTTGCGGGTGGCGAAAGCGGCCCCGCCCGAGGTGCGCGACGCGGTGGACGTGCTCGAGACCGAAACGCGACGCATCGACACGCTCGCACGGAACTTTGCGCAGTTCGGCCGACTGCCGGAGGGCGCGATGGCGCCGGTCGACATCGGTGAGCTGGTGCGCTACACCGCGCGCGCCACCGTGCCCGACGACGTGCAGGTGGTCCTTGAGGTCGCCGACCCCCTGCCGGCGGTCCTCGGCCAATACGAGGCGCTCTCCCGCGCCCTGTCGAACGTGTTGCTCAACGCCGTGGACGCCGTCCGAGGCGCAGTCGCCCCGCAGATTACCGTTCACGTGCAGCACGAGCGGGACAGCGTTCGCATCGCCGTGTCGGACAACGGCAGCGGAATCACCGCCGAGGCCCTGCCCCGCATCTGGGAACCGTATGTGACCACCAAGCCCGCAGGGACCGGTTTGGGGTTGGCGATCGTCCGCCAGACGGTGGAAGCCCACGCGGGGACGGTCTTCGCGGAATCGCGCCACGGCGGTGGTACGACGATTGGATTTCTTCTGCCCGGCGTTGCAACTCCGCAGCCGGTCCACCCGTAGAGCATCCTATGCGACAGCAGCGAGCAGGGGCCGAGGGCCAGGATTATCGAGTGAAGATCGGCACCGACGGCATCAAGGTGACCGAGGTCGGCAAGGCCGGCAACGGCGGACTGAGCGGCAGCGAAGTCGAGGCGCTGCAGGCGCAGGTCGCGACACTGACCAGCCGAGTCGATCGACTGAAGGAGGAGCGTACCGAACTCAGCGAACAGCTGAGCAGCGGGGAGTTGAGCGGCCCCGCGATCGGCGCAACGGCCGAGCGACTCAACTTCTTGACGCAGCAGCTTGGTGCAACGGAAGCGCAGCTGACGCAGGTCGAGGACAAGCTGGCCGCCGCCGGTGTCACGCCCGCCCCTGCGGTGACCTTCGAAGGCGTGCCCGCCATCCCCTTCGACCCCAACGTGCAGCGCGACATTCCGGAAAACGTATTGGTGGTGACCATCGTCTCGATCATTTTCGTCGCGATGCCGATGGCCGTGGCGATCGCTCGTTGGATCTGGAAGCGCTCCACCGGCTCCTCCGCGCCGCAAAAGGCGGACCTCGAATCCGCGCAGCGCCTGGCCCGAATGGAGCAGGCGGTGGATTCGATCGCGCTCGAACTGGAGCGTGTGTCCGAGGGTCAGCGCTTCGTGACGCGCATTCTGAGTGAGAACCGCGCACTCGGCGCCGGTGCCGCGGAGCCGTTGGCCGTGCCTGCGAGCGAGAAGGTGCAAGCGCGATGACACAAGAGGGCGGTCCCCAGCCTCCCGCGGCGCCGCCAGCCGCGCCGCAGGTCACCGTACCCGGCGTCAACGGCGGCGCGCCGGTCGCCGTGGGGCGTGACGTCAATCAGCTGAAGTCGCAACTCGACATCCTGACGACGGA
>JANRJP010000041.1:0-12567 GCA_033763905.1 Gemmatimonadaceae bacterium
CTCTGCGCGTTCGTCTGCCGAAAGCGCCGACAACACGTCCTGCTCGGCCCGCCGAATGCGCCCCTGGAGCGAGGCCACGAGCTGCCGTCCCGAAGGGGTCAGGGACACGCGGTACACGCGTCGGTCGGTCGGGTCGTCAGAGCGCACGAGGTGGCCGGCGTCTTCCAGCACTTGCGCGGCCTGCATCGTCGTGGTGCGGTCCAACCCGGCCCGCGCGCCGAGCGCATGCTGCGGCATTGTGCCCTCGTCGCGAAGGATGGTGAGCAGCAGGAAGTGCCGTGGCTGCAGGCCGTGGTCCCGGAGTGAGGCTTCGAAGCGTGCGCGCAGCCGCATCGACACCTGATTGGCCAGAAATCCGATGGACGTGAGCACCGCGGCGGGCAGTGGGCCCACCGGCGGCGTTTGGGGGAGCGTCGGTAACCGACGAGGCATCGACAGGAAGGGGTTGACGGCACAGCGCCGTGCAGACAATGTAAGGGCAACTGATCGTCAGTGCTACTGACGGTCACTCACTTTGACGATAGGGAGTTGCCGTGAAGAACAAGGCCATTTGGGCGCTGCAGGTGCTGATCGCCTTCGCGTTTCTGGGGGCGGGTGGGATGAAGCTGAGCACGCCCAAGGACCAACTGCGGGCGAATCCGCAGATGGCGTGGAGCCAGGATTTCAGTGACGGCGCGATCAACGCGATTGCGTCGGCGCAGGTCGCCGGGGCCATCGGGCTCGTGGCTCCCGCAGCGACGGGCATTCTGCCGGTGCTGACGCCGATTGCCGGCGTCAGTCTGGGCGTGCTGATGGGCGGCGCGGTGTGGACGCACGTGCAGCGCAACGAGCCGCCCTTCGTGCCGCTCGTCCTTGGGGTCTTGGCGGCAACGGCGGGGCTGCTGCGCTGGCGGCAGCGGCCGGGCGCGGCGCAGCGCTGACCATTACTCGGGCAGCGGCGCCCCCGCCTCGAGCAGCAGCGTGAACTCTTCGAGCAGGGCGATGCCGGCGCGCACGGATCGCGACGACTGCGTCGCCAGCAGCTGCTCCACCGCCGCTTCCACCGTGCCATCGGAGGGGACGTCGAGCCGTCGTCCAGCGGCCGTCAAGCTCAGGCGTGCCCGGCGCCCGTCGGCGGCATCGCGCGCGCGCGCGACCAGCCCACGTCGCTCCAGACGCCGGAGCGCCGCGGACAGCGTGCCAGGGTCGACGTGCAGCAACTCCGCCAGCTGACTCGGGCTAATGGCGGGGAACGCCCCAATACAGCGGAGCACCAGTCGCTGTTGCGCCGTGACCCCAAGGGTGTCCAGCATACGGAGCGACCGTCGCTCCAGCGCGTGATTGAGACGCCAGAGTCGTTGGAGAAAATCGAGCGTGGGCGGCAGCGGCAGATCAGGTGAGCTCACGGCGGCGGAGGGGCGTGGGGCGTCGAGCGAGAAGCTCGGCGAGGAGGGCGTCGATCTCGGGCTGAGACGAAAGAAAGTACGTCGCGGCGGAACCCGCACGGTGACCGATCCGCACCCCGACGAGCCAATCGTCGCCCGACCGGAAGGCATCTTCGTCGGTCACGTCGTCGCCGACGAAGAGCACGGTGTCCGCCGCCGATTCCGCGCGGAGCTGGAGGATCGCATCGCCTTTCGTCGGTGCGCCGGCGACGACGATGTTCACGACGTGGTGTCCGGCGAAGATCCGGAACGTGTCGCCGTACGCGGCTACGACCGACGCGACGGTGCGCTGCACCCGCAGCGGCTCGGCCGCCAATCGATGATGGATCGACATCGAGAGACCCTTGTCTTCGAGCACCACGCCGCCGAGCGGAGCAAGCGCCAGCGCGAGCTGCGCCCCGAGCGCGGCCATCCGCGGGTGGGCCACCGCGGCGGTCCCCCGGGGTTCGGCACCGTGATTGCCGATCACCCACGTCAGCACGGCCGGCCCAAGTCGCGCACCGACGTCGGATTGCGAGCGGCCGGAGATCACGGCACAGGGGTACCGCGCCGAAACGGACGCGAGCAGGCGCGCGGTGGAGGGCGACATCGCGGCGAGCGCCGGGTCGTCGACGAGCGGCGCCAGCGTGCCATCGAAGTCGAAGGCGAGCAGCGTCCGGCCGGCAGCCACGCGGTCCAGGACCGGGCGACACGCGCGCGACAGGATAGACCTCACCGTTGCAATGGCGTGTGCTGCAGGCGACCGTGCAGCCGCTCACGCTGCCGCAGGTCAGCCGCGTCGAGCAGCATCTGACCCGCCCAACGGTAGACGTTGAACTCGCTGACGAGTCGGCGCATCGCGCGCATTCGGACCTGTTGCTCGGCAACCGGCATCGCCAGCGCCGCAGCCAGTGCCTGCGTGCTTTCGTCCAGGTCGTATGGATTCACGATCAAGGCCTCGGTCAGCTCTCGGGCGGCGCCCGTAAAGCGCGACAGCACCAGTACGCCCTGCGCATCGTCGCGCGCGGCGACGAACTCCTTGGCCACGAGATTCATCCCGTCGTGCAAGCTGCTGACGTAACACAGGTCCGCCGCGCGGAAGTACCGGATGACGTCCGCTGGCTCGTGATGCGAGCGCTGCAGCAGAATCGGGCGATAGGCGCCCCGCTGCCAGCGACCGTTGATCTCGGCGGCGAGTGCGGTCACGCGAGCGTCCAAGTCCCGGTAGTGATCGATCTTTGATCGACTGGGGGCCGCGATCTGGATGAACACGAAGCGGCCGACCAGCTCGGGGTGCGTAGCGAGCAATCGGTCGACGGCGCCGAATCGCTCCTCGATGCCCTTCGTGTAATCGAGCCGATCGACACCGACGCCAATTCGCGTTCCCGCGGGAAGTCCGAACTCGGCGCACACGGCCTGCCGCGCCGCCGCGACCGATAGCGCGCCCTCCAACCGGCGCATCGGCCACTCGATGGAAATCGGATAGCTCCGAACGAGGGTTCGGCGCTTGCCCTGCACGATCGCCACCGACTCCCGATCGATACGCGCTTCGAGGTACGCGTCGACCGCGTCAAGAAAGTGATTGCAGTGTTGCTGCGTGTGAAAGGCCAGCACGCTCGAACCGAGCAGGCCTTCCAGGAGTTCTTCGTGCCACGGACAGATGCCGATGCGCTCGGCGTTGGGCCACGGGATGTGCCAGAAGGTGATGATCGTGGCCCCGGGGAGTCGGTCGCGGATCATTCGCGGTGCGAGCGCGAAGTGATAGTCCTGCACCAAGACGATAGGGTCGTCGCCGTCGACCTCCTCGCACACGGCGTCCGCGAATCGCTGGTTCACCGCGCGATAGTGCGCCCAGTCCTCGATGCGGAATGTCGGGCGCGCGTGCGCGACGTGGCAGAGCGGCCAGAGCCCTTCGTTGGACAGCCCGTAGTAGTAGCCCTGCTCTTCCGCCTCGGTGAGCCACACCCGACGGAGCTGATACGCAGGTTCACCGGGCGGGACCGCGACCCGGTCGTACCGGTCCACCACATCACGATCGGCCGTGCCTGATCCGTGCGCCTCCCAGGTACCTGAGCACGCGCGGAGGACTGGCTCGAGCGCGGTCACGAGACCGCTCGCCGGTTGCATCACGCGGATCTCGCCGTCGACGCGCTGGTGAATGTACGGCTCCCGGTTCGCCAGAATCACCAATCGTTCGCCGTCGAGCAGCCGTACGAGCGTATGCCGCAACCGTTCGGCGGTCCACGAACCCTCCAACGCCTTCTCGGTCGGGTCTCCTGCCAGGTGGCGAGCTAGCGCGCGGATCTCTCGGACCAGCGGGCGGAGTGCCGGCGTGTCTTCACCTGCAAGCGCGCGTCGGAGGGCGAGTAGCCATTGCCGCTGGGCAAGCGCGGCGGCAAGGACCGTGACACCCGACGCGCTGAGGGCAAGCAGCAGAAAGGCGGTCAGGATCTGGCGGCGCGCCGACGAGGCGCGGACGACGGCGTATCGCAGATCGTGGACCAGCACCACGAAACCGCCGCCGTCGATGGGCGTGGTGATCGGAACGGCGGCGATGTGCAGGGCCGTCGAGTCGAGGTCGACAATGCGCGTGTAGGGGAGGGAGTCGACCGCACGCCGCCGGGCGGATCGGCTGACCTCGCGGCACGTTACCGCGTCCGGCATCGACGCGGTGACCGCGAGTAGCGCGCCGTCCTCGCTGCACGCGGCGACGCCGAGCACGCGCTCGTCTCGCGCGATGGCCACCAGCGTGCGTTGCAGCCGGCCGTCACCGGCTCGCCACTGCTCTGTGAGGGATGCATCCGCCGCGGCCACGGCAAGACGCGAGCGGAGCGTGACGTCGGCATCCACCCAGCGACGCACCGTGCGGCGCCACGCTGCATCCCCAGCGTAGGCGAGTCCGGCGAGCAACGCGAGAAGCGTCGCGGCGAAGACGAGGGTCCGAGGCACGAATGGCGGCGCGGAGAGGGTGGCGAGCAACCACGGGCACTGGCCGACGTGCACTGGCACGATGCCGTCATTCGGACTATACTTGGATATCCAATCAATGTCTACTCCACCGCACACCATCCCGCGCAGCGCGCGCGCCGATGACCTCGCGGCCCTCGGCCTGATCGGCAATTGCCAGATTGCCGCGCACGTTCGACGGGATGGCGCGATCGTCTGGAGCTGTATGCCGCGCTTCGACAGCCCGCCGATCTTCGGCGCGCTGCTCGATGGCGCGGATGGCGGTGCCTTTCGCATCGGCGCGCCCGATGGTCGCGAGGGCGAGCAACGGTATCTCGAGAATACCAATGTGCTCGAAACCATCATCCGCACACCGGACGGAGACCTGCGCGTGATGGATTTCGCCCCGCGCTTCACGCTCCACGACCGGGCGTTCCGGCCCAAGAAGATCGTCCGCATCGTGGAGCCGATCTCGGGAACGCCGAGGATTTGCGTGCAGTGCGACCCGATCCTGGGGTGGTCCAAGGACCGGCCGCGCCGAGAGACGGGCTCGCATCACATCACGTACCGCGGCTACCCGGCCGAACTGCGCCTGACCACGGACGTGCCGCTCGCGTACCTCGACGGTGAACCTTTCGCGCTCACTGGGAGACGACACTTCGTCTTGAGTTGGGGGGCGCCCGTCGAAGAGCCGCTCGCGCCGCTCTGCGATCGCTTCCTGACCGAAACGGTGCGCTACTGGCGGCGCTGGGTGAAGCAGTGCTCCATCCCGTCGAGATTCCAGCACGCCGTCATTCGATCCGCGCTGACGCTCAAGCTCCACTGCTACGAGGACACCGGCGCGATCGTCGCCGCACTGACCACGTCGATTCCGGAGTCGCCGCGTTCGGGGCGGACCTGGGACTACCGATACTGCTGGTTGCGCGACGCCTATTACGCCCTCGACGCCTTCCGGCGGCTGGGACAGTTCGAGGAGCGCGAGCAGTTTCTCGACTACCTGCTCAACATCGTGTCCGGCACGCCGGAGCTGGAACTCGCGCCGCTCTATGCGATTGACGGACGGGCGGTTCCGGTCGAGGCCGTGCTCGAGCACTGGGCCGGCTACCCCGGCGGGCTTCCTGTGCGCGTGGGCAATGCGGCGTCCCTCCACCATCAGCACGACATCTTCGGCGAGCTCGTGCTGGCGCTGACGCCGATGTTTGTCGATGCGCGCTTCGGCGATCAGGCGACGGGTCGGGCGCTCGACCTGGTGCGCCGACTCGCACATCGCGCCATCACCGTGGCGGGCGAGCCCGATGCCGGCATTTGGGAGCTGCGAACGGAATGGCGACCGCAGGGCTTCAGTACACTGATGTGCTGGGCCGCGGCTGACCGAATGGCGCAGATCGCCGAGCGGCACGCGCCGGAGGAAGCGGCGATGTTCGCGCGAGAGGCTGTGCGGATCCGCGAGATGCTGCTGACCCGCGCCGTGGACCCCGTGCGACGCTGTCTGGTCGGCGACTTCGACGGACGAGAGGTGGACGCCTCACTGTTGCAGGCCGCACCGCTCGGGCTGCTTGCCCCGGACGACGACCGACTCACCGCCACGATCGACGCGGTGCGCCAGGATCTTGACCTCGGCGGCTGGCTGAGGCGCTACCGCATCGACGATGGCTTCGGTACCCCGGAGGTGGCGTTCACCTTGTGCTCGTTCTGGCTCGTCGAAGCGCTCGCGTATCAGGGGCGTCTCGACGAAGCGCAGGCGATCCTCGCGAACGTGGCCACCATCGACGCGCCACTCGGCTTGCTCGCCGAAGACCTCGATCCCTCGAGCAAGAGGATGTGGGGAAACTTTCCGCAGGCCTACTCGCACGTCGGGATGATCCACGCGGCGTTCGCGGCCTCACCGCAGTGGCGGTGAGGCGGTTCCTCGGCGAACATCGCGTTGGCGCAAGGCTGTCCTCGCCGCCGCGAAGCCAACCGTCGGATTGGACGGAGCCTACTGCGCGCCGAGCGTCGGCCAGTACCGGTCCGCCTTCGCAATGTTGTCCGACATGCGAAGCCGCCAATACGCCTGCGTGGGCTTGTTCTTGTTCAGGTACAGCTTGCCGTCCTCGACGCGCCACGCCTCGGGGTCGATGTCGAACTTCGCGTTGCCGGCCACGCCCATCGCACAGAACCCGCCGTACTGCGGGAGATAGCGCTCGGGCTGCGCGACGAAGGCCTCGCGGTTGGCGGCCGATGCAAAGTGATACGTTGCCCCGTCGTGCCGCGCGGCGAACGTGGCGAGCCCTTTCGTTGGTGCCCCCACGGTGAAATAGGCCACCGGGTCATAACCCTTGAGCGCGAGTCCGGTCGCGTCGAGGTTCTTCGCGCGGCCGGGCACCGGCGCAGCCGATGGAGGAACATCAGCCGACGTCTTGCTCTGCGCCGCGATGACTGCGGGGACGGACAGCGCGACGGACACCACGAGGCCAAGCAAGCGCGACGACATCATCACTACCTCCACAAGGAAACAACACACACAACGGATGCCAACCATTAGTCAGCACCCGTTGCAGGAGTTCCGCCGAGCCTCGTGGCGGTGGCAGCGACTGCAGCTACCGCTCAACTCACCGGCTTCGTCACCGGCTTCTTCCAGCTGTTGTTCTCGCGCTTGACGTCGGCGAACATATCATCGGGATCGAGCACGACCTCGACGATCTCCTTGTTGCCGAAGAAGCCGTAGGTGAACTCCCGCTCGTTCCGACGCCAGATGTCCGCCGGCAGCGGAATCCGCTCCTTGGTGCCGTCCGCGTAGGTCACTTCCAGTTCGGCCGGCATCACGAGCCCGCCTTCCTGTCGGATCGTGATGCGATTGTACTTCGAGCCGCGCGTCGAGTCGCCCGCCAATGCGCCGGCGTCCTGCTGCTCGACATTGCCGATCGCCTGATCGTTCGTGTAGGTGGTGTTGAACCACCCGCGCCAGAACCAGTTGAGCTGCTCGCCGGCCCCGTCTTCGATCGAGCGGAAGAAGTCCGCCGGCTGCGGCTTCTTGAACATCCAGCGCTGCGAATACTCCCGGAACGTCTGATCAAACGCGGCGGGGCCGATGATCTTCTCGCGCAGCATCACCAGTCCGCTCGCGGGCTTGGTGTAGCCGTTGGCGCCGAAGGATCCGCGCACGTTCAAGTCCGACTCGGCGGTGATCGGCACCATCCCCGCGCGCTTCATATAGCCGACGATGTTCGCCGGACGGCCCGGCAGCTCGTCCTGCGGCCACTTGGGATCGAACTCCAGCGAGGCGTAGTGCTCGAGGTACGAGTTGAGCCCTTCGTCCATCCACGTGTGCTTGCGCTCGTCGCTCGCGACGATCATCGGGAACCAATTGTGCCCGACTTCGTGGATCGTCACCGCCGCCAGCGCGTACTCCAGCGACTTGTCGTAGGTCCCGTCCGGCCGGGGCCGCGCGCCGCAAAAGGCGATCATCGGGTACTCCATCCCGAAGACGGCGCCGTGCACGTTGCTCGCCTGCGGGTAGGGATACTCGAACGCCAGCCGTCCGTACGTCACCATCGTCTGCTTGATCGCCAACGTGGAGATCTTGTTCCACAGCGGCATCGCCTCGCGCGGGTACACCGAGTGCAGTTCAATCAGCCGGCCGCCGGGCTTGTACCGGAAGCCCATCGCGTCCCACACCAGGCCGCGCGACGACGCCCACGCGAAGTCGCGCACTCGGTCGGCCTTGAAGCGCCACGTCAGTGCGCCGTTCCCCGCCGGCCGCGACTCGGTGGTGCCCACCTCCTCCGGTCGCACGATGTACACCGGCGATTCGCTGGACCACGCGGAGGTTAGGCGTGACTGCTGCGTGCTCGTCAGCACCTGTGTCGGGTTGGTCAGGGCGCCGGTGGCACGGACGATGTGATCACGAGGCACCGTGATGCTCACGTCGTAGTTGCCGAATTCGAGATAGAACTCGCCCTGACCCAGAAACTGGTCGGTCTGCCAGCCGTTGACGTCGTCGTAGACCGCGGCGCGCGGGAACCACTGCGCATTCTCGTACAGCCAGCCGTCCTTGAGCTTCTCGCGCACCCCACGGCCGTTGCGGCCGCTCTCCGGCACGACGTGCGTCCACTCGATCTCGATCGTCGCGGCCTGACCCGTACCGATCGCGGCCTCGAGATCGACCCGCATCTGCGTGCCGTTGATGCGATACGCCGCCGGCGTCTTCTTGCCGGTGGCATCGACCAGGCGGACGGCGCCGATCGTGTACCCGCCCGGCGTCGGCGAGCCCAACAGGAAGCGCCGCGCCTGCGGGGAGATCGTCTTCGGCAGCGCCCCGGCCGACAGCGCCGCGCGCGAATCCTTGGCTTCAATGTTCTGGTCGAGCTGGAACCACAGATAGCTCAGCTTGTCGGGCGAGTTGTTGCGATACGTCACGCGTTCACTGCCGCGCAGGCGATGCTCGGTTGTGTCGAGCGCCACCTGAATGACGTAGTCCACCTGCTGCTGCCAGTACTTGCTGCCCGGTGCGCCGGAGGCCGAGCGCATTTCGTTCGGTGCGGGCCAGTCTTCCAACGGGCGGAAGTTCGACTGATTCTGCCGCTTGGTCGTGTCGGCGTTGAGCCAGACTTGAGCCGACACCGGGGCGACGCTCCCAGCGAGCAGCAGGGCGGCAAGGGCGAGCACACGCATACAAAAAGGGGGCAGGGGAGAGGCCGACGTCGCGGTCCGACCGAAGACGGCAGATGAAACGCTACTCTCAATAAGCCACCGCTGCTGGCACTCTTCAAGCGGGCCGGCGACGCGGGCTGCCGCGCTCAGCCGTCCGACGCCGATCCCGACGCGGCGCTTGCCGCCATCGCGAGCCCCGGCACGACGAACACGAGGAAGAACCAGTTCCCCCGTTGCGCGATGATCGTCGCGATGCCGAACAGCGCGTAGCCTCCGCCAAGGATCCGCATCGGCCACGGTGATTCGGCCTTGCCGCGCCACGTCACCCACGCGGCGCGAAGCCCGAGGATGCCGAAGACTGCCATCGCCGCGCTGCCGAAGAGCCATCCGGCCGCCATCGCGCGAATCAGCTCCGCGTCGGCCCCAGCCTCCGCGAGCGCCGCGCGCTGTACTGGCCATCCGCCGGCGCCGTGCGCCAGTGCGCTGACCAGTACGAACAGCGATGCTACACCACCCACGATCGACCGCGCACGCATTCCGCAGTCTGCGGCGAAACGGCGCGACTGTCCAGCGCGATGGGACGATCCGTGGCCCGCGACCGGCGCTACGTCGCCGGCGACGCGTACACCGCGGCCCCCACCCGGACTCGGCCCGGCCGAACCACCGTGCCATAGATGCCCGCGCAGGTGCCGTGCGATTGCACCAAGCCCTTGAGCAATTGCGGTGCGGCCTCTGCCGTGTCGGGGTCGTGGTTGACCATCGCGCATCGGACATCCCGATGCGTGACGAACACGGCAGGGGCGTCGTGCGCGTCGCCGAAGGTCAGCACCTGACCCACGAAGCGGTCCTCGGCGAATGCGGTCGCGCCGGCGAGATCAAGCACGACGTTGGGGCGAAAGCGGCGGGGGTCGGCCGGAAGCCCGGCGGCCTCGCAGAGGGCCTGCGCGGTCGCAGCCGAGATGATCGACATCGGCGCGTCGTCGAAAATCCCGCGATCCAGGTGCGTCATTTCGACGGCGATGCCGGCTCGGCGTCCCACGACGTCGCAGAGCGCGGGATCGAACAGCGCGAAGCGATCGCCGTCAGGCGTGATGATGTGCGTTGGCAGCGCCTCGCCGTCATCGCGCGCGTCACGCACCGGTGCGTAACGGAGCAACTCGGGCAGTCGGGAGGCCGTCAGCCACGGGAATCCGCCGCGGTCGTCGAGGCGCCGCAAGGCCAAGCGCCGATCGCCCGCGACGCCGTGCCAGCCCAACGCAACGTCCTCGAGCGATTCCCCTCGCATCGATTTCACCGGATACCGCACGAGCGCCGAGACGGCACCGATCTCCGTGGGCATCGCCAACCCCTCCGCTTGCAAGATGACGGTAAATATACAAATTTAGCGTCACGTATGCAACCAGTCGAATTGCCACTGCTCGGCGAACCCGCAGCGGTGGAGCTTGCGAATACGCGCTATGGATCGGGGGTGGACGCCTTCGACTTCCTGGCGGATCCTCGGCACGCAGCCGCGTGGCTGCGGCACGTCGTGGGGGCGACGCGAATCGACGATCTCGCCGCACTGCGCGCGCTTCGCGATGCCGCGCATCGGGCAATCGACGCCCGGGTGCGCGGGCACGCGCTGCGGCCCGCCGACATTGCCACGATCAATCGGCACGCCGCCGACGCCCAGGCGGCGGCCGAGCTCCTGATGGCCGCGGATGGCACGCTGTCGTCCACGATCCGCTTTCGCGGCGCGTCCGCCGTCCGCGCGCGACTGGCGATGTCGTGCATCGAAGTGCTCACGGGGCCGCATCCGCTGCGGCGCTGCGAGGGGGACGGCTGCGGGCTCTTCTTCGTGCAGCAGCACGGACGGCGACGCTTCTGCGCCGACGACTGCAGTCATCGCGTCCGGCAACAACGCTATCGGAGGCGCCTCTCGTGAGCGCGTTCTACACCACCTTGGCCAACTGGTGGCCGGTCATCTCGCCCGTCGAGGAGTACGCCGCCGAGGCGGACGACCTGCGCCGCATCCTCGCCGCGCACCATCCGTCGGCCGCCACACTGCTGGAACTCGGCAGCGGGGGCGGGCACGTCGCGTTCTACCTGCGCCGGCACTACGACTGCGTGCTCACCGATCTGAGCGCCGAGATGTTGGCGGTCTCGCAGCGCATCAATCCCGAGTGCGAGCATCGGCAGGCCGATATGCGTGCCCTCGACCTCGGGCGCCGCTTCGATGTCGTGCTCGCGCACGACGCGATCGACTATATGACGACCGAGGCCGATCTCGAGGCGGTGGCGGCGACGGCGTGGCGGCACCTGCACGCCGGCGGGCTCGTCGTACTGTTGCCGGACGCCGTCGCCGAGACCTATGCGCCGGGGACCGACGTGTCCGGGAGCGAACACCCCGACGGCCGCGCCGCCCGACTCTTCGAGTGGAACGAGCCGCTCGCACCCGGCGCGACCCAGGTCGCTGTGCACTACGCGTTTCTGCTGCGCGCGGCCGACGGCACGATGCAGTCAGTGTACGAGCGGCACGAGACCGGGGTGTTTCCGAGCCGCACGTGGGAGCGCGCGCTGGCCGCGCAGGGCTTTGAGGTCAGCGTGGAACACGAGCGGACGACCGATGAGCGCGAGCCGAGGCTAGCATTCATCGGGCGGAAGCCGGTGGACTGAGCAAGGCGTTCGTTAGCGAAACCGCAGTTCGAGCCCGATCGGCACGAACCACATCCCCCCCCGACGGGAGTTCGCCCGCATCACGTCACCCGAGAGCCAGACCGGGGAGCTGGAGCCCCCGAGTGGGAGCGCTGCCCCGATGCGCCAGCCAAAGGCGGAGGTTCTCGAGAGCGAATCTAGGGGGGGCTGCGCGGTCGGGCCGATCGCCAGCGGTGCCTCCGCGTGGAGATACGTTGGCCCAGCACGCAGGCGCAATGGCGACGACGAGAACGGCTGCGCTTCGAGGGCGACATTGGCGCCGACCATCGACGTCGCGGGGGCCGCCGTGTTGTCCAGCAACGGCGAGAGCGCGACGGACCGAATGATGTCGCTGGTCCGAACGCTCGCCACGGAGCCGTCAAGGCGGAGCGTGAGTCGTGGCCTCAGCCGAAACCCTGCCGCACCCGTCAGCTGCGTGCCCGGCCGCTGCTGTGGTTGGTCACGGCCGAAACGCGTGAGCGACGCTGGTCCGGCGCTGACGCCGAACGTCACCGGCGGGTCCTGCCGTGCAGCGGATTGCGCCTCCGCCGTCGCGGCAAGCGCGCCTGACATAGTGAGCACAACGGCCAGTCGCGGAAAGGTCGTCATCGCGTACGCTCGTCTTGGGTGGTGGATGGGCGGTTGTCGCCGTACTACCAACAGGCTGCGCTCCGTGTTCCGCGCGAGATCAGATGGGGTCAGTCCAAATCGAAGTGCAGCACGTCCTCCCGCCGGCCCAGCTTGGTGTACAGCGCCACCGCCGGCGCGTCGACGGGATCGGCCTGCACGAACACCACCCAGGCGCCCCGCGACTCGCCGACGCGCTGCAGTTCGCGAATCATCGCGGTGGCGATGCCCCGTCGTCGATACGCCGCATCGACGGCGAGATCATACAGGTAGATCTCGGATCGCG
>JANRJP010000028.1:0-56438 GCA_033763905.1 Gemmatimonadaceae bacterium
GCCCGCTCGGCAATCACATTGAGGGTGTACGGGCCGCGCGCGCGTTCGATCGCCGCGATGATCCCGGGCGCCGCGACGCCGAATCCGGCACGGACACCGGCGAGTCCGTACGCTTTGGAGAAGGTGCGGGCCACGACGACCCGGTCGTTCGCGGCCGCGCGGGTGAGCCAGGAGATGCCCGAAAACTCGGCGTACGCCTCGTCGATGACGACGAGCCCGCGCGCGTCTGCAATCACGCGATCGACATGCGCCGGCGTTGGCGCGACCGCGGTGGGGTTGTTGGGCGCGCAGATGTAGGTGACATCGCCGTCAGCGGCGAGCAACGCGGCGGGGTCGATGTCGCCATCGGCGGCGAAGGGCACCGGGACGACGGTCGCCCCAGAGAGGGTGCCGAAGACCGAGAGCATCACGAACGTCGGCGCGGAGTACACCACTCGACGGCCGGGTCCGGCGAAGGCGCGCATCGTCGCGTCGAGCACGTTGTCGCTGCCGCAGCCCGTGACCACCGCCTCGGGCGCGACGCCGAACGTGCCGGCCACGGCGTCCTTCAGGGCTTCGCCGTACAGCGAGGGATACCCCACCGCCTCGGTGGCGGCGGCCGCAATCGCCGCGGCCGCGGCGGGCGGGGGACCCCAAAGATTCGTATTGTCGGCGAGGTTCACACCCGACGGCATGTCTGCGCTGTACCGGGTGAGACCCGCGACGATCTCGGTCGCGTTGGGTGTCGGGCGGCTCATCACGCGGCGCCTCGACCGCTGGCCCAGGCGCGCGCGGCCGCGGCGTGTCCCGGCAGACCTTCGGCATCCGCGAAAATGCCCACGTCCTCTGCGAGCGCGGCCGCAGCGGCCGACGAAATCTCCTGCCAAGAGGTCCACCGCACGAAGTCGAGGGTGGACAAGCCACTGAACGACCGCGCGAGACCGCCGGTGGGCAGCACGTGGTTGGCGCCACTCATATAGTCGCCAAAGGCAACGGAAGCCGAAGCACCAACAAAGACAGTTCCAGCGTTACGCAAACGCGCCATAAACAGGTCACTATCAGAACACTGAAGCTGCAAGTGTTCCGCCGCATAATCGTTGGCAAACTGGAGCTGTTCTTCCACGCTCTCCGCCACCAGCACGCCGCCGGCCGTCGCCAGCGCTTCGATCACGATCCCGGCTCGGGTCTGGCCGACCGCTTGGCGACTCAGGGCCTCTTCGACGCGCGCCGCAAAGGCGGCGGAGCGTACCACCGCTACCACGCAGGCCTTGGGGTCGTGCTCTGCCTGAGCGCAGAGCTCGCGCGCGATGGCGTCCGGGTCTGCCGCATCGTCCGCGAGCACGAGCAATTCGCTGGGCCCAGCGGGCGAGTCAATCGCGACCGTATTTGCGACCTGCACCTTCGCTTCCGCGACCCAGGCGTTGCCGGGGCCGACGATGCGTTCGACGCGCGGCACCGAGGCGGTGCCGTATGCCATCGCGCCGATCGCGCCCGCGCCGCCGAGGGCGAACAGGCGATCGACGTCGGCGAGCTTGGCGGCCGCGAGGACCACATCGAGTGGCTGCTTCGTGTGGCGCCCGGGCGGCGAACACACGATGACCTCGCGGACGCCGGCCACGCGCGCCGGCACGGCGCCCATAATCAGCGAGGATGGATATGCCGCCCGACCGCCGGGCGCATAAACGCCGACACGATCCAGCGGATCCGGCCGTCGCCCGACGCGAATGCCGGGCTCGGGGCGGTACTCCACCGCCTGCGGTCGGAACGCGTCGTGCACGTCGCGCACGTTGCGAATCGCGCGCTCCAGCGCACGACGGAGCGCGGGATCCAGCGCATCGAGCGCCGTGTCCCACGCCGAGCGCGGGACTTCGAGGCGGTCGAGCGACACGCCGTCGAGTTCCTGCGCGAGGCCACGGAGCGCTTCATCGCCCATACTGCGCACGGCATCGAGAATGGCGCCAACCTGATCGCGGACGGCGTCATCGTTGGAGGTGGTGCGATCAAACAGGGCGGTGCGATCGGCCGCGGTCAGCGCGCGGAGCGGGCCGCGGAACCGCAGGGCCAAGGCGTTGGAGGGCGTGGAAGTCGGCATATCGAATCGTCGGGGCGTCACGCGAGGCGCTCGATGCGCGTCACGAGGATTCCCTCGCCGCCGAGCTCCTGCAGTTGGGCAATCGTGCGATAGATGAGATCGGCGCGAACGACGGCGTGCACGGCGACCATCGCACCGCCATTCGCGATTTCGAGCACCGTCGGTCCGTTGATGCCCGGGAGAATCGTCTTCACGCGATCGAGGGCGGTGCGCGGTACGTTGGCCATCACGTAGCGCTGGCCGCGGGCGCGAATCACCGACTCGAGCGCGAGCGCGAGATCGCGCATCGCGACGCGCTTGGTGGCGTCCTCGGCCACATTGCGACCGGAGATCAGGCGCGCCGAGCTCGTGAGCACGGTGCCGATCTCGCGCATCCCGTTCATTCGCAGGGTCGACCCAGTGCTGGTGAGATCGACGACGATATCGGCGATGCCCAGATGTGGCGCGATCTCGGCAGCACCCGAGACCGGCACGACACGCGCGCTGATGCCCTGCTCGGTAAAGAACGCGCTCGTGAGGTGCGGAAACACCGTGGCCACGCGTGGCGCCGGAGCGGCGGCGAGATCGGCGATCGTCCGCGCGGGGCTTTCGTCGCGTACCGCGACGACGAGGCGACATTTGCCGAAGCGCAGATCCAGTTCTTCGGTCAGTGCGCGTCCGGATTCCCGCACCAGATCGAGGCCGGTAACCCCCGCATCGGCGGCACCATCGGCGACGAACTCGGGGATGTCCTGCGCGCGGACGAACAGCGCTTCGAACTCGCCGCCCAGCGAGGCCGTGAGCGCGCGTTCGCCCGCCTGTCGGACTTCCAGTCCAGCGTCGTTGAAGAGCTCGCGGGCATCGTCCGAGAGCCGGCCCTTGTTTGGAATGGCGATCTTGAGCATCGGGGTACGAGAGGTCGGAAAACGAAACGGCCCGTCCGAGATCGGACGGGCCGGGAGCTGGCAGGTGTCGGGAGCGAAACTCGCTCAGCCGCGCGCGTGCGCCATCCCCCGGCCGGAGCCGTGGTGATGGTGGTGATGCGAGGCGCGAGCGGCGACGAACATGCGACAAACGTAGGTCGCGGACCCGAGCGGGTCAACCGCAACAAAATTGAAACAGCGGGGTGCTTCTCCTACGTTTCTGCCACGTGTCGGCGCGCTCCGGATGACGGTCGACGCAGGTTCCTCAACACGTAGCAAATCACTGGCTCCCAGGAGGCCACGCGTTATGCGTTTTGCGATCACGATGTGTGCAGCGGCGATGGTGCTCGCCGCGTGCAGTGGCGAGAAGAAGGCGGACGAAGCGCCGGCGGCGGCAGAAGCGCCGGCCGCGGCGCCGGCGGCTCCGGCGGCAGCGCCTGCGGGCGGCCCGGCGGCGATCACCGGCAAGACGGTCGAAGTGAAGATGATCGGCGACGACAAGGGCTACCGCTTCGAGCCGGCGGAGATCACGATCGCCAAGGGTGACGGCGTGAAGTTCGTGATGGTCGCTGGTGGCCCGCACAACGTGGCGTTCGATGCCGCGAAGGTGCCGGCCGCGTCGAAGGCGCAGCTCGATGCGAACATTCCCGAGAAGATCGGTGAGCTCGCGTCGGGGATGAAGATGAACCCCAACGAGACGATCGTCATCTCGTTCGCCGGCGTCGAGGCCGGGACCTACGAGTACTTCTGCACGCCGCATCTCGCGATGGGCATGAAGGGCAAGATCATCGTGCAGTAAGCGGTCGTTCGCGGCTCGACCACCACGGGGTGCGTGCTTCGGCGCGCACCCCGTGGTTATTTCTGGGGATGCTTGTGGCCTCCCGACTGCCGTGATGACCTCGCCCGTTTCGCGTCGCGCCCGCAACGCGTGGCGCCGTGCGCGCGGCCTCGCGCTGCTGGCGGTCGCGATCGCCACGGTGACCGGTGTGGCGCTGTGGGTGCTCGCGGCAGGGCGAGCGTCGGCGATCCCGGCGATCCCCGCCACGATCGGCGTCACGGTGACCGCCGTCGCCATCGCGGTGGCCGCGGGCCTCGGCGCCGAGTTCCGTCGGCCGCGGGTGGCGGACCTCGACGAAGCGTCGCGAGCGGCCAAGGCGCCGGGCTTGGGCGTGGTGCGGACGCAGCGCGCCGCCGACGAACCGCTCGGCCGCCGCGCCACGTGGTTCGTCCCCGACGATCCATGGCGACTGACGTTGGCCGCCCTCACCCCGCGCGCTGCGGCCGGCAGCTGGGTGCTGGTGTCGGGCGACGAAGCGAACGAGACCGGGCAGACGGCCGCCGGCATCGCGCGCGCGGCGGCGGCCGAGCCGCGCAGCACGCTGCTGGTGGATACCGATCCGGTGACCCGAGGAGCGGTGCGCGATTTTCCGCACGCCTCGCGAGAGGGCGTCGCAGAGGTGGTCGCGGATGGGCGTGCGTGGCAGGACGTCATCGCGTCGGCGACTGGGGAGTACCGAGCGCTCGATCTCGTCGGTCCCGGCGTCCCCGGCCGTGCGCGCGCGTCGCGTTTGAGCCCGGAGGATCAGTCGGCGCTCCGCGCGCTGAGTCGCGGCTACGCGATGACGATCATTTCGTTGGCGGATCCCGCGGCGCTGCTCTCGGCATCGGGCGGCGTGCTGCCGAACACCCAGGCGGTGCTCGTGGCGGTGCGAGGCGTGACGACGCTCGCCTCCCTCCGTCGGCGGAGTGCGATCCTCGAAGCCGCAGGCGTACAGACGGCCGGTGTGCTGCTGTGGGAACAGGCCGCCGCACGCCCGGTCAGCTGAGCGGACACGATCGCGCCTACAACTCGAGGGCCAGTTGCACGGCGTCGGTGCGCGTCTGCGGGTGCGCCGCGAGATGCGTCGCGTGGATGCCCATTGCGCGGAGATGCGCGGCGAACGTCGGCGTCCCGTGCACGGTGTAGATCGTGCGCGCGCCGGACTCGCGCACGGTCTCGAGCAGCCCGTCGAAATCGGCGTGGTCCGACAGTGGCAGGACCAGGTCGCAGTCGCGGTAGATGTTGGCCGCACCGGGATGCAGCGCCCATCCCGTGAGCAGACACACCCGCCGACGCGGGAGCGCCGTCACCATCGGTGATTTCCGCGAGCCGGGCGTGGTGAGGAGCACAGCGGTCTCCAAAGCGCCGCGCACGTAGCGGCGCCACCGGCCGGTGGAGGGGAGCGTCGCGCCCAAGGCCAAATGCGCGTCGGTGAGTTCGGCAATCGCGCCGTGCAGCACGACGTCGAGACCCGCCGAGAGCAGATGCCACAGTGCCTCCTGTCCCTTGCCGAACGGATACGCGCAGACGACGGGCACTGCGTCCTCGGCCAACGCGTCGCGCACGAACGCGAGCAGCGCCGCGACGATCAGATCATCGGGCGGAAACCGGTAGCGCGGGTCGCCGAACGTGCATTCGGTGATGAGCACATCGCACGCCGGCACGCGCACCGGTGGCGAGAACGGGTTCGGGCGTCGCTTGAAGTCCCCGGTGTAGCACAAGGTGCCTTCGCGCGACGAGACCACGAGCATCGCCGAGCCCAACGTGTGGCCAGCGGGTCGCAGGTGGACGACGGCATCGTGCCGCGAGACGGGTTCGTCCCACGCCGGCGTGATGAGCGTCGTCGGTGTTTGCCCGCGCCGAGCGGCGATCGCGGCGGTCTCCGCGGTGCAGAGGACAGCCGGACTGCGGGTGAGGTGATCGCCGTGCGCGTGGGATACGAAGACCGGGCCCGGGGCCTCGCGGGCATCGAGCCACAAGTCGGCGGCGGGGACGTAGAGTCCCTCGGGACGAACCTCGATCACGGCGTCCGGTCGGTAGATTCCACGCGATGTGGGCCGATACCCTGATGAGCGCCGAACGAGCGCATCTGCTGCGCCTGCTGTGGTGGGGTATGGCCTGCGTCGTGCTGGGCGGGACCGCGCTGGTCGCGGTGCAGCGGCGACAGCCGCGTCCGATGCTGGTATGGCACTTTGCGGTGCAGACGGCGGCGTGGGGGGCGGTGGACGTGGCGCTGGTCGCGGCGGGTTGGCAGAGTGTGCGTCCGCGAGACGTAAATGGGTATCAGGCGCTGCGGGAGTTCCTGTGGTTGAATGTGGGCCTGGATGTGGGGTATGCCGGCGTGGGGCTGGCCCTGGCGGCGTGCGGCTGGTGGTTGGGTCGCCGCGCGGGGCTGGTCGGCGCCGGAACCGGGGTTGTCGTTCAGGGGTTGGCTTTGCTCGCGCTCGATGCGTGGCTTCTCGTGGTGCTCAACCGAATGGCGGTGGCGTGAATGGCTGAAGTGACGTTGGATCTACGGGGGACCGATAAGGCATCGGCCTACCAGGAGCTAGAGTCCCACTGCGTTGAAGTGTTGCGTGGGATATCCGATGATGTCGCGAAGATGGCCACAGTTTCGTGCCTTGTGCACAACGCGTTCGGCCACCTGTGGACAGGCTTCTACCGCGTGGTCGAGCCCGGTCGCTTGCTTCGCGTCGGGCCATATCAGGGCACGTTGGGCTGTCTCGAGATCGCGTTCGGGCGGGGCGTGTGCGGGACGGCTGCCGCAACCGGTGTCACGCAGGTCGTGCCCGACGTGCACGCGTTTCCCGGACACATCGCCTGCGACGGCCGCTCGGCGTCGGAAATCGTCGTCCCGGTCTTCAACGCCCATCGGGAGCTCATCGCCGTGTTCGATGTCGACAGCGAGCATCTGGCGACCTTCGACGACGAGGATCGCGTGGGCTTGGAACGCCTCCTCGCCGCCGTGTTCGGCGCGCCGTAGAATCAGCCCGTGCAACCCGGCTACTCCGACCGCATCAATCACGCGCTCGCCTTCGCGGCGAAGCATCACGACGGCCAAGTGCGCAAGGGCACGGCGGCGCCGTATCTCACGCAGCCCGCCAACGTCGCGATCATCCTCACGCGATACGGACAGCCGGAGGACACGGTCGTCAGCGGCATTCTGCACGATGTCGTCGAAGACTGGGTGCGCGATGGTTACACCGCCGACGAGCTCGACGACCGCATCGGGCGAAAGTTCGGCACGGTCGTGCTCGAAACGCTGCTTGCCGTCACGCGGCGTCGCCACGACGACGACGGCATCGAGCTCTCGGCGGACGAGCAGAAGGCCGACTACCTCTCGCGCCTGACGACCGCCAGCGATGCGGCGCGTTGGGTCTGCTGCGCCGATCTGGTGCATCACGCCGGTGGGCTGCTGGCCGACCTGCGGCGCACGATCGACGCGAACGTCGTCTGGTCGCGGCAGAGCGGTGGCCGCAGCGGCACACTGCACTGGTTCAGCGGCGTGGTCGAGCGCCTCGATTCGCTCGGCTGGCACGCGCCAGTGCTCGACGAACTGCGCTCGCTGACGCACGCGCTGCAGCAGCAGCCCTGAGCGCCCGAGGGGCGGAGGGCCGCCGATGACCACGCCGCGCGACACCTCGACCACACAAGAGGCGGCTGCCGACTCCAGCATCCCCGTGGCGGTGCTGCGCGCCGCGGTGACGCGTGGCGTCATTACCGAGGCCCAGCTGACGGCGCTGCTCGCCGCCGCGTCCCCCGAGAGCGCACGCGGGATGCGGGCCGCCGAGCGACTGATCTCGCACGGCACCACCAGCATCGGCATCGCGTATCGACTCGGCGCGGCACTCGTGGTGCTCGCCGCTGGATGGTTTCTCGCCGACTACTGGCGCGACTTGGGCGCGGGGGGCGTGTTGGCACTCGGCGGCGGCTATGCGCTCGCCGCAGCGCTCGCGGCGCGCGCGTTGCACGCCCGCGGGTACGAGCAGGCGGCCGGCTATGCGGCGACGATCATCGTCGCGTTGACGCCGGTGGTGACGTGGGCGTTCCTGACCCTGGTGGGGTGGTGGGGCGACGGCGTGCCGGATCTGAGTACGCCGGACGGGTTCGATCGCTTGCTCGCGCTCGAGGGCGCGGCCTTGGCAGCGTCGCTCGTCGCGCGACGGTTCGTGGAGACACGCCTGCACGTGCTGCTGGTGGTCGTCAGCCTGACCGCCGTCGTGCTCACGCTACCCCGTCGTGTGCTCTGGCCGTCGTATCCGGCCGATCTCGAGACCTGGGTGGCCTTCGTGTGGGCCGGCGCGTGTGCGCTCCTTGGCTACGCCGAGGATCGTGCCGTCGCGCAAGACGCTGACCGGGCGCCTGATGCCCCGGATATCTGGTACACCGCGGCGGCGATCAGCGCCGCCGTGGCGATCACCACCAGGTGGACGTGGTTCGGCGCGTGGCATCACGTGCTGGCGCCGTCTGCCGGCCTGGGGATGCTCTGGGCGGCAACGCGGCTCGGGCGGCGGCAGCTCGCCGCGATCGGCCTCGTCTGGACGCTCGCCTACTGCACGTCACTGGTGGGCGACGTGCTGGCCGACGTCGTGGGGGCGCCGGCCGCGATGGCGGGGCTCGGCCTGCTCCTGTTGCTCGGCACCGTCTGGGCCCAGCGCCGCTATCCCAGTCTGGTGCGCGATGCGCTGCGGTGGACACCGAAGGCCGCCCTCGCGCTTCCCGGGGGCTGGCTGACGGCCTCGCTGCCGCTGCTCGCCGCCCTCGGGTTGGTGGGGACGCGCGTGGTCGCCGGGCCCTGACGCTTACCGCGTGGCGCTTGGGTAGCGCGTCGCTACGTAGTCGTTGAGAATCTCGAGAAACTCCGGCACGATCGTGTCGCCCTTGAGCGTCGTGCGAAGCTTGCCGTCGACGTAGACCGGGGCCTTGGGCTCTTCAAACGTGCCCGGGAGCGAAATGCCGATGTTCGCGTGCTTCGACTCGCCCGGCCCGTTCACGACGCAGCCCATCACGGCCACCTTCATCTCTTCGACGCCGGGATGCGCGCCCTTCCAGATCGGCATCTGTTCGCGGAGATAGCCCTGAATGTCTTCCGCCATCTTCTGGAAGAAGGTGCTCGTCGTGCGTCCGCACCCCGGACAGGCGGTCACCTGCGGCGCGAAGGAGCGAAGGCCCAGCGACTGCAGAATCTGCTGCGCGACGAAGACTTCCTCGCGACGATCGCCGCCCGGCTTCGGTGTGAGTGAGACACGAATGGTATCCCCGATGCCGTCGGCCAGCAGAATGCCGAGCGCGGCTGCCGACGCCACCTGCCCCTTCATTCCCATCCCGGCTTCGGTGAGCCCCAGGTGCAGCGGGAAGTCGCAGCGCGCGCCAAGCATCCGGTACACGCGCACCAGCAGCGGGACTTCGGAGATCTTCGCCGAGAGAATGATCTGGTCGTGGCGCAGCCCGGTCTCTTCGGCGAGGGCCGCCGAGCGCAGCGCCGACTGGATCATCGCTTCGAGATAGACATCGGTGGCGTCGAGGGGGGTTGGACGCGCGGCATTCTCGTCCATCATCGTCGTCAGGAGATCCTGATCGAGCGAGCCCCAATTCACGCCAATGCGCACCGGCTTGTCGTGCGCGATCGCGACCTTGATGATCTCAGTGAAGTTCGCGTCGCGGTGCTTGGTGCCGACGTTCCCCGGATTGATGCGATACTTGTCGAGCGCCGCCGCCGCTTTGGGGTACTTGGTGAGCAGCAGGTGCCCGTTGTAGTGGAAGTCTCCGACGAGCGGGACGTCGAGCCCGAGGTCGTCGAGGCGCTGCCGGATCTCGGGGACGGCCGCGGCCGCCTCGTCGTTGTTCACCGTGATGCGTACGACCTGCGACCCGGCGGTGAAGAGATCGGCGACCTGCGTGGCCGTCGCGGCCGGATCGGCCGTGTCGGTGTTGGTCATCGACTGGACGACGATCGGGTGCTCGGATCCCTTGAAGACCGAGCGAACCTTGACCGAGACGGTGGAGCGACGGGGAGTGTAGCCGACGGGGCGCATTGTTGCCGGATGAGAGTCAGAAGGCGAAATATAGCGGACCCTTACCCGCGATCCTCGATGACCGACACTCCTGCCAACGCCCCCGCCCCCGGCCCGGGTTTCTTCCGACGGAACTGGGGGAAGCTCACGATTCTCTCGCTGATGAGCGGGTTTCTGCTGGTCATCGGCGTCTGGTCGGCCTTCACGATCTTCTTCGTGTACTCCGAAGGGTCGCGCGTCGGCTTCGCGCAGAAGCTCTCCCAGAAGGGGTGGCTCTGCAAAACGTGGGAAGGGGAAATCGCGATGGCGACCGTGCCCGGTGTGATGCCCGAACGCTTCGCCTTCACCGTCCACAGCGACTCGTTGGCCCAGGCCATTCGCGCGCTCGAAGGGCGTCGGATCACCCTGCAGTACACGCAGCACCGGTTCCTGCCGAACAGCTGTTTCGGCGAAACCGAGTACTGGGCGTCCGGCGTCGCCGTGGCCCCCGAGTAATGCGACACGCGGCCGTCGGCATTGCGGGACTGGTGCTGGCAGCGGCGCTGCCGGCACAGGTGTCCGTCCCGCTGCCGCCGCCGCGAGATACGGCGGCCGCGTTCGACGACGTGCCGGATAGCCGCTGGCGGCAGACGCTCGTGCTCCGCGGCACCTGGCGCGGGTACGCGATCGATGAAGCCAGCGGCACCGACTACCGGATTCGCGAGCAGGTCGGCAGTGCGATGTATCAACTGCGCGGCGACCGGCTGAGCCTGCGATTGGAGTTCGCCCCGGTCCGGTATCAGGCCACCGCGCAGACGACGGCGCCGCAGACGACGTCCGTGGCGGGTCTCACGCCGATCATCGCGCGCGCCGATTGGCGCTGGCGCGACGGGGACACCACGCGACTGTACGTGCGTTCGGGCACGCGTCCCGCCGCGCTCGATACCGCCCAGTCGCGCGCCATCGGCGCTGCCGGCACCTCGACGCTCGACCTCGAAGGCGGTGCGCTCGGTGCGCAAGCCATTCTCGGCGTCCGGCACGTGGCGCAGGTGTTCACGCGCGATCGGCTGTCGATCGCGGTGCGCAGTGCGATCGAGCTGTCACCGACGCCCGGCGGCACCGACTTCACGTACTGGACGGGCACCACGCTGCGTGCCGGCGGCGTCGTCGCCTGGGGGCTGGGGTCGGACGGTCGGGCGCGCGCCGGCGTCGATGTCTCGCGCGCCTTCGCCGACGATCTCGGGGGGCGCAACCTGTTCCCCGGTGGCGGGAGCGTGAATCTGGATCTGCGCGCCGAAGGCCCCCTTGATGGGGCCGACGGATCGACCTACGGCGCCGTCCAAGGCTTCTGGCAGATTCCGTACGACAACGGCAACGCGGATGTCCTGACGCGACTGATTCCGCAGGGTCAGTTCTTCGGCGGCACGGCACTGCTCACCACACACGTCGGTCGCCTCGATATCGGCCCGACGCTGTCGGTGTTCGGTGAGCGGAGTCGCGCCGATGCCCGCTTCTCGATCACCACGACGAACGGACGTCCATTGCCCGGGGAAGCGCGGAAGACGGCGTTCGGCTGGTCGGCGGTCGTCGGGGTCACCGCCACGCTCACCCTCAGCGATGCCGTGGATCTCACGCTCGATGCCGGACTGGCGCGCGCGGGCATCGATCTTCGTGAGCGCACACAAATCGCGCGGCCGCTCCGTCCACCCGTCGGCACCGAAACCCGACGCGAGAACGCGATTCGTGGTGGCACGGTGACGATGGAGCTGGCGGTGCGCTGGTAATGTGCAGTAACGCGCGGTAACGCGCGGTCGTGCACGGTGGCGTCCCCGGGTGCACCGCCCGCCCACCGGATGCGGTGGCCCGATGCAATGGAATGATGCGAACGGCCATCGATCCGCAGTTGTGCAACGGCTTGGGGCCGACTAGCCTTTTCCGCCGGGAACGCGTGATCGTGCGCGAAAACGTGTTTCCACGAAGGGCCAGTGCGGGTGGCCCGCAAGGACCCGCGAACACTGGTGATGGTCGGATGTGGTTGGCGCTCGGCTCGCTTCACCCGACGGTCACAAAAGCTACGAGGTAGGGCAATGCGTACGACCGGCAAGGTGAAGTGGTTCAACGACGCGAAGGGTTTCGGCTTCATCACTCCCGACAACGGCACGAAGGATTGCTTCGTGCACTACTCGGCGATCCAGGGCAACGGCTTCAAGACCCTGGCCGAAGGTGACACGGTGGAATTCGACATCGTGCAGGGGCAGAAGGGCCCCGCGGCCGAAAACGTGACCCGCGTCGGCAAGTAACTCGACCGAGCGTCAACAACGGGGCGTCTCTCCTTGCGGAGAGGCGCCCTGTTCGCTTGGATGCCCTCTATCGTGACGAACACCGCTCCCATTGTCGTGGTCGGCGGCGGCATCGCCGGCCTCATTGCCGCCCGGGTGCTCGCGGCGGTTCCAGCCGCTCCGCCGGTATTGCTCTTCGAGGCCGCACCACAGCTCGGCGGCCGCGTGCACACGCGCCGCGTCGCGGGATACACCCTCGACGCAGGCTTTCAGGTCCTGTTCGAAGGCTACCCCACACTGCGGTCGCATCTCGATCTCGCGGCGCTCGAGATGCGGTGGTTCGTTCCCGGCGCCCGCATCGTCGATGCGGATGGCACGGTGCGTACGATGGGCGACGCCTTGGCGGATCCCGCGCTGTTGTGGCCGAGTCTGACGCAAGGCGCGATGGCGTGGCCGGATCTGCTCCGTCTGCTCTCGCTGCGACAGTTCGCGCGTTCGCTCGATGATGCCGCGTGCTTCGCGCCACCGTATTGCGCGATCTCGACGCTCGATTTTCTGCGCGAGCGGGGATTCAGCAGCCGAGCGATCGCGCGGTTCTTTGCGCCGTTCTATGGCGGCATCCTGCTCGATCGCTCGCTGGCCTCGTCGGCATCGGTCCTGCTGTTCACGTTGCGAATGCTCGGGAGTGGCCGCACCGGCGTCCCGGCCCACGGGATGGGCGCGGTCGCGACGCAGCTGGCGTCGGCACTCGCGCCATCACAGATCCGAACGTCCACGGTCGTCCGCGCCATCACCGCCGAGCAGGGTCGGGCCACGGGGGTGGTGCTCACCGACGGTAGCCACACGGCCGCTTCGGCGGTCGTCCTCGCGACGGATGCGCCGACCGCGGTCCAGTTGGCGGCCACGGCTGGTGTGGCGTTGGCCCTGCCAATCGACGGGCGCGCCGTGCGCACCTTCTACTTCGGGACGCGCACGTCCTGCCTTCGCGGCCGCGCGCTCTGGTTGAACGCCGATCCGGCAGCGGTGGTCAGCCACGCGGTGACGATGAGCGACGTGGCCGCGGAGTATGCCCCCGCGGGGCAGCACCTGATTGCCGCCTCGACCTTGGGTCCCGACGCCGATGAAGCGGGTGTCCGTGCGGACCTCGTGCGGATGAGCGGTCGCGAGTTTCCGGGCGACGGGGAACTGCTCGCCGTCGATGCGATTCCCTTCGCCCAGTTCGACCAACCGCCGCGCGCGACGCGTCTGGCGATCTCGCCGACGACGGCGCTGCCCGGCTTGGTGCTGGCCGGCGAGTATCTGCATTCGAGCTCGCTCGAGGGAGCCGCAATTGGCGGCACGCGCGGTGCCGATGCCGTGCTCTCGTATCTCGCGCTGTAGTCCGCCGTTCTAGCGGGGACTTGGCGGTCGTCCCCGTCGCACCGGGACGACCCGCTCGACCACATCGGACATCCGCGCCATCAGCGCCGACCGAACGGCGGCGAGGTCCACGCGGATCTCCAGCGGCCCCTCCGCGAGGACGCCTCCGGCCGACACCAACTGCTCGGCGAGGTGGAGCGCGGATCGCGTGTCGCTCCCGATGACTGGTTGAATCTGAAGGGCGATTGCGAGCCGGAGCAGGCCGTCGTCGTGGATGCGCCGCGCGACGCCCTGACCGCCTTTCGACACGCCGACGATGTCGTGCCGAGCGAGCAGGACATCGAGAGCGGCGTACGGGACGTCAAGCGCAAGTGACGCGGCACGAACGTCGTAGGACGGCACACAAATAATCTACAACACAGCAGACAATTAGCAAATCGCTAAAGTTCTGCTTTATCGCAGATTATTTATCAACGGCGAGTTGGGCTTCGCGCAGTTGCTCGGCCACCGCGGCGGGGCCGGTGCTGCCCGGCACGGTGCGGCGCGCGAGGGACGCCTCGACCGTGAGCGCGGCACGCACGTCGGGTTGGATGGCTGAATGGGCGGCCATCAGCACCTCGAGCGGCAGCGACTCGAAGGGGACGCCACGCTGCTCCGACTCGCGCACGAGCCGACCCACCACACCGTGGGCCTCTCGGAACGGCACGCCCCGATCCACCAGGTAGTCGGCGAGGTCCGTGGCTAGGAGACCACCGGTGACCGCCGCACGCATCCGTTCTGCGTCGAAGCGGCACTCCGCGAGCGCGCCAGCCACGGCGGGCAGCACCAACTCCATCGTATCGCAGGCGTCGAAGAGCGCCCGCTTGTCGTCCTGCAGGTCCTTGTTGTAGCCCGACGGCAGGCCCTTGAGTGCGATCAGCACCCCGTGCAGGTCACCGACCAAGCGACCGGGGGCGCCCCGCGCGATCTCGAACACATCGGGGTTCCGCTTCTGCGGCATCATCGACGACCCCGTCGAAAACGCATCGCCAAACCGCACGAAGCCGAACTCGCTGGTGCCAAACAGAATGAGATCCTCGGCGAGCCGCGAGAGGTGGACGCCGAGCAGCGCGATGGCATAGAGCGCATCCGCGATGAAGTCGCGATCACCGGTCGCGTCGATCGAATTCGGCGAGATCGACGCAAAGCCCAAGGCTTGCTGCACCTGCGCTCTGGGGATCGGAAACGCCGTCCCCGCGATGGCCCCAGACCCCAAGGGCATCACTGACGCCCGATCTCGCGCTTGCAGCAGTCGCTCCCGATCCCGAACCAACGGCCAGCAGTGCGAGAGCATCCAGTGCGCCGCCAAGACGGGCTGAGCCCGCTGCAGGTGCGTATAGGCCGGCATCACCGTTCCCGCCGCCAGCAGCGACTCGGCGTGCGCGAGGATCACCGCTTGCACGCGTCGCACGGCGGTGTCGAGCTGCTCAAGGGCGGCCATCACCCAGAGACGGCTCGCCGTGGCCACCTGATCGTTGCGCGACCGACCGGTGTGCAGCCGGGACGCCGGCTCCCCGACGACGTCGTGCAGCAAGCGGTCGATCAGCGTGTGGACGTCCTCGTCGCTCGGCAGAATGCTCACACCGGCGGCTAGCCGATCGGCCACTTGATCGAGTCCGGCGACCACCGCCGCCGCATCCGCCTCGGAGTAAATGCCAGCAGACACCAGCGCGCGGGCCCAGGCCTTGGACAGACGAATGTCGTGGGGCCAGAGGCGGAGATCGGTGCCGATCGAGTTGTTGAGCGCCCGGAGGGCGTCGGCGGGGGCGGCATCGAAGCGGCCACCCCACAATTGATGCGGGCCTTCGCTCATTGCATAAAAATACACAACGGTGAGCGCAAAGTCATCCCTCGGCCTTGGCGAGGAGACGGAGTTTCCGCTGAATCTTCTCGCGCGCGGCCGGGGATCGGCACACCAGCAGGATCGTGTTCTCGCCGGCAATGGTGCCGATCAGCTCGGGCCACCCCGCAAGGTCGATCGCCTCGGACACCGGCTGCGCCCCGCCGCTCGACGTCTGGAGCACGCAGAGCTCGGAGACGCCATCGACGCTGACGAAAAAGCGCGGGAGCATCTCCTCGAGCCGCGGCCGGTCCTCGGGCACCGAGGCCGACGTGAAGGCATAGCGCACGCCGTCCGAGGTCGGGACCCGCGCAAGTCGCATCTCGCGGAGGTCACGAGAGAGTGTCGACTGGGTGACATCCCATCCCCGATGCAGCAGCAGGCGGCGTAATTCCTCCTGGCTGCCAATCGGGCGCGCTTCGATCAGTTCGCGGATCGCCCGCTGGCGATCGGTCTTGTTGGCCATAGATCCGTGCTATCCTCCGGAGAGCAGAATACCCGGGACGGTCGCGGGAGGACAGCGGATTGACACCACCTCGGCGAATAGATATTCATTCACTATGCATAAAATTCCCGTAGGCGTCCTCGGCGCGTCGGGGTACGCCGGACGGGAACTCGTCGCGTTGCTCCTCGATCACCCGCGACTCCACCTCGCCTTCGCCACGGCCAACAGCCAACGCGGCGACACCATTCGACTCGGGCGCCACACGGTGACCTTCGCCGGCACCGAGGACGTCGCACTGGCCGACGTGCGGCTCGTCTTCTCGGCGTTGCCCCACGGCGCGTCCGCCGAGTGGTGCGCCAAGGCGCGCGCGGCGGGCGCCAAGGTGGTCGATCTCTCCTCGGACCTGCGCCCCGGCCATCACGCGACGCTGCCGGCGATCTACGGCCTGACGGAGTTCGATCGTGCGGCCATTCGTGCCGCCGACGTCGTCGCGAATCCCGGTTGCTACCCGACGTCGATTCTGGTTGCGCTCGCTCCGCTCGTCCGGGCCAACCTGATTGCCGACGGCGCGCTGGTGAGCGCCGCGAGCGCGAGCGGCGTCACTGGTGCGGGCCTGACGCCGCGCACCGATCTGCTCTTCGGCGAACTGAGTGAAGACTTCCGCGCCTACGGCACCGGCAACAGCCATCGCCATCTGCTCGAGATGCGCGAAACGTTGCGGTCCTGGGGCGGCGAGTGCGATCTGGTCTTCACGCCCCACCTGCTGCCGGTGGCTCGCGGCATTCTGAGCACAATGCTCGTGCCGCTGCGCGCGCCGCTCGACCATCCGCTGCGCTTCTATCAAGACGCCTTCGCGGGCGAACCCTTCCTCGAAGTCGCGACCACGCCACCGACCCTGCACGACGTCCAGCGGCGCAACGTGGTGCGGGTGTGGGCGGGTATGGCCGCGGGCACCCGTACACCCACCCTGCAGGTGATCTCGGCGATCGACAATCTCGTGAAGGGCGCGGCGGGCCAAGCCTTGCAGAACGCCAATCTGATGCTGGGGCTCGACGAGACGCTCGGCCTCCCAGGGTGATTCACGTGCGCGTGCTCAAGATCGGCGGGCGGCCACAGCAGGATCCCGCCGTCCTCGACGCCCTGCGCCTCGCGTGGCTGGCGGCGCCGGGCAGCTTCGTGCTGGTACACGGAGGCGGCGACGAGCTGTCCACACTGCAGCGTGCCTTTGGTCGGGAGCCGCAGTTCATCGCGGGTCGGCGCGTAACTGACGACGCCGACATCGACCTCGTGCGAATGACGCTGTCCGGGGCGGCCAACAAGCGATTGGTCTCGGCGCTGGCGGACGCCCGCGCCGTGGGCATCAGCGGCGAAGACGGCGGCGTATTGCGTGCGGTTCGGACATCCGACCAGGCACTGGGACGTGTCGGGGTGCCCGCCGCGAGCGATCCCGCGCTGCTGCGACTCCTGCTGTCGGCGGGCCATCTTCCGGTGGTTTCGCCTGTGGCGCAGTCCACCGAGGACGGCGGCGCGTACAACGTGAACGGCGACGACGCCGCGGCCGCGATCGCCGTGGGACTCGGCGCCTCCGAGCTCGTGCTGGTCTCCGACGTGGCGGCGGTGCTCGATCACGGCGCGCCGTTGGCGTCGCTCACCGCCGAGGACGCGCGCGCGATGATCGCCGATGGGCGCGCCTCCGGCGGTATGGTTCCCAAGCTGGATGCGGCGCTGCTCGCGCTCGCGCGCGGCGTCCCACGCGTTCGCATCGGCAATCTGACGGCCATTCATTCACGCGAAGCGGGCACCGTCGTGCACGCCGCAGCGTTCGAGGGTTCTCCGCAATGACTGCTCCCACGATTCCATCGCCGGTCACCCCGGTTGCGCCCACGACGGCCATTCTGGGCACGTACAAGCGGGCGCCGATGCCGTTCGTCCGCGGCAAGGGCGTGTATCTGTTCGACGACGCCGGTACGCCGTACCTGGATTTCGCGAGCGGCATCGCCGTGAATGCCCTCGGCTACGACGACGCCGGCGTGAAGCAGGCGATGCTCGGCGCCCTCGACAGTGGGCTCATCCACACGTCGAACCTGTATCGCACCCTGCCCGGTGAGCAGCTCGCGGCCCGTCTCGTGGAGCTCTCCGGGTTTGCGAGTCGCGCCTTCTTCTGCAACTCGGGCGCCGAAGCCAACGAAGGCGCGTTCAAGATCGCCCGCAAGTGGGCGCGCGAGATCGGGGGTCCGGCCAAGCACGAGATCATCGCGGTGCGCGGGAGCTTCCACGGTCGGCTGTTCGCCACCGTCGCCGCGACGGATCGCCCCGCCTACCGGCTCCCGTTCCGACCGCTCGTCCCGGGCGTGCACATCGTGGAACGGGACCTCGGCGACTTGGATGCCGCGCTCAATCCCGAGACCGTCGCGGCGCTGATCGTGGAGCCGATTCAGGGCGAAGGCGGCGTGCGCGTGATCGACGCCTCGCTGTTGCAGGAAATGCGCCGGCTGACGCAACAGCGGAAGATCGCGTTCATCCTCGACGAGATTCAGTGCGGCCTCGGTCGCACCGGACATCTGTTTGCGTTCGAGCGCGCGCAGCTCACACCGGACTTGGTCACGCTGGCCAAGCCGATGGCCGGTGGCTTGCCAATGGGTGCCGTGCTGATGACCGACGAGTTCGCCACGGCGATGGCGCCCGGGGATCACGGGACCACGTTCGGTGGTGGCCCGTTCGTCGCGTCGGTGGCGTTGCACGTGCTGGAGCGCCTGGCCTCCCCGGCGTTGCTGGCGCACGTGCGCGAGCTGGGCGTACAGATGGCCGCGGGACTCGAGCGCATTCAGGAGCGCACCGGCCGAGTCCGCGCGATTCGGGGTACGGGCCTGATGTGGGGGGTCGATGTCCACGAGGCCGCGGCGTCGGTGATCGAGCGTGCGCGGGGCCTTGGCCTGCTGGTCGTCAGTGCCGGCGAGCACACCCTCCGCCTGTTGCCCCCGCTCATTTTGACCTCGGAAGAGCTGCAGTTGGGCTTGCAGCGCTTGGAAGCGGCGATCACCTCGGGGTAGTTTGCGGGATGCGCTTCCCGCCTGCCGCTCCTCTGCTGACGGCTGCCGCGATTGTCGCGGCGGCCTGCACGCCCGCCAACGCTACGCCAGCGCCGCCGCCGGTGACGGCGGATTCCTCGCAGGCGGAGACGCCGACGTTGGTCGTCTTCTTGACGATCGACCAGCTGCGCACGGACTACTTCACCCGATTCGGCGCGCAGCTGACCGGCGGGCTCAAGCGCTTGAGCGCCGACGGGGCGTTCTACGTCAACGGCGTACACGATCACGCCATCACCGAGACCGCGCCCGGCCACGCGGCCACGATGAGCGGGCGTTTCCCGGTGCATACCGGCATCATTATGAATTCCCAGGGCGTCAACGGCCCCGAGACGTCGCTGATCGATGCGCGCGGCGTGGGCGCCTCGCCGGACCGCTTCATCGGCACGACGCTGACCGACTGGATGATCAAGGCGAACCGACGGACCAAGGTGCTGTCGGTCTCGCGCAAGGATCGCGGCGCGATTCTGCCGATCGGCAAGTCGCGGCAGCCGGTGTTCTGGTTCGCCGACGGCAAGTTCACCACCAGTACGTACTACGAACGGGAGTTGCCGTACTGGGTCCGTCGGTTCAACGAACGTCGACTTCCCGAGCGCACGGCCGATCAGATCTGGGATCTGCTGCTGCCGCCCAGCGAGTATCCGGAGCGCGATGACGTCGAGCAGGAGAACCGCGGGCAGAACTACACGATGCCGAAGCAGGCGCCGGAGGATTCCGCGTCCGCCGCGCGCGTGTTGCCGGCCTTTCCGTGGATGGACGAAATCACGCTCGCGTTCGCGCTCGAGGGCGTGAGCGCACTCGACATCGGCAAGGACGAACATCCGGACGTGCTGGCGGTCTCGCTGAGCACGCTGGATGCGGTGGGCCACGCGTACGGCCCGGACTCGCGCGAGGTCCACGATATGTTCCTGCGCGTGGACCGGATGCTCGGCACGTTTATGGACTCGCTGGCACGGCTACGTCCCAACGCCCGCATCGTGTACGCGCTCACCGGTGATCACGGCGTGGCGCCGCTCATCGGCGTCAAGAGTGCCGATCCGAACCAGGCGGCCACGTTCGTCGACTTGCGACCGGCCATTCAGGCGGTGCGCACCGCGGTCGCCGAGGCCAAGATCGATTCGACGGCGTGGGGTGTGGACGACGGCGCGCTGGTCTGGGAGGCCGCCGTGTTCAAGAAGCGCCGAGCCGACGTTGAACGCATCACCGACATCTATCTCACAGCGGCGCGGATGACGCCCGGCATTTTGCGCGCCGATCGGCTGCAGGACCTCGCCAAGGCGGACACCGTGCAGGATTATGTCGCGCGGCGTTGGCTGCATATGTTCGACCCCACGCGCTCGACGGTCACCGCGATCGCGACGATGACGCCCTACTCCTACTGGCGTGGCGTCACCTACGCGACGCACGGCACGCCGCACGACTACGATGCACGCGTCCCGGTGATCTTCTACGGCGCCGGCGTCGCACCCGGACGCCGCACCGAGCCGGCGCGCGTGGTCGATATGGCGCCGACGCTTGCCCGCATCCTGCGCGTATCGCCGCTGGAGCCGCTCGACGGCGTGCCGTTGCGTTCGGCGCTCGCCGCGCCCTGATCGTGCGTCGCCCGGAGCAATCGACATCGGCGCCGGGCGGACCGTTGCGCGCGCTCGACGAAGCGCGCTTCGGCGCGACAGGCATCCTCGATCTGCATCCGTTGCGCCCCAGTGCTGCGCGGGCGGCGGCACGCGTGATGTCGTGGGTTCGCGAGCGCCAACTGCTCGGACTTCGCGAAGCGCTGATCATCACCGGGCGCGGCAATCACTCGACCGACGGCGTCTCGCCCGTCCGCGAGGCAACGCGTGGCGTGTTTCCTCGACTGATGCGCGAAGGCGTGATCGCGCACGTCGAGGCCCACACCGAAGGCAGCTTCATCGTGCAGTTGGCCCCCGTGGGCCAGCGGATCGATGCGCACGCGCGCCGGCGGGATCCACAGCCGCCCAAACCGCCCGCGCTCCCGGCGCTGGAGGGTCTATCGAACGACACGCTGGAAGTGCTGGAGGCGTACGCGGCGCGTCGGCTCGAACTGCTCGGCGTCACGGCACCGACCTCGGGACAAGTGATTCAGGAAATGGGCCACGTGTTCTCGCGGTTGGTCGGCACGCACGGCGCCTCGGAATCCGCGTTGCGGTCGGCGCTCGACCTTGCCGCCCGGGATCTCGACGGCCTCTAGGACACTGGCGGCGATTGGCCCCACGGCGATGGCTCGTCGTGGCAGGTGGCTCCCTTAGCTTTCGGGTATGGCGCTCTCGCTTGAGGAACGGCAACGCTACGCGCGACAGCTCTCACTGCCCGGGGTCGGTGCCGAGGGACAGGAGCAGCTCGCGGCGGCCCGCGTGCTGGTCATTGGCGCTGGCGGGCTCGGGTCGCCGGTGGCGATGTATCTCGCCGCGGCGGGCGTGGGCACGCTCGGGATCGTCGACTTCGACACCGTCGATCGGTCGAACCTTCACCGGCAGCTGCTGCACGGCACTACCGATGTCGGCCGACCCAAGGTCGAGAGTGCGGTCGATGCGCTGCACGAGATCAATCCCCACGTGCAGGTTCACGCGCACCGTGCGCAGCTCACGAGTGCGAACGCGCTGTCGTTGCTCGGCGACTACGACGTCGTCGTCGATGGCAGCGACAACTTCCCGACTCGCTATCTCGTGAACGATGCCTGCGGCCTGCTCGGCCGCACGCTGGTCTATGGCAGCGTGCAGCGGTTCGAGGGGCAGGCGTCGGTGTTCGGTGGTGATGGCCCGTGCTACCGCTGCCTCTTCCGTGAGCCGCCGCCCCCGGGACTGGTGCCCAGTTGTGCCGAGGCGGGCGTATTCGGCGTGATGCCGGGGCTGATCGGGCTCGTGCAGGCGACCGAGACGATCAAGCTGATCGTGGGACTCGGCACGTCGCTGCGGGGCCGGTTGATGTTGTGGGACGTGCTGACGATGCGGCAGCGCATCATCGAGCTCCGGCGCGATCCGCAGTGCCCGCTGTGCGGGACGCGGGAGATCACCGGGCTGATCGACTACGACGCGTTCTGCGGGGTGACGCCGCCCCCGCCCGCGGGAGCGGCCAGCGCCGGTGGCATCGCCCGGGTCTCGCCGACGGAACTGGCGTCGTGGTACGGCACAGGACGCGAGTTCACCGTGATCGATGTGCGCGAACCGTGGGAGTACGACCTCGCGCGCCTGCCCGGGTCGACCTTGGTCCCCTTGGGACAGATCGCGCAGGCGGCGTCGTCGCTGCCGCGCGACCGCGACCTGGTGCTGCTGTGCCATCACGGTGTCCGCAGTCTGTCGGCCGCGCAGCTCCTGGCGACGCGCGGCTTCACGCGGCTCTTCAACGTCACGGGCGGCATCGACCGGTGGAGTACGACCGTCGATGCGGCGGTTCCGCGTTACTGACGTGCAGATACCCTGGATTCCGATCCTGATCGTCGTGGCGAGCGTTGGCGCAGCGGTCGCGATGCTGGCGTGGCGGGAACGGAACCGGCGGGTGGTCCTGCGGCGCGTGCTTGCGCGGCGACCCGTCGGCGCTGACGGCGTGATTCCCGGGGCGCATTCCATCTCGATCCCGGGCGGGGTCGCGCGTGGCGCCTTGGTGCTGCACGGGTTCGGCGACACGCCGCAGAGTGTCCGGGGACTCTGCGACGCACTCGCGCGCGCGGGCTTTGGGGTGGAGGCGCCCCTCTTGCCCGGTCACGGCCGCACCTTGATGGCCTTCGATCGCGCGACGGAGCAGCAATGGCTGATCGAAGCCCGCGCGGCGTGGCTGGCCCTGCGGTCCCGCTACGGGACGTGCGTGCTGGCGGGGCAGTCGATGGGGGGCGCCCTGGCGCTGATTCTGGCCGCCGAGGACCCGCCGGCGGCGCTCGTGGTGTGCGCACCGTTCGTGGCGTCGACGTCCGGATTCGATCGGGCGGTGCGCTGGTCGTGGCTGTGGGCGCTCTGGCAGCCCTACGTCGAGACGGCGGATCCGCGCAGTCTGCGCGATCCCGAGGCGCTGGTGCAGTCGCGGGCGTACGGCGCCGCGACGCACCGCAGTCTTCGGTCGCTGGCTCGGCTCAAGCGGCAGGCGGTGGCGGCGTTGGGCCGGGTGCGCGCACCCACCCTGATGGTCCTCAGCCCGGAGGACAATCGGGTGCCGGCGGCCGCCGCCGAGGCGGCGTTCGGCGCCTTGGGCAGTGCCGACAAGTCGCTCCAGTGGCGACCAGGCGAAGGGCACGTCCTGTTGGCGGATCGCGGACGCGAGGCGGTCGCGGCGGCGGCGGTGGACTGGTTCACCCGCTGGGCAGGGGGCGGAAAAAACCGGGGCCAAATGGCGGCGGGCACTTCGCCCAGCGGACCGGTGCGGCTAACGTCATAGCCGCTTGGGGCTCGCCGCCGGTCCGCGGACGGCACCAGCGCCGTCGCTTCCGCGTTGGACGACACCAGTCCTCCGATCCCGATTTCGATGAAGGTCGCCGTACTCAAGGAAACGCAGCCGCGCGAACGTCGCGTGGCATTCGTCCCGGACAGCGTGCAGCGGCTCGCCAAGGCGGGTCACCACGTGGTCGTGCAGGCGGGCGCCGGCGTCAGTGCCGGATTTCCCGATGCCGCCTACGTCGCCGCCGGTGCGACGATCGCCCCCGACGCGGCCGCCACGATCGCGGGCGCCGACGTCGTCACGATGGTGCAGAAGCCCACGCTCGAGCAGGCGGCGCAGCTGCAGTCGAATCAGGTGCTGATCGCGATGCTGGCACCCGCGCAGAGCGCGGACCTGTTCGCGGCGCTCGCGCAGCGGCAGGTGACGGCGCTCGCCCTCGAAAAAGTGCCGCGCATTACGCGGGCGCAGAGTATGGACGTGCTCTCGTCGCAAGCGACGGTGGCGGGATACAAGGCGGTGCTGCTAGGCGCGCAGGTGATGCCGCGCCTCCTGCCGATGCTGACCACCGCGGCGGGCAACATCACGCCGGCGAAGGCGTTCGTGCTCGGCGCCGGTGTCGCCGGCTTGCAGGCCATTGCGACGGCGCGTCGTCTGGGCGCCGTGGTGAGTGCCTTCGACGTGCGCGCGGCCGCGCGCGAACAAGTGCAGTCGCTCGGCGCGAAGTTCGTGGCGTCGGAGCTGGTGTCGGCTGGGGCCGAAACGGCGGGCGGCTACGCGAAGGAGCAGGGGCAGGACGAGCAGGCGCGGACCTTGGCGGCGATCGGCGCTGCGATTCCGGACATGGATCTGGTCATCTCGACGGCGGCGATTCCGGGGCGTCCGGCGCCGCGGCTGATCACCGAGGCGATGCTCGCCACGATGAAGCCGGGCTCGGTGATCGTGGATGTGGCCGCCGAGACCGGCGGCAACTGCGAGGTGACGAAGCCCGGCGAGACGATCGAGGTGCACGGCGTGACCGTGATCGGTCCGCTCAATCTGCCGAGCTCGGCACCCTTCCACGCGAGCCAGATGTTCAGCCGCAACGTCCTGACGCTCCTGCAGCACCTCGCGCCGAAGGACCAGCCGCTCACGATCGACCTGGCCGACGAAATCACGGGCGCAATGACCGTGGTGCACGCCGGCCAGACCCGCTGACGCCCCGAGACCGGACTCGACGATGACGTTCACCGCCATTCTGCAGTTGTACGTGTTCATTCTTGCCGGCTTCGTCGGCTACAACATCATCACGCGCGTACCGCCGCTGCTGCACACGCCGCTGATGTCGGCGACCAACGCGATTTCGGCGATCTCGATCGTCGGCGCACTGGTGGTGGCCGGCGCCGGGCACGGGGTGCTCAGCGGCATTCTGGGCGGCATTGCGGTGACCTGCGCGACGATCAACGTGGTCGGCGGCTTCATCATCACCGACCGGATGCTCAAGATGTTCAAGAGCGCGGATGCGCCGGCGAAGTCGGAGGAGTCGAAGTGATGCCCGCGATGTACGCGCTCGTGTCGAGCGTCGCCGAGGCCGAGGCCGGCAGCGGCTCGCTGACGCGCACGCTGCTGACGCAGGCCAGCTATCTCGCCGCCAGCGTCTTCTTCATGCTGGGCCTCAAGTCGCTGACCAAGCCGGACAGCGCGCGCAAGGGGATGCAGCAAGCGGCGATCGGTATGCTGCTCGCCATCGTCGGGACGTTGATCGTCGAGCAGATCGTCGAGTATCAGTGGATCATCGGCGGGCTCGTGCTCGGTACGGTGATCGGCTACCCGCTGGGGACGCGCGTGCCGATGACGGCGATGCCGCAGCGTATCGCGATCTCGCATATGTTCGGCGCCCTCGCGGCCTCGCTGGTGGGTGTCGCCGAGTATCTGCATCGCGGTGCCGAACTGGATGCCGTCACGATGGGCGCGCTGGGCTTCGAAGTGCTCTTCGGTTCGTTGACGGTGACCGGCTCGTTCATGGCCTTCGGCAAGCTGCAGGAGTTCCTCCCGGGCCGGCCGGTGACGTTCCCCGGACAGAACGTGCTGAACATCTCGGTGTTCGCCGCGACGCTTGGCCTGTGGATCTACCTGATCTTCAATCCCGGCGCGTCGTGGGCCTTCTGGACGATGACCGGACTGGCGTTCGTGATCGGCATCTCGATGGTGCTCCCGATCGGCGGCGCGGATATGCCGGTGGTGGTCTCGCTGCTCAACTCCTACGCCGGCCTGGCCGCGAGTGCGACCGGCTTCGCGATCGGCAACACCGTGCTGATCATCGCGGGTGCGTTGGACGGTGCGAGCGGCTTCATCCTGTCGATCATCATGTCGAAGGCGATGAACCGGTCGTTCGGCAACGTGATCTTCGGGGCCTTCGGATCGGCTCCAACCGCGAGCACCAAGACGGCGACGGGGTTGACGGTCAAGAGCATCAGCGCGGAAGACGCCGCGATCCAGCTCGGCTACGCGAGCAAGGTGATCGTGGTGCCCGGCTACGGGATGGCGGTCGCGCAGGCACAGCACACGGTGCGCGAGCTGGCCGAGCTGATCGAGAAGAAGGGCGGGGAAGTGAAGTACGCGATTCACCCCGTCGCCGGCCGGATGCCCGGCCATATGAACGTCCTGCTCGCCGAGGCCAACGTGCCGTACGACAAGATGTACGATATGGACGAGATCAACGAGGAGTTCGCCTCGGCGGATGTGGCGCTCGTCATCGGCGCGAACGACGTCGTGAATCCGGCGGCGAAGACCGACAAGAGCTCGCCCATCTACGGGATGCCGATCCTGAACGTGGATCAGGCGAAGAGCATCATCGTGATGAAGCGCTCGATGAACGCCGGCTTCGCCGGCATCGAGAACGAGCTCTTCTATGACAGCAAGACCTCGATGCTGTTCGGCGATGCGAAGGGCTCGCTCGTGAAGCTGGTGAGCGAGGTCAAGCAGCTCTAGGCTCGTCGTCGGTCGTTTTAGGTACCGGCGTCAAGAGTGACGGTCAGCCGGATCGGCTGACCGTGCGCGCGCGTATTGAGCAGGCGCTGGGACGCTGAGGACAACAGCGTGTCTTCGCCGCAGGCACCGAGCGGCACACGCTCGCCAGCGACATCTGCCTCGACTCGGCACGTCGCGGCGCCGACGACGCGCAGCGTCGAAAGGCCAACGGCGGGCCGGTTCGCCGCGGAGCGCGCGGTCTCAGAGACGAACGTTGGGGCCGGGACGATCTGGACGCTGACCTCTACGGCGCCACTGGATTGTGCCGTAGCGGGTGTGGCTGCGAGCGAGCACGCGATGGCCACCGTGGCGAGGGTTCGACCGTTGAGAAGCATCCGGCGCATACGGCGAGCGTCGGCCCCGCCAGAAACCGTCTACATTTTGTACACGGCGGCGAACATCACATTGTGTGCGCCACAACCTGCGGGCAAATCGTCGCGTGGAGTCAGCGACTCGGCCGACAGTGATTCTGTTACGCTGGTGGCGAAAAGGTCACGGACAAATCGCCTGTCACGTTCTCAGTGTCACGTGGAAGGCGCCGACCGACCGAATCCCCGGGATTCCACAGCCTCGGCGCAGACTTCGGCGGTGAATCGACCCGTCTAAGTCTCTCACAGACAGTGACTTACGGCGTTACCGACAGGCAACTCTCACGTCACGCGACGTGTGATATACAGCGCTCTCACGTGACAAGCAGTTCGATAAGCGCGACGCAAACGGGGTCCACTGACCAACAAGCGCACACCGCCCAACATCACAACGCTGGCACAGGACTTCCATAGAGGGAAGCCGAGCACCAACGCTGCAGGTGCTCGCTCGACTTTGGATTGCAGCTTCGTTCCTTGGGGGAACACGCAATGAACCGCTCGATCAAGCTTTCGCTCGCTACGCTCGCGCTCGTCGTCACCGCCGGCACGGCCCAGGCGCAGTCCGGCAACGTGACGGCCGAAGCCACGGTGCTCTCGCCGCTGACGCTGACGCCGATCCGTACCCTCCAGTTCGGCAACACCTTCCCGGGCGTGCTCAAGACCGTCGCGGCCACGGACGCTGCCAACTCCGGCGCGATCCAGGTCATCGGCTCTGGCACCTCGGAAGTGGCGGTGAGCGCGCCGTCGATGACGGTGACGTTGGCCTGCGTTGGTACCTGCACGGGCGGCGTCGCGACGCCGATCACCCTGAACGTCTCGGCCTCGGCGCTGGCCGGCGGCATTGATGCGACGCCGGGCAACTCGACGGCCTTCACCCTCGGGACCGCGGGCGCGAACCGCAACCTCGTGGGTGGCAACCTGTTCGTGCTGATCGGTGGCTCGCTGACGCCGGCGTCGAACCAGGCCGCCGGCCTGTATCGCGGCACGGTGCAGATCAACGCCGCCTACACGGGTCTCTGAGGCGACGAGCACCGCGGCGCCCTCCGCGCCGTCGGGCTCCTCCTCGACGTCCTGTGACGATGTACGGATTGTCCGTGCATTCCCCCACGCGCACTTCGCGTCGCTCGACTGGGCGCGGAGTGCGTGAGGGGATGTCGCGTGTCGCGCGCTGGCTCGTGGCCCTTGGCCTCGTGCTCTTGCCATCGCGCGCGATGGCTCAGCTGGGCAACATCACGGCTGAGACGACCGTCCTGCAGCCCCTGCAAGTCTCCGGCATCTGGTCGCTGGAGTTCGGCACGGTCCCGCGCAACCGCGTGACGACCATCGCGCCGACCAACATCTTCTCTGGCGCGTTCAGTGTCACCGGCCAGACCGGTGCGCAGATCGCGATCAGCTTCACGCTGCCGACCACACTCGTACGCGTGGGCGGGACCCAGACGATGCCGATCAATACCTACACCGGTTGCGTTGCGGCGACGTATCCGGTCGGCACCAATCCCTGCACGACGTTCACGCCATCCGCGGCGCCCACGAACGCTACCTTGGTCGGGGGCGTACGTTGGTTCTACATCGGCGCCCGCGTCGACACGCGTGGGCTCAACGCGGCGCAGCTGCCCAACGGGTCATACCGTAGCTTCATCGTGATGACCGCTGCCTACACCGGGAACTGATGACGATGCGTCCCGTGATTCGACTCGCTCCGCTCGCGATGCTCGCACTCAGTCTGTTGGGCCTCGCGCCGTCAGTGCTCGAGGCGCAAACGGCGCAGATCACGGCGCAGGCGGGTGTTGGGGCTCAGGTCGCGGTCACCGGGCAGCAGAATCTCACATTCGGCGCCGGATTGTTTCCCGGCGTGGCGCGAACGATCAGCCCGCGGCTGTCGGCAACCGCTGCACGGTTTTTCCTGAGTGGTGCGGGGGGTGACGAAGTCAACATCACCGTCAACGCACCCTCGCAGTTGACCGGGCCGGGACCCGGCCTGCTGATCGATACTTGGCGCTACTGCTGGGCCAACACGAATGCGCAGGCGGGCTGCACCGAAGCGGCGTTCACGACGCTCCCCCTCGTCCGCTTCCTCGCCGCGAATGGCGAGATGTACGTCTGGGTCGGTGCCACCGCGCGTCCGACCGCGTCGCAACTGGCGGGGACGTACACCGGCAACATCGAGCTCGTTGCCGCCTACACCGGCAACTGAGATGCGGCGGTCGTGGCGGCCGCTGGTCCGCTGGCTCGTGGCGGCGCTGGTGTGGCTGCCGAGCGTCGCGCACGCGCAGGGCACGCCGACGATCACGGTGACCGGGATGCGCGGCCTGCTGTTCGGCACGCTCATTCCCGGGGTGCAGGCGCCCGTGCAGCCGACGGACGTGGCGCGCGCCGCGTGGTTCGACGTGCGTGCTGCCCCCTCGAGCCAACTGCAACTCGTGCTCGCCCTGCCGCTCGCGCTGCAGCACCACTCGACGGCCGAAGTGCCGCTCCGCTACGGGCCGGCCGCCGCGGCGTACTCGATCACCAGCAGCACCGCCGATGCCATCGCGTTCGATCCCGCGATACCCTTCACGGTGACACTCCCCGCCTCGGGGCGCGTTCAGGTGTATCTCGGTGCAACCGCGTTGCCTCCCGTACACGCGACGGCCGGACGATACACCGCGGTGATCACTCTGACGGCCGCGGCCGTGGGCAACTGACGATGCACTTCGAAACGCCACGCGATCCTCTGCACCTTCGCCGCCGCCCCGTCGCGCCTCGCGGCCGTGCCGTCGCGCGATGGCTGGTGGTTGGGCTGCTGAGCCTCGCCGCCGTTGCCTCGGGCGGGAGCCGCCCGGCAGCGGCGCAGGGGGTGCTGATCGCTCCGCAGTCGGTGATCATCGATCACCGGACGCGGAGCGGAACCTTCGAGGTGTACAACCCGACGACGCAGCCGGCGGAAGTGTCGATCTCGCTGGTGTACGGGTTTCCGACGACCGATAGCCTCGGCGTGATCGGCGTGTCGACGTACGAAACGCCCGCGCCGGGTGAACCCTCGGCCGCGGCGTGGTTGCAGGCGTTCCCGCGCCGCTTCGTGCTGAATCCGCAGGAGCGGCAAACGGTGCGGTTGCTTGGCCGTCCGCCGGCCGGCCTTCCGGATGGCGAGTACTGGTCGCGACTCGTGGTAGCGACGCGTGGGGCGACGCCGACGCGCGATCCGAACGACTCGACGCCGGTGCAGGTTGCGGTGGCACTCGAGGTACGCACCCTCCTTGGCGTGTTGTATCGCAAGGGCACGCTCCGGACGGCGGTACAGATCGCGAAGATGCAGGTGCAGCCCGGCGATGACAGCACCGCGCGCGTGCGCGTGTACTACGAACGTTCCGGGACGGCCGCGTATGTCGGCACGGCGCGCCTGGAGCTGCGCGATGCCGGTGGCCGCGTGGTGCGCTCGCTGGAGCGTCGATTGGCGGTGTACAAGCCGCTCTCACCGCTGTACGAGCTCCCGATCGGCGGCCTTCCGGCCGGCAACTACTGGGCGGTGCTGCGGGTGGCCACCGAGCGCGACGACATTGCGGGCGAACTGGTGCTGCGCGCGCCGCCGGTGCGCGACAGCGTGGCGATTGCGATCGCGCCCAAGCGGTAGTGTGACGTGCTTTGGAGGGGTCTTCGACGTCTGACCGCGGTTGCGGCACTCGCCGGCGCGAGTGTCGCGAGCGCTCAGGCGACAGACCCGCCGGACGCCGTGATCTACAATCTCCAGTTCGAGCGCGCCGAGACGCGTACGCTGGGGATGTACCGGCGCGGCGACACACTCCTCGTGCCGATGCTGGCGTTTTGCGAGCTCGCCGAGATCCGATGCGCGCTCGAGTCCGACGGTGGACTGCGTGGTACCGTCGCGCCAGACAATCGCGAGCTGTCGCTACCCGCCAGTGGAGACACGCTGCGCTTGGGTGCGCGCCGCGTGCGGATCGCGCCGGGCGAGCGGTGGCTCGCCGACGGCGACTATTATCTATCGTCTCGCGCCATTGGTGCCCTGTTCGAGACCACGCTGAGCGTGCAGTCGGCGGATCTCGTGGTGGTGCTGTCGGACTACAGCCGACTGCCCTACGGCCAGCGGGTCGCGCGCGAGGCGCGTCGTCGCAGCCTGCGCCAGCAGCCCGGCGGCGCAGTGACGGCGGACAGCGTGCGTCCGATGCAACGGCCGGTCTTCGATGGCGTCGTGGTGGACTACACCGTGCAGGCGGTGTCGGCCCGCACCGGGCCGTCGCTGGGTGGCACGATCGCGATCGGCACGCACGTGCTTGGCGGCGCACTAACGACTGCGTATTCCCAGAGCAACGCCCTTGGTCTCGGTGCGCTGCCCTTCCGCGCGACGTGGACCAACGTATGGAACGAGCGGCGTTGGCTGCGACAGCTCCGGTTGGGCGACGCGTCCACGACCGGTCCATCGAATCGCCTCATTCGCGGCGTGGCGCTCACCAACTCGCCGTACGTTCGCCCGCAACTGCTGGGATCGGCGATCTTCGGCGGCCAGCTGCCGGAAGGCTGGGCGGTGGAAGCGTATCAAGGGGACCGACTGATCGGCTTTGATTCCCTGGTTGGTCGACGCGACTGGGGGATGACGCTGCCAGTGGGCTTCGGCGAGAATCTGCTCGACTTCGTGGCCACCGGCCCGTTCGGCGAGACGCGTCGGTTCACGCGCGCATATCGGGTGCTCGCCGAAATGATTCCGTCGCGCACGTTCGAGTACGGCGTGTCGGCGGGTGCCTGTCAGCTGCAGCCGTGTCGACAGAGTCTGAACGCCGACACGCGATACGGCGTGAGTACGCGACTCACGCTGCGGACGGGCGTCGATGCCTTCACGCGCGACACGTTGTCGTCGCTGACGCAGCCGTATGTCGGCGCGTCGGCCACCGTGGGCGATGCATTCAGCGCGTCACTCCTGTCGCAGTGGCAATCCGGCACACGCCTCAACCTCGGCTACGAACCCTCGTTTGCGCAGCGGTACTTCCTGACCGTTTCGCGCAGTGATCCCACGGTGCGCGCACCCCTGCTGTCGGTGCCGGGCGAGCGTTCGCGCATCGCGGCGACCGCGCTGCTGCGGTCGTCGGAGCAGCAGGACCGCTTCTTCCTGCAGTTGTCCACGCAACGGATTGCGACGACGACCGGCGTGTTCACGCAGACGCGCAGCACGCTCTCGGCGCAGCAGGGCGCGTTGCGTGTGTCGCCGTACGTGCGCTGGGATGGCACGACATTCGGGACGCTGACTCAGCAGCGCACGTTCGGTGGCACCGATGTGTTCTACACGATTCCGCGGCGCACGGGCGTCCTGTCCGGTGGCTTGGTCCGCGGACGCGTCGAACAAAACATCGCCGGCGGACTGCAAGAGGCGAGTCTGTTCGTTGGCCAGCTGTTTCGCGGCTGGTTGCGGGTGGAGGCTGGCGCGACGCGCCTCGCGGGCAGTCGCGCCACGCTGTGGCTGCTTACGATCAACGGCGATCGCCGTCAGCTCCGCACGTTCACGACCGCCTCGGCCAACCCCGCGTCCGGGAACGCCATCTCGCAAACGGTGCAGGGGAGCATCGTGGTGGATCGTCGCGGTCGTCAGGCGGATCTCTGGCGCGGCCCCGCCATCGAGCGTGCGGGGCTCATCGGCCGAGTGTACGCGGATCTCGATGGCGATGGTGCGTTCGGGGCTGGCGATGTGGCGATTCCGGACGTGCAGGTGCGGGCGGGCGGACTGGCTGCCCGCTCGGGACCAGATGGCGTGTATCGGCTCTGGGATCTCGTGCCGTTCGAGCCGGTGATCGTGCAGTTGGATATGTCGACATCGCCATCGCCGCTGTGGGTGCCGCGTGCCAGCCGGATTCAGGTGACGCCCGAGCCGCATCGGTACACGGATCTGGATCTCGCGCTCGAACCCGGCGGCATCATCGATGGGCTCGCCGTGCGTCGCACGAACGGCCGCGAGTACGGGCTCGCCGGCATGCCGATCGAACTCACGCGGGCGGGCGACGACTCGTCGCGCACGATCACCACCTTCGCCGACGGGGACTTCACGGCGTTTCCCCTGCGAGCCGGGCGCTGGACGGTCAGTGTGCCGCAGCGCTGGTTGCAGGCGACGCGACAGTCGGTGGAGCCGCAGGTCGTCGTCATTCGGTCGCGGACCGAGGCGGATGCCCCAACCCAGGTGCGCCTGCGACTGCGCCCGGATCCGCTCGTGGATGAGGACGCGGACCGTGTGTGGGATGATGACGACGTGTGCCCGGGCACGGAGCGGGGAGCCACGGTGGATGCGACCGGGTGCACGGTTGCGCCGCCGCCGGTTGTGGTCGCAGCCGATGGCGATGCGGACGCCGACGGCGTCGCCGACTCGCGCGACCAGTGTCCGGACACACCGCGTGGGACACCGGTCGATGCCGCCGGCTGCCGTGTGCTCTTCGCGCCCAACATCCGCACGGTGGTCCTGCGTGGTGTGGCCTTCCAGACGGGCAAGGCGGTGCTGACCGCGCGCAGCTTCGCTGCGCTGGACGCCGTGGCCGCGTCGCTGGTGGCGGCACCCGAGGTGCGGATCGAGATCGGCGGGCACACCGACAACGTCGGATCGGCAGTCGCGAATCGGCGCTTGTCGCAGCAGCGCGCGGAGGTGGTTCGCTTCTATCTGGGGCGGCGCGGTGTGGCGCTGGACCGGATGACGGCCAAGGGCTACGGGCCGGATCAACCCGTGGCCAGCAACCGGACCGCGACGGGTCGCGCGCAGAATCGTCGCGCGGAACTGCGACGGCTTGATACGCCGGCGTCCCCGTAAGGTCTGCCGTTCCGTAGGCCGAGCGGTGCTACGGCGTGATCAGTGTGTACGTGATCGCCAGCGTGTAGGTGCCGGGCGTATCGAGCGCCCAACTCCAGATCGTGCGATACACCACGTTCAGCACGGTGCCGTTCGTGGCGACCCCCGTACCAATCGTGGTCGCCGTCGCGGACAGTGGGGTCGTGGGTACGGCTGGAGCGATACCCCACCGCAGATCGGCACGCGGCTTGTTCGCGCGGGCCAGCGCGCCGGTGCCGGTGAAGTTCGCGGCGGCCGCGCTGATCTGCACGCGCCACGCGCTGTTGGCCTGCACCGTGATCGTCGGGCCGTTGGTGTCCTGAAATCCCGCGTCGTAAGCGGCAGCAAGCGGCGGGGTGAGCGCAGTGGCGGTCGACGACAAGGTCATTCGGATCGTGCGCTGCACGGGCATCGAAATATTGCGTGTGACCGTGCAGTTGCCGGCGGCCCCGTTCACGGTGCAGTTCTGCGCCGCCGCGGGCGTGGCCGCGCCGACGACCGCGACGGCCGCGAGCGCGTGCATCCAGTGTGTCGCGCGCACCCGGCGTCGGCTCATCGCAGCGCTCCGCGCCGCAACCGGAAGGCCCCGCGTGCCGTCGTCGCGGCATCCTGCGAGAACCACTCGCCCGAGATCGTGTCGCCGCGCTGCGTGCCGAGGTGCCGACGCGCAAAGGCCGCACCGCTGAACTGGAGCTCGACGGCGGACGAGGTCTGGCAACCGGTGATCACGCCGGTTCGAGTGCCGACCAGCACGCCGTTCGCGAACTCCTGCAACTCGAAGGTGCCGCCGAGGACCGCGGTCGTGGAGTCGATGCGGGCGGTGCCGCTCAGATCGCGCAACTCCGGCGCGGTTTGCTGGCCCGTGTAGACCCAGGTGCCGGCAATGCCCACGGGATCGCACGAGGAGGTCGCGCCATCGAGTGCGCAGCCGGTACCGGCGAGCGCTGTCGCGATGAGCCCCGCCATCACGCGCGCGACTCGCATCACGGTTGCGCCGACCCGCTGCTGCTCGACGGCACGACGTAGACGCTGCTGGTGCGCGGCGGCGTGCCAATGCGACGCACCGGCCGCGGCGCCACGGTGATGGGAATGACCTGCGCCGCCGCGCCGCCGCGAACCTGCACGCGCGGCAGTGCGCCGTCGACTCGCAACGGTTCGCCGAGGGCCGTGAGGTCGAGCTCCACGGCGTAGTCGCCTTCCGGCAGCGCGTCGAACACGCTGCGCTGCGCAGCGTCGAGGCCCGAGGTCCATTCCCGCCCTGCCGCGTCGCGCAACACGACGACCGCACGCTCCCACTTCGGAGCGTTCATCATCGGGCCATCGGTGCGCAGCGTGATGACGAACGTGACCGGCGCCGTGGGCAAGACGGGCAAATCCAGTCGGCCGCGCTTGTCTTCGATCGCGCGAGGCGCCGCGACCCAACCCGCTGGCAACGAGCGGGGATCCACGTCGTAGGTGGCGGTGGTATCCATCGCGACGAACCGCCCGTTCGACTCGGCGACAATCGACCGGGTGCCAGAGCGCACGATCGCGCCGGCAATACCGCGTTCACCGCGGTCGCGAACCCCGTTGCCGTTGCGGTCCTCGAACACCGTCCCGCGCACGCCGCGGCGCCCCAGCATCGCGAAGGGCGCGCCACGCGTCAGGCGAATCGTCGCGGCCCACGGCGTCGGGCCGTTGACGCTGCTTCGGAACATCGTGTTGCGCTCGGCGTCCAACGCGAGCGTGAAGCCGGCCGGCAGCAGGACGTCGACACCTGCCACCAACGAGGTGAACGGCGTCGGCTGGTCGGCGAACGCCAGTCGCGCGATCTCGCCGCGGAGAAACACGCGCGAGTCGGTCTTGGGTAGCGGGACCCGATCTGCCCGCAGACTGGTGGACAGCTGCGAGGCCGGCAGGCCGATGCCAGCACCGGCGCGATCCAGCGACGCGTCGAACTCGAAGGCGCCGAACTGCGTGAGGCGCGAGACCGACCCCGACATCAACATCCGCTCGGCCGAACGCTCGATCAGCGGAATGCCGGTGACACCGCTGCGATTGGCAAAGCGACCCCGGCTCACCGCGCCCTGCAACTCGAAGCCGCGGAGGCGCGCCTGCGCACCGGCGGCGATCGCGTTCTCGCGGTTGCCGAACACCGTGGTGAGGCCACTCGACGTGAACGACGTCGAGCGCACATCCACGGACACGGTGAACGCATCGGTGACGCGCCATTGCGGCCCGAGCGTCAACCCCGCGGCGCGAGACGGCTGACCCACGGCGGCGCCATCGCGCGTCTGCCACAGTGACGTCGACAACGTGACGTCGGCGCGCGGGCGCAAGAAGGCGGTGGCGCTGAACTCGTGCTCGACGCGCGCGAAGCCGCGTGCACCGCCCGGTGCCGATGCGAAGAGCACCGAGCCGCCCACTTGTTCCGCGCGATGTTCCGCGCGCAGCAAGGCCCCGAGCCCCGACCCAACGCCGAAATCACGGTAGGCCAGCCCGACATCGACGCCGCCGTGCGTCGTCGGCAGTTGCAGCTCGAGCCCGGCGGCGGACAGGCGCCGACCGCCAAGTTGCGTATCCTCCAGCTGGCTCGCGCGACCGCCGAGGTACACATCGCCGATGCGACGGCCCGCCGATCCGATCAGATACTGGCCAGCGCCGGCGGCGATCCCGCTCGGTCGCGCTGCGACCACGCGCGCGCGATAGGTCTCGTCATCGTAGCGGGCGGACCCGCCCAGACCCCAGACGTTGGTGCCGATGACCGACTGATCATTGACGCCGGTGAGCCCGACGTCCGCGCCCCAGCGGCGCGAACTCAGTGACAGCGAGGCAGCCCCGGGGGTGAAACGCAGACGTCCCAGCGAGCGCAAGGCGAGCACGTCACCCGCCGCGGGGAAGGCGGTGTAGAGTCCGTTGACCTGCACGCCGTCGATCAGCTCACCCGAAAGTTCGACGCTGCCCGCGGTGAGTGCGCCGGTCGTCGTGGCCGACGTGGCGCCCGACAGCCGAAGCACGGGCGCGCCATCCTGTCCGTCGATGGACGACGAGATGCGGAAGGACAGCAGCAAGCGCGACTCTGGCACCTCGGCAAATCCGTCGGCGTGGACTTCGACCGCCCAGTCGCCGTCGCTGGCATTCGCCGGCACTTCGACCACGAGATCGCGCGCCTGGGTGCGTCGTGCAGCGACCACGCGCGTTTGCGGTTCGACTTCGCTGACGCGCCAATCGGCCGGAGCGCGCAGCCGCAGCGCGACGACCTCGGACTGATTCCCGCCGTTGCGCACCTGGACCGGCACCGTGACCCGCTGCCCTGGGCGAACACCGAGCACCGTGCGCAGCGCTTGCAGATGCACGAGCCGATTGGGCTGCAACTGCAGTTCGACCGGCACTTCGATCGCGCCGACACTGGCGGAACGGAAGCGTACGGCCGCCACGGTGTGCACGCCGGCGCTCAGCTGGTTGAGCACCTGCAGCGAGAACGTCACCCGCCGGCGCTCATCACCCGCGGGCAGCGCTCCCGTGTTTCGGCCGAGCACCGGCACCACACCCAGATCGACGAGATCCCAGTCGACCCGCTCAGTCAACGAGAATTGCTCCGGCACCGGGACGGATACCACGCGCACGGCGCCCGCGTCGGCGACGTAGCGCAGCGCCGACGCGCGGCGCACCACGATGCCACCGTCCGGGTCACGCGCGATGCTCGCCGCGCTGGAGCCACTGGTGCCAAAGGGCTGTTGCGCGCGCGCCGGTGCGACGACGACCGCCAGCGCGAGGACCGCGCCAGCGAGCGTCACGAGCGAGGAGCGCGAGCGGGAAGGCATCACGGCGTCAGGGCGTGGTCACGGTCAGTCGGTACCGCACCGTCGCCGAGTACGTGGCGGGGATATCGGTGGCCCAGTTGAGCCGCATACGCAGCCGCACGCCGGTGGCGACGTTGACGCCCACGCCCGGCACAGCGCCACTCCGCACCAGCGTCGGCGTGGCGGACATCGGATTCCACGTCGCGAGGTCGGTGCGCCGCCACTCGAGGTCACTCAGCGGCTTCGAGCCGCCAAGGGTGGCATTCAGCGAGAAGATGTCGATGAAGTAGGTGCGTGCCGTCGCGCCACTGACGTTGCGCACGGTGAGCGTCACATCGGACCCCGCTTGGCGGAAGCCCGCGACGAAGTCGGCGGCGGTTGCGGTGCCCACCGATCCGGTGAAGCCCCCCGCCGTGATGCGCGTCTGCTGCGCGTGCACGGGAAGCGCCACGCTGCACACGAGGCTCACGATGGCCAGGCGAATGCTGCACCACCGGCGCGTCACGGACGCACCTCGAGTTCCGCTTGACCGGCGAGAATCTCGGCGCCGCCGTAGTCGAGCAGCGCCACCGCGACATAGCGGCCCGCGGGCAGCTTCGGCACACGGACGCGGATCTCGCGCGCCGCGCCAGGCAGCACGGGCGTCGGGGTGAGGCGCTGCGTCGAGACGACGGCATCGTCGAGGGTGCGGTACTCGATGCGCCCGGCGAATGGCACCTGCATCCCGCCCTGGTTCCGCACCGAGGCCACCACGTCGACACCGAGGGTGTCGCTCGCGGGCTCCGGCGGAATGGGACGATGCCGATCCAGCTTGAGATCGGTCAGCTCGGCGAGTCGCGCGGCGTTCGGCGGCGCCACGTAGACCTTCACGCCGGTACGCATCTGGACCATCACCTGGCTCGTGTTGCCGGCGGCCGGTGTCGGCGCGCTCTCGACGAACACGATGCTCCAGCACGGCGCGGTGATGGGCTGCCCCGCGTCGAACTCGACGCGAACGGTCTGTTCGCTACCGGCGGCCAGTCGCACGTTCGCCGGGAAGATGCGCACGGCGGTGCGGCAGGAGCCCGGTTGCGAGCCGAGTGGGAAGAAGCGGTTCTCGCCGTCGACCGAGCGATCCCAGTCGTTCACATACAGCGTGGCCGTGCCTGCCGCGCGGCCATTGTTGCGGACCCGGAACGTGCCGGCGGTGCGTCCGCGGGCGTCCGGGACGAGGTAGAGCTCCAACTCGTCGGTGTCGAAGGCGGCAGTCGCCGGTGCAGCGGGTGCCGCGGTCTGGGCCTGCGCGTCGGCGATGCCGAGTCCGGCGAGCCCTACCAACGCGAGCCATCCGGCGAGCGCGTGGTGCTGCGCTCGCCGGATGAAGCCCGTGGTCGTACGTCGAACCACTCGCGGATCGCGCTTACGGCGCGATGAGGGTGAACTGCACCGGCAGGCTGTACGAGCCCGGCGGATCGGTCGCGATGTTGAAGTTCGTGCGGAAGGCGACGTTGACGTTCGCCGAACCGGACGCCGCACCCGAGGCGACATCGGTCGCGGTAGTCGCGATCGCACCGAAGGCGCCGCCGTTGATGCTGGCCAGCAAGGTCGTCGCGGCGCGCGCCGGATCCGTGGTGCCGCCGGCGGGCGTGAACGTCCAGGTCGTGGCCGTCGCGTTGAGCTGGAGGCGCCACGCGCGGTTGGCGCGGATCGTGACGCCCTGCGTCGCCGAGGTCAGTTCCGCGACGGTGCCGCCCGACGCGGTGTACTGGTTTTCGTTGGTCACGTCGCCCAGGGCGATCGTGGTGCTCGGGATCGTGAGGCGCACCACGTGCTGCACCGTGGTCGACACCGACGCCGCGACGTTACACGTCGCGCTGGCGGCACCGTTCGCCGAGCACGTCTGTGCCGACGCCGACGTCGCCGTCAGCATCACGGCCGCCGCAGCGGCCAGCGGGAGAAACTTCTTGAACATTGCGCTTCGTCCTCTCTGAGGGTCCAGGATCCGCACCATCGCGGACCCGACTACGGGCGTTCTGCCGAGATACTGACGAACGACTTGTGCCACCGTCACGAGTTCGGGGGCTGTACCGAAGTTGCACACCCCGGCCGTAACTCGATGTTCCGTCGTGGTTTGCACACCCGAGCCGGATGTCGCGTCTCCAGTCGGCTGGCGTCACGGCGGAAGCGCGACCGTCACGTGCTGGGCGCGTGGCGGTCACGGCCGACATTGGCCCCTCGCCCGGGCCGCTTGCCCCTCCCGTGATGGTGGTGCCTCGGGCGTGCGGCGTCCTGCACGGACGTTCGGCGAATTGCAGTGAGGCGCGCGCCGCGAAGGGCCGACACTCTCGAGATGCGCGCTCGGCGAATCGCATTCCTGTGTCGGATGGTTGGGGCCGCCTGCGCGGTGGTCCTGACCAGCGTGGCGCCGTCCGCGGCACGTGCACAGGACGTGGTGGAGGCGCCGGCGGTCGTGCGGCTGGATCTGCCCGCGGTGGCGCGCGTCTTGTCGCTGCGGGCCGTCCGCGAGTCGTCCACGGACGCCACACAGCGGGTGCGCGTGCTGGTGCAGACCGTGGCGAACGACGTGCACGATGTGCTGTTGACGGCCCCCCGTGAGGGCTGGTGCGTGCGGGTCGACGATGCGGTGTGCCGCCCCGTCGCGTTGAGCGGAACGCCCATTGCGCCAACGCAGGCGATGGGTCGCGGCAGTTTCGTGCTCACCCTCGAAGGAGCGCCCGCTGCGGCGGATGTCGTCGATGTCGTGGTGCGGACGATGATCCCAGGTCGCTTCGGTGAAGCCCGCGCACGGATCGCGCCGGTGTCGGAGAGCCGACGCGGTGCCGTCGCTGACGAGAAGGAACGCCGCTAGCTTCCGCCGGACCCCGACCACCGGAGTGTGTGTCCGTGTCCGATCGAACTGTCGAGCGTCGTTCGTTCCTCGCGCGAGTGGCAGCGGCGGCGTCGGCCGCCGGTGGCGCGTTTCTGTTGCCCGACGCTGCCGCGAGCCAAGTGCCGTCCGCGCCCTCGCGGACGCCGCATCCGCTCGATGCCTGGCTGGCGCAGCTGCCCGGCGCGCACCGACTGATCCTTGATGCCGTCACGCCGTTCGGCGCGATCGAGGCGTCGATGTTCGGCTGGAACTTCCTCCGCACGAGCGGCGCGCCCTATGCGCTCAAGGATCAGGACCACGCGGTGGTCATCACGCTGCGTCACAACGCCACGGTGATGGCCTTGCCGCAGGCGCTGTGGGACAAGTACCCGGCCCTCGTGCCGGCGACGGCCTTCGACAATCCGCTCGCGGCAGATGGCGCATCGCCGACGTCGCGCGCGAGCATCCTGCGGCCGGGCAGTGCGGCATCCGTCGCCGCGCCCTTCCAGTTCGACGGCTTGGCGAAGCGAGGGATTCATTTTGCCATCTGCGGCGCGGCGATGGGCCGACTGACCGGCAGCGCAGCGGGCCCGAAGGGTGACACGAAGGCGGTGCGCGCCGAACTCGAGGCGTCGCTCCCGCCGAACAGCCACGTGATGCCGTCCGGGATCGTGGCTGTGCAGCGTGCGCAGGAACTGGGCTTCAGCTACGCGCACACGAGCTGACCGATGGCGCGGGGGCGGCGCGGCCGCCCCAGCGCCGTTCGCTCGACACCGAGCCGATTAGTTTCCGGCACTGCCTGTTCCTCTACCGGAGTTGCCGATGGCCGACATCACCTGTACCCGCTGCGGCAACACGCGCGCGGGGTTCGACAAGCCGCCGTTTCCGGGTCCGCTCGGGGCCCGCATCATCGCCGAGACCTGCACGGTCTGCTGGGAAGACTGGAAGAAGCAGCAGACGATGCTGATCAACCACTACGGCCTCAACGTGATGGACCCGCAGGCGCGAAAGTTCCTCACGCAGAATATGAGCGCGTACCTCTTCAAGAGTGGGAGCGCAGACGCGGTCGACACGACCAAGCAGGGCACGATCGCGTGGTGAGCGGGCTGGGCACGCGGGCTCACGCGCCGCGGCGGATGCGCGCGGCGATCCTCGGCGCGGCGCTCGTGGGCGCCGCCGGGTGCCAGCCCGCCTTGCAGCCGGCGTTTCCGCCGGTGGCGACCCCCGTGGCGACCCCGGTCGCTGCACCGACTCGCGTGGCACCAACGATGTCGGCCGGCGAAGGCCGAGTGTGGGTCGATTCGGTGATGCGATCCCTGACGACGCGGCAGAAGGTGGCGCAGCTCGTCTGGCCCTGGGTGCTCGGCGACTATCAGGCCGACAACGCCCCGCAGTTTCAGCGACAGCTGCGACTGATTCGCGACGAACAGGTCGGTGGCGTGATCATCTCGATCGGTTCGCCGGTGGAAGTCGCGGCCAAGCTCAACGCCCTGCAGCGTGCGGCGAAGTTGCCACTGCTGGTCGGCGCGGATCTCGAAACCGGGGCCGCCTTCCGCTTCCGCGGTGGCTATGCGACGCCGAACGGGTTGGACCTCGGCGGGTCGACGATGTTCCCGCCGCCAATGGCCATCGGGGCGACGAATGATCCGACGCTGGCCGCCGCGATGGGAACGATCACGGCCAAGGAAGGCCGCGCGATCGGCGCGCACATTGCGTTCGCGCCGGTGCTCGATGTGAACAACAACCCGCGGAATCCCGTCATTGGCGCGCGTGCGTTTTCGGAACGCGCCGATGCTGTCGGGCGTCTTGGCGCGGCCTTCATTCGCGGGATGCAGTCCGCCGGGATGGCGGCGACGGGCAAGCATTTCCCCGGGCACGGCGACACCGAGCAGAACTCGCATCTCGAGCTGGCGCGTGTGACCGCGTCGCGCGCACGGATCGATTCGGTGGAGTTGGCGCCGTATCGCGAAGCCATCGCGGCCGGGATGCGTGGCGTGATGGGCTTCCACGGCCGGATGGACGCGCTCGATTCCACCGGGGTCGCCGCGACGCTGTCGAAGCGCATCATGACGAACCTGCTCCGCGATGAACTGGGTTTCCGCGGTTTGGTCGTGACCGACGCGCTCGATATGAACGGCGTGATGGGCAGTCTGGGCCAGAGCGAAGTGTGCGTACGGGCCTTTGATGCAGGCGCCGACATTCTGTTGATGCCGAGTGATCTGCCGCAGTGCATCACGTCGGTCACGACGGCCGTCGATAGCGGCCGCGTGTCGATGAGCCGACTCGACGCGAGCGTCCGCCGACTGCTCGAAGAAAAGGTGCGGATGGGGCTGCCCCTGCAGCGCACCGTGGATGTGGAGGCGGTGCGTGCCGTGGTGGGTGACACTGCGCACCTCGCGGTGGCGCGCACGGTGGCCGAGCGGGCCATTACGCTCGCGAAGGATTCGCTGAATCAGGTGCCGCTCGCGCGCTTGCCGCGTGAGACGCGTGTCCTGAGTGTGACGGTGGCCACGCGGACGGATCTCGGCGCTGGTGCGACGTTCAATGCCGAGCTGCAACGGCGCTTCCCGCGCGTGAAGACCGAGCTCGTGATGCCCGAGCAGGCCAATGATGCCACCGTGGCGACGCAGAACGGTGGGCCGCCGCGCTACGTCGCGGGCGCGGGTGCGGACGCCGCGATCGTGGGCGGCTCGGTGGGGAACGTGCTCCGTGCGGCGGATTCGGCGGACGTCGTGATCGTGAGTTCGTACGTGAACATCTCGAGCGTCACGGCGACGGCGGCAGCTCCGCGCGGCGTGGTGGAGTTGTTGCGCGCGCTCAGGGCGAAGGGCAAGCAACCGATCGTGGTCGCGTTCGGATCGCCGTATCTGTTGACCGACGTCCCCGAGGTCAGCGCGTATCTGGTGGCGTGGAGCGCGTGGCCACTCGCGCAGCGCGCGGCCGCGCGCGCCGTGTTGGGCGAGATTCCGATTCGCGGCGTGTTGCCGGCGTCGGTGGGGCCTGGCGCGCCGTCGGGCGCCGGGTTGCAGCGTCCACTGGGCGTGGTGCCGTAAGCGCGGCTGACGCGCACGGGATGAAATGACGAACGCCCCGACGCAGTGCGTCGGGGCGTTCCGGCGATCGGAGCTGCGGGCGGGAATTAGCCCTGCTTCGTCACGTCGGCGGCCTGCGGCCCCTTCTGTCCTTGGACGATTTCGAACTCGACCTTGTCGCCCTCGGCCAGCGTCTTGAAGCCATTGCCCTGGATGGCGCTGAAGTGGACGAACACATCAGCACCGCCTTCGCGCTGAATGAAGCCGAAGCCCTTGGCGTCGTTGAACCACTTCACCGTCCCGCTGATCCGTGCCATTGCTGCTTACCTCTCCGCCCCGCGAGGGGTGCGTTCTGGAACCTGAACCCTTCGCTGCGGGTCGAACGACGATGTCCGACCGGACGCGGAGAGTCCTCCACAGGGTCCTAAGCTAACGCCGATTGGACGAAGCGCCTGTCAGGAAAACGCGGACACGACCCCTGCCCAAACGGTGGGGTCTGCGGCTGCCTGTAGAGGCGACGGGGCCGTCAGGCGGCGCCCGACGACCCCGAGATGTAGCGAGCTGTCCGGCCGCACGCCTCACACTTGAGCGTGATCTGCGCGCGGGCGGGAGGAGGGAACACCGCCGGGTCGCGCGCGATGGTGCCCGAGCAACTCGGGCAAGAGAGCGGAACGCCAGAGCGGTCGCTCGAGATCAGGTGCAGGGCCTGCGCGGGATTGTACGCGGCCGGGCGTGGCTTGCGCATCGTGCCTCCGAGGTTTGTTGATGCCTGATGCTGGGCACCAACAAACAAGAATATAGGAGACCGCTTTGGCAAGTCAAAGCAAAATAAAGACTTGCGCGGATTTCTCTGACGGAAATGTAGGGATATCCCCTACACTTTACTCTCAGAGCGACAGAATCCGCAAGAGCCGGAAGTTGCGATCGAATACCGGAACAACCACGACGTTGTTACCGAGCGACTCGACGGGGTCGTAGATCGCAAATCCGAGGTCGCCGACCTCGAAGAGGTACACCTGCTGGTCGTGCAGCGGCTTGCCGGCCTGATCCTGCCACGCGCCAACCGCGCGGCGACAGGCGCTGGGCTTCGTCACCAAGCGAACATCGCTGGCGCGCACACGGGGCTCGCCGGTCTTCGTGACCCCGTAGGTCTCGGCCAGCGCATTCGCCAGCCAGGTCGAACTGACATCCGACGGGCGGCAGGGTGTGATCGCCGTCGGTAGCGAGAGCTCTTCCCGCTGCTGCGACAACAGCGCGTGGCCGGTCTTGAGGACGACGAAGAGCGTGTCCGAACTGCCGCGACGGACCAGCACTGTGCGGCGATTTCGCGCGTAGCCGATCGCACGGGCTTCGACGACGCGCCAGCCCGCAGGGACGTCGGGGAGCACAAAGCGGCCGAGGGAGTCGCTCAGGGTCCGCCACGGCGAGACCGGCGCACCGGGCGCGGTGTCACTGGTCGCGAAGAGCACCACGTTCGGGACCGCAGCGCCGGTCGTAGAGTCGACCACGACGCCGACGAGCTCACCGGATCCGAAGACCGTTCTGGTGTCGGTGCGCGCCGTGACGCTGTTCGGGCGAACGGCTCCGCCGAACGGGAGACACCCCCCGGCCAACAGCGACGCGGCAAGCAGACGGCGGACCTGCATCACGAATAACCTAGGGGGCTCGGGCGTCCGCCACCATAGCACCGGGTGGGGGGCGGAGTGGACACCTTAGGGTACGCACACTACCCTAGACAGTCTAGGGCTCTCCCCGCAACCTGTTCGCCGTGACCGCTCGAAGCACCCCCGCCGCTGGCACCGCCGCCCGTGAGACCACCAAGGAGCGCATCCTCGGGGTGGCCCTCGAGTTGTTTAACGCGCGCGGAGAAGCGGGGGTGACCACGGCGCAGATCGCACGGGAGCTCGAGATTTCCGAAGGCAATCTCTGGTACCATTTCCGCACCAAGCGCGATCTGGTGCACGCCCTGTTTGATCGGATGGAGCGGGCGATCGACGACGTACTCGCGCGACCCGCTGGCCCCGCCGCGCCGATGGCGCACTTCGCCGAATACACGCGACGCTCGGTAGAAGTGCTGTGGACGTATCGGTTCCTCTTCCGCGATCACGCGATTCTCTTGCGCGAAGACGCCGAGCGGCTCGCGCGCCACGCGGCCTTCACGGAGCGCGGCGTCACCTTCGTGGCCCGCATTCTGGCCGGGATGGTCGACGCCGGCTTGTTGCGCATCGAGCGCGATCATCTGCACCCGGTCGCCACCAATGCGTGGATCATCGGGCGCTACTGGATCGACTATCTCGAATCAAAGGGTGTGGAACTGCACGGCAGCGAGGCGCACGTGAAGGGCGCGCTGGCGCAAATGGCCGTGCTCCTGCGCCCGTATATGACACCGCGCGCGCTCCGACAGACCGGCGTCCTGCTCGATGGCTGACGCGCTACCAGTGATCGGGACGACGCCAGAGTCGCTTCCCAACACGCCAGGGGCGCTTGCTCGTGAAGGGTTCGCCGGCGGCGAAGTGTTCGTCTTCCGCGAGCGTTTCGAGCACATCGTTCGCCTTGGCTGACGCTTCGTCGGCCCAATGCACGATCTCGGCCTCGGCGGTGGCCGGCGGGACCGCGGCACCGTACTCAGCGATGCCGTGATGGGACAGGATGAAGTGCTGCAGCTCCAGCACCTGCGCGTGGCTCAGGCCGTGATCGGGCGTGGCCGCGAGGCGCTGGTTGAGCATCCAGCTTCCCAGCACGATGTGGCCCACCAGATGCCCAGCCGGCGTGTTCGAGAAGCCAGCCGCATCAGCGGCGTAGGACTCCACCTTCCCGACATCGTGAATGAGCGCGCCGACGAAGGCGAGCTCGGCGTTGGCCTTCATCACGCGCGCGATGTTCTGCGCGATCGACGCCACTTCGCAGGTGTGCACCAACAGGCCACCCGCGGTGGCGTGATGTCCGACGGTCGAACCGGCGCCGCGCTCGAATGCCTCACGAAACACCGGGTCCCCGAAGAACAACTGCGCCGCCCGGCGAAGCGGTACCGACTTGAGCTTCCCCAGTTCTTCGTCGAGCCAGCTCCACAGCTTCTCGAGCCGCTTCGGCGCCTCCGCGCGCACGAACTGCGACAGATCGAAGCCATCCTTCGGCAGGACGCGTAGCGACGTCAGTTCGAGCTGTCGCTTCCCGCGATACTCCTTGATCGTTCCGATCGCCTGCACGAAGCTGCCGCGCTCGGCGCCTTCGACAAGCGAGGCCTGATTGCTCCAGACCGGCGCGGTGTCGAGCGAGCCGGTGGCGTTGCCGAGCGTGAGAATCCAAAAGGGATCACCGGCACCGGTCTTCTTCTCGTGCCGTTCCCGCACGACGAGTTCGTGCTGGACGCGATCGCCGATGGCGAGTGCCGTAAAGTCGAGCGGCGTCACGACTCAGCCGTCGACGATGTCGCCGTCGGTGGTGATGACGATCTCCTGCCGCGTATTGCACACGCCGCACTGCAGTTCGGCGCGCCAGATACCGCCGAGCGCGTCCCGCTCCGCGGCGGTGGCCTCGGCCACCTTGCTCCGCTTCCAGCTGTACTCGCCGCACTTTACGCAGGCGTGCGACCGGGCGATGCGTTCCGCCCGGTCGCGCGACATCGGGAGTGGCGGCGTATCGTTCACTTGACGGTCGGGAAGCCCGAGCCGAGGGCGGGCGGCTTCTGCGCGGCGGCGGAGCCCGCCGTCGATTCGTTGCCCGTCCCAGCGCCGGCGTCGAGCACCTTGCGCAGCGCACCAAGTGCGCCGAGCACACCCGAGGCTTCGGCGGGCAGGAAAATCGTCGAACCCTTGCCCTGCGCGAGCGTGGGCAGCGCCTCCATGTACTTGAGGCCCAGGAGATACGTCGAGACCTGCTCCGCCGGCAGCGCGGAGGCAATGCGGCGAATGGCCTCGGCTTCGGCTTCCGCCATCGCCAGTCGCGCCCGCGCCGCACCTTCGGCGCGGAGCGCCGAGGCCTCCTGTTCACCCTGCGCGCGCAGGATGGACGATTCGCGCAAGCCTTCGGCCTCGAGAATCTGCGCGCGCTTGGTGGCTTCGGCGTTGGTGACCGAAGCGCGACGCTCACGTTCGGCGCGCATCTGGAGTTCCATCGACTGCTGAATGTCGCGCGGCGGCTCGATGCTCTGCAACTCCACGCGCGTCACGTCGACGCCCCAGCCGATGGCGGCTTCTTCGATGACGTCCCGCATCCGCTTGTTGATCAGGTCGCGCGAGACCAGCGACTGATCGAGCTCCATCTCACCGACGATGTTGCGCAGGGCAGTGCGGGTGAGCGTTTCGAGCGCGAAGGGGAGGTTCTGAATCGCGTACGTCGCCTTCTGGGGATCGGCGACGCGGTAGTAGAGGACCGCGTCGATGTCGATCGTGACGTTGTCCTTGGTGATGACGGGCTGCTTCGGGAAGTTGAGCACCTGTTCGCGCAGGTCGATGCGATTGGTGCTGCCCGAGACGAGGCGCTTCATCCCCGACCCGGCGTCTTCCTCCTGATACCGGACGTCGATGCTCTTGGCGCGCTCCAGCGCCGGAATGACGATGTTGAGCCCCGAGCGCGCCAGCCGGTGGAAGCGCCCGAGACGCTCGATCACCATCACCTCGGCCTGCCCGACGATGCGGATGGAACGCACGAGGATGCCGACGACACCGACTGCAAGAATTGCCGCGATGATTTCCATTGCCAGTGCTCCGGAGGACCGGCGCCTTACGGCGTCCAGTCGGCGATGAAGAGGTTGGTTTCGCCCGGCTTGGCGGCGTGGCGGTTCGATGCCCACAGCAGCTTCTTGCCATCCGGCGAGAACATCGGGAAGCCGTCGAACTCCGGATGGAAGGTAAGCTGTTCGAGATCCGCCGCGGTGGCCATCGACTTTGCCGCATCGACGACGAACAGCTCGAAGTTGCGCGAGCGGGCGTTCATATGGTTGGACGCGAAAATGATCTTGCGTCCGTCCGGGGTCCACGACGGGCCGAAGTTCGCGCCGCCGAGGTTGGTGACCTGGCGCTGATCGGAGCCGTCGGCGTTCATCACGAACAGTTCGACCTTCGACGGCCGCACCAGCGATTGCGCAAGCAGTTCCCGGTGCTGTCGCAGCTCCACCGAGTCCTTGGGGTGGTGCGCGCGATAGACGATCTTGGTGCCGTCCGGCGACCACCACGGGCCGCCGTCGTAGCCTTCGGTGAAGGTCAAGCGCTTCACGTCGGTGCCGTCGACGTTCATCGTGTAGATGTCGAGATCGCCGTCCTTGAGCGACGTGAAGACGATCTTCCTGCCGTCGGGCGACAACACGCCTTCGGCCGTGTAGACGCCGTAGTTGGTCAGCCGACGCTGATTGCGCCCGTCGATGTCGGCGGTCCAGATGTCGAAGCGGTCGAGCGGCCAGACATAGCCCTTTGAGGGATCCGGCTTGGCGGGGCAGGTCGAATCCGCCGCGGTGCTCGAACCAAAGAACACGCGCTGGTTGCCGGGCAGAATCCACCCGCAGGTCGTCTTGCCACGGCCGTCGGACACGCGGCGCGGGACCGAGCCGTCGGACCGCATCACGTACTGCTGGTCGCAGGTGCGGCCGTCGCGCGTGGACTGCCAGGTGATCCACTGCCCATCGGCACTCCAGTACGCCTCGGCATTCTCACCGCCGTTGGTCAGCTGCCGGAGGTTCGAGAGGTGCTTTTCGTTGACCTCAGGCGCGCGCGCGATGACGGTCGCGGCGGGACTGGGGACGAGCGGCGCCGGCGTGCGGGCGCAGGAACTGACGAGCGCGGCCGCCGCGAGTGCGGCGGCCGCGAAAGACGTGCGATGCATTTGTCGTGAACGGTGCGGGATAGGCGCCTAGCGGTTCGCGGACTGTGCGACTTTCGCCAAGATGAAAAGTTCCTGCTGGGACCGACCCTTGCGCAACAGGGTCACCGCCTGCCGGAGGACGGCGTCGTCATCGAGATCCCGCGCCTTGGCCGCGCCGTCGCCGAAGGCCGTGCGGGCCACGCGATTCTCGATCAGGCGATCGATGTAGCCCACCCCCGCTTCGAGCTGCGCGCGATCGACCTTGGCGCCGGAATCGAGGATGTACTTGAAGACTTCCTCGCGCCACTCGGGCCGCACCGTGAAGTCGGGCTGGACCTTGCCCTTCAGGTTGAGCGCGAAGTCGTAGAGCTTCACGTAGATCTCCTGCGCCTTCGGGGAGATCGCGCGCACCACCGTGAGTTCCGCGGTCGTGAAGGTGTCGGGGCGCACCGACAGGTCGGGCGTGATGCCGCCGCCACCGTACACGATGCGACCGCTGGCCGACTTGAACTGCGGCCGCGCCTTCTTCGCCGAGTCGGTTTCGGCCAAGGTGTCGGGCGCCTCGGCAATGAACTGGCCGTCCGGGCCTACCTTGCGGTCCTTCTGGATGGTCCGGCCGCTCGGCGTGAACCACTTGCCGGTCGTGAGCTTGAGCGCGTAGCCGCCGTCGAGCTGGAACACGGACTGCACGAGTCCCTTGCCGAACGACGTCTGGCCGAGGAGTACGGCGCGGTCGTGATCCTGCAGCGCACCGGCGACGATCTCGGACGCCGAGGCCGAGTAGCCGTCGATGAGCACCGCCACCGGGGCCGTGGGCACCAGCGGGTCGCTCTCGGCCACCTGGCGCTGCGCGTCATCGAAGCGGCCGCGCACGGACATCAGTTCGCGGCCCTTGGGCACGAAGTAGTTCGCGATTTCGAGCGACTGCTCGAGATAGCCGCCGCCATTGCCGCGCAGGTCAAGGACGAACGACTTCGCCCCCTTGGCCTTGAGCGACGCAATGGCCTTGGCGACTTCTTCGGCGGAGGTTTCGTTGAACTGCTGGAGCGGGATGTACCCGACGCCCCCGTCGAACACGAGCGAGTAGGGGACCGCGGGAATGTGAATGACCGCGCGCGTGAATTCCTTGGCGATCGGCTCGCTGACGCCCGGGCGGCCGAAGCGCACCTTCACCCGCGTGCCCGGCGTGCCCAAGAGCGCGTTCGACACCTGCTGCAAGCGCCAGCCGCGAGTGCTCGCGGTATCGACGAAAATGATCCGATCGCCTTCCTGCACGCCGCCGTTCTCGGCCGGCGTATTGGGGAAGACGCGGGACACGACGATCGAGCCCTGCTGCTCCTCGATCTGCATCCCGACGCCGGCGTAGCGTCCACCGGTGTTGCGGGTGAACGCGGTGAGCTGTGCCGGGCTCAGGAGTTCGCTGTAGGGATCCTGCAGCTGGGTGACCAGACCGCGGGCCGCCTTTTCGTACAGCTGATTGGCCGAGAGCGAATCGACGAAGCGCTCGCCGACGGCCATCACGACCTGGTCGAAGAGCCGCGCACTGGCGGTGGTGGCGCGATCCTGCCACACGAACCCGCCGACGAGCACGGGGACAACGAGCACGGCTGCGAGGGCAGCCCGACGGGTACGGAGCATCAGCGGATCCAGGCCAGAGACGGACTTGGGACGTTACTCCAACCCGCCGGCCGGGGACAGGGTTCCGCGCGGCGCAGGTTCGTACGTCACGAACCACTGCCGCTGCTCCTGCACGAACGTCGCCCGCTTGGCCAGGCCGGCGGTGACGAGCATCTCGTGCGCCGGCTGCAGCACCCGCTGCAGGTGCGACGGGTACCGCTGCTGTAGCGGGAGCATTTCGGCGACGGTTTCGAGCGGCAGTCGGACGTCGTGTCGTCCCTCAGCGCGCCACGCTTCGAGTAGGCGATACAACCGACGCGCGACGGGGGAATGCAGCGAGCGGTAGGGCGCCGCACCGATCGTGGCGGTGTGGCCGGCGGCCAGGTTTTGTCGGATGAACGGGGCGATGACCACACGCGCGTCGCCGGGCTCCCCCGCGGTGATGACGGGGAAGAGCGACATCTGTTCGCGGTCGGCCGTGCGCCGACGATCGATGGTGACCGACGTCAGCACGGTGAACCAGCCGTCGTGGGGCTGGCGCGCGGTGGCGTCATACCACGCGCCCTGCGACTCGAGTCGCGTGCGTTCGAGTCGCCCCAAAGCCGAGCGGAGCAACTCATAGGTGCGGCCGTCGGCGCGCCGGCCCATCGACCGGAGGAAATCGTGCAAGGTGAACGTCAGCTGCCCGTCGGCCGGCGCACCGGCGTCGTGGTAGCGGTGCATCAGCTCGACGTACACGTCCTGATCGAAGGTTCCCGGAATGCGGTCGCCCGCCGCGGGCAGGACACGCCACCGGGCGCCGCCCGCCACCTGAAAGGTGAACGCCGTGTCTTCCGCCGAGTCCGAGAGCCGGAACAGCGGCAGCAACTCCAGCGAGCGATCAAGAATGATCGACCGCGTCGTCGCGCGCCGCCGCGGAATCGTGGTCATCCCAGCTTGAGCACCTGCCCCGACACCGCCGAGGCGCCGGTGGAGAGCCAGAAGACCGTCTCGGCGATCGTCTCGCGGTCGACGAACGAGGCCTGGTCGCCCATCGCGGCGACGTTGGCGGCGGTGCGGATCGCCGTGGGTGCGACGGCGTTGGCGCGGACGCCGTTCGGCGCTTCTTCCTGCGCGACGGCGCGCATCAGCGCGAGCACGCCGGCCTTGGCGGCCGCGTAGCCACTGAGGCCCGCGACGCGGCCACCGTCGAGGACGGCCGCCGAGGCGAAGTAGACGATGGCGCCGCGCCGCTGCCGCAGTGCGGGGAGAAACGCCCGACTCGCCGCCGCCGCCGTCACCAGCGAAATGGCGACTTGCTGGTGCAGTACGTCGAGCGACGATTCCGCGACGGGGCCGCTGGCCCCGAATCCGCCGGCGGCGCAAATCAGGGCATCGGCGCCGTCCGGAGTGCTGCGCGCGGCGACGTCGAGGACGGCCTCGAGATTGGTCAGGTCGACGGCGTGTGCCTCGACGAGGGCGCCGCGCGTCGCGAGATCGGCGGCCCGTGCGGCGACCTGTTGCGCGTCGCGGTCGAGCAGCACGAGTCGCCAGCCGGCGTCGGCGAAGCGCTGGGCGATGGCTTCGCCCATCTGGCCGGCGCGCCCGACGCCGGTGATGACGGCGGTGCGCACGGTACTCACGCGCGCCCTTCGGTCCGACCGAGAGAGAGCCGCACGGCTTCTCGCATCGCGCCGAGCTGGTCGTCGGTGACGCCGATATCGCTCCGCAGGTGCAGCTCGATGCCGTCGGCAATCGCGAGGCGGCGCCAGCTTTGCGCGGCCGGTTCGTCGGTGTCGGTCGCGGCGGCGGTGCTCAGCGCCGGCACGAGCGCCTGCGCGACTTTGCGTTCCAACGCGTCGCCCGCGACCCCGGTCAGTTCGCGCTTGATGCCGTCGAGCGTCTGGCCTTCGCGCTGGCGAATCTTGATCGCGAGCAGCTGCAGAAAGTGCCGATAGTGATACGTGGCGGCCGTGCCCGCGCCCTCGGGTCGCTCCAGCAATCCGTGGGCGACGTAAAAGCGGATCGAGCGCGCCGACGGTGCCGCGCGGGCCGACGCATTGGTCGGCTTGAGGCCGGCGGCATCAACGAGGGCGGTGACGTGCGCGGCGAGTCCGCGGGCATTCCACGGAGCGTGCTTCGCGTGCGCACGGAGGAGGGCAACCGGCGTGTCGGCCATTCTGGAAACGATAGCTCCCGGGAGGGTCCCTGTAAAACGACAGCGGAGGCGCAGTGTCGCGCCTCCGCTGTGACAGTACGATACCGCGCGGCGCTCAGGTCTTCGAGGCGTCCATCGCGGTCTGGACACCGGCCTGGGCGGCGAGCCCGGCGATGGTGGCCAAGTCGACCGGCTTTTCGAGGAAGTGCGTCGCGCCGAGGCGCAGGGAGGCAAACCGGTTGTCTTCGTCCGGGTAGGCCGTCAGGACGATGACGGTGGCGTCGGGCGAGAGCAAGCCGGACGCGGCCATCACCTGCAATCCACCGTCGCGCTTGCCGCCCAGGCGGAGGTCGGTGACGATGAGGTCGAAACCATCGGCCTTGAGGGCAGCCAGGGCCTCGTCGAGGGTGGCGGCCTGGGTGGTGAGATTCGTGGGGACGTCGAAGAGCTCCACGAGGGTGTCGCGGATGTTCTCTTCGTCTTCGACGATCAGGACGGACTTGGACATCGGGTGCGCGGCAAGTGGTAGGCCCGGGGCGGATGACGCTCCGCTGGCCATCCGGTGTACGCGGGCGTTCCGGTGATCGTTCCCCGGGGTCCCGGGGTCAGAGCAGGGCGGGGAGGGTGATCGTGACCGTCGTGCCGTCTTCGGGGGTGCTTTCGATGCCGATCGTGCCCCCGTGGTCCTCGACGATGCGCTGGCAGAGCGCCAGGCCGATGCCCGTGCCGCCGGACTTGGTCGAGAAGAAGATCTCGAAGACCCGCGGGAGCACCTCCGGCGGGATGGCCACGCCGCCGTTCGTGATGCGGAAGCGCCAAGTGCCGGTCGTGAGCACCTGCGACTGGATGTAGATCGTGCTGCCCGCCGGAGCGGCGTCGCAGGCGTTCACAAACACGTTCAGGAAGACCTGCGCGAGTTGCTCGGCGTCGATCTGGCACTGCGCCCCCGGGAGCGCGCGGACCCGGTGCACCAGCAGGCCGCGCGCGTCGAGCAGCGGGCGCTGGTCTTCCAGGAGTTCGTCCCACACGCTGTCGGGGTCGCCCTCGGCCAACCGCAGCGCCGCCGGTCGGCCGTATTCGAGGAGAGAGGTCACCATCCGGTTGAGGCGATCGACTTCGCGCAGGATGCGGCCGACGTTGCGTTCGACCACCGCATCCTGCCCGACGCGGAACTGCAGCAGCTGGGCGGCGGATGAAATGCCGAACAGCGGATTGCGCAGCTCGTGCGCGACGCCGGTGGCCACCTCACCGATGGCTTCGAGCCGACGCTTCTGCTCGACCCGCCGCACCAGCCACGCGCGCTCGATGGCGGCGGCCGTCTGCGCCGCGAGGGACGCCATCAGCCGCTGGGTGGCCTCGAGATCCGACGGGGAATGGGCGTTGGTCGTCCACGCCGTCATCACCCCGAGCACCCCTTCGGTGGTGGTCATTGGCGCGGTCAACTCCAGGCCTTGGTCAAGCCCCGAGACGACGACGCGGCCATTGGCCAAGGCATCGAGCCAGATCGGCATCAGCCGCGACTCGAGCGCGCGCGTGGTGCCCTGGTACCCGGTGGAGTACTGGACGCGGAGGGCAGCGGTCTCGTCATCCGCGAGCGCCAGACACAGACCGTCGCACCGTATCGCGCGTTGCACCTGCAGCCCGACTTCGGCGTAGAGGCGCTCGAGGTCGATGGCGCGCGACAAGGCGATGCCGGCGTCGAGCAGGACTTCGCGCGAGGCGTGGTTGGGCGTGATGTCGACCGTGGCGAAGACGAACCCGCGCACCACGTGGTCGTCGGGGGCGCGTATGGCGGTGACCTGCATCAGGAAGACCCGCGACTCCCACGGCGCGTCGCAGGGGAACTCCCAGCTCACCCGCTCCGAGCGCCCTGAGCGAATGAGTTGCATCGCACGCTCGGCCTGCTCCCGAGAGCCACGGTCGGCGAAGGCATCGAAGACGAGCTGACCAATGACGTTCCCGGGTCGCGCCAATTCGGCGGCGCCATTCTCGAGCGCGAAGCGATTCCAGCTGCCGTGCGTGCTCGTGATGCGGCCATCGGGATCGGTGGTCCAGATCGTGAGCGGCAGGGCGTCCAACACGCGACGCTCGAAGGGGACCTCGGCCATCCCGAGAAGCTACCCCTCCCGTCGGGGAACACAAACGGCGGTCCCCGAACCGGAGACCGCCGCGTGTTCCATCGTCGAGACGACGGCTTACTTCTTCTTGCCCTTCTTGGCCGGCTTCTTCGCCGCCTTCTTCGGGGCGGGCTTGGCCGGCTTCTTGGCGGCCTTCTTGGGCGCCGGCTTGGCGGCCTTCTTCACCGCCTTCTTCGGCGCCGGCTTGGCCGACTTCTTGGCGGCCTTCTTGGGCGCCGGCTTGGCGGCCTTCTTCACCGCCTTCTTGGCGGCCGGCTTGGCCGCCTTCTTCGCGGCGGGCTTGCTGGCCTTCTTCGCGGCCGGCTTCGACTCCTTCTTGGCCGCGGGCTTGGCAGCCGGCTTGGCCGGGGCGGCCTTCGCCGGGGCCGCCTTGGCCGGTGCCGGCTTCGCCGGGGCAGCCTTCGGCGCAGCCGCCGGCTTCGGGGCAGCGGCAGGCTTCGGGGCAGGCGCCGGCTTGGGCGCAGAACCCTTGGCCTTCACCGGGGCCGGGGCAAGCGGCACGGTGAACAGGTCGTCTTCTTCCTCGGCGACAACCGGCTCAGCCGCGACCTCTTCCTCCTCGTCGTCCGACTCGTCCGGGCTGTCCCAGAGGTCTTCGGAGGAGTCCTTCACCGCGCCCCAGCCGCCTTCATCGTCATCGTCGTCGTCATAGGACGAGCCGCCACCGCCGTAGCCGATGTCATCGGTGTCGTCGTCACGCTCGCCGAACTTCAGGTCCTGTTCCAACTCGTCACCACGGGGCATTGAAGGCCTCCAGACTTGGGAGATCGAAGGTGGGACGCGCGGCGAAATCAGGAATGATCGCGCGCGAACGAAAACGTTCTACAACGAAGAGAGGGGCCGCGTCAAGTCGTGGCCCCTCTCCGATGCGTTTCTGGTGCGCGCGCACCGCGTCCACCACCCTCGCGGGAGGCCGTCGCGGGTCGCGGCGGCGGCCGGTCAGTCGCCCGGTGCGGGCACCGGTTGGGCGGCCGTCCGGGGGCCACCGCGGGACTTGAGCCAGAGCCCAGCGTCGTCGATCAACGAGTAGACCACCGGCACGACATAGAGGGTCAGCAGGGTGGACGTGATCAGTCCGCCAATCACGGCGTGCGCCATCGGGCTCCGCTGCTCGGCCCCTTCGCCGATCGCGAAGGCCAGCGGCAGCATCCCGGCGATCATCGCGACCGTGGTCATGATGATCGGGCGGACGCGGACGCGAGCGGCGTCCAGAATCGCGGTCAGGCGATCGGCGCCTTCGCTACGGCGCTGGTTCACGAAATCGATCAGCAGGATGCCGTTCTTCGTCACCAGTCCCATCAGCATGATGATGCCGATCATCGACATCACATTCAGGGTGCCCCGCGTCATCAGCAGGGCGATCGTCACCCCGAGCAGCGACAGCGGCAGCGCCAGCATAATGCTGAGCGGCTGCACGAACGACCCGAAGATCGAGGCAATGATCAGGTAGATGAACACCACCGCGAGCAGGATCGCCTCGCCGACGTAGCCCTTGGTTTCGTTCAGGTTCTGGGCATCGCCGCCGAAGTTGGTGAAGTAGCCAGTCGGCAGGCCGACGGCGTTCATCGCATCGCGCGCCTTGCCCGCCACGTCACCCACCGCAAAGCCGGGCATCACGCCGGCCGAGATGGTGATCGAGCGCTCGAGCATCCGGCGTTCGATCGCCTGCGGGCCGACATCCGCGCGGACTTCGGCGACCTGCTC
>JANRJP010000046.1:0-6204 GCA_033763905.1 Gemmatimonadaceae bacterium
CACGATGCGGCAGGGATCGTTTTCGAACACGATCACCATACCCTTGCGGATGTTCGTCGCGCTGAACGCCATACGGAATCTCGGAAAGGAATCAGGCCGGGGCGGCGAGCCGCTCGCGCCCCACAGGCCAGGATTGGCAACACAAGGCCGAACTGGCCGAAGTGCCGAGTAGCCTCTGAAAGTACGCCGGAGGAAACCTCCATTCAACGGCTGCGTATCATTCCAAGCCGGTTTCGGCGCCGCTTGCCCCTGCGAACGCCGCGCCCCGACGCCTGACATCCCCCTCCCGACCCCTCCACCAGATGCCTCTGCTTCTTTTCGCGTTGCTCCAACAGGCGACCGCCGCCCCCCAGGCGCCGGCCCCCACGACGCCGCAGGCCACCAAGCTCGTCGTCGCGCCGGCACGCGCCACCGTTGCCGCAGGCGACTCGATCCAGCTCAAGGGCACCGCGCTGGACGAGAACGGCAAGCCCGTCGAAGCCCGCGTCCTCTACGGAATGATCGGCGGCTCCTTTGAGGGTGCGGTCAGCCGCAACGGCTGGGTGAAGGGGGGATCCCCCGGCACCATCGTCGTCGCCGTCTCGGCCGTGCAGCCCGGCAAGCGTCCGCTCGTCGAGCGGGTCGAGGTCAAAGTCGTCGCTGGCGCCCCGGTGAAGGTCGCCGTCTCGCCGACCATCACCACGCTCGTCGCCGGCCAGATCGTGCCCCTGACCGCCAAAGGCCTCTCGGCGCAGGGTGATGCCGGCAGCACGCCCGCCAAGTGGACCTCGTCCAACCCCCGCGTCGCGCGTGTCGACGACAACGGCGTCGTGACGGCGGTCGGCGCGGGCAAGGCCGTACTCACCGCCACCGTCGGCAGCGTCTCGACCACGGTCCCCGTGGACGTCGCCGCCGGTGTGGTGCGCGGCGCCACCCTCACGCCGTCGGCCACCAAGGTGCGGCAGGGCGATGTCGTCACGCTGGCCTTCTCGGCCAACATCGGCGGCACCACGCGGAGCAACCTGAGCCCGGTCTACACGATGTCGGGCGGCAACGGCAACATCGACGCCGATGGCCGCTTCGTCGCCTACACCGAAGGCACCTACGTCATCTCCGCCAATGCCGGTCCGGCGACCGCCAGCACCACGGTACAGGTCACCGAACGCGACGTCGGCAAGCTCTTTGAACTCGTCGGCAAGGTGGTCCGGAAGCGCTTCACCACCGAAGAAGTTTGGGTGCATCCCACGGCCAAGGTCGCGTATCTCGGCACCGGCTTCGGCGGTGACGTCGCCTACGTGATCGACATCTCGAACCCGGCCGACCCGAAGGTGGTCGACTCGCTCGTCTCCAACACCCGGCGCGTCAATGACATCATGACCGACGCCGAGGGCAAGATTCTGGTGCATACGCGCGAAGGCTCGTCGGACCGCAAGGACGGCATCGTCATCTATACGCTCGAAGACCCGCGGCATCCGAAGAAGGTCAGCGAGTATACGGAAACCGTGACCGCCGGCGTGCACTCGAGCTTCATCTATCGGGACAAGAAGACGAATCAGCTCAACGCGTTCATCACCAACGACGGCACCGGCGCGTTGCACGTGATCAACCTCGACGATCCGGCCAAGCCCAAGGAGCTCGCGGTCTGGAAGACGCCGCGCATCGACGCGGGCCGCTCGCTGCACGACATCGACGTGCAGGATGGCTTGCTGTACGGTTCGTGGTGGAACGACGGGCTCGTGATTCTGGATGTCGGCAACGGCATCAAGGGTGGCTCGCCGTCGAATCCGCAGTTCGTGTCGCAGTACAAGTACGACCTCGACAAGCTCTACAAGAAGGTCGAGCTCAAGGGCGGCCCCGGCTTCATTCGCGGCACGCACACCGCGTGGCGCCACAAGAACTACGTGTTCATCGGTGACGAGGTCTTTGGCGCGGGCTTCTCCGGCCCCGGGTTCGGGAGCGAGCTCCTGCAGGCCTGGGGTCGGCTGCAGGTGATCGACGTGTCCGATCTTCTGAACCCGAAGGCGGTCGCGTGGTGGGAGCCCGATTACGGCGGTGTGCACAACGTGTGGGCGCGCGGCGACACGCTCTACGTGGGTGCGTACAACGCGGGCTTCCACGCCATCGACGTCTCGGGCGAACTGCGCGGCGATCTCAAGGCGCAGAACCGCACCATTGCCACGTTTATGCCGCACGATGAGAAGGCGCACGTGTCCAACGCCACGATGACCTGGGGCGTGGTTGTGAAGGACGACCTGCTCTACATCAACGATATGTACGCCGGCTTGTTCATCGGAAAGATCAAGCCGAAGCCAACCCCGACCGTCCCGTGATCACGGGACGGCGTTGGGCCCTCGCGCTGGGGGCAGTCGCCCTCAGCGCGGGGCCGATCGGGGCGCAGGCGGCGGCGCGCTTAGGGCCGGCGGTGCCGGCGGTGCCGGTGGCGTCCGCCTCGCCGACGGCGACGTATGACGTCATCGTCGGCGCCGAGGCCGTCGACAAGATGCAGGTCGTGCGCTTCGGACCCGGTGGGGCCTCGCTCGTGCGCGAGCGGGTCATCGGCAAGAACGGCATCGATCCTGACGGCCCGCACGGCATCGCGGTGTCCCCCGACGGCAAGTACTACTACGTGAGCACGGCGCACGGCGTGCCCAACGGCACGCTGTGGAAGCTCGAAACGGCCACCGACAAAGTGGTGGGGCAGACGGACCTCGGTCCCTTCCCCGCGACCCTGCAGGTCAGCCGCGACGGCGAGTTCGCCTGGGTGGTGAACTTCAACCTGCACGGCGAGATGGTGCCCTCCAGCGTGTCGGTGGTGGGCACAGCCGAGATGGTCGAGCTCACGCGCATTCCGACCTGCACGATGCCGCACGGCTCGCGACTGTCGCCCGACGGTCGGCATCACTGGTCGGCCTGTATGATGGACGACCTGCTCGTGGACATCGACGCGACCACCTTTGACGTGGCGCGGCACTTCTCGCTCGGGAAGGGGAAGGAAATGGGGATGCGCGGTGCACCGATGGCGAAGGGCGGCCATATGGCGCACGACCACTCGGGGCACGGAATGGAGGCCCCCAAGGCGGGCGATGTCTCGTGCTCGCCGACGTGGGCGCAGCCGTCGAGCGATGGTCGCACGGTGTGGGTCGCCTGCAATCGGGCGAGCGATCTCGTGGAAATCGACGTCGCGGGATGGACGATGCGCCGTCGCATTCCAACGGGGCCTGGCACCTACAATCTGGCCACGACGAAGAACGGCGCGCTGGTCATTGGCACCAACAAGCGCGGGCAGTCGGTGTCGATTCACGACGCCGCCACCGGCGCCGAGTTGGCGCAGGTACCGACCTCTCGGCGCATTCCCAGCGGGCTCGTGGTCTCGCCCGACGACCGCTACGTGTTCGTCACCTGCGAAGGGGTGGGCTCGGAGCCCGGCGCAGTGGACGTGATTGATCTCGTCACGCGCACGCGCGTGGCGTCGGTCGATGTGGGGCAAATGGCCGGCGGCATCGACATCTGGCGGGTGACGCCGAAGTAACTCGCATCACCCGCCGGCACGAGCGCTCGTCCGGCGCTACTGCCGAAGCACAGGCTCCAACGCGCGCCAGACGTTTGCGGCGACGCGCTTGGAGCCTTCTTCGTTCGGGTGAATACCGTCGGGCTGGTTGAGCGCGGCGTCGCCCGCCACGCCGTCGAGCAGGAACGGCACCAGCGGAATGCCCGCCTCCTTCGCGAGCGCCGGGTAGATGGCGTGGAATTTCCGCGTGTAGGCCTGGCCCAGGTTGGGCGGCGCTTCCATTTGCACCAGCAACACCTTGGCCTGCGGCTTGGCGGCCTTCACCCGCTTGAGCAGTTCGGCAATGTTGGCCCGGGTCGAGTCCGCATCCACGCCGCGAAGCCCATCGTTGGCGCCAGTCTCGATCACAATGACGTCCCCGGGCCCGGTAAGCAGCCAGTCGATGCGCCGCAGGGCCCCCGCGCTGGTTTCGCCCGAGAGTCCCGCGTTCACGACCTGCCACGCCAGCCCGGCCGAGTCCGCTTTGGCTTCGAGCAGCGCCGGGTACGCGTCCTTGGGATCCAGCCCGAGTCCCGCGGTGAGCGAGGTCCCGATGATCACCACCGTCCGGGCGCCGGGTGCCGAGGTGGCGGTGCTACCCGCGGTCGCTGCGCCCGGTGGAACGTTCGAGGCGGCTGCCCCGTAGGGAGCAGTACCGGTCGCGGCTGGGGATGGCGTTGCCGTATCCTTCCCACCGCACCCTGCGGCCACCATCCACACCACCCCGGCCGCCACGATCGACGCGCGGCGTCGCCCCCTTTGCGCTCCCATGCTCGCAGCTCGCTCACTCACGAAAGAATACCCCAGCGGCGGATCGGCCCTCGCCGTCCTCCGCGATGTCAACTTCGAAATCCCGCAGGGGCAGTTCGTCTCGATCGTGGGCCCGTCGGGCTCCGGCAAGACGACGCTGCTTGGCCTGCTCGCGGGCCTCGATACCCCGTCCCGGGGCACCGTGGTCCTCGATGGCGCCGATTTCTCGGGACTCGATGAAGACGCCCGCGCTCAGCTCCGTGGAGAGAAAGTAGGCTTCATCTTCCAGTCGTTCCAGCTGATTCCGACGCTGACGGCAATGGAGAACGTCCAGGTGCCGCTCGAGCTGCGCCACCAGCCCGGCGCCGAGGTCCGCGCCAAGGAACTGCTGACGCGCGTCGGGCTGGGGCACCGGCTCGATCACTTCCCCACGCAACTCTCGGGCGGTGAACAACAGCGCGTGGCAATCGCCCGCGCGTTCAGCAACCAGCCGCGCATCCTGTTTGCCGACGAGCCCACCGGCAACCTCGATGTGAACACTGGCGCCACCATCGTGGAGCTGCTCGAGACGCTCAACCGCGAGAGTGGCTCGACGGTCATCATTGTCACGCACGACCTCGCGCTGGCCGAGCGCGCGCAGCGCGTGATTCGCCTGCGCGACGGGGTCGTGATCGAAGACCGTCCGTCGAACCGGGCCGCGTAAGCCGATGGCGTCTCCCCTGCTTTCGCTCGCGTGGCGCGACAGCCGCACGGCCCGTCGGCGCTTGGCGCTCTATATGAGCGCCATTTCGCTCGGCGTGGCGGCCCTCGTCGCCATCGACAGCTTCGCACTCAACGTCACGCGATCGATTCGCGAACAGTCGCGGGCGCTCCTGGGCGGCGATCTGGCGTTCACCTCGCGCGCCAAGTTCCCGGCCAAGGTCGACAGCCTGATCGACTCGCTCAAGGCCACCGGCACCGAGTTCGCCACGCAGATCACCTTCGGCTCGATGGCGTCGATTCCGCGCACCGGCGGCACGCGCCTGTCGCAGGTGCGCGCGGTCACCAACAACTATCCGTTCTACGGCGAAGTCATCACCGAACCGGCCAACCAGTGGCGCACCCTGCACACGCAGCGGGTCGTGCTGGTGGACGAGTCACTGCTCATTGCGCTGGGTGGCGTCGTGGGTGACACGCTCAAGCTGGGCTACAGCAGCTTCGTCATTGGCGGCATTCTGCGGAACGTGCCGGGTGACCCGGGCGTGGCCGCCACGATCGGCCCGCGCATCTTCATTTCGCAGCAGTGGGTCGCCGAAACCCAGTTGCTCGTCTTCGGCAGCCGCGCCGAGTACGAGTCGCTGGCCCGCCTCAAGGACACCTCGACGGCCAACGCCGTCGCCGAGGCGCTCCGACCCAAGCTCGAAGACTCGCGGGTGCGCCTGCGCACCGTGAAGGAGAACGAAGCGAACTTCACGCAGGCGATCAGCCAGTTGGGGGACTTCCTCGGGATCGTCGGACTGGTGGCGCTGCTCCTGGGCGGCATTGGTGTGGCCAGCGGCGTCACCGCGTATGTGTCGCGCAAGATCGACATCGTCGCCGTGCTGCGCTGCCTCGGGGCCACCAGCGGGCAAGTGCTCGCGATCTACGCCGCGCAGGCCGGCACGATGGGGCTGGTCGGCGCCGTGATCGGCGTCGGGTTGGGCATCGGCATCCAGTTGCTGCTGCCCAGCATCCTTGGCGACTTCCTGCCGGTCGATGTGTCGATCGCGCTCGAACCCCGGGCCATTCTCACCGGGCTCGTCGTCGGCGTCTGGGTGGCGCTGCTCTTCGCGATGCGCCCGCTGGTCGGCCTGCGTCGCGTCTCGCCGCTGCAAGCCATTCGCCGCGACACCGACGGCGCCGCACTCAGCACGACGTGGCGCGACCCGCTGGTGCTGCTCGTCAACGCG
>JANRJP010000060.1:0-25393 GCA_033763905.1 Gemmatimonadaceae bacterium
GCCGCTACACGCTGGTGCTGCAGGAAACGGCGGCGGCGGCCACCGATGCGCCCGCGTTGACGCGGACGGTCGTCCTGAGCGGCCGCACCAATCCGTGGGACATCGCCTTCGCGCCCAATGGCGCGATGTTCTTCACCGAGAGAGGAGGCGGTCTATTCGTCCGACAACCCTCCGGCTCGGTCAACTCGCTCTTCGGCCCGATCGGTTCTGCACTCGTCGCCCCAGACTTCTTTGAATGGGCGCAGAGCGGCATGCTCGGCGTCGCACTGGATCCGGCCTTCGCGACGAATCGCCGCATCTATGTCTTTATGGCGTCGAACCTGTCGTCGCCGTGGACCAATCGCGTGGTGCGCCTGGAGTTGAACGCCGACTACACGTCGGTGAGCAATCGCACGGACATCATCACCGACATTCCGTTCAAGGCCGTTGCGACGGCGAACGGCGGTTTGGGCGCGCACAGCGGTGGTCGCATTCGCTTCGGGCCCGACGGCTACCTGTATGTGGGCACCGGGGACAATCACAACGGCGCAATGCCGCAGAGCCCGACCAGCTTGGGCGGCAAGGTGCTGCGGGTGACCACGGATGGCACCGCCGCGCCGGGCAATAACGCGCCGGTCGGCTTTGACCCTCGCATCTATGCGTACGGGTTCCGCAACGTGCAGGGCATCAGCTTCGAGCCGGGCAGCGGTCGCGTGTTCATCGGCGAGCACGGGCCGGACCACGCCGATGAAGTCACGCGACTCGATCCCGGCGTCAACGGAGGCTGGGATCCGCAGAATCGGCCGAGCCTCACCTGCCCCGACGGCTACTGCGGCTACGCGGGCGACGCGACCTCGATGCCGATGACCGACCTCACGCGATTCCCGGGCGCGCGCGTGCCGTCGTGGAGCAACGGGACGGACTCGCAGGGCTTGGGCCCGATCGCCTTCCTCACCGGCAGCAATTGGCGCGGCTGGCAGGGACGACTGGTGCTCGGCATTATGGGTGGGCAGCGTCTGGTGCTCGTGACGCTGGACGCCAATGGCAATTCGACCGCGGAGCAGGATATCACGCTCCCCGCTGCGCGGTATCGGGCGCTCACGATGGCGCCTGATGGTTCGCTGTACATTGCCACCGACGCCGGCGAGATCTGGCGCGTGGTGCCGTCGCCCGCGTCGTAAACGTTCGTCTGTCTCTGACCTTTCCGAGTCTGTTATGCGCGTCGCTGGAACGCTTGCTCTGATCACCGCCGCCGTTGGTCTTGCGTCGTGCACCGAGTCGCCGGCCGAGCCGATCACGCCGACCCCGACGCTCAACGTGATGTCGGTGGGCCTGCTGCCCACGGCGGTGACCACGGCGGGGCTGCGCTACCGCATCCTCGCGACGCAGGACTCGGGTGAAGTGCCGCTCGCGATCTCGGCGACGCGCGACACGATCCAGGGCGGCTATCCCTTCCCTGCCGGTCTGCTCGAAGTGCAGGTCGTCGCGCGCGATGCGGCGGCGGCCCTCGTGCTGCAGTCGTTCCGCGACACGGTGGTGGTGCAGCCGTCGGCCCAGACCACCTTCACCACGGTGCTGTTGTGCGTGAGCGCGGCGTGTGAAGGCTCGAACGGTGACGGCAGCGTGGGCACGACGGCGCTGATTCCAACGGCCGAGTCGGAGCCGAACAACTTCATCAGCAACGCGGATTCGCTCGGCGTGCGCACCCTCAGCGGCATTGGTCGCGTGTCGGCAGGTGCGGGTCGTCTGGCCAGCGCGTTCGACGTGGACGTCTTCCGCATCGACCTGCCGGCGTCGGCGGTCGCCCTCACGTACTCGGTGCAGCTCTATTCGCAGCGCATCGAGCCGAGCTCGACGCTGCAGACGACGCTGGAGCAGGTCGACTCGTCCGCGACGGACATCAACGGCACCACGGTGCAGTCGGTGACGAGCTGCGCGTCGGTGGTCACCAACGACACCTGCTTGTCGTTGACGATTCCGGCCAGCGCCACGGCCAATCGCGTGTACCTGCGGGTGCGGTCGCGGAACAGCACGAGCGGGCGGTATACGCTGGTGCTGCAGCAGGCGGATGCGGGCTTGCTGGCGGGGAGCCTTGAACTCGGCCAAATGGCGCGGTACGTTCAGCCATATGGCAGTCAGGGGCCGCGCCGCAACGGTCGATAAGGTCTCAGCCGACATCGCTGAGCTGCTGCGCCACTTCGAAGCGGGCCAGTCTGAAGGGCATTACCACGTCGCCCTGTTCGGCCTTCGGAGTTACGACGCGCTCGCCGTCGTCGACCACATCGAGCGCGGACTCTCGTACGCGGCGTTCGAGCGATTCCAGCGCAACACGGACATTCCCCCGCGCGTGCTGGCACGCGTCGCCGAGGTCCCGGAGCGGACGCTCGTGCGGCGCAAGGAGTCTGGCCGGTTCACTCGGGAGGAGTCGGACCGCCTGGTGCGCAGCGCGCGTATCGTGACGCGCGCCATCGAGCTGTTCGAAGGCAGTGTGGATCGGGCGCAGCGCTGGCTCACCAGTCCGGTCCGTGCCTTGGGCGACCGCACGCCGATCGAGTTTGCGTCGAGCGATGTCGGTGCCATTGAAGTCGAGAGCCTGATCGGGCGACTGTCGCACGGCGTGCCGACGTAGGCGATGCAGGTGTGGCGGCTCACCAAGACGCGTTTCGCCGCGACGCCTTTCGATGGGGAGGGCCCGTGGCGCTACGGCGCTCGATGGAACAGTCGCGGCACACGCGTCGCCTATGCGTCGAGCAACTCGGCACTTGCCGTGCTGGAAGTGCTGGTGCACCTGAGCGCCGGCGGCCCGCCCGTCGGGTACTCGCTGGTATCGGCCACCGTGCCCGATGCGCTGGTCGACACGCCGGACCCAGCCCTGCTCCCGGACGACTGGAACGTGTCGCCGGTCCCGACGTCGACGCAGGTATTCGGCGACCAGTGGATTGCGTCCGGGCGCGCGCTGGCACTGCGGGTACCGAGCGTGATCGTGCCCGGGGGATTCAACCTGCTGATCAATCCGCAGCACCGGGACTTCGCTCGCGTGACGGTGGACGCGGTCACGGCGTTTGACTTTGACGCGCGGTTGCTGCGATAGCGCGCCACGTAGCGCCTGCACTGACGGCGCCGCACATTGCCTGCACCGCCCGTCGGCCGCCTCACATCGGAACACTCGTGCGTTTCTCTGCCCTCGCGCTCCTGCTACCGCTGAGCGCTCTCCCCGCCCAGCGCCCCACCACTCTGGCCGGCCGCTCGACCGTCTACGCCCCACACGGGATGGTCGCCACGAGCCAGCCGCTGGCCTCGGCCGCCGCGCTGGACGTCCTGCGCAGCGGCGGCAACGCGATCGACGCCGCCGTCGCGGCCTCGGCGGTGCTTGGCGTGACGGAGCCGCATATGACCGGCATCGGTGGCGATATGTTCGCCATCGTCTGGTTGGCCAAGGAGCAGCGCCTCGTGGCCATCAACGCCAGCGGTCGCGCGGGCGCCAAGATGTTTCGCGACACCTTGGTCGCGCGCGGCTTTCGCGCGGGCTCGCAACAAGGGGCAATGTCGATCACCGTGCCGGGCGCCTTGGCGGGCTGGGATTTGCTGCTCCGCACCCACGGCACGCGTACCCTCGCGCAGATGCTGCAACCGGCCATCGGCTACGCGCGTGATGGCTTCCCGGTCACACCGATCATTGCCGCGCAGTGGGCCGAGCAAACCGAATTGCTCTCGCGCGATGCCGCCGCGAAGGCCACGTACCTGCCGAACGGCCGCGCCCCGCGTGCGGGCGAGTGGTTCGCCAATCCCGACCTGGCGCGCACGATGCAGGCCATTGCCGACAGCGGTGTCGCCTACTTCTACCGCGGCGCGCTTGGCCAGCGCATCGTGGAGCACGTCGCGCGGCTCGGCGGGTTCCTCACGCTCGACGATTTCCGTGCGAACGCGCCCGGTTGGGTTACGCCGATCTCGGTGCCCTTCCGCGGCTACCGCGTGTGGGAACTGCCGCCGAACAATCAGGGCGTGGCCGCGCTTGAGATGCTGCGCATTCTCGAGCCCTACGATCTGCGGGCGATGGGGCACAACTCGGCGCCCTACCTCCACCATCTGATCGAAGCCAAGAAGCTGGCGTACGCTGACCTTGATCGCTTCGTGGGTGACGCAGATCATCTCGAGCTCTCGGCCGAGGCGATGCTGAACGACCGCTTCATTGCGGCGCGGCGGGCGCTGCTGAACACCACACGCGCGCAGGAGCGCGTGGAGCCCGGCCCCAGTCGGACGCGCAGCGAGACGGTGTATCTCACGACGGCCGACGCCGAGGGCAATATGGTGTCGTTCATCAACTCGGTGTACGACTACTTCGGGTCGGGTGTCGTCGTGCCCGGGACGGGCTTTGCACTGCACAATCGCGGCGCCGGCTTTACGCTCACCCCGGGCCTGCCCAATACCGTGGCCCCGGGCAAGCGGCCGTTCCACACGCTGATTCCGGGCTTCGTGACGCAGACTGTCAACGGCCGAGAGCAGGCGTATATGAGCTTCGGGCTGATGGGTGGTGGCGTGCAGGCGCAGGGGCACGTGCAGATGCTGCTCAACCATCTCGTCTTCGGAATGGACATCCAAGCCTCGATCGACGCGCCCCGATTCCGACACTACAACGGGTATCGGGTGGCGCTCGAGGCGCCCATCGACGACGCAACGCGCGCCGCGCTCACCGCGATGGGTCACGTGCTGATCGACCAGCCGCCGATCGCCTTTGGCGGGGCGCAGGCGATCATTCGCCTCCCTCGCGGCTACTCGGCGGGGAGTGATCCACGAAAGGACGGACTGGCAATCGGGTATTGAGCGGCGACGCGACGCGACCGTCAGGCCGCGAGGTACACCCAGCGAATCATCAACCATTGCAGCGGAAGCCGCGCGACCAGCGCGGCAATCCACAACGGCGCGGCTCCGCTGGCAATCGCGTCGAGAAGCATCTGCACGTTGGCGGGGAAGACCGCAACGAGCAGGGCAATGAGCCCGACACGTGCGGCACCTCGGGTGGCGCGGGGCACCAAGCCAATGGCGCCGGCCAGTTCGGCCACGCCACTCGCGAGCGTCGCGGCGCGCGGTGACATCGGCACCCACTGGGGCACGATGGCGTCGAAGAACGCAGGGGCGATGAAGTGCGCGGTGCCGGCGGCGCCGAAGAGGGCCACCAGGCCATAGGGCGGAGGCGCCGGGGACCGCTCTGCCACAGGAGGACTTTGCATCGACGGAGGGAATGTACCCTCCGCGACAACGACAAAGGGACGCCGGCGTCCTTGACGGCCCCCCGGTGCGCGTAGCTTGTTTGGGGTCTGCCCTTCTTCCCCAACGACCCGATGCGCCGATTCCTGACCTCCGTTGCGGCACTACTGCTCACTGCGCCTGCCACCCTTGCTGCGCAGGCCGACCTCATTCCCGGCGTCGATGCGATGCGCGAGGTGCCGCGGACGACGTTCGTCCCCGACACCAAGGCCACGTACAAGTTCTTCTGGAACCACACCGATTCCGCCGCGACTGGCGCGGTGAATCCCGGCTTCCTGATGGTGGCCCGTACGTACAACGCGCTCCGCACCGATGGCGTACCGGCGAAGCAGATCAAGCTGGCGCTCGTCATTCACGGCCACGCCACCGTCGACTTGATGGCCAACGCGCCGTACAAGGCGCGTACGGGACGCGACAATCCGAACATCGCCATTCTCGAGCAGCTGTCGAAGGCCGGCGTCGACATCATCGTCTGCGGCCAGGCGCTGTTCAATCGCAACGTGCCGCGTGACGATCTGCTCCCGCTGGTGCAGGTGGCACGCTCGGCGGGCTACGCGCACGTCCTGCTCGCGGCGAAGGGCTACAGCACCACGCCGTGAAGCCCCTCGTTGCCGGGATGCTGGGCTGCGTCACCCTGACACTGGCGGCTGGCCGCGATACGCCGCCGCCGGTGTTCGTTCCGCTCGATGCCGCCCGATTTGCCGCCGGCGCCACGCTGACCAACGCCTTCGCCGACGTGGACCGCGACGGTGATCCCGATCTCTTTGTCGGCTTCAACGGATCCCCGAACCGCTTGTACCGCAACGACGGCAGCGGGCAGTTCGAAGACATCGCGCCGGCACTCGGGCTTGCGACCGCGCGCGCCACGCGCGGGGCCGCCTTCGGTGACGCCGACGGCGATGGGGACCCGGACTTGGCGCTGGGCTTTGCGCCGGGGCGCGCGCCGGTCCTTGCCGTGTGGCGCAACGACGGACGCAGCTTTGCGAGCGTGGCGATTGCCGGGCTTCGCCCGGACACGGCGGCGCAGATCCGTCAGTTGGCATGGATCGACGTCGACGGCGATGACGACTTGGACTTGTTCGTGGCGTGGCGCGATCGGCCGAATGCGCTGTACCGCAACGACGGCGCGTGGCGCTTCACCGACATCGCCGACTCCGTGGGACTCGCCGACGCACGCAAGACCGTTGGCGCGACCTGGGCGGATCTCGACGCTGATGGCGACCTCGATCTGGTGACCGCCAACCAGGACGGGGACGCGAACGGGTTGTTCATCAACGACCGAGGACGCTTTCGCGATATCGCCGACTCGGCGGGGGTCGCGTGGGGCGGCCGAGCGCCTGCGCTCGTGAGCAACGGCAGCGTGCGCCCGTGTGCCGACGATGTCGATGGCGACGGTCGCTTGGACCTGTTCTTCGCCAACTACGGCCCCAATGGCCTGCTCCTGCAACGCGGAGGCGGACGATTCGTCGATGTGTCAGCCGCGTGGGGCGTTGCCACGGACGCCCGATGGGACGCCTGTGCGTTCGCCGACTGGGATCACGACGGCGCGCTGGATCTGTACGTGAATGGCACTGTGACCGGTGGGACGTCGTACCCCGACGTGCTCTACGCGCAGCGCAACGGACGGCTAGAGGATGTCACGCCCGCGTCGCTGCGAGCGGTCGAAGCGGACCACGGTGTGATCTGGGCGGACGTCGACGCCGATGGCGATCTGGATCTGGCGTTGACCGGCGTGCGGCCGGACGGAATGCATCACGTGATGCGCAACGATCTGCCCGACTCGCTCCGCGTGCGCTCGGTGCAGGTGCGCGTACTGGATCGTCGCGGTCGTGCGACGCGCGCGGGCGCCGAAGTGCGCGTGTATGCCGCGGGCACGCGCCGCTTGCTCGGGCTGCGTGTCGTCGACGCCGGTTCGGGATACAACGCGCAGAGTGATTTGCCCGTGCACGTCGGTGTTGGCGCGGAGCGTCGCGTGGATATCGAGGTGACGGTGCTGGCGGGTGGACAGCGACGGACGGTGTGGCGTCGGGGGGTTGAGGTGGCTGCCGCAGTAGGCTCGGCGATCCGTATTCTGCGCTAGCGGTCGTGGCCGCGCGTTCACACGCCGCCCCGTTCTCCGACCATCTCCGCGAAGCCATTGCGCTCAACCGCGAGCGGCTGGGCCAGTGGTCCGCCCTGTCCCAGGGTCGGACGCGAGCGGTGTCTCGGCTGCTGATCGCGTCGGAGTACGCCACGCTGCCGGTCGCGTGGTGGACCGAGCGCGCGGCCCAGCGTGCTGGTGCCGCGGCCGTGGCGGCACTCGCTGCGTGCTTCGTGCCCATGCGCAATTTGCCGCCGATACAGCGAAGCGCGCCGGTCGACGCGCCCCACTCCCTGCTGCAGGCTCGGCGGAGCGCCACGGCGGCGTGGGCAGGCGCAATCTCGGCTGCGACACGCGCCGATGCACCGCAGGATGCGCACGCCGCGACAGCGACGATGCTCCGTACGTTGGCCGCTGCCCCAGGCACGCTGTGTATGCGCCGACATCTGGCGGAGTCGGCGGCGCGCGTTGCGTGTGTGCTGCGTTCCCTGAACGCACGCGAACCGGCGCGCGCCATCCTGTGGGCGCTACTTGAGCGGCACGCGTTGGGCATTCGCTTTGCCGACGTGCTCGACGATCTCGCGTTGCCGCTGCAGCGAGATGGCATACCCATCCTCGCGCACGACTTGCCGCCCATTCCCTGGGAACTCTGAGCGCAGGGTCGGAACGCACCACGACATTGCGACGAAGATCACCAAGTGCCTGTGTCCGCGATCTCTCGGATGTGCGCGCACTTGTTCGTAGCGTTCCGGTATGCCGATCTCGTCTCGTCACGCCGCGCACACACTCGCCGCACTCCTCACGGGGCAGAACCCGAAGGATGTGCTCGCCCGCCTCAAGGCACGCGATGAACCGGTGCCGCAAGCCGTCCGTGGCGCCGATGATTGCTCCGACGCCGCCGTCGCCGCGCGACTGGCACTGGTACCACACGCGGTCAGGACCCGAGACGCCTTGGCGGATTCCGGCCTCGTCCGCTACGCGCGCAACATCGAGTACGCGATCGGGACGCTACGCGTGCCGGTGGGTCTTGCCGGCCCACTTCGCGTCAACGGTGCATCGGCGCAGGGCGACTTCTACGTCCCATTGGCAACCACCGAGGCCGCGCTCGTAGCGTCGTACCACCGCGGCGCTAACGTGGTGAGCCAGAGCGGCGGGTGCACGGCCGTCGTGACGGCCGAACGGATGACACGCGCGCCAGGCTTCGTGTTTCGTGATCTGGTCGCCGCTGGCAGCTTCGTGCAGTGGGTGCTCGCCCACAAGGAACGACTCGCCGCGATCGCCGAAAGTACGTCGCGCCACCTGCGCTTCCGCGACATTCGCGTGTCGATCGAAGGCAACCACGTGTACCTGCTGCTCGACGTCACCACGGGCGATGCGGCGGGCCAGAATATGGTCACGATCGCTGCACAGGCGGTGGCCGAGTTCGCCGTCGCGCACGCGCCAGTGACGCCGGAGCGCTGGTACGTGGAAGCGAATCATTCGGGCGACAAGAAGGCCAGCGCGCAGTCGTTCTTGAGCGGCCGCGGACGCAGTGTCGTGGCCGAGGTCGAGATCGCGGCTGAGACACTCACGCGCCGGTTGCGCGTGAGCGCCGCACAGATGGAGGACTACTGGCGCATCTCGTCGATTGGGGGTGTGCTGTCGGGGACGCTGGGCGTCCAAGGCCACTACGCCAACGGGTTGGCGGCGCTGTATCTGGCCACCGGTCAGGATGTGGCCTGCGTCAGCGAATCGGCGGTGGGCGTCACGCGGTTTGAGGCGCACGGGGACGCCCTGTACGCGGCGGTCACGTTGCCAAACCTCGTCGTGGGCACCGTGGGCGGTGGCACGAGTCTCCCCACGCAGCGGGCGTGCCTCGAGGTGATGGGGCTTGCCGGCGACGGCCACGCGAACGCGTTGGCTGAGGTTGCCGCGGCGCTGGCGTTGGCGGGGGAGCTCTCGATTGTCGCCGCGATCGTCGGGCACGAGTTCACTGCGGCGCACACGCGGCTTGCGCGATACCGCGCGGTGCCGTCGGCGGCCACGCCAGCTGACGCGCGTGCTGACGCGCCCACCGGATGAGCGCCCCACTGACGGTGGCCGCGGATCCGACTGACTGGCGTCGTTGGGTGGTCTACCAGCGCGAGCGTTTCCCCGTGCTCGCCCACGGTCCGTTGATTGGGGCCTTCGCGTTCGCGGCAGTCAGCGTGTCGGCGGCGGGTCGCGGAGCGCGCCCGTCGGCTGCCGCGGTTCTCGTGGCTGCGGTATCCGCGATGCTGGCGTTCTTTCAGCTTCGCGTGATCGACGAGCACAAGGACGCGGCGGACGACGCCACCTGGCGCCCGTATCGGCCGGTCCCGCGTGGGCTGGTGACGCTGGCGGAGTTGCGAGTCCTCGGCGTCGCTGGTGCGGCCGTGCAGCTGGGAACGGCGTGGTGGTTTGCGCCCCAGCTCGTGTGGCCGCTGGTCGCGCTCTGGGGGGTGCTCGGCCTTGTGGCGGCCGAGTTCGGTCTCGCGCGCGTGTTGCGCGGACGTGCGATGGCCATCCTGCTCAGCCACGGCGTGGTGGTCCCGTGCATTGACGCCTATGCGTCGATGGCCGACTGGTACGTGGCTGGCGGTGTGCCGGCGGCGCTCCTCGGCAGCTTCCTCGTGGCCTCGTACGCGAACGGTCTGGTCGTCGAGATCGGACGCAAGCTGCGCGCTCCATCCGACGAGGAGCCCGGTGTCAGCACCTACACGGCGGAGTGGGGCACACGCCGAGCGCTGCAGCGCTGGGTCGCGGCCGTCGCGGTGTCGCTCGCCAGTGCGGTCAGCGTCGCGTGGCAGCTGGGCACCGCCGGGTGGACCACGCTGCTGCTCGGTGGCGCGGCGTGCGGCGTCGCGTGGGCGGTTGTGCGCGTATCTCGTGGGTCACTGGGCGCTGGACGCGTCGCCGAACGTGCCGCTGGCCTCTGGACGCTCACGCTGTACGGTGCGCTTGGGTTCCTGCCGTGGTGGCGCACACCGTGAACGTCGCTGCGATTGGCGGAAAGGCCGCCGCGCTGCGGGCTGCGGCGCGTGCGGGTCTTCCGGTACCGCCGTGGGTGGCGATTCCGGCGGGCGCCGCCGAGCCGTCCGCGATCCACGCTGCGGCGTGCGACGCCGTGCGTGTGCTCGGGGATGCACCGCACGGCTTCGCCGTTCGAAGTTCAGCGACGGAGGAGGACGGGGCGATGCACTCGTTCGCTGGCCAGTTCGACACCTTCCTTGGTGTTGGTGCCGCGGACGTCCCGGCGCGCGTGTCCGACGTGCGGGCCGCCGCCAGTGCCCGCGTGCAGGAGTATCGCCGCGCGCGGGGCCTCGGCGAAGGCAGCGCACCCGCGGTGCTGGTGCAACGGATGCTCGCGCCTCGCGCGGCGGGCGTGGCGTTTGGGGCGGATCCCGCGACCGGGCGACGTGGCATCTGTGTCGTGGCGGCCGTGCCGGGGATCGGGCAGGCGCTGGTGGACGGCACAGCAGATGCCGACACGTGGCACATCACGCGAGACGGCCGCGTGACGCTCGTGCAGCGCGTCGCTCCGACGCCAACGCTCTCGGACGACGATGTCCGAGCGGTCGCAGCGATGGCGCGCAGCTGTGGCGAGATCTTTGGCCGACCGCAGGACATCGAGTGGGCCTTCGATGGTGCAACGCTTTGGCTGCTGCAGTCGCGTCCGATCACGACGCTGTCCGCACTGCCCGACCCAGACGCGCCGCTGGTCGTCTGGGACGACAGCAACATCGCCGAGAGCTACGGTGGCGTGACGACGCCGCTCACGTTCTCGTTCGCGCGCTACGTCTACGAGAACGTGTATCGACAGTTCTGCCGTGTCGTCGGCGTCCCCGGCGCCGCGATCGAGGCGCTCGCTGCCGACTTCGCCACGATGCTGGGACTCGCGCGCGGTCGCGTGTACTACAACCTGGTATCGTGGCATCGCGTGTTGGCCGCACTCCCCGGGTATCGGCTCAACCGCGCCTTTATGGAACAGATGATGGGCGTACGGGAGCCACTGCCGGCCGAGGTGGACGTGCACGTCGCACCGGCTCGAAGCGCCGCTGAGCGTCGCGCGGAGTGGTGGAACGTGGCGCGAATGCTGCTGCGGCTCGTTGGCGCCGCACGGGCGCTTTCGCGCGAGGTCCCGGCCTTCCGCCAGCGCCTCGACGACGCCCTGCGCCTGAATGGGACGTCAATTGCCGCGATGCGGCCCGACGAGTTGGTCGCGCACTGGCACGTGCTCGAGCGGCGCCTGCTGACGCACTGGGATACGCCGCTCGTGAACGATCTGTTCGCGATGATCAGTCACGGCCTGCTCCGCAAACTGCTGGCGGCGTGGGCGGGCGACGCCGACGGTGTCCTGAGCGGCTCGCTCGTGGCTGGCGCTGGCGACCTGGCCAGCGCGGTGCCGGCGCACGAGGTCTCCGCGCTCGCGGCGCGTGTGCCTCACCACAGCGCGATCCAGCACCTGCTCGTGCACGGCTCGCGCGACGACATCGATGCGGCGCTGCACGAGCACGACGAGCTTCGCGACGGCATTGCCGCGTACATTGCCCGCTACGGCGATCGGTGTCTGGACGAGCTCAAGCTCGAGACCCCCACCTTGGCCGACGATCCGCTGCCGCTGTATCGCGCGATCGGCTGGGCGGCGGCGCGGCCGGCGACCGATCGCCGCGAGGCGGCGGACCGGTCCCGTGCGCTTCGCGCGAGCGCGGATCGCCGGTTGACGTCGGCGCTTCGGGGGCATCCGCTCCGATCGTGGATCGTCCGGCTGGTGCTGGGGTGGACCCGTCAGCGCGTGAGCCAGCGCGAGACGCTCCGCTTCGAACGCACTCGCCTGTTTGGGCGAGTGCGCCGCCTCTTCCTTGCCCTCGGCGATCACCTCGCCGCACTGGGCCGGCTCGAGACCGGGCGCGACGTGCTATGGCTCGAGGTGCACGAAGTCATTGGCGCAGTTACCGGGACCGCGACGACCACCGATCTCGTGGCACTGGTGGCCCTCCGGCGTGCGGAGTTCGCGCGTTGGGCGGAGCAACCGCGGCTCCCCGAGCGCTTTGTGACGCGAGGCCCGGTGGTGCACGCGATGCAACCCGGCGTTCCACTGCTCGAGTCGACGCGCCCCAACACCGCGCCGGAAGCCCCGATGCGGGCGGACGATACCGAACGCCGCGGGTTGCCCGCCTACCCGGGCGTCGTGCGCGGACGCGCGCGGGTCGTTCGCGACCCTCGCACGGTCACCCTGGCGCCAGGAGACATCCTGGTGGCCGAGCGCACGGATCCCGGCTGGGTCCTGCTGTTTCCCGCAGCTGCGGCGGTACTGGTGGAGCGCGGAAGTCTGCTCTCGCACGCGGCGATCGTGTCACGTGAACTGGGATTGCCCGCCGTGGTTGGCATCCCCGGACTCACGACGTGGCTGATCGACGGTGAGCTGATCGAACTCGATGGCGCTGCGGGCCGCGTGCGCCGCGTGGGAGCGGCGAATGCCGACTGAAGCCGCAGCGCGCGCCGACTTCAGCGGACTGCGCTATGCCCAGTGCTGGGAGGATGCCGACATCCTGTGCGAAGGACTCGACACGCAACCCGGTGACACGGTGCTTTCGATCGCCTCGGCTGGCGACAACAGCTTTGCGCTGCTGCTCGATGATCCCGCCGCAGTGATCGCGGTCGACCTGAGTCCGGCCCAGGGCGCTGCGGTGGAGCTCCGCCGAGCGATGTATCGCACGCTGTCGCACGAGGAGTTTCTCGCCTTGTACGGCTCTCGGCCGTCGACGCAGCGCGCGGCGCTCTACGCCAAGTGCCGTGCCGCGATGCCGGCCGAGGCCATCGCGTGGTGGGACGCGCGCCCTACCCTAGTGCGAGACGGCATTGGCGCCGCCGGCAAGTTCGAGCGCTACTTCCGGCTGTTTCGCGATTGGGCCTTGCCGCTGGTACACGGGAAGCGGACGGTGCGCGCCTTACTGACGTCGCGCGCTCCCGAGGCGCGTGCCCGGTGGTTCGACGATACCTGGGACACGTGGCGCTGGCGGGCGCTGCAGCGCGCGTTCTTCTCTCGTGGCGTGATGGGACGCGCGGGCCGCGATCCCGAGTTCTTCACGTTTGCCGAAGGCAACCTCGGGACACACCTGCGTCGGCGCATTCGCCACGCGCTGGTGCGCGAGGATCCTGCAGCGAATCCGTTCGTGCATTGGATTCTCACCGGCACGCACGGCTCGGCCCTGCCGCGCGCCCTGCGCCCGGAACACTTCGAGACGATCCGGTCACGTGTGGATCGACTGTCGCTCCACATCGCCGCGCTGGAAGACGTGCTGCCCTCGCTCGCTCGGCCGGTACAACGCATCAATGCGTCAAACATCTTCGAGTATATGAGCCCGGCGGGTCATGCCGCGGCGCTTGATGCGCTGCTGGCACACGTGACACCCGGAGCACGGATGGCCTACTGGAATCTGCTGGCGCCACGCCAAGGGAGCCACATTCGACCAGCACGGCTGCGGCGGCTCGATGACCTGAGTGACCGGCTCTTCGCTCGCGATCAGGCGTTCTTCTACTCCGCGTTTTCCGTCGACGAGGTGATGCCGTGAGCCCCCTGGTGGGATGGCTCGGCATTCCGCTCGCGCTCGCCGGACTGCTCATCGGGCTTGCACGGCTCGCGACGCGCACGCGGTTGCATCCGGAGGTCATCCGCAAGTTACTGCACGTCGGGATGGGACTGGTGACACTGCCGTTGCCGTGGATTTTCACGGCGTCGTGGCCGGTGGTGGCGTTGACGGCCGGCGCGATGGCTGGCCTGTACGCGGTGGCGAGGGTGCCCGCGCTGCGCGCGCGGCTCGGCGGCGTGCTGGGTGGCGTCGGCCGCTCGTCGCTCGGAGAGTTTGCGTTCCCGGTCGGGGTGTGCCTGGTGTTTGTCCTGGCACAGGGCGACCGTACGCACTTTGTAGTCCCCGTCCTCGTGCTAACCCTCGCCGATGCGTCGGCGGCCGTCGCTGGCATCTACTTGGGACGTCGGCCCGTGCACCTCCCCGACGGCACCAAAAGCCTGGAAGGCTCGGCGGCCTTCTTTCTCGTCGCGGTACTGTGCGTACTGGGGCCGCTCGTGGTGATGGGGCGGGCGTCGGGTGTCGATGCCTTGCTGGTGGGCCTCGCGACCGCGGTGGTCCTGATGCTGCTCGAACTCGTTGCCGCCAACGGGCTCGACAACGTCCTCATTCCGCTCGCGGCGTGGGCGCAGATGCGGGTGCTCGGCACTGGCGGCCGGGTCTTGGTCCTGCTCCTCGGACTCGCATCCGCGGCGTTGGTCTTGGTTCTGCTGGAGCGTCGTCGCGCCGCAACCCGTGCGGCGTTCCCGCAGGTGCGGCAAACGGCGGCGCGGCGAGGCGTACGATGAGCGCGGTGACTTGGCTCGACGCCTCGAGCGAACTGACGGGCCTGCCGTGGCCGGACGACTGGCCGGTGCTGACCGCGTCCGACATCGCGCGGCAGCAGCCCGATGCCAGCGTGGTACTTCGCCGCGGGCCGGGTGCGGTTGCCCGGGCGTCAGTGTGGTGGCGACGCGGTCCCGCGGCCGGCGTGGGACTCATCGGCCACTACGGTGCCATCGACGCGGCGGCAGGCAACGCCGTGCTCGAGGCCGCGTGCGCGGCGCTCTCGGCGAGGGGATGCTCGCACGCGATCGGGCCCGTCGATGGAAGTACGTGGGAGCGCTATCGATTGGCCCTTCCCGGATTCGACGCCCCGCCGTTTCTGCTCGAGCCCGTGCAGCCGACCTCGTGGTCCGCGCACTTCGTGCAGGCGGGCTTTGCGGACGTCGGACGCTACCGCTCTGATCGGGCCCCGCTCGAGGTGCTGGCGTCGCGCGCTCGGCAGGATGTGGAACGTCGGCTGACATCGCAGGGCGTGACGATTACCACCTTCGCTGACCATCCTCCGGAGCACGTCATCGATGCGATCCACGCGGTGTCGCTGGAGGCGTTCGCGTCTGCCCCGTGGTTCACGCCGATCGACGCCGCGACCCTGCAGGCGCAATACGCGTCAGCCATCCCGTTAGCTGATCCCGCCTTCGTGCAGCTGGCGTGGCTGCACAACGCGCCGGCTGGATTCGTCTTCGCGGTGCCCGATCTGCTCGACGCTCGACGCACCGGACAGAGGCCCACGGCACTCGTCCTCAAGAGCGTCGCGGTGCGTCCAGCGGTACCAGCGCTGGCCGGACTCGGGGGACTGCTACTGGCTCGCGTCGCTACCAACGCGCTGGCGCGCGGGATGCACGACGGAATTCACGCGCTGATGCGCGACGACAACGCCTCGGCACTCGCGTTCGGCGGCGACCGCGCGACGACGATCCGTCGCTACGCGCTGTACGGGCGCCGCCTGCCGTGAACGTTGCGACGCGACTCACCGAGCAGGCGACACAGCGCCCCGACGCGGCCGCGCTGATCGACGCGCATCGAGGCGCCGCTCGTGTGGTCACGTTTGCGGAGCTGGAGCGTGACGTCGCCGCCGTGGCGGGATGGATGTCCGCGCACGGCGTCCGGCAGGGCGCTTCGGTGTTCGTGTTGCTTCCACCGTCGGTCGAACTGTACGTGGCACTGGCCGCCGTCCTGCGGGCGGGGGGTCAGGTGGTGGTCGCCGAGATGAGCGGCGGGCCCGCGGTGTGGCGCGCCGCCGTACGGGACACCGGCCCGGTGCTGGCTGTGTGCTCGGTCAAGGCCGCGTGGTGGCGCCTGACGCAGGCGACGCTGCGTCGCATACCGTTTGCCCTGGCGTCAGGCTGGGCCCCACGCGCGACGCCGATCGGCGCCGCGCGGCGCGCGCACCCGTGCGCCATCGCACCACGCGGTGCGGACGACGCCGCGTTGGTGACCTTTACGAGCGGCTCGACGGGTGCACCCAAAGGCGTGATCCGCACGCACGGCATTCTGGCGGCGCAGCTCGACGCATTGTCAGGCACGACGGCGGCGGCGGGCGAGGTCGACTGCGGCAACCTGCCGATCGTCGCCCTGGCAAACCTCGCGCGCGGTGCCACGACCGTGATTCCGTCCTACGACTACACCCGCGCGGCGGACTACGATCCGATGCCGGTGCTTGACCAGTGCGCGACACACGGGGTCACGCGCCTCACGGCGTCACCCGCGTTCCTGTCTCAGCTGACCTCGCGACCGCATCCCGCGCTCAGCCACATCACGCGGGTCGTGACCGGCGGCGGTCCTTTGTTTCCTGATGTTTTGCAGCACCTGCACCGTGCACTCCCGCACGCGGTCGTCACCGCCGTGTACGGCAGCACCGAAGCGGAGCCGATCGCGCATCGCGTCGTGCCACGTGACGACGCGGCCGCTGCGGACGCCGCAGCTCGCGGCGAAGGGTTGCTCGCGGGGCGGCCTGACCCGACCGTGCGCTGTGTCGTGATTCCGGGAGACGCGCTGCCGAACGCGCCGATGACCCCCCAGGAGTTCGCAGCACGGGCCGCCGCGTCTGGTGTCGTTGGCGAAGTCGTGGTGTCGGGACCGCACATCGTGCGTCACTACGTGCGCGAGGAGGACGAGCGCGGCACCAAGCTCCGCGTTGGCGACGCCATCTGGCACCGCACCGGCGATCTGGCGCGCTACGACGCGGAGGGGCGGCTGTGGCTGCTGGGACGAGCGGGCCTCGGCGGCACAGGAACGAATGCGCTGCACCCGATCGCGGTGGAGGCTGCGGTTCGTGCCGTCGTCAGGGTGCGTCACGCCGCCGCACTGCTGCATCGCGGCCAACGCGTGCTGGTGGTTTCGCCGTACGCTGGCGAGGCACTCGACGCGAGCGAGATTCGACGCGCGCTCGCGTGGGCGGCCCTGGACGCGGTGCGCGTCTGGCCGACCATCCCCGTGGACGCTCGGCACCAGTACAAGGTGGACTATGCCAAAGTCCGCGAGGGTATCGACGCGGAGCGGTAATCGGTCGCGTCAACTTGCGTCCCGCCGCACACCGCGGCACCCTTCCCCGATGCAGTCCCTCACTCGATCCGTGCGAGGCTCGTGATCGAGTCCTCGTTCGATGCGCTGGTGTACGCGAAGTCGCTCGACGCGGTCGCCGCCTGCTATGCGTCAGTGCTCGGGGTGGCTGCAACAGACCGCGCGCCGACGCACGCGCGGTTTGCGATCGATGGCGGCCAGCTGTGGATTCACGCGATCCCCGCGGCCTACGCCGCCGCGATCCAGATCGACACGCCACCGTCGCGCCGTGAGGACGCCGCCGTCAAGCTTTCTTTCTTCGTCCCGTCGCTCGCGCAAGCGCGCGACGCGGTACTCGCGCTGGGCGGCGGTGCCGACGGCGCAGATCGCGCGTGGGCGATGGACGGGCTGTGGCACCTGGACGCGTGGGACTGCGAAGGCAATGTGTTTCAGATGCGCGCACCGTCGCCGTAAGCTCCAGATCTCGCGCCCTCACGGCCGCCCAATCTCGACCTGCCGGTCATCCGGTCCGTCATCAGCACATAGCGCGAATCCTTCGGCTGCATCGTGCGCGGGGGGAGTCTGTCGAATGCCCGTCGCAGAGAATCGACGCTCACGCGCGCTCGTGGCCGCGAAGTTCCGAGCGACAGGCGAGTCCTATCACTGCGGCGAAGAGCTGCGACACCACGGCCCCGCGCCGAACCGCGCCGAGGCCTCGCACCTTACGGCGCCCGCCCCAACGAGTAGCTGTCCACGCCGCGTTCCTTGTTGGTCAGGTGCAGGACGCGCCCGCCGGTGACACTGGAGAACGACACCGCGTAGGTCTCGGTCTTCTTGTCGTAGCGGTTGGTGAGCACCAACTCCCAGATCCCGTTGAGTTGCCAGCGCCCTTGGTACCGTTGCGTAAACGGACGCAGCCGACCGACGGTGCCGGACGCGCCGCTGTGCACGCTCTGGTACGTGCCGTCGGCGAAGAAGGTGAATCGGTCCGCGATGCTGGCCCCGTCGGTACCGGCGTACAGGCCGGATGAGACGTAGTACATTGGCACGTAGGCGCCGCCGCTCGACGACCACGTGCCCGGCAAGTCCGTGGCCGCGACGCCGAACTTGTTCATCCGCGCCAACGGCTCGAGCGATTCCGGGGTCGGAAACAGTTGTCGAAACGCCGCCTGCGTCGGCGCGAGCACGACGATGCTCTGCGCTGTCCCGCTCTCGATCGAGACGAACATTCCGACGTAGCCGTTGCTGCGGCCATCGAGCGTCGTGACCGCGCCTTCGCGATACTCCAGTGCCGAGTAGCGCGTCTCGTCGGTGCGGTCATCCACCGAAGTCACCCGGTATCTCGCGGCCACATCACGCGCCCAGAACACGTCTTTCACTTCGCGCGCCGGGGGTCGCATTGCCTCCGTGAGTGGCACGCGATGCCAGAGCCACACGCGAATGTCCCCCTTGGCGAGCTGCACGTGATCGGGCTGGTCGGTCGCCGACCACCCGTCCGCCCAGGTCGTTGACGTCAGTTGAAATCGCGGCGCCGGGCCGTTGGGCGGCGGCGCTGATGGCGCGGCGGCAGTGGGCACGGCGGCAGTGGGCACGGCGGTAGTGGGCACGGCGGCAGTTGGCGCGGCGGGCGCAGCCGACACTGGTGCCGCAGATGGCGTCGCGGCAGGGGCGGCTGTCGCCGCTGCCACCACGGCGTCGCCCGTCACCTGTCCGATGTACAGCCATCCGCTCCGTCGATCCACGGCGTGCAACAGCAAGTGCCGAGCGCCGGCCTTGCTCAGCACACCGAACGACTGGGTGCTATCCGCCAACGCGAGCGTGTACCCTTGCGTGCGCAGCGCGGTGAAGATGGCCGATTTGGACACGGCGCTGTCGCCGAGCGGCAACCGGAACACTTCGAGATCCGATCCGAGTTTGACTCCCGCATCGCCTGCACGCAGTTCCAGCGTGGCGCGGGCAGCGGCGCGCGTCATAAATCCCTTCTCGAGCCGCACCCCCGCAGGGAGCTCGGCGCCGGTGAGCGCAGAGCGCACGGGGGGCTGCGCGGGAATGACCGCGACGGGCAACAACAGCAGCAGCGGCAGGAAGTAAAGGCGGCGCGCGGTCACGGCCACCCCAGCGCCTGCCGCAGCAGGCCCCAATCCATCTCGCGCAACAAGGGCACGGCATAGCCGCACCGACCACCCTCGACGTACGGTCGCACGCCGCCCAGCATCTCGCCGCAGCGTGCGGCGCTGAACGGCACGGTCATCAGCTGTACGTCCGACATCGGTCGCTTGGGATCCAGCAGGTCGTCGCGGACCTTCACCATCGGGACGCAGTCCGGCGTGCTGCCGAGCGGCTCAAAGCGCACCGCAGCGCTCGAGATGAACTCCGGATCCTTTCGCGCGCACGCAGGCTGTGCCCGTCCCGCCGCGTCGAGCGAGGCGGCCAAGCGCCGCAGCGTCGCCAACGCCAACTGCGGGCCAGAGGTGCGATGTCGGGGATTGGGGACGGCGAGCGGCGCGACGTCGCGCCGCACCCGCTCCACTTCGGCCAGATCGCTTCGGTGCGCGTCAGCCAGTCGCTTGGCCAGCACCTGCGCGTTGGGGGTTTCGCGTTTCCAGACGGCTTCCCGCTTCGCACGCCGTGCTTCGACCTGATCCGGCGCGAGACTGGCTTCTGCCTCCGCCAAGCGGTCGCGTTCGATGTCGGCGTTCTGCCGCACGATCGTGTCGAGCCGCGCGATCTCAATGTCGAGCAATGCGCCGAGCGGTGCCGGTTCCAGCACGCTACGGCCGTCGCGGGTGAAGACGAGCACGTCGGCGAACACCGAGCCGCCGCCGATCGTCCCGAACTCCTTGGGCTGGGCGAAGTAGCCCTTGGGCGTTTGGCCCACGACGTGGCGCGAGAAGTCCGGAAAGGTGAAGCGATCTTCCAGTTCTTCCGCCGTGGGCACGCGGTTCGGATAGAAGAACTGCAGGTCGTGCGCACCGCCGAGCTTAGGCGCGAGAATGCCGCCCTTCAGGCGGCGAACATCGCGCGGTACGCTCCAGTACGCTCCGACGCCTAGGAGCAGCACCGGGGACCGAGCGCCGTTCCGCATATCGGGGGCGTCAATCGATGCGGCACTGACCACGAGGTGCGCGCGATCCTTCGGCGTGCGGAAGTGCACGCTGGAGATGAACGCCTTGTAGAAGCCGTCGGAGCGCGACTTGGCAAGTTTGACTTCGGCCTCGTTGAGCCGACGCATACCGACCGCTCGGGTGTACGGGCCGTGCGGCTCCCACGACACGCCGGGGCTGAGTTCGGGGCCGACAGGAGCGGATTGGGCCAGCACTGGCGTGCTGCCCGCGAACGCGGCCAAAGCCGCTGCGAAGAAGACGGCGGGGCGCATAGCTTCAAGGTGATGCGTGGTCCCGGGCCCCGGAAGCGCGGGCCCTGTACCGAATTCTTTACCCGCGGTGGACGATGGCGATCATTCCCACGCTCAGGTGCCGCAACCTGCGGACGTCGCTGCGCTTCTACACCGAAGTGCTGGACTTCACGATGGCGGATGTCTCCGCATCACCGGACGATCCCGGCTTCTGCGTCCTCCGCCGAGGCAGCGATGCGCTGGCGCTCTCGAGTCACGCCGGTGACGGGACCTTCGGTCAGGCCGTCGTCGTCACGACCGACGATGTCCGCGGAGCGTTCGAGCGCTTTGTGACGCGCGGGCTCCGGCCACCGGCGCCAGAGGCCGGCTCACCCGTGCACGCGGGACCGACGGCGCAGACCTGGGGCACCATCGAGTTCTACGTCGATGATCCCGACGGGCACACGCTGCGATTCGTGCAGGGCTGGTAGCGCGACCCCCCGCCGGCCGCGGGCGTGCTCCTACGCGGACGCCCGCGCGTCACGTTGCGTCAGCTCGCCGTGGAGGCGGCGCGCGACGGCGGCAAAGTCGGAGCGTGTCGAGACGATGTCGGTAAACCCGACTTCCAGCGCCCACTCGTACAGGCCGGGGTCCGTCTGCGCCGTGCAGGCGACCACATCGATCTCGGGATCCTCCGCAAGCAGCGCCTGCGCCAGCCCGATGCCATCGAGGCCACGCAGAGCGAAGTCAGTCACAACCAGGGTTGGCCGCAGGCGCAGCCCGTACGCGAGCGCCGCGTCGCCGTCCACCGCCTCCACACACGAGAACCCAGCCGCGTCGAACGCCATTCGCATCGCGCGGCGCGTCAGCGGCTCCTCCTGCACCAGCAGGACGCGAGGTCGGGCGCCGGCCGGTGCACGAGGGGCGAGCACGACCGATCGGGAGAGCCGAGGCGGGCCCGCCGCCGGCGTCGCGCGGGCGGCAATGGCCAGCGACGGCGCGGTCGGCGACGGTGACCCGATGGTCGTCGTCGGCGGCGCACCGACCGACGCGTGTCCGAAGAGCGCGTCGACCGCGTCCTGTGTGAGCGAGGTTTCGGGCAGTGGTGGTGTCACCGAGGTCACGAGCTCGTCGAAGCTCGTGATACCCTCCAGCACGCGCTGCAGGCCGACGTCCCACAGCGACTTCATCCCGCCGCGTCGCGCCATCTGCAGGAGCGCGACCCGGTCGTTCGTGCGCGTCAGCAGCTGCTGGGATTCTTCGTCGATGACGAGCACTTCGAGAATCGCGAAGCGCCCACGGTAGCCGGTCCCACGGCAGGCCGGACATCCCACGGGCGCACGCAGCGCCTTGGTGTACTGCCCGTCGAGCAGCCACCGATGTTGCGCGGGGATCGCTGCCGGATCGGCGGGCTGGGCGCACTCCGGGCACAGTCGGCGCAGCAGACGCTGCGCGACGACCGCGCGCAGCGCGCCCGCGATCGACGCGCCGTCGATCCCGATGTCGCTCAAGCGACCGATCGCGCCTGCGGCATCGCCGGTGTGCAAAGTCGAGAGCACCAGATGCCCGGTCATCGCCGCGCGCACCGCGATGTCGGCGGTGTCGCGATCGCGAATCTCACCGACGAGCACGACATCGGGGTCCTGTCGCAGGATGGAACGCAGCGCCGTCGCAAAGGTGAGGCCGGTCTTGTCGTGCACCTGCACCTGATTGATGCCCTCCAGCCGGTACTCGATCGGGTCTTCCACCGTCACGATGTTCGTCTTGGGATCACGGAGCGCCTGCAGCGCCGCATAGAGCGTGGTGGTCTTGCCCGAGCCGGTGGGTCCCGTCACCAGCACCATCCCCTCGTTCCCGGCGATGATCTGCCGCAGCAGGCGCACATCCGCGTCGCCGAATCCCAACTCGTTGAAGTCCAGTGCCGTGGCCGACGCGTCCAGAATGCGGATGACTGCCTTCTCGCGCCGCTCTCCGAGCGGCAAGGTGGAGACGCGAAGATCGATCCCGCGCCCATCGATGCGGACGTTGGCACGACCGTCCTGCGGCCGAAGTCGATTCGCGATGTCGAGGCCGGCGCTGACTTTGAGCCGGCTCAAGACCAGCGGCGCGAGATCGGCGCTCAGGGTCGACACGTCGTGCAGCGCGCCGTCGACGCGGTAGCGCACGAGGAGCGAGCCCCCCTGCTGCGGCTCCAAGTGGATGTCACTCGCGCGCTGGTCGATCGCATCGGTGACGATGCGCTCGAGGGCCTCGGCGGCCGCGCTTCGGCCGGGTCCGGCGGCGACCGCATCGGCCGCCGCGTGTTCGCCCCAGACGAGGCGGGTCGCTACCGTCGGCCGATCGTGGCTTTCGTAGCATCGGGCCCGCGCCGCGGCAACCGCGCCAGGGGGCGCGAAATGCAGCCGCACGGTTTGCGCGCTCGCGAACGACAAGTCCCGTTCGAGATGCTCCCGAAGCGGATTCGGCGTCGCGACGACCAGCACTCGACCGTCGCGGCGCACCGGCACCACATCGAAGCGCTTCGCGAGCGCCGCCGACAGCAGGGCGGCCTGCGCTGGCCCGACCGCGGCGACCTCGAGTGGGGCTCTGCCGGTGAGCTCTTCGACGAGCGACGCGAGTTCGGCGACAGGCATCCCCGCGTCGCGCAGTGCCTCGTAGGCGCTGGGCGCGGGCCCGACATCACGAACGGCGGGATGTCCCGATTCCTTTGCGGCTTCGAGGAGCCATCGATCAGCCCACGGTGCCCGGGTGGTGCGCGGCGTATCTGCCATCTGGAGTCTCAGCGTCGAGAGCCTGTGGTCGCTACACGAGCATTGCTCTCGGAGTTATCGTCCGCTGACCGACAGTCCGACGAATATGGCGACACGGCTGTTACGTGCAGTCCGAGAGGACTGCCGACCCGATGCGCCAGAGTCCAGACTTCAGGTCCTAGCACTTCGCTTCGGCTTCCACCACGGCAGACCACGATGACACCACGCCCAGATCGCAGAGGATTCGTCGCCCGCCTTGCCGCCGTCCTCGGTGGCACGGCGTTCGCTGGCACCACGCTTCGTGCGCAGCAACCCAGCCAAGGTCCGCTGGTGCATCCCGAAGACGCGTGGCTCGATGCCCTGCCCCGCGGCCACCGAATGGTCTTCGATGCCTTTACACTTCCCGGGGCCGTGAATGCCGGGCGCTACTGCGGCAACTGGATCTACAGCAATGGCACGGGCTACGGCCTCAAGCCCGAACAACTCGGCGCGGTCATCGTGCTCCGATCGTCGGCGACGATCTACGCGTTCAACGATGCGATGTGGGCCAAGTACCCGCAGTTGGCGCAGCAGTCGCGATTGACCGACAGCAGCACCAACAAGCCCTACGACTACAACCCCTTCCTGCGCGCGCCGTCGGGCAACTCGCCGACGCAAGGCGTGCAGTGGAACGGCTTGGCCTCGCAGGGCGTGCACTTTGCGGTGTGCAACGGCACCACGACGATGCTCGCCGGGATGATCGCCGGCAACGACGCCAAGGCGACCGAGACGGTGCGGCTTGAACTGGCGGCGAACGTCGTGCCGAATGGGCACCTGATGGCGACGGGGATCGTGGCGCTCGGACGCGCGCAGGAAAAGGGCTTCACGTTTGGCTGTGGGGGGTAGCGCGCGTCGCGCGATCCGCCGCGTGGAGCGCCCACCACGCCCGCCACGTCATCACCGAGACGACGGAGAACCACAGCCCCACCAACGGGCCCGCGTCGAAGAGCCCCGCTTCGCGCGGGGGCACGGGAAAGGTCCACGCTTTCATCACGAAGTGCGGACCGACGAGCACGGGCGCGAGCAGCGACACAACGCGCCCGAAGCGCGGGTGGTACCACATCGACAGGGCCCAGCAGAAGGCGGCCGTGTCGATGAAGAAGTCCATCGTGATGTTGAGTCCGTTCTGCACGGTAAAGACCCCGGTCAGAATGCGTTGCAACTCGCCGCGTGTGGCAGCGTCGGCCGTGTCGCGAATGGCGGGACGCAGCACGGCCAGGTTGCACATCTGCACCACCGCGAAGCACATATTCACCGCGCCGCCGATGATGCCGAAGAGCGAGCCGCACTGCGCGGACAGTGGCGCGCGGCCGGCGATCAACAGCGGCGTGAGTCCGTAGAAGGCCAGCACGAGCGCCGGGCCGAAGAGCGCGTAGCACGCCGTCGCGATCGGCTCAGGGAGCTCCCACAGCGATCGCGCCAGGTACATCGCAATGCCGGCGGAGCCAGCGATGGCGCTGAGCAACGTGGAATGGCGGAGCGGAACAGACGTCACGGCGGGACTCGGCTGGGGGTCGCGCAGTGTGACAGCTGGACCGTGGTTGCGATGCCTCGCCGGGGATCACCCGTGCGACCGGCGGGGTGAGTGGTGATGGCAGGGCCCGCCAGGAGGTACCGTGCGGTGTCCGCCCGTGCGACCGCTCGCGACCCTGACCCGAGGTGCCTCCGATGATTGTCCGAACCCTGACGTCCGACGACGTCGCCACGATGCGACGCGCCCTCGTGCTCTTCGGCGAGGCCTTCGAGGACCGCGCGACCTACACCGGCCGCCCGCCGTCGGACGACTACCTGCGCCAACTGCTCGAGAGGCCAACGTTCATCGCCGTGGTGGCGTGTGATGGCGATCGCGTCGTCGGTGCCATCGGCGCCTACGTGCTGCCCAAGTTCGAGCAGGCGCGATCCGAGATCTACCTGTATGATCTCGCCGTCGATGCGGCGTATCGACGACGGGGCATCGCCACCGCGATGATTCGCGAACTGCAGCGCGTCGGCGAGTCGCGGGGCGCCTGGGTGGTGTTCGTGCAGGCCGATCCCG
>JANRJP010000070.1:0-5881 GCA_033763905.1 Gemmatimonadaceae bacterium
ACGCCACGATCGGTGGTCTTGAGGCCGAGTGCCGCGGCATCGACGCCATTGAGTGATGGCTTGCGGCCGATGGCCACGAGCACGTAGTCGGCCGCGATGGTTTCCTGCTTGCCATCGGCTTCCACGGTGATCTCGGCGCCCGTCTCGGTGCGGCCGCCCGCGATCACCTTCGTGTTGGTGCGCAGCGTCAGGCCCTGCTTGGCGAAGATCTTCGCGGCTTCCTTCTGGATGTCTTCCTCCTGGCCGGGCAGTATCGACGGCGTGGCTTCGATCACCGTGACCTTGGCACCGAGGCGCCGCCACACCGAGCCCATTTCCAAGCCGATGTAGCCGCCGCCCACGACAATCAGGTGGCCCGGAATCTCGGGAATGCGCAGGCCGCCGACGTTCGAGAGGATGCGCTCTTCGTCGAACTTGAGGAACGGCAGTTCGAAGGGCACCGAGCCGGTGGCAATGATGAGGTGCTTGGGCGTGTACGTGGTGCTACTACCGTCGGTGCCGACGACGTCGACGCTGATGGTCGGCTGCACGCTCTTGACCGTGCCGCGCCCCTTGGCCCAGGTGACCTTGTTCTTCTTGAAGAGGAACTCGACACCCTTGGTGTTGCTCGAGACGACGTCGTCCTTGCGCTTGAGCATCGTGGCCAAGTCGGCGTGCACGTCGCCCACGATGACGCCGTGTTCCTTGGCGTGGAGCTTCGTGAACTCGAAGTGCTCCGACGACTGGAGCATCGCCTTCGACGGGATGCAGCCGACGTTGACGCAGGTGCCGCCTAAGGTCTTGTCGAGTTCGACACAGACAACGGACAGGCCGAGCTGCGCGCAGCGCAGTGCGGCGACGTAGCCACCGGGGCCGCCGCCTAGGACTAGGACGTCTGGGGTTTGGCTCATATGGCGTGGGAATCTAAGGGTTGTCTTCGTGATGCGCGGGTTCGTGTCTGGGGGGAAGAGCCTTTTACCACTAAGGCACAGAGGGCACGAAGGACTGCAGAAGTGGGGGAGAGATGCGGGATTGGTCGGGGGAAGTCATTGGGGCGGCTATGGCGGTGCACTCGGCGTTGGGGGCCGGGTTGCTTGAAGGGGCGTACGCCGCCTGCCTTGCCGTGGAGTTGGATGCGCGGGGGATTCCCTACCGGCGGGAGGTGCCGCTGCCCGTGCGGTACCGTGGGGTGGAGCTCGATGTGTCGTACCGTCTGGACTTCGTGGTGGACGGCACGCTGCTGCTGGAACTCAAGGCCGTGGAGAAGCTGCATCCCATCCATACGGCGCAGGTGATCACGTACCTGCGCCTAGGCAACTTCCGCCAAGCCCTCCTCCTGAACTTCAACGCCCCACGCCTGAAAGACGGCCTGAAGCGCCTGGTCTTGTAGCCTTCGTGCCCTTCGTGCCTTAGTGGTGAAAGGCAGTTCCAGTCCCTTCCACCCCGCACCAAGTCCCCCCCACCCCAAGACTCAACCCAAGCTGACCAAGCCCAAGCATCCTACCCCATCCCCAACTGGAGCCACCGGATGCTCATCACAGCCCTCGCCTTAGCGCTCGCCCAGCCGCCACAAGACCCCATCCAGCGCATCGAATCCCGCCTCTACCCAAGCACGCCGCTGGCCTCCGACCCCGACACCGGCTGGACCGTGGCCGACCGGATGCGCCATCACCACGTCCCGGGAAAGAGCGTGGCCGTCGTCCGCAACGGCCAACTCGCGTGGGCCCGCGCCTACGGCGTGCGCGACGCCGCATCACCAGCGTCGGTCACCACGCGCACGCTCTTCCAGGGCGGCTCGATCAGCAAGCCGGTCGCCACCATCGCGCTGCTGCAGTTGGTGGCACAGGGTCGCATCAAGCTCGATGCGCCCATCAACGCGTCGCTCACGCGCTGGCAGGTGCCGGCAAACTGCTACACGTCGTTGACGCCGGTGACACTTCGGCATCTGCTCACGCATCGCGGCGGCATCACCGTGCACGGTTTCGACGGCTACGTGCGTGGTCGACCGATTCCGACGCTGGTGCAAGTGCTCAACGGCGCCGCGCCGGCGAACTCGCCGCCGATTGTCGTCGATACCGTCCCCGGCACCGTGGGGCGCTACTCGGGCGGGGGCTTCACCATTGCCCAGTTGGCGCTCGAAGACATCACCGGCAAGGCCTTCGACGTGTACGCCCGCGAGCAGATCTTTGCGCCGCGCGGACTCACCCGCACCACGTATTCGCAGGTCCGCGACAATGACTTTGGCGGGGACTTGGCCACGGGGCATACCGACGGCGGGCTCGCCATCGAAGGACGCTGGCGCGACCTGCCCGAGATGGCCGCCGCGTCACTCTGGTCGACGCCGAGTGATCTGGCGCGACTCATCCTGCAGCTGCAGGACGCGGTGCGCGGCACTGATCGCCCGCTGCTTCCGCAGGCACTGGCGCGCGAGATGATGACTCTGCAAGCGCCCACGCAGGGCTTAGGGATCGGGCTCAAGGGGGACCCGCCGTTTCGGTTTAGCCACAGCGGCGCCAACGACGGGTTTCGCGCGATGTTCATCGGGTACTTGGACCGTCGCGACGGCATCGTCGTGATGACGAACGGCGACGACGGCGGCGACCTCGCGATGGAGTACATTCGCGCCGTCGCCCGCGAGTACGGCTGGCAGGACCTGGCCCCCGTCGTGCGTCGTGCGGTCGTCGCCTCGGCGGAGCAGCGCGCGCGCTTGGCGGGTCGCTACCGCATCAGCGAACGGCGCGAGATCGACGTGATCGACCGCGACGGGCAGCTCCTCGTTGGTCCGGCTGGCCGCCGTCCGTTCCCGCTGCTGGCCGAGTCCGACACGAGCTTCATCGTGCCAGCCATCGACGGTGTCGAGCTCCGGGTCCGGCGTGTCGTCGGGGGCCGAGCGCAGGAAATCGAGTGGTGGCAGGGGACGCAGCGACTGCGCGCCGAGCGCGTGGCGGGTTCTGGCTATAACGTGGAGTCGTCGGCCGCGCCCGGTCGACCCGCTCCCCGCTGAGATCTCGTGTAATGCGCGATTCCACAGCTCCGGCCATCGATACTGCGCCGCCCTGGCGTTCTACTTCGGCGTTGCTCGTGGCCGCGTGCATTTCGGCGGTGGCCTTGGGCGGGTTGTTTGGGGCACAGCGGATCGTGCTACGCTGGGCGCGCGATCTGCCGCTGGACATCGGGCTCAATCTGGGCATCCAGGTGGTGCCGTGGTTGGTGTGGGCGATGGCGGTGCCGGCGATTGCCGCGCTGTGTCGTCGCTATGCGGTGGATGCGGCACCCGCGCTAGTGTCGTTGGCGCGCTGGTCGGCGATTGGCGTGGTAGCGGCGCTGCTGCACACGGCCGCGACGGTGGTCCCGGTGGGGCTGATCAGCAACTGGGAAGCCGTCAACCTGCCGCTGTACGTGGGGTTCCAGCAGTTGTTGGTGAATCACGGCGTCGGCGCATTCAGCGAGTTCGCGCTGATCGTCGCGGTGTTGCAGGCCGTGCTGATGACGGGCCGCGCGCAGTCGCGGGCCGCGCAAGCGTCTGCGTTGCGGGCGCAGTTGGCCGACGCCGAGCTGCGCGCGCTGCGGATGCAGCTCGAACCGCACTTTCTGTTCAACACCATCAACGCCATCGTGGCGCACGTGCGCGATCACCCAGCGGTGGCCGAAGAGATGTTGCGGCATTTGAGTGATGTTCTGCGCAGTGTGTTGGCCGGCGGCGAGCAACCCGAGCGTCCGCTGCGTGAAGAGCTGGACCTGGTACGCGCCTATCTGCGCATTCATCAGGTGCGATTCGGCGACCGATTGGCGGTGCGTATCGACGCTGACGACGCGAGCGCGTCGGCCCTGGCGCCAGCGCTGGTGCTGCAGCCGCTCGTCGAGAACGCCATCGCGCACGGCGTCTCGCAGCGGCCCGGACCGGCGAGTATTGCCGTCACGGCCGCTCGGCACGCCGACCGTCTGGTCGTCACGGTCGAGGACGCCGGGGCACCGGTGTCGCAATCAGCCGAGTCGGGGCACAAGATTGGATTGGCAAACACCAAGCAGCGACTGGCGCATCACTACGGCAGTGCGGGAGACGTGACGATGGATCGCACGCCCACGAAGACGGTGGTAACTCTGTCGCTGCCGTATGTGGCGGTGCCGGCGTGAGCCCGAGTAGCACGCCGTGGCGCGTGGTCGCCATTGACGACGAGCCGCCGGCGCTCAAGGCCTTTGCGCGGCTGTTCGACGGCGTGACGGATTTTCAGCTTGTGGCGACGAGCAGCGATCCGTTCGACGGCGAGGGCATTGTGCGGGAGGTCGAGCCTGCGGTGGTGTTCTTGGACGTGCGAATGCCGGGGCGCACGGGCTTCGATGTGGCGAGGGCGCTGGGGCCCGAGCCGCCGCTCGTGGTCTTTGTCACGGCATACGATCAATTCGCGATCCAAGCCTTCGAAGCCGCCGCCGTGGACTACCTGCTCAAGCCGGTCGATCCTGCACGGTTCGCCGCGACACTCACACGGTTGCGGACGCTGCTGCGCGACCGCGAAGCGCGCGACTACGGGCCGCGGCTTACCGCGTTGCTCGAGCGGGTGGCATCCAGTGCCGTACCGACGGCGTCGTCACCAGCGGGTCCGCCGCGCGTGGGATTCAAGCAGGGCTCCACCACGTCGTTCGTGGATCCGCGACAGATCGAACGGATCGATGCCGACGACAACGACATCCTGGTGAGCATTGGCACACAGCGGCTTCGTGTGCGAGAGACGCTCACCGCCGTGCTCGAGCGCCTGCCACGCGAGGTGATGCTACGGGTCAGTCGCTCGTGTGCGGTGAATCGGGCCCGCGTGCAGCGGGTGGAGCCGTACTTCCACGGTGATGTCGTGCTGCACCTCGCCAACGGCACATCGGTGACCAGCGGTCGGACCTACCGGCGTGCGGTGCGCGAGGCCTTGGGTTTAGGTCCCGCAGCGGGCGACTCCGACGACTGAGTCACGGCCTTGAGCAGCCGCTTCGGGGCGGCGCGCTTCCAACCGTCCTCGAGCAGTCCTTGCACGGTCTTCCACGGCGGCCGCCGGTCCAGCCAGACGCCGACCCATCCGTACGGCCCAACATACGGTGGCACGAAGTAGCGGTCCGGTGATTCGGCGACGAGCAGCTCCTGATTGATCGTGCTCGAGTTGATCCACACTTCCGGCCGGGCGCGACCTGTCTTCTGCGCATTGATCGCGAACATCGCGAAGATCTTGCCCTTGGTCACGCGGAACGTCGCCGAGCCCCAGGCTTCCTTCTCGTAGGTCTCGGGAAGGCTCAAACAGCGGCGGCGAAGTTCAGTGAGCGGAGATGCTGGCACGGGGCCCTCGGAGCATAGTGGCGGCCAAGACGGCGAGCGCAGCGAGTACGATCGCCGCAATCAGCGCGAGCAGTTGAAGTCCCTCCACGAAGGCGATCCGCGCGGCGTCCTGCAGCGCGGTGCCGATCGGCTCGCTCAGTGACTGGCGCTGTGCAGCCACGTTGCCGAGCGTCTCCAAGGCAGCCTTTGCCACCGACGCGGGTACATCGGATGGCATCGTGGCGCTGAGCGCACGCCGATAGATCGCCATCCCCAACGTCCCCAACACGGCGAGCCCAAGCGCGCCACCCAGCTCAGCGGCTGTCTCGGACAGCGCGGACGCGGCGCCGGCGCGTTCCTCTGGTGCCGCACCGACGACGAGATCGGTGCTCACCGTGAACGTGGCACCGAAGCCCAGCGAGATCAGCACCCACCCTGAGGCTACCAAATAGAGTGATGTGACGCCGGCCTGCGCGATCATCGCGAATCCCAGCGTGGCCAAAACGAAGCCTGCGGCCGCGACGTAGGCGCCATCGATGCGTCGCACGAGCACTGGGGCAACGTTCGACCCGATGATTGACGCAACGGCCCCCGGCACCGACCACAGGC
>JANRJP010000085.1:0-78275 GCA_033763905.1 Gemmatimonadaceae bacterium
TGCCCTGCCGCCATTGCCGCCGATCACGCCGTCGCATCCGCAGATTCCCTGGGACCGCACGATCTGCTACGAGATGCATCCGCGCGGCTACACGATGCAGCTGCCGGGCGTGCCCAGCGCGCAGCGCGGCACCGTGGCGGCGTTGGGATCGGCGGCGGCGATCGAGCATCTCGTGTCGCTCGGCGTCACCACGGTCGAGTTGCTACCGGTGATGGCGGCAATGGACGAGCCGCATCTGGTCCGTGCCGGGCTGACGAACTACTGGGGTTACAACACGATCGGCTGGTGTGTGCCCGATCCCCGGCTCGCTCCGGGCGGGATCGCCGAGTTGCGCGAGGCCGTCGCGGCTCTGCACGCGGCGGGCATCGAAGTACTGCTGGACGTCGTGTTCAATCACAGTGCCGAAGGTGACGCCAACGGCCTGACGCTGTCCCTCCGCGGTCTCGACAACCGCGGCTACTACCGGCTCGCGCACGGGAAGTACGTCAACGACTCGGGCTGCGGCAACACGCTCGCGCTCGACCGCCCGGCGACGGTGCGGCTGGTGATGGATTCCCTGCGGTACTTCGTCGAAGCGGCAGGCGTCGACGGCTTCCGTTTCGACCTGGCGACGGACCTCGGGCGACGCGCGCAGGGGTTTGATCCGGCGGCGCCGTTGCTGGCGGCGATCGAACAGGATCCCGTGCTGCGGGAACGCAAGCTCATCGCGGAGCCCTGGGACATTGGTCCCGGCGGCTACCAGCTGGGACACTTCCCGGCGCGCTGGGGCGAATGGAACGACCGATACCGGGACACCGTGCGACGCTACTGGCGGGGTGACGGCGGCCTGCTCGGCGAGCTGGCGACCCGCATCGCCGGTTCCGCGGACGTCTTCGCGAGTCGCCATCGCCCGCCGTCGCGCTCGGTCAACTTCATCACCGCGCACGATGGCTTCACGCTGCACGACCTCGTGTCGTACACGCAGAAGCACAACCACGCGAACGCCGAGTCGAACCGCGACGGGACCGATGCGAACTACTCGTGGAACCACGGCGTCGAAGGGCCAAGCAGCGACCCGACCGTCATCGCCGCGCGGCAGCGTGACGTCCGTGGCTTGCTCGCGCTCCTGCTGTTGTCGCGCGGGACGCCGATGCTGACGATGGGTGATGAACTCGGCCGCACGCAGCAGGGCAACAACAACGCCTACGCGCAAGACAACGCGCTGACGTGGGTGGACTGGGGCTCGGCCGATCGCAACCTGATTGCATTCACCGCTCGGGTCGTCGCCCTGCGCCAGCGGCTCGCCGTCTTTCACGCGGAACGGTGGCTCACTGGCCGCGCGGGCGCTGGTGCCCCCCACCCCGATGTCGCGTGGCGGCGGCTCGATGGGACGCCGATGGCGCAGAGCGACTGGTCCGATCCTGCGGGGCGATCGCTGGTGGCCGTGCTGACGGCGGAGCCCACCGGGACCACCCGTGGGGGCCGCGTGGCACTGATCGTCCACGGGGGCGGCGGCGCGGCTACCGCGCAGCTGCCGGCCCCCGATGCCGGCTACGGCTGGACCCTGGCCCTCGACACGGCAGATCCCTCGCGGACCGAGCGTCTGCTGCCCGCACCGGACGGTACGCGCTGGCCGCTCTCGGTGCAGTCGCGTAGCGTGCTGGTGGTTACCGAAGATCCGGCGGAGACCGCGCCCGCGCACTAACCTTCCCTCCCGCGCCGCGATGGAGCGGCGCACCATCGCTTCTTTCCTTCGATGACCTTTCCCCGCGCAGCCGGCATTCTGTTGCATCCGACCTCGCTTCCCGGACCGAACGGGATCGGCGATCTCGGACCCGAGGCGCACCGCTTTCTCGACTTCCTCTCGGCCACCGGGATGAAGCTCTGGCAGATGCTGCCCCTTGGCCCGACCGGCTACGGCGATTCGCCTTACCAGTGTTTCTCGGCCTTTGCGGGGAATCCGCTCCTCATCCACATCGGCGACGCGAGTGGCGACTTTCCGTCGCACTCCGTCGACTTCGGCCCGGTGATCACGCACAAGCAGGCGGTGATTGCGCGGGCGATCGCCGCCTTTGCGCCGGACGACGCGTACCGCACCTTCGTCGCCGCTGAATCGTGGTGGCTCGAGGACTACGCGCTCTTTATGGCGCTCAAGCAAGCCCACGGGGGCGTGTCGTGGCCCGAATGGGAAGCGGGCGCCGCCCGGCGCGAGCCGGCCGCCCTCGGCAAGTGGAAAGTGACGCTGGCCGACCGTATCGAGCACTACCGTCGCGAGCAGTACTTCTTCTACTCGCAGTATCGCGCGCTGCGTCGCGCCGCGAACGCCCGGGGCATCCAGCTCGTCGGCGACCTGCCGATCTACGTCGCGCACGACTCGGCGGACGTGTGGGCGAACCCGCAGCTTTTCAAGTTGCATCCCGATGGCCGGCCGGCCGTGCAGGCGGGAGTGCCGCCAGACTATTTCAGCGCCACCGGCCAGTTGTGGGGGAATCCCATCTACGATTGGGACGCGCTCAAGGCCACTGGATACGCCTGGTGGATCCGGCGGATGCGGGCCTCGCTCGACTTGTTCGACATCGTGCGCATCGATCATTTCCGCGGCTTCGTCGGCTTCTGGGAAGTCCCGGGCGACGCGACGACCGCCATCAACGGCCGCTGGGTCACAGGGCCTGGCGCGGATCTGTTCACTGCGATGACGAACGCACTCGGCCCGATGCCGATCATCGCCGAGAACCTCGGCGTCATCACGCCGGAGGTCGAAGCGCTCCGCGAGCAGTTCGGCTACCCCGGGATGAGCATCCTGCAGTTCGCGTTCGGCGCCGACGGACAGGCGAACGACTTCCAGCCGCACACGTATCCGCGCGAACGCGTGGTGTACACGGGGACGCACGACAATGACACCACGATGGGCTGGTGGAACTCGGGTGCCGGCGGCGGCTCGACCCGCGACGCCCAAATGGTGGAGCGCGAGAAGGCGTTCGCGATGCGCTATCTCGGCACCGACGGCCGCGAGATGCATTGGACCCTGATGCGCACGGCCCTCGCCTCGGTGGCGAACACGGTCCTCATTCCCCTGCAGGATGTGCTCGGCTTGGGGAGCGAGGCCCGGATGAACCTGCCCGGACGCGCGTCGGGCAACTGGGGTTTCCGATTCACGTGGGACCAGATCACGCCCGACATCAGCCGCCGTCTGCGCGAGCTGGTGGACCTTTACCAGCGGTAAGGACTCCGACGAATGGCGACGCAGTCGACCACGCGCTTCTCGACGATCTGGAACCTGAGCTTCGGGTTCCTCGGCATCCAGTTCGGCTGGGGCCTGCAGATGGCGAATATGAGCGCCATCTACGAGTACCTCGGCGCGAAGCCGGATGAAATTCCGATGCTCTGGCTGGCAGCCCCGTTGACGGGGTTGCTGGTGCAGCCGGTGATCGGTCACTTGAGCGACAACACCTGGTCGCCGCGCTTCGGCCGTCGACGGCCGTTCATTCTGACGGGCGCGATTCTGAGTTCGCTTGCGCTGCTGGCGATGCCGAACTCGAGCGCGCTCTGGATGGCTGCCGGCCTGCTGTGGATTCTCGATGCGTCGATCAACATCTCGATGGAGCCGTTCCGAGCCCTGGTGAGCGACGTGCTCCCCGAAGAGGATCGGACCACCGGTTTCGCGCTGCAGAGCTTCTTCATCGGGCTTGGTGCGGTCATTGCCTCGGCGCTGCCGTGGATGCTGACCAACTGGGGCGGTATCGCAGCGGTCGCCGGCGACACGATTCCGGTGACGGTGCGGATTTCGTTCTATGTCGGTTCGGCGGCGTTTCTGGGCACCGTGCTCTACACGATTCTGACGACGAAGGAAAAGCCGCCGGCGGATATGGCCGCGTTCCAGCGTCAGAAGGCCGCAACGGCGGGCATCGCGGCGGGCGCGCGCGAGATCGTCGCGGCCGTGCGCGCGATGCCGTCGACGATGAAGCAGTTGGCCTGGGTGCAGATCTGCACGTGGCTCGGCCTGTTCTGTATGTGGCTCTACTTCCCGGTCGCGGTGGCGACGAACGTATTCGGGGCCAGCGACTCGAGCTCGCCGCTCTACCAGCAGGGGGTGGAGTGGGCCGGTGTCTGCTTCGGCGCGTACTCGGCGGTCTGCTTCGCGTTCAGCTTCTTCCTGCCGCCCTTGGCCAAGAAGAACGGGCGCAAGTGGACGCACGCGATCTGCCTGGGCGCCGGCGCGGCGGGCCTGCTATCGGTGTCGGTCATCACGACGCCGTCGCTGTTGTTGCTGTCGATGGCCGGCGTGGGCATCGCGTGGGCCAGCACGTTGTCGATGCCGTACTCGATGCTCGCCGGATCCATTCCCGAAGGAAAGAACGGCATCTATATGGGCATCTTCAACTTCTTCATCGTCATCCCTGAGATCGTCGCGTCGCTCGGCTTCGGCTGGGTGATGTCGAACGTGCTCGACAACAACCGGATGGCAGCTGTGATCGCGGGCGGCGTCTTTCTGGCGCTGGCCGGCGTGCTCGTGCTCCGCGTCGAGGACAAGGGGGCTCCGTGACGCGAGCGGCCTTCACCGGCCGCCTCGCGCGCCTCGCGCTGTGCGCGGCAATGCCCCTCGGCGCCCAGGCGCCGACCGTAACGAAGGTCGACCCGCCGGACTGGTGGCCGCAGTCGACCGTGAACCCAGTGCGCGTGATGCTCCGCGGATCGCACCTTGCGGGCGCGTCGCTCGAGTGCGGCGCACTGCGATGCGGCCGAGTGCAGGTGAATGCGGCCGGGACGTACGTGTTCGTGGATGTCACGATCCCGCCCTCGGCGCGTCCTGGGCAGTATCCGCTCACGGTGCGCACGCCGGCGGGCCGGGCGATCGCCCCCTTCGAGCTCACGCCCAAGCTCGCGAGCGCGGGCCGCTATCAGGGCTTCGGGCCGAGCGATGTGATGTATCTGCTGATGCCTGACCGCTTTGCCAACGGGGACCCGCAGAACGACAATCCTGTCGCCTCACCTGGGCTCCACAACCGTAGCGAACGGCGCTACTACCACGGCGGCGACCTCGCCGGCGTGCGGCAGCGGCTGCCATATCTCCGTTCACTCGGGGTGTCGGCGGTGTGGCTGAACCCGATCTACGACAACCACAACGCGCTCAACGATCGCGAGAAGCCGGACGGCAAGCCGATCACCGACTACCACGGCTACGGCCCCACCGATTTCTACGGCGTCGAAGAGCACTTCGGCACGCTGGGCGAGTTCCGCGCGCTGGTCGATGCCGCCCACGCGGCGGGCATCAAGATCGTCGTCGATATGGTGGCGAACCACACCGGGCCGTATCACCCGTGGGTGACCGACTCGCCGACCCCCACGTGGTATCACGGCACCGTCGATCGTCATCTGAACAATGTCTGGCAGACGTGGACCATCGCCGATCGCTACAGCCCCGCCTCGGTACGCGCGGCGACGTTGGACGGTTGGTTCATCGACATCCTGCCCGATCTCAATCAGGATGACCCCGAGGTCGCGCGGTATCTGATCCAGAACACCCTGTGGTGGGTCGCCCGCACCGGGGTGGACGGCATTCGGCAGGACACCTGGCCGTATGTACCTCGCACCTTCTGGCGCGCCTGGATGGCCGCGATTACCCGGGAGTTTCCGTCCCTCAAGGTCGTCGGTGAGGTGTACGACGGTGATCCCGCGTTGGTCTCGTTTTTCGAGGGCGGCCGCGCGCAGTGGGACGGGCTCGACACGAAGGTCGATATGCTGTTCGACTTCCCGCTGTTCTATCCCATCCGCCAAGCGTTCGCGCGTGGCGGATCGCTGCGAGACGTCGCGCAGATGCTCGGCCGCGATCGGATGTATCAGGATGCCACCCGCCTCGTCCCGTTTCTCGGCCTGCACGACGTCGGGCGGTTCATGAGTGAGCCGGGCGCGACGCACGCCGGGCTTCGCCTCGCGTACACGTTCCTGCTCACGACCCGCGGCACGCCGCTGGTCTACTACGGCGATGAAATCGGGATGACGGGCTCGGGCGACCCCGACAACCGCGGAGACTTTCCCGGCGGCTGGCCCGGGGACGCGGCGGACAAGTTCGAGGCGAACGGTCGAACGCCCGAGGAACAGCGCACCTGGCAGCATCTGCAGCGGCTGATCGGGCTGCGTCGCGCCCGCGCCGACTTGCAGGGCCGCGCGATGGAAAACGTCGTGGTGACCCCGCAGCAGTGGGTGTACCGTCGCGGTGCGATGCTCGTGGCGCTGAACAACGACACGACGGCATCCACCGTGCGCGTGCCCTATGGCGCGCTGGGTAGCGACCTGCTCTCCCAGTGTGCCGCGCCGCGGGTCGACGGCAATCAGATCGCCGTGGTGATTCCGGCTCGAAGCGGCTGCGTGTTCGAGATCACGCGGGTCAGCATCCCGGGGCCGCCGCTCGGGATCACCGGCCGCCGCGTGCTGCACGCTGGTTTTGCGGCGACGCGCATTGCCGCACGCAACGTGGAGGTGTGGCTCCCGCCCGGATACGATGCCTCCGGCAGCACCCGCTACCCCGTGCTCTATATGCACGACGGGCAAAACGTCTTCAATCCGGCGACGTCGATGGGCGGCGTGGATTGGGGTGTCGACGAAACGATGACGTCCCTCATCGCGGACGGCACGATTCGGCCCGCAATCGTGGTCGCGACGTGGAATTCGCCCAAGCGCTATCAGGAGTATATGCCGCGCAAGGCGCTCCCGGCCGGCGAGACGTCGTTCTCCACTGGCTTGGGGCGTCCGGCGGCGTCAGGCGAGATCATCTCCGACGCCTACCTCGCCTTCCTCGTCACCGAGCTTAAGCCGTTCATCGATCGCACGTACCGCACGCGTCCCGGCCGCGACGACACGATGGTGATGGGCTCGAGTATGGGGGGCCTGATTTCGCTCTACGCGATGTCGGAGTACCCGAACGTGTTCGGCGCGGCGGCGGCGCTCTCCACGCATTGGCCCGCCGCCGATGGCGCCGTCATCGAGTACCTCGCGCAACATCTGCCGCCGCCGACCACGCACCGGCTGTATATGGACCGTGGCTCGGCCACCCTTGATGCGTCATACCCGCCGTATCAAGTGCGCGCCGATGCGATGGCGCGTGCGCGCGGCTACGTCGAGGGGCCGCGATTCACGACGCGGGTGTTTGAAGGGGCGGACCATAGCGAGAGGGCGTGGCGGGAGCGGCTGACAATTCCCCTGACATTCCTCCTCGGCCGCCGGTGAGCCACCCGTAGGCCCGCGGGGTAAAGCGACGGAGCGTGGCCCCCACGAGCACGCTCCCTGCCATCACCAGCAGCGGCAGCAACACGAACACGGCCATCCGGTAGCCGGGCAGGTGCTCGACGAGCGGGAAGATCCAGAAGAGTGCGTAGTTGATCACCGGCACGTGCGCGGCGTAGATGATGAAACTGAAGCCGCTGACCCACGCGAAGGCGCGGTTGTCCATCGCGCGCGTGACCAGGCCGTCGATGCCGTACCACATCACGAGCATCCCCGACGCGACGACGAGCTTGTGGAGCAGCACCATTGGCGTGACGAACTCGGAGACGCCCTGGAACGCCAGATACGTCTTGCACGCCGCCGCCGTGAGCCACACGATCGTCAGCGGCCCGAGCCGCACCCACGAGGGGCGCGTTTCGACATCCGCCCCGCGGACTCCGAGCCAAATGCCGATCAAGAACGCCAGCAGCCCTTCCCCGCCGAAGAGCAGCGGAATGCCGAAGTCCGCGAGCCAGAACAGCGTCGCAATGGCGAAGGTCACGCGCGGCCGCGCCACCACGGCACGGCGCAGCAGCGGATAGGCCGCGATGTACACGAACAGGCTGCGCAGGAACCACAACTGAAAGGCCACCGGTTCCAGGAGCCAGATCGACAGCCGTTGTCCCCACGTGGCTCGGCTGATCAGGCCATCGCCGTACCACGTCAGCCGCGCGGCCTCGATCCCAGGCGCCGTCAGCGCCCAGTGTTCCAGACCCCACGTGGTCAGCAACGCGATGCCGCTCCACAGCACGAACGGCACGAGCAGGGTGCGCACGCGGCGCCGGACCAGCGGACCGTGCGGCGCCGGTGGCCGCATCGCCAGGAGGTACGCTGAAATGATGAACAGCACCGGCAAGCGGAAACGGAACAGTCCGTTGGCGAGCAGGTACTGCGTGAACGTCGTGAACGACAGCCGTTCCTCGACCAGCGTGTACGGCTGCAGGTACCGCTGCTCCAAGTCGTAGCCGTGCACGTAGACCAGCAGCACCATCGACAGCAACGAGAAGAATCGGATCTTCCGGCTCAGCGAAGGCGAGATGGTCGTCGGCACGGTCGTCCGTACGGTGCCGCCCGCGCGAGGGTTTCTGGACTTTCGAATGCTGCGGCCGAGCCCCAGCATTCACCGGATGACTGCCTCGCTCGTGATTCGCGACATCACCCCCGCCGACGCACCAGTCGTCGCCGCCTTGCACGCCGCCAGTTGGCGCACGGCCTATCGCGGCATCCTGTCCGACGCCTATCTCAACGATGCCTTGGATGCCGATCGGCTCGCGACGTGGACGACGCGGCTCGCCGATCGCGAGACCTCGCAGTTCGGTGTGCTGGCGCTCGACGGCGACGTGCCAGTGGGCTTCGGCTTCGTGTTTCGCGATGCCGATCCGCCGTGGGGGCACCTGCTCGACAACCTGCACGTGACCACCGCACGTCGGAGTGCGGGCATCGGCCCGCGGCTGATGGCGGCGATCGCCGAACGGCTGCCGCGAGGCAGCCGGCTCCACCTGTGGGTCTACGATGGCAACGTCCGCGCGCGCGCGTTCTACGACCGGATGGGCGGACGCCCCGTGGAACAGCAGACGATGGAGCCGCCGGGCGGTGGGCAGGCCGTGCAGTGGCGCTACGTGTGGGATGACATCGATGTCCTTCGCGGGGTGGCGCGTGACTGAACTCGTGCTGCGCCGCAGTACGCCGGCCGACGTCGACGCCGTGCTGGCGTTGTATCGCGCGGTGGCCGCGATCGAGGGCGGCCTCGCGCGCACCGCCGCCGAGATCGATCGGGACTGGCTGGACGGGGTCCTGCACGCGAGCTGGACCCGCGGCGTGTCGATGGTCGCAGCCCGTGGAGACGAGATCATCGGCGAACTGCACGCGTTCCGCCCGGTGCCCCGTTGCTTCCACCACGTGCTGTCCGACCTCACGATTGCCATCAGTCCATCCGCGCAGGGACAGGGTGTGGGTCGTCGACTGTTCGGCGCCTTTCTGACCGTGGTGGAGACCGAACTGCCCGAGATCGAGCGGGTGGAACTGTTCGCTCGCGAGTCGAATGCGCGTGGACTCGCGCTCTACGCGTCGCTGGGGTTCGTTGAGGATGGGCGGCTGCGGCACCGCTGCCGCGGTGTCAGCGGCGCGCTGGAGGACGATGTCGTGATGGGCTGGATGCGCAGGCGCTGAGCCCGTCAGGTCGCCGGACGCCGCGCGGGCCGCTAGCTTCCACTATGCCTTCCCGCCCCGCCGACGCCGCCGGCTTTGCCGCGCTCGCGCTCGATCCCCGAGTCTTGAGCGCCCTCACCGCGCTCGGCTACGAAGAACCGACGCCGATCCAGCAGGCCGCGATTCCGCCGTTGCTCGCGGGGCGCGATGTGCTGGCGCAGGCTGCCACCGGTACCGGCAAGACGGCCGCGTTCGCCCTGCCCCTGTTGCACGCGCTGAACCCGCAGGCGACGCCCAAGCAACGCGTGGCCGCGCTGGTGCTCGTGCCCACGCGCGAGCTCGCGATGCAGGTCGCCGAGGCGGTGTACCGCTACGGCAAGCCGATGGGCGTCGTCGCGCTGCCGATCTACGGCGGCGCGCCGATGGAGACCCAGATCCGCGCGCTGTCGCGCGGCGTCGATGTCGTGATCGCCACGCCGGGCCGCGCGTTGGATCACATTCGCCGCAGCACCCTGCATCTGGCGCACGTGAAGATGGTGGTGCTCGACGAAGCCGACGAGATGCTCGATATGGGCTTCGCGGAAGATCTCGACGCCATTCTATCGGCCACGCCCGAGACCAAGCAGGTCGCACTCTTTTCGGCCACGCTCGCGCCGCGCATCGCGGCAATCGCCAAGACCCATCTGCGCGATCCGGAAGTCATCCGGATCGATGCCGAGGCGGTCAAGGCGGGCAAGCTGGCCAAGATCCGTCAGGTCGCCTACGTGGTGCCGCGCTCGCACAAGATGGTGGCGCTCGGACGGATCCTCGATGTCGAGCAGCCGAAGAGCGCGATCGTGTTCTGCCGCAGCCGCAACGAAGTGGACACGCTGGCCGAAACACTAAACGGCCGCGGCTACCGCGCCGAGGCGCTGCACGGTGGCCTGAGTCAGGATCAGCGCGATCGCGTGATGAAGCGGTTCCGCGCGAACACGACCGACCTGCTGATCGCGACCGATGTGGCGGCACGCGGGTTGGACGTGAGCCACGTCTCACACGTGGTGAACTACGACGTGCCCTCCGCCGCAGAAGCGTACGTGCACCGCATCGGACGGACCGGGCGCGCCGGGCGCACGGGGCTCGCGATCACGCTCGCCGAGCCGCGCGAGCATCGGATGCTGCGCAACATCGAACGGGTCACCGGTCAGCCGATCGAGACGGCGACGGTGCCGACGGTCGCGGATCTTCGCGCGCGTCGCATCGAGCTCGCGCAGGCGTCGTTGCGCGAAGTGATTCTGGCGGGGGATCTCGAGCGCTGGGGGATGATCGTCACCGGGCTGTCGGCCGAGTTCGATCTGATGGATATCGCTTCGGCGGCGCTCAAGCAGGCGCTGCCGGACTTGGGGAGCGCTGCAGAGGAGCAGGAGATCCCCTCGGCGTCGGCGCCGAGGGATCGGAGCTTTGCGCCGGTGGATCGGCCGCCGCGCGGCCGCGGGGACGAGCGGGGCGAGCGGAGCCGCGGCGGCGATGACCGTGCCGGCAAGAAGCCGCGCGGCGCCGCGGCTCGCGGGCCCAAGGGCAGCGCCCGCGAGGCGAAGTGGGCGGTCGCCAAGCTGTTCATCGGCGCGGGCCGCTCGGCGCAGATCCGGCCGGGTGACCTGGTCGGCGCCATCGCCAACGAAGTGGGCATCGACGGCGGCGCGATCGGCGCGATCCAGATCTGGGATCGCCACTCGATCGTCGAAGTGCCCGAGGAGATCGCGGACGATATTGTCGCCGCGCTCTCCTCGACGAAGATCAAGGGACAGCGGCTCAAGGTCCGTCGCGATCGCGACGGACGCTGAGCTCGCGTCGGGTCAGGGCACCGGCTTCGGTGCCCCGCCCGACCGCAGGAAATCCATCACGAGATTGGCGAAGGTCTTCACGCCCACCGGCAGGGCGCGGTCGTCCGCCTGAAAGAGCGGCGAGTGATTGGACGCCACCTTCTCCGGCGGCAGGTCGGGCGGGGTGACGCCAAGCCCGATGAAGAAACCCGGCGCCCGCTCGGCGAAGCGAGAGAAGTCCTCCGCCGGCATCGAGAGCCCGGTTTCGTCGGCGCCTGCTTCGCCCGCCACACGACGCAACGTGGGCAGGAACTTCGACACCATCGCCGGGTGATTCACCGTCACCGGGTAGCCGATCGTGATCTGCACCTCGGCAGTTCCACCCGACGCGGCCGCAATGCCCTCGGCCGTGCGCTTCATCCGCTCGTGAATCGTGGTACGGATCTTTTCGTCGAAGGTGCGGATGGTCCCGATCATCCACACCGAGTCGGGGATGATGTTCTCGCGAAGGCCGCCGTGAAACGCGCCGACCGTCACGACCGCCGGGGCCTCGGTGAGGTCGATCTGGCGCGAGACGATCGTCTGCAGCGCGGTGACGATCTGCGCCCCGATCACGATCGGGTCGATCGCCGTCGAGGGCATTGCCCCGTGCCCCTGCTTGCCGCGGACGATGATGCGGAAGTTGTCCGCGCTCGCCTGCGCCGGCCCGGCGCGATACGTCAGCGAGCCCAGCTTGCCGGGAAAGACGTGAATGCCGAAGATGCCGTCGACGCCTTCCATCACGCCGGCTTCGATCATCGGCTTCGCGCCACCGCGCGGCGCCACTTCCTCGGCGGGCTGGAAGATGAACTTGACCGTGCCCGGAATGCGCGCCTTGAGGCCGGTGAGGACTTCGGCGGCGCCCATCAGCATTGCGACGTGCGTATCGTGCCCGCAGGCGTGCATCACGCCCACTTCCTGTCCGTTGTAGACGGTGCGCACGTTCGACTTGAACGGCACATCGACCTGCTCGCTCACCGGCAGTGCGTCCATATCGGCACGGAGCGCCACGGTCGGGCCCGGCTTGCCGCCGCGCAGAATGCCGACGACGCCGGGAATGCCGCCCACGTTCTCCTGCACGTCCAGCCCGAGCGACTTGAGATGCGCCGCGACCAGCGCGGCGGTGCGCTTTTCCTGATACCCCAGTTCCGGATGCTGATGAATGTCGTGGCGCCACGCGGTGACCTTGTTCGCGATCGCCGCGGTACGGCGATCGATCTCGGCGGCCAGCGCGGGGTCGTTCGGGATGAGCTGTGCCGCCAGCGGCTGGGCGAGCGGCGCGGCCATCAGCGCGGCGGCGGCGAGAAGCGAGATGCGCATATCGGGGATGGGGTGGGGAGTGTCCGGAATCTACCCCGAGGGCAACGCCCCGCATCGGGCCGCTAGATTCCGGCTATGGCACACATCGCATATCTCGGGACCGGGCTGTTGGGCTCGGCATTCGTGGAAGCGGCGCTCGGGCGCGGCGACCGCGTCACCGTCTGGAACCGCACGCGCGACAAACTCGCGCCGCTCGTGGCGCTGGGCGCCACGGCCGCCGACTCGCCGGCCGACGCGGTGCGTGGCGCCGAGCGCGTGCACGTGGTGCTGCGCGATGACGCCAGCGTGGACGACGTGCTGCACGCCGCACGCGCCGGTCTCGCACCGACGACGATCATCGTCGATCACACCACGAATCAGCCGGCGCTCACGAAGGCGCGCGCGATGCGTCTCGAGGCGGACGCGGTCGCGTACCTGCACTGTCCGGTCTTCATCGGCCCCGTGATGGCGCGGCAGGGCCAGGGGACGATCCTCGCCTGCGGCCCCACCGCGCGCTTCGAGGCCGTCCGTCCCGCCCTGCAGCAGCAGGCGAGTCGCGTGGAGTATCTCGGTGAGCGTCCCGACGCCGCCGCGACGCTCAAGCTCTGCGGCAACGCCTTCATCGTGGGCGTGACGGCACTGATCTCCGATGCGCTCAGCGTCGGGCGCGGTGGCGGTCTTTCGCCGGACGCCGTGTTGGCGCTGTTCGAGTACTTCAATCCCGCCGGCCAAGTGGCGTCGCGCGGACGCAAGATCGCCGCGCGCGATTTCGCCGCGACGTTCGAACTGGCGATGGCACGCAAGGATGTGCGCTTGATGCTCGAGACGGCGGGCGATGCGCCCTTGGCGGTGTTGCCTGGCGTCGCCGCGCGGATGGATGCCTTGCTGGCTGCCGGCCACGGGCACGACGACCTCGCCGTGTTGGGACGCGACGCGACGTCGTGATGCGGCGGGCACGCCTCGTGCAAAAGTCGACACGACGACTTGCGCGAGGCGTGGCAACCCGCTTGCTTACAGTATCGACACACGGGCATATGCTCGTGGCCAGAACAGATTCCGTGGAGCGGGGCCTGCGAATGCGAGCGGGCCCCTTCTTTTTTTCCACGACATTTGCCGCCAGTTGGCGGAACCCCCGCGCGAGGGCCTCGCGTGCAGTTGCGGTCGGTTTCGTATTGCATCGGTCTTTGGGCCCCTGCTCCGACTTCAGCGATTTTTAGGTTACAGGAGCTTCAAATGCGTACGACCGGCACCGTGAAGTGGTTCAACGACAGCAAGGGCTTTGGCTTCATCACGCCCAGCGACGGCTCGAAGGACTGCTTCGTGCATCACTCGGCCATCCAGGCCAATGGCTTCCGTTCCCTCGCCGAAGGCGCGACCGTCGAATTCGACATCGTGCAGGGCCAGAAGGGACCGTCGGCCGAGAACGTCGTGCAGGTTTCGCGCTAAGCGCGTTCCGCACCGCACGACTCGTACGGCGCGTCGCATCGGCGCGCCGTACGACCCATTCTCCACACAGAGGCCAGCAATGCGATCGCATCCCGCCGACGACCGGCTCTTCGGTACGGCTGAGTCGGGCCTCACCGCGTCCTTCCTGATGTCCCCCCGGGCCCACGCGGCCTGCGCGCGCGAGTTCTCCCGCATCGCGACGGACGTCAGCGATCGACTGACCAACGCACAACTTGCCGTGGGTGGCGACGCGCCAACCGTTCGGCTCGCGCCCAACCGCTGCATCGTGCAGTGCGGTCCGGTTGCCCTCACGGTCACGTGGCTCTGCGGCGCTGGCGACAGCGTTGTCGGCGGCGAACTGCTGGCCATCGTGTGGTCCGGCACCATTGCCCCACGCGGCGATCCGATTCCGGAGCGTCCCCGCGCCGGTCGTGCCGTCGCACCGGTCGCCTTGTGGGAGTCTACCTTCCGCCCCGTGGCCGGCGATGCCGCCAGCTGGGCGTGGCAGAACATCGCGAACGAAGAGCGTGCGCTGACGTCATCGGCCCTCGCCCTCCTCTGCGTCGAGCAGATCACCTTGGCCCGCGGCGCCGCACCGGCGCTGGTCGCGGCCGGGTCCACTCTCAATCCCCCGACCGCGTGAAGCAAGAAGCCATCGAAATGGAAGGCACCGTCGCCGAAGTACTGCCCGGCGCGATGTTCCGTGTGGACGTCTCGAACGGCCACCAACTGCTCGCCGCCACGGCGGGCAAGATGCGCAAGTTCCGCATTCGCATCATTGCCGGTGACCGCGTCACGGTGGAAGTCTCGCCGTACGACCTCTCGCGCGGCCGAATCACCTTCCGGCACAAGTAAGGCCGGACCCAGTCGCAGTCGCGCCAGTGGCGCGACGGATCGCGATTGCTACAATCCGGCTGTGTCTATCGCCGGTCAGCGCCTCGCCCTCGTCAGTCTGGTCGTGCCGGAGTACGACGAGGCCGTCGCCTACTACACCAGCGTGCTCGGCTTGCGGCTCGTGCAGGACGAGCCGCAAGGTGACGGCAAGCGTTGGGTCGTGGTCGCCCCCGCGGGCGCGCCGGCCGGCGGCGCCGCGTTGTTGCTGGCGCGCGCCGCGACGCCCGAGCAGGCCTCCCGCGTGGGCAACCAGACGGGAGGACGGGTCTTCCTGTTCCTCCACACGGCCGATTTTGCGGCGGATTACGCGCGCTATGCGGCTGCGGGCGTCGAGTTCCTGAGCGAGCCCCGCGACGAACCCTACGGCCGCGTCGCTGTGTTCCGCGACCGCTACGGCACCAAGTGGGATCTGATCGAACCGCGAGTCGCCACGCCCCTCGCCCACGAGGCCGCAGGGCTGGAGGCACACGCCGATGCCCTGCTGGCGTTTCTCACCGAATGCGAACGGCTCAAGACGGCGCTCCGGAGCGGCTGGACCTCCGCCGGTCGGCGCGAGAGTGTCGCCGAGCACACCTGGCGGCTGATGATGCTGGCACTGGTGATTCACCCCTCGGTGCCTGAGGCCGATCTCTTCCGGGTCCTCAAGATCTGCCTCGTGCACGATCTCGGCGAAGCGATTGGCGGCGACGTGCCGGCCCCGGAACAGGCGGCCCGTGGCGGGGTGAAAGGCACGGATGAGCGTCGGGATCTGCAAACACTGATCGCCCCGCTGCCCGCCGCGCTGGCGACCGAGATTCTGGCGTTGTGGGACGAATACGAGGCCGCCAGCACCGCCGAGGCGAGGCTCGCCAAGGCCCTCGACAAGCTCGAGACGATCTTGCAGCACACGCAAGGCGACAACCCGATGGATTTCGACTACCGATTCAATCTCCACTACGGGCGACGCTACACCGAGGCCCCGCCCATCGTCGCCGCGCTCCGCGCTCGGCTCGATGCGGCCACGGAAGCGCGCGCCCACGCGCAGGAGTCGGCCTGAGATGCGCGTCGCACGCACCGTACTACTGCTGATCGGCCTCCTGCCACTGGGCGCGAGCGCGCAGCGACCCGTCCCGCCGCCGACGCCGCTGCCGATGCCAGCAAGCGCCGACGCCGCCTCGGCCGGCGGGGCGCGAGTCTCAGGCAGCATTGTCGATTCGCTCGCGTCGAAGCCCTTGGCGAGCGCCGTCGTCCAGATCGTCTCGGCGACTGATGCCCGTGTCGCACGCACCGCGACCACGGATGTGAGCGGACAGTTCGTGTTCGACGGCGTGGCGGCGGGCCGCTATCTGCTTGGCGTGTCGCACCCCAGCCTCGACTCCCTCGGTGTGGCGTTGCCGCTGGTGGCGTTCACGGCGGGTGATGACGACCTGCGACTCACGCTTGGGACCCCGTCGGCGCTCACGCTGCGGCGCACGATGTGCGGCGGTTCCGGTGCCGACGTGGCCGCGGTGATCCTCGCGCGGGTCCGCGGCGCGTCCGACGGCCTCCCTCGCGTCCCCGCGCAGGTGCGGGCGACGTGGACCGAGGTCGTGGTCGCAGGGCTGCGGGTGCAGCGCATTCCGCGTCAGGTCGTCGCCGACGCGAACGACGACGGGCTGGCGGTCCTCTGCGATGTCCCGCTCAACGGCAGCGTCACCCTTCGCGCGTGGGCCGGGGCCGACTCCAGCGGGTTCGCGCCGGAGGATATGCCCACGTCCGGCCTGCTCAAGCGCGACTTGCTCGTCGCACCGGTGATGGTCGCGCAGGTCGTGGATACGGCCGCGGACTCGTCGACGGTCACGTCCACCGTGTTGCAGGGGACCGGCATCCTCCGTGGCGTCGTCCGGCGCGAGAACGGCGGTCGCTTGCGTGGCGCCCGGGTGCAGATCCAGGGCGGCGCGACCACCGCCACCACCGATGAACAGGGACGCTATCGGCTGACGGACCTTCCCCTGGGCACGCACCAACTCACGGTGCGCGCCGTGGGCTTCGTGACGGCGCGCGTGTCGGTCGACGTGCTCGGTGCCGGGGAAAGCACCAAGGACATCGTGCTCGCGCCGATTCAGCAGACGCTGTCCACCGTCACGGTGACGAGCGAACGCCTCACGAACTCCCGCGGGATGATGGAGTTCGAGCGTCGCCGGAAGGCTGGGTTCGGCACGTTCTTCGATGAGAAGTTCATCACCGAGTTCAATCCCACCCAGACCACCGATCTCTTCCGCTTCGTGCCCGGCGCGACCGTGCAGCGCACGACGCGCGGCAATCGGCTCGTGTTGCGCGGCGCGGATTTCCGCGGCCTCTACTGCGAGCCGACCTACTTCGTCGATGGACTCCGGGTGCGATTGACCGAGAACGAGTCGATCGACGACATCGTGCCGCCCAAGGACATTCAGGCGGTCGAGGCCTATGTGCGCACCGGGAGCGTGCCGGTGCAATTCCAGTCCAACGACGGCTGCGGCACGATCGTCATCTGGACCGGCGGCCGAAGGAACTCCGCGCCGACCCGATAGCGACACGGCCGCGGCAACCTCGCCGCGGCCGTGGTCCCGCCCTTACTCCGTTGAACGGCTACCGGACGTCAGCTTGGGTACGCCGTGCTGGTCGGGCGCCTGCAACAGTCCCGACTGCGTATACACCCGCAACTTGTCGCGCGTGTCGACGATATCGAGGTTTCGCATCGTGAGCTGCCCGATGCGATCGGCCGGCGTGAAGAACGCTTCGCCCTTCTCCATCGTCAGCCGCTCCGGCTTGTAGGTGAGGTTGGGGCTCGTCGTGTCGAGGATCGTGTAGTCGTTGCCGCGACGCAGCTCGAGCGTGACCTCGCCGGTGACCGCACGCGCAACCCAGCGCTGGGCCGACTCGCGAAGCATCAACGCCTGCGGGTCGAGCCAGCGCCCCTGATACAGCAGACGGCCGAGCTTCTTGCCGTTGATGCGGTAGGCCTCGATGGTGTCTTCGTTGTGAATGCCGGTCACGAGGCGTTCGTACGCGATGAACAACAGGGCCATTCCCGGCGCCTCGTAGATGCCGCGGCTCTTGGCTTCGATGATGCGATTCTCGATCTGATCGCTCATCCCGAGCCCGTGGCGTCCGCCGATGCGGTTGGCCTCCTCGAAGAGTGCCAGCGCGCTGCCAAAGGTCTGGCCGTTGAGCGCCACCGGCTGACCCTCTTCGAATCGCACCGACACCGTCTCGGCCTTCACGGCGACGTCGTCACGCCAGAAGGCGACGCCCATAATCGGCTGGACGATGTGCATCCCCTTGTTCAGGAACTCCAAGTTCTTCGCTTCGTGCGTCGCCCCAAGAATGTTGCTGTCGGTGGAGTAGGCCTTCTCGGCCGACATCTTGTAGGCGAAGCCCTGCGCCGACATATACGCCGACATCTCCGCGCGCCCGCCGAGTTCATCGATGAACTGCTGATCGAGCCAAGGCTTGTAGACCTTGAGCGCCGGATTCGTGAGCAACCCGTAGCGATAAAACCGCTCGATATCGTTGCCCTTGAAGGTGCTGCCGTCGCCCCAGATGTTGACGTCGTCCTCGCGCATCGCGGCGACGAGCATCGTGCCAGTGACGGCGCGACCCAGCGGCGTGGTGTTGAAGTAGGTTTGTCCGCCGGTGGAGATGTGAAACGCGCCCGACTGAATGGCGGCCAATCCTTCGGCCACGAGCTGCGGCCGGCATTCGACGAGCCGCGCCTTCTCGGCGCCGTAGGCCATCGCCTTGCGCGGGATCTCGTCGTAGTCCGCTTCGTCGGGCTGGCCGAGGTTGGCGGTGTAGGCATAGGGAATGGCGCCCTTCGCCCGCATCCAATGCAGGGCGGCGCTGGTGTCGAGTCCGCCCGAGAAGGCGATACCGACTTTGTCTCCGACGGGAAGGCGCTCGAGAATCGTGGCCACGTAAGCTCCGGGAAAGTCCGACGAAAGGCCAAAGTTAATCGGTCCCGAGACCCTCGCGCCGCCGCCGTTTTCCGGTGAGTTTTGGGGGTCGTGCTCCTGTGTTCCCTTTTCCGTCCCGCCCTCGTCGCCGCGCTGGTCCTGTTGCCGGCGTCGTCGGGCGTGCTGACCGCGCAGACTGCCACCGTCCCGGTGCCTGACTCGTCGATGCGGCGCCATCTCGTGGCACGCCGTGCGGCCGGACCGATCCGCCTCGATGGGCGTCTCGACGAAGGCGACTGGCAGCGGGCGCCATTCGCCGGCGACTTCGTCACCTCGCGCCCCGACTACAAGACCACCGCGCCGTTCGGCAGCGAAGTTCGTGTGCTGTACGATAGCGTGAACCTCTACTTCGGCGTGATCAACCGCGACACGGCGGCGCGTCGCGGATTGCGGATGCAGGATCTGCGCCGCGACCTGGAGCCCCCCGAGAACGATGTCTTCGGACTCACCCTGGGGCCGCTCGGCGACCGGCGCACGGTGTTTCAGCTGCACACGACCCCGCTCGGTTCGCAGGGCGACGTGCAGGCCTTCGATGGCGGCGATTCGTTCAACTTCAGCTGGGACGCGCTGTGGCGCGTGCGCACAACGGTCACCGACTCGATGTGGGTGGCCGAGTTCGTCGTGCCGTGGCGGTCACTGCGCTACACGCCGGGCCTGACGTCGTGGGACGTCAACTTCGTCCGCAACAATCGCAAGTTGCTCACGTGGACGTCGTGGATGCCGTATCCCCGCCAGTTCTCGTCCTGGCGCCTCACGTACGGCGGCGTGCTGGATTCGCTGGCCCCGCCGCCACCCGGGACGAACATCCGCGTGCGGCCGTACGTGCTCACGACCGGCCAGCGGGACTTGGCCCCCGGCGCCTTCCGTGGCACCACCGGCGATGTCGGGGGCGAGATCATCTGGGCGCCGACGACGAGCAGCGTCATCGAAGCCACGGTCAATACCGACTTCGCGCAGGCCGATGTCGATCGCCAGGTCGTGAATCTCACGCGCTTCGGCGTCTTCTTCCCCGAGCGTCGGCAGTTCTTCCTTGAGAACGCCGACCTGCTGACCGCCGGTGGACTGTCGTCTCGGTACGTGGTGCAGCCCTTCTTCACACGAAGGATCGGGCTCAACGACAGCACCGGCGCGTCGCTGCCGATTCTTGGAGGCCTCCGCTACGCCTACCGCTCAGGCCGGACGACGGGCGGCGCCTTGGCGATGCGGCAGGCGGCCGGTCCGGGTAGCGGCGCGACGACCTTCGCGGTGGCGCGCGGCAGCCAGTTCTTCGGCAGGGCCACGCGCATTGGCGCCACGGTCGCGCTCCGCGACGCGAATGCGACGGCCACGACCGCTGGCTCGCGCAACCTCGTCACCGCGGTCGACGCGTTGACGCGCATCGGTGAGCAGATCACCGGCACTGCGATGTTCTCGACGTCGACGATCGGATCGACCACCGGCTACGCGGCCACCTGGAGTGTGGCCCGCGCGAGCCCGCGCTGGCTCACGAGCCTCACGGGCGCGCTGGTGACTCGCGACTACGCCCCGCAAACCGGCTTCGTCTCGCGCCCGGGCGTTCTGCTCACGAATCCCGCGGTGTCCTTCACCGCCCAGCCCGCCTGGTTGCCCACGTCGCTGGTGTGGATCAAGCCCGCCGTGCAAGCCTTCCTGTATCAGGACCCGACCGACTATCGGCTGCAGGAAGGGACGGTGCTGTTCAACACCGAGTTCCTGCGCCGCACGGGGGGTACGATCACGCCGTTCGTCGAACTCAATCAGCAACGGCCAACCGCGCCGTTGCCGCTGCTGCCGAACGTGACGATCGCACCGGGGACCCACGACTACGCCCGAGTCGGTGTGGACCTCAAGAGCGATCAGAGCGCGCGCGTCGCCACGACGGCGTCCCTCTCCACCGGCAGTTTCTTCGACGGAACGCTGCAACAGGCGGTGTTGTCGGGCCGATTCTCTCCCAGCCCGTACGTCGCACTCCGCGCCGCCTACGAGATCAACCGGATTCGCTCCCTCGGCACACGCGATACCGCGTTGGTCACGCATCTCGCCGGCCCTGAACTGCGCGTCTTCGCCTCGCCGCGGGTGCAGTGGAGCGCCTTCTACCAGTACAACACCGTCGCACAGCGCGGGTCGCTCAACGCCCGCTTCAGCTGGGAGTTCACGCCGCTGTCCTTCCTGTACGTAGTGTACAACGACCGACAGGCGGTACTCGGGGCAACAGCGCCCCGGGCCAGCTCGTTGATTGTGAAGCTGAGCTTGCTCCACCAGCTGTAATCCTCCGTCCCAATCCGCCGTGTTCCGTCGCTTGATCGTGTCCGCCACGCTGTGTGCATCCGCCGGCTGCGCGGGCGCACCCACGCCCGAGGTCGCCGCCTGGGAGGCCTGCGCCGCCACCGTGACCATTCAGCGCGACGACTGGGGTATCGCGCACGTGTCGGCGAAGACCGATGCCGATGCGATCTTCGGGATGCTGTACGCGCAGGCGGAAGACGACTTTAATCGCATCGAGACGAATTTCCTGACGGCGCTGGGTCGACTGGCCGAGGCCGAAGGCGCGTCGGCGCAGTGGCGCGATCTCCGGATGCGCCTGTTCATCGACCCCGACACCCTCAAGGCGCAGTACGCCGCGAGCCCCGCGTGGCTCAAGGCCCTGATGGACGCCTGGGCCGACGGGCTCAACTACTATCTGCATACGCACCCGCAGGTGCGGCCGCGCGTCCTCACGCGCTTCGAGCCCTGGATGGCGCTGGCGTTCTCGGAAGGGAGCATTGGCGGCGACATCGAGTCGGTGAGCACGCGCGCGCTGGCGGCCTTCTACGGCGACACCGCCGCAGCGGTCGCGGTGGTGCCGGTCTCGCGCACGCCGAAGGAGCCGAGCGGGTCGAACGGCATTGCGATCGCTCCGGCCAAGTCCGCCTCGGGGAAGGCGCTACTGCTGATCAATCCGCACACGTCGTTCTTCTTTCGTGACGAGGTGCAGGTCACGAGCGACGAGGGACTCAACGCCTACGGCGCGGTGACGTGGGGTCAGTTCTTCATCTATCAGGGCTTCAACGAACGCACGGGCTGGATGCACACCTCCAGCTCCGCCGATGCGATCGACGAGTTCCTCGAGACGGTGGATTCCACCGCGGCCGGCTGGCGCTACAAGTCCGGCACCGCGTGGCGCGAGCTGCAGGTGGTGCCGGTGACGATCCGCGTGCGGGAGGGCGACTCACTGGTCGCCCGCACCTTCCCGACGTACCGGACGCACCACGGGCCGATCGTGCGCCGCGAGGGCGCGCGCTGGGTCAGCGTCGGCCTGATGAACAACCCGGTCACGGCCCTCACGCAGTCGTACGCACGCACCAAGGCGAAGTCGTTCGCCGAGTTCAAGGCGACGATGGATCTGCACACGAACTCGTCGAACAACACGATCTATGCCGACGCCGACGGTGTCACGGCGTACTTTCACGCGAACTTCGTGCCGAAGCGCGATCCCCGGTTCGACTGGCGTCGACCGGTCGATGGCAGCAACGCCGCCACCGACTGGAAGGGCGTGCACACCGTCGACGAATCGCCCTTGGTCGTGAGTCCGGCGAACGGCTGGCTCTACAACACCAACAACTTCCCGTATTCTGCGGCGGGCCCCGACAGCCCCAAGAAGGCGTCGTTCCCGGCGTATATGGACTGGGGCGCCGAGAATCCCCGCGGCATTCACGCGATGCGCGTACTGTCGGCGCAGTCGTCGTTCACGATCGCCACCTTGCGTGACGCGGCGTACGACTCGTGGTTACCCGCCTTCGATCAGTTGCTGCCGGCGCTGTTCCGCGCCTACGATCGCCTGCCGGCCGCTGCCCCAGAACGCGCGGCACTGGCGGCGCCGATCGACAGTCTCAAGCGCTGGGACCGCCGCTGGAGCGCTGCATCCGTGCCGACGTCGCTCGCGATCGCGTGGGGTGACGAAGTCTGGACCCGCGTGAACGCCGACGCGAATGCCGAAGATCTGTCGGTGTACGACTACATCGCGTCGCGTGCCCCCGATGCGGCGCTCGTCGGCGCGCTCACGACGGCAGTGGAGACCCTGACGGCGGACTTCGGCCGCTGGGAGACGCCCTGGGGCGAACGCAACCGCTTCCAGCGTGTGACGGCCGACATCGTGCAGCCCTTCTCGGACTCGGCCCCGAGCATTGCGGTGCCGTTCGCCTCCGCGCGCTGGGGCTCACTCGCCTCGTTCGGTGCCCGGAAGTACCCCGGCACCAAGCGGATGTACGGCACGAGCGGCAACAGCTTCGTGGCCATCGTCGAGTTCGGCGACAAGGTGCGCGCCGTGGCGGTCACGGCGGGTGGCGTGCGCGGCGATGCGTCGTCGAAGCACTTCAACGATCAGGCCACGCGGTACGCCGACGGCGCGCTGCGAGAGGTGTACTTCTACCCCGAGCAGCGCAGCGGCCATATCGAGCGGGAGTACCGCCCGGGCCAGTGACGGCGCAGTAGCGCCGGACAGCAGTTCCGCTTCGGCCACCGTCCGGCGACTTTGCGGGATGCCGCTGCGCACCGCCCCGGACAATCTCGTCACCCGTCGGCACGTCGTGCAGACCCTGACGGGCTGCGCCGCCCATTTGGCGGCCGCCGCGCTGGTGTTGCCAGCGTCGGCCCGTCGGTTGTTTGCCGCCCCGCGGCTGCCGGTGGTGGCCGCCGAACCCTTCGGTCGGCTGGAGCGGGTGGCCGACGGCGTCTGGGCGTTGATCTCCACCCCGTTTGGCGGTGATCGGACGACGCTGGCGAATGGCGGGCTGATCGCGGGCACGCAGGCCGTGCTGGCCATCGAAGGCTTCTTCCAGCCGGCAGGGGCCGCGTGGCTGGCCGCGCAGAGCGTGGCACTCACAGGCCGCCATCCGACGCACGTGCTGCTCACCCACCATCACGCAGATCACGTCACGGGCGTGACCGGCTACGCGCGCGGTGCCGAGGCGCCGCTGCGGGTCACGGACGCCGGCACGCTCGATCTCGGGGGGCGGACCGTCAGGATTCGGCAGTTGCGAGGCCATACGGCCCGCGATCTCGTCGTGGTGTGCGACGACCCGGCGGTCACCTTCGCCGGCGATCTGATGTGGAACGGCATCTTCCCCAACTACGTGGATGCCGACCCGGTCGCGCTGCGCGAGTCGGTCACCTGGGTTGGCCGGCAACGCACGCCGATCGTGCCGGGGCACGGCTCCGTCGCCGACGCGGCCTCGTTCGCGCGATACGCCGCGCTGCTCGATGAGATCGAGGCCGCGGCGCGTCGGGGGCACGCCGCGGGCGTCACCGCCGCCGTCGCAGCACAAGGCTGGGCGGCGCCCGCCTCGCTCGGCGACTGGACTCTGTTCAACCCGTCGTTCACCGAACGCGCCTTCGCGGCGTGGTACAAGCAGTTGGGTACGCGATGACCGCTCGGACACTGCTCGCCGGCGCCCTGCTCGCCTCGACGCCGCTGTACGCACAACCGACCACGCAGCCGGTGCTGGTGCTGCTCAAGTCGAACGCCTCGGCGGCACAGCTCTCGCCGAGCGGTGCCGTGGAGTTCAGCCTGCCCACTGGCGTGGGCCCGCACGAGGTTGTGGTCGGGCCTGACGGGCGCACCGCGGTCGTCGCCGACTACGGCGCGCGCGAACCCGGGCGCAGCCTGACGGTGCTCGATCTGGTCGATCGCCGCGTCGTGCGCACGATCGATCTCGGTGAGTATCGTCGGCCGCACGGACTCGCGTGGCTGCCGGGGTCTCGTCGGGTGCTGGTGACGTGCGAGACAAATCAGGTGGTGCTGGTCGTCGCGGTGGACGAGGGTCGGGTGGAGTCCGCCATCGGCACCAATGCGCGCGGCACGCATATGGTCGTCGTCTCCAAGGACGGTCGCACCGCGTGGACGTCGAACATCGGGGGCAGTGTCTCGCGACTCAACCTCGTGTCGCGCACGCTCGAGAAGACCGCACCGATTGGGGCCGGCCCAGAAGCCATTGACGTGAGCCCCGACGGCCGCGAGCTGTGGGTCGGCGACCGTCAGCTCAATCGCGTCACGATTCTCGATGCCGTCACGCTCGACTCGCTCGCGTCGTTGCCGACCGGGGAGTTTCCGAATCGAGCCAAGATGACGCCCGATGGCCGGACCGTGCTGATCTCGAACGCCAGGAGCGGCACGATTGCCGTGTATGATCGACAGCAGCGGGTGCGTTTGCCGGACATCGTCATTCCGTTCGACGCCAGCCGCGTGAAGGACCAGCTGCTCGGCACGCAGATGGGAGCGTCGCCGGTGCCGCTTGGCATCCTGATGCATCCGGCCGGCCAGCGCGCCTGGGTGGCACTGGCGGCCACCGACCAGATCGCCGAACTCGACGTCACGGCTCGGCGCGTCGCGCGGCTTATCAACACCGGCCGCGAACCCGACGGGATGGCACTCGTGATGCCGACCTACGCGGACGACGACACCTCCTTTGCCGCGGTACAGGCGCGTGGGGCCGTGGTGATGGGGGTGGATCAGTCGACGTCGACGCACCGGTTCGAGTCGCGCGCCGACGGCGGCCGCATCGTGTTGCAGCGAGACAGCGCAGACGCCGAGGGGACGGCGCGCATCCGGGCGCACCTGCGGGATATCGCGACGCGCTTCCGCCGTGGCGACTTCACCTTGCCCGGCGTCGTGCACGGCGAGACGGTGCCCGGGACGGCGGTGATGGCCGCGCGTCGCGCGTCGATCCGCTACGCGGTCGATACGCTGCCGCGCGGCGGGATGGTCACCATCGTCACGCGCGACGCCAAGGCGCGTGCGGCCATTCACGAGTTCCTCGACTATCAGCGCCGTGATCATCGGACGATGGATCATTCGATGCACCACGGTCGCCCCGAGGGCCGCTGATGACCACGCGCGTGGTCGCCGAGGGCATCACGCTCTGCGATCTGCACCATATGCAGTCGCCGGAGGGGATCGCGACGGCCTTGCTCGAGACAGCCGACGGGGTGGTGATCATCGACCCCGGTCCGACGAGCACGCTCGGCCACTTGCACGATGCGTTGCGCGATGCCGGCTCGCGGCTCGAGGACGTGAAGCACATCGTGCTCACGCACATCCATCTCGATCACGCCGGCGCGTCGGGGACCTTGGTGGCGCAGGACCCGACGCGGCTGGTGTACGTGCACGAGCGCGGCGCCACGCATATGGCGGACCCGTCCCGGTTGCTGCGCAGCGCGGCGCGGCTGTACGGCGATCGGATGGAGCCGCTCTGGGGCGAATTCCGACCGGTGCCGGCGTCGTCGCTGCGACCGCTGACTGGCGGGGAGTCGCTCAAGTTTGGGCGCCGCGTGCTGCGCGTCGAGTACACCCCGGGGCACGCACAGCATCACATCAGCGTGCTCGACGAGCGGAGCGGCACCGCGTTCGTCGGCGACACCTGCGGCGAGCAACTGCCGAGTGGCACTCCGGTGATTCCGACCGTACCACCGCCCGACATCGACCTAGCCCTGCTGGCAGGCTCGATCACGCGCATTCGCGCGTGGGGAGCCGAGCGACTGTTCCTGACCCACTTCGGACCGGTGCAGCCGGTCTCGGCGTATCTGGACGCGCACGACGCCGTGCTGGCGCGCTGGGCCGCGCTCGTCCTTGCGTCGTTCGACGCTGAGGGCAGCGACGACGACAAGGCCGACGCCTTCGCCGATGCGCGGCTCGACGAACTGCGCGCCGGCAGCACGCCGGAAGGCGCTGCACTGCTCCGCCGTCCGCCGATTCGCGACTGCTGGTTCGGACTCGCCCGTTATCTCCGCTCGCAGGTTCCTGGATGATTGCTCGTCACGCCGCTCGCCTCCTCGTGGCCGCAGGGGCGGCCGTGTTCCACATCGGCGCGCCACTGGCCGCGCAGGCGCCCAGCCGCACGGGCGGTCCGCGCGTCGGCTTCGACGTGCTCCACTACGCATTCGCGGTAGAGGTCGGCACGCCCGCGCTCGGCGACACGGTGCGCGTAAGCACCGAGATCACCGTGCACCGACAGACCGACGCGACCTCGTTCGTCCTTGACCTCGCCGCGCCGATGGCGGTGCGTCGCGTGGCGCTGCGTGGTGCAGCGATCCCCTTCACCCATCAGCGTGGCCAGCTGACGCTGCAGTTGCCGCCCGGGCGCCGCGATACACTGCGCCTGACGGTGGACGCCGCCGGCATACCGACCGACGGGCTGATTGTGCAGCGCGACGCGAACGGCAGCTTCACCGCCTTCGCCGACCACTTCCCGAACCGTGCGCAGCAGTGGCTACCCACCGTCGACCACCCCGCCGACAAGGCCACCGTGGCGTGGACCGTGCGCGCGCCCGCCACGCACCGGGTGATTGCGAACGGCGTGCGAACCGAAGAGTCCCGCGACGCGGCGAACCCGCAGATCGTCACCACCCGCTGGTCGGCGGCACGACCGCTGTACACGGGCGTGATGGTCATCGGCATCGCGCCCTTCTCGGTGGTGGAGCTGGGCACGGGTCTCTGCGGCATTGCCGAGTTCAGCGGCTGCATCGCGCAGTCGGTGTGGACGCTCCCCGGCCAGCGACGCCACCTACCCGGCCACTTCGCCCGGGCGAACGACATCGCGGCGTTCTTCACGCGCACGGCTGGACCGTTTCCCTACGAAGCCTTGGCACACGTGGCGTCGAGCACGCGCTACGGGGGGATGGAGAATGCTGGGGCGATCTTCTACGCCTCGCGGCTGTTCGACACCGGGACGCCCAGTGAGCTGCTGGTCGCGCACGAAATGGCCCACCAGTGGTTCGGCGACGCCGTCACCACGCGGGAGTGGCCGCACGTGTGGCTGTCGGAGGGCTTTGCCACGTACTTCGCCGCGCTGTGGCTGGAGCGCGCGTACGGCGATACCGCGCTCCGCAGCGAGCTTGAGCGGATGCGTCGCGATGTGCTGCGGAGCGACGTGACCGACCGCCTGCCGATCGTCGACGAGTCGCTCGACGATCTGGGGCGCGTGCTCAACACCAACGTGTACGAGAAGGCGGGCTTCGTACTGCACCTGCTCCGGCGCGAGATCGGCGACTCGGCGTTTTTCGGTGCGGTGCGCGCGTATGTCGCCACGCATCGGCACGGCAACGCCCTGAGCAGCGACTTTCAGCGCGCCGTCGAGACCGCGGCGGGCAAGCCCTTGGACTGGTTTTTCACACAGTGGCTCACGCGACCGGGCCTGCCCTCGGTGACGGTGAAGGCCGAATGGGATGTCGTGGAGCGCAAGGTGGCGCTGCGCATTCAGCAGGATACCGCGCGGCCGCCGTTTCGCTTTCCGCTGACCGTCGATGTGACCGGCGTGGACGGGCGGGTGCAGCGCACCACGATCACCGTCCCCGCGGAGCCCACGGCCGTCGTGATGCTCCCGCTGTCGCTTCGGGCAGCGCCGCGGTCGGTGATCTACGACGCCGACGCTGGCGTCCTCGGTCGCGTCCGAGCGATTCCCTGACGCGTTCGGACCGGTGGCAGCAACGCGCTGGCGCCACCGGTCCCGCACGGTAGGTTGCACGGGTGGTCAACGCTCGGCACGCGATGCTCGTAGCGTCGGTGGCCTCTGTCCTGAGATTCGTCCCCGTGTCGCCCCATCCCCCTTCTCGACTGCTCACCGCGCCGTCGTGTCTTGCGCTGACGCTGTACGCAGCGTCGGTGGCAGCGCCGGGCTGGCTGCCGGCGCAGCGCCCGGACGCGGCGCGCGATTCGGCCCCTCGGCGCATCGAGGGGGTGAAGGTCACGTCGCGGCAGGCCCCCAAGGTCGTGGTGGGCTCGATGGCGGTGGATGTCTCGCCCGACTCGCTGCGGACCGCGCCCGGTGCCACGCTGGACCAAGCGCTGCGTACCGTGCCGTTCGTGGGCGTGCGCACCAACTCGCGCGGCGAGGTGGAGCTGTCGATTCGTGCCAGCGACTCGCGGACGCCGAGCGTGATGCTCGAAGGTGCGCCGCTCTCGGCCGGCTGGGATGGCCGCGCGGATCCGTCGCTGGCGCCGCTGACGGCGGCGACGGGTCTTCGCGTGACGCGCGCCGCGCCGTCAGTGCTCCTCGGCCCGAACATCCTGGGTGGAGTGGTCGAGGTCTCGCTCGTCAATGACATCGACCGCCCGAATGCGCTCATTGCGGCCGGTGGCGATGCGACCGGCGGGGTGACCTCGCGCGCGCTTGGTGCGACGCGTCTTGCGCTTGGCTCGCACCGCCTGTCGCTCAGCGCCGGTGCCGGCCACCGGCAACGCGACTACCTGCCGACGGCCACCGCCTATCGCGACCCCGGCGCATCGTTCGACGGCGAACGCCTCAACAGTGCCCTGCGGCAGAGCGACGCCTTCGTCGGCGCTCAATATCGGGGAACCGGCGGCGCGTTCGTCGGCGTCACCGTGAGTGCCGTGCAGGGATCGCGCGATGTGATGCCGGAATCGCACATCGCGAACCCCCGCTATTGGCGACAGCCGGTGGCGAATCGCGCGATCGGCGTCGTGAGTGCGGGGACGGGGGCGCTGATGACCGGCGCCGGGGTGGCCTCACTGCAACTCCGCGCCGCGATCAATAACGGCCACACGTTCATACAGCAGTTCGGCAGCGCGCAGTACGCCACGGTCACCGGGAGCGAGCGCGGCATCGACCGCACCTCGTCCGTGCGTCTGCTCGGCGAGCACTCGCTCGGGAGCCGCGGCGACATCGGCATCGGCCTCTCGCTGGTGCAGGTGGACTATCGGGAGTCGCTCAACGCCGCGGCCGAGCAGCGCTATCAGCAGCAGCTCTGGAGCGCTGGCGTGGAGACCGATTACGTCGTCAGCGACGCGTTGAATCTGTCGGCGTCGTTGGCGCTCGACGGGGTGTCGACGCCGCGCGCGGGGGACAAGCCGCTGCAGCCGGCCCTGCAGGACTGGGCCGCGCGCCTGGGCCTCACCCGGACCGTCGGGGCCGGTGTGCAGCTCAACGCGGCGCTCATCAATCGCTCGCGCTTTCCGTCGTTGCGGGAACTCTACTCCGGCGCGCTCAACCGGTTTCTGCCGAACCCGGACCTTCGACCGGAACGCGTGCTGGGCTCCGAGCTCGGACTGTCGGCCACGCACGGCACGTGGCGGTGGCAGGCTGGCGCCTTTGTGCAGCGACTCGATGATGTCATCCAGCGCATCAATGTGCCGAACACCACGCTGCAGCAACGCGTCAACCGCGATGCCCAGCGGGTGATTGGCACGGAGTTCCTGCTGGCGTATTCGGGCCATCGGCACAGCGTGCTCGGCGATCTGACGCTGCAGGACGCCCGGGTCCTCGACCCGACACAGCCAAGCGGTCGGCGACAGGCGGAGTACCAGCCGAAGGTGCGTGGCTCGCTCACCGCGGTGTCGCCGTTGGCCTTCGGCTGGCGAGGCACGGCGGCGACGGTGCTGACCGGATCGCAGTTCTGTCTCGCGACGGGGAACGCCTACCGCCGCCTGCCGACGACCGGACGCGCCGACCTGATGGCCGACCGCAGTGTGTTCCTCCGCGCCACGGGGCGCGTGTTGCGGGAACTGCGCCTCCTCGTCGCGCTCGACAACGTGACCGACGCGCTCACGTGGGACCAATGCGGGATTCCCGCGACGGGTCGGGTCGCGCGCATCGGGTTCGAACTGCGCTGACGTCGGCGGGTGGCGCCACGCCCCTCAGGGCGTGACGCGACACCCCGCGGCCTTGTCGCACGACGGATCGATCGGCGGAAGCTTGAGGCGCAGCAGTTCGGCGTTCACGGCCGCCAGATCTCGCGCCCACACCCGCGCCAGCTCGTCGGTGTAGCCCCTGAGCTCGGTGCGCAGAATCCCGAAGATCTCCTCGAGATTGTTCGTCGGCCGTCCATCGCCGCGCTCCGCCATCGCGAGCAGCGTCGCGAGCCGGTTGTTGACCTTGATCGGGAAGTTGAGGGGATCCTGATTGCTGCGATTGCGGACCTGATAGATCTGCGCTTCCACCGCACTCGCCGCGGTGCGCAACGTCGTCCCTGCCGTCGCCAGCGCGGCGTCGTTCGCGGCGCGCCCGAGCCGATCGTCGAGCTGCGTCTTCACCCGCCGAATGTCGATCACGGCGCGGTTGGCGTCGTCGACTTGTTCGGCCACGCGACGACCGAAGGCGAACTGCGCGCGCAGGTCGGCGTCGGTCACGCCCGGCACCCAGGGGTGACGGGTGACCGTCATCGGCGCCGTCCGCCGCTGGCCATCCGCGGTCAGGACCACCGTGTACTGGCCCGGCGGCACCGCGGCGCCCTGCAGATTCCACGTGCCCCAGAGAATCATCCCCTCGAATCCGCGCGGTGGATTCGATCGCAGGTCCCAGTACACCCGGTGCAATCCCGCCGTGGTCGGAATGCTGTCGATGCTGCGCACGCGCGCGCCCGCCGCGTCCAGGATCTCCAGCGTCGCCGTCTTCACCGAATCCTTGAACCACCAGCTGAGCGCGACGAGCGGCCCCGAGCGCACGCCGCGCGGCGGCGTGAAGAGATGGGCCGCCGAGCTCGCGACCGCCGGTGTGGCCTGCCGCAGCGGGGCGATGTCGTCGAGGACCCAGAAGCCGCGCCCGTGCGTGGCAATGACCAGCTCGTTGCCCTCCACGACGAGATCGGACACCGGCACGTCGGGCATATTGAGCAGGAGTGACTGCCAGTTCGCGCCGTCGTCGTACGACACATAGACGCCGTGCTGCGTCGCCGCGTACAGCAGCCCGGGTCGCGTGGGGTCCTCACGCACCGCGTGCACGTAGGCATCGCTGCGAATGCCCTGTACGATGCGCGTCCACGTGCGACCGAAGTCGCTAGTCTTGAAGATGTAGGGTGCGAAGTCCGCGAGCAGTGGGCGCCGCACCGAGACGTAGGCCGTCCCATCGGCGAAGGCCGACGCATCGATCTGCGACACCCGACCGAAGTCCGGCATTCCCGGGGGCGTCACGTTCGTCCAGGTCGTGCCGCCATCACGTGTGACGTGGACGAGTCCGTCATCCGAGCCCGCCCAGATGACGTTGACGTTCCGCTTGCCGGGTCCGACGGCGAAGATGGTCGCGTACACCTCGGGACCGTTCATATCACCCGTGATCGGGCCACCGCTGGGCCCCTGCGTCCGGGGATCGTGGCGGGTGAGATCACCGCTGATCGCCGTCCACGTCTGGCCCCCGTCACGCGTACGCCAGAGCCGCTGCGAGGACACATAGAGCGTCTTCGGATCCACCGGCGAGAAGATGATCGGATATGTCCACTGCCAGCGCTCGCGGATCTCGCGGGACGGCTCCCCGGAATAGAACCACGGATACGGGTTCACCTCGCGCGACAGCCCGGTGCGCTTGTCGAACTTGTCGAGGTATGCGCCGTTGTTCGTGCCGCTGTAGAAGATGTCCGGATTCAGCGGATCCGGCGCGATGTAGCCGGGCTCGCCACCGCCCGCGACGTAGGAGGCGGCCATTCCCCCCGCAGTGATGTCACCAGTGCTCGACGTTCCCTGCCGGCCTGCGCGAATGCCGAACGCGCCGGCGTTCCAGTTGAACGGCACGCACAGCGTGCTGTTGTCCTGCTGTGATCCGCAGACGTGGTACGGCACGTGCTTGGTCGTGATCACGTGGTAGAACTGTTCCGTCGGATAGTCTTCGGCCGTCCACGATGCGGCCGTGTTCATCGAGACCGCACCGCCCCCGTCGTTGGCGACCACGAGATGCGCGCTGTTGTCGGGATCGATCCAGAGGTCGTGGAAATCGCCGTGCGTGCCGTTATCGACGGCGGTCATCGTCTTGCCACCGTCGGTGGAGCGGAACATCGACGTGTTCTGCATATAGACCACGTCGGGCAGCTTCGGATCGGCGAAGAGATGCGTGTAGTAGAACGCCCGCTGGCGAATGCGCCGATCGTCATTGACCAAGGCCCAGGTGGCGCCGGCGTCGTCGCTCTTGAAGAGGCCGCCGGCGGCGTTCTCAACCAGCGCGTAGACACGGTTCGGGTTCGCGCCCGACACCGCCACGCCGATCCGACCGATCAGCCCTGCAGGCATTCCGGGATTCCGCGTGAGCTCGGTCCACGTCTCGCCGCCATCGGTGCTCTTGAAGAGCCCGCTCCCCGGTCCGCCGGAGGACATCTGCCACTCCTTGCGGTACGCCTCCCAGAGCGCGGCGTACATCACGTTGGGGTTCGACCGGTCGAAGGTGATGTCGATCGCGCCGGTCGAGTCGTTGCGGAACAGCACCTTGCGCCAGGTGGTGCCGCCATCGGTGCTCTTGAACACACCGCGCTCGGCGTTCGGCACGCTGTACTTGCCGAAGGCGGCCACGAAGACGATCGCGGGATTGGTCGGATGAATGCGGATCTTCGCGATGCCGTCGGATTCGCGCAGCCCGACGTGCTGCCACGTCTTGCCGGCATCGCGGCTGCGGTACACGCCGTCACCGGGCATGATGTTGCCTCGAATGGCCGTCTCGCCCATCCCGATGAAGACGAGATCGGGATTGGTCTCGCTGACCGCCACCGCGCCGACCGAGGCCGACGCGACGTGGCCGTCGGTGACTGGGGCCCAGGTCTCGCCGCCGTTGGTGGTCTTCCAGAGGCCGCCGCCGGTGGCCCCGAAGTAGGCCTCGTGGGGGCGGCCGCGGACGCCACTCGCGGCGATCGAACGGCCACCGCGATCAGGTCCGATGTTGCGCCAGCGGTAGGCGGATCGCCACACGGAATCGAGCGTCGCGGGAGCCAGCGGCGCCGGCCGGGCCGCGGCGCGGCGACCCGCCGCCGCTTGAGCGCCGAGGACGGTGGGCGCCAGCAGCGCGACGAGGGCGCTCGTGGTGAGGATCCGGGACGTGATGGCCATCGGGGGGTTGGGAGCGGCAGGGTGAACGGCAGGGTGCCTCGACAACAGCCCTACGATGCGCCCCCGGGACGCGTTGAGCCAGCGCTGCGTCGCGGCTCGGGGCTCGCGTCTCGACCTCGGCGCCTCCAACTTGCAGGATGGCGTGGTCGTCGTGGGGTCGCGCGGTCGTCATCGCGAGTGGGTGGGCGGTCGGCATCGGCTGCGGCGGCAGTCCGTCGGTCTTCCGCATCACACCGGTGCGGCCGGTGGAGGAACTGCGCGCCGAGGCACTGCGCGCGACGCCGCCGGTGGAATCCGGCGAACGGCGCCCGTCGGAGCTGGTCGACCTCCAGACGCTCGATTCCTCGATCCGCCTCGACATCCGCTACGCGTCGACGCGCAACTTCCTCGGGACGCCGCTCTACACGCAGGCGCGCGCGGTCCTGCAGCGGCCGGCAGCTGAGGCCCTGGTGCGCGTCCACCGCGCGCTCGAGGCGCAAGGCTTCGGGCTGCTGGTGTTCGACGCGTACCGCCCGTGGTACATCACGAAGCTCTTCTGGGACGCCACGCCGCCCGAACAGCACGAGTTCGTGGCCGATCCGGCGACCGGCTCCCGACACAATCGTGGCTGCGCGGTGGATATCACGCTCTTCGTGCGATCCACCGGCCGCCCGGTCACGATGCCGAGCCTGTACGACGAGATGTCCTCGCGTGCCGCGGCGGACTATCCCGGCGGCACCGCGGACGCGCGACGTTTGCGGGACATTTTGCGCCGCGCGATGGAAGCCGAGGGCTTCAGCGTATACGCGCCGGAGTGGTGGCACTTCGACTTCCGCGATTGGCCGCAGTACGCGGTGCAGAATCTGCCCTTCGAGGCGATTCCTCGAACCGGCGCCCGCCCGTGAGCGACGACTTGGCGTCGGTGCAGCACGCGTCGTGGGACGTGAACGCCGACGCCTGGACGCGCGCGGTGCGCAGTGGCGCGATTGCCAGTCGGCGGCGCGGGACCGACGCCGCGATCGTAGCCGCGTGCGCCGTGCAGCCGGGCGAGCGAGTGCTCGACGTCGGCTGCGGCGAAGGCTGGCTGACGCGGGCGCTGACCGCCGCTGGTGGCGATGTGCTGGGGGTTGATGGTGCGGCCGCCCTGGTCGATGCCGCCCGCGAGGCGGGCGGCGGGCGCTTCGAGGTCGCGTCGTACGCGACGCTGAGCGCCGCGACGACCGCGGCCCCCGGGCCCTTCGATTTGATCGTGTGCAACTTCGCGTTGCTCGACGCGGACCTGGGGCCGCTCCTCCGGGGGCTGCGAGCGCGGCTCGCCCCGTCGGGTCGACTGGTGATCCAGACGGTGCACCCGGTGGCCACCGCAGGCACGGAGGGCTATCGCGAGGGGTGGCGAGAGGAGATATTCGCCGCCTTCGGGGGCGAGTTCCGCGCCCCGATGCCTTGGTACTATCGCACGTTCGAAGGGTGGGTCGCCGCGCTCCGAAAGGCGGGGCTCACGATCTCGATGTTGCAGGAGCCCAGAGATGCGGACGGAAACGTCCTGTCACTCGTCTGGGTTTGCACCGCACCCCCCCGCCACGTCTGACCGACCGGGATCCGAATGGCCCGTCGGCGGCGGCACTTCCCGGAGTACTGCAATGTTCCTCCGCTGGCTACGCCGTGGCATCGTCCCGGTGGCCTTGCTCTGCCTCCCCACGTGGACGTCGGCGCAGACCGCGACCGGCACGATCCGCGGCCGAATCGCCGATGCGTCCACCGGCAGCGGTCTCGCTGACGCCCAAGTCCTGATTGCGGGCACCCGGATCGGGACGTCCACGAACGGCAGCGGCGACTACGTGCTCAATGGCGCGCCGCCCGGCGCACGGACGATTTCGGTCCGTCGCATCGGCTACGCGCCGGCAAGCCGCACCGTGACGGTCACTGCCGGCCAGACGCTGACGGTCGATGTGGCGTTGCGCGCCAGCGGCGTCAACCTGTCGGAAGTCGTCGTCACCGGCACCGCGACGCCGACCGAGCGCCGCCGCATCGGCACGTCGGTCGCGTCCGTCGACTCCGGCTTGATCAGCAAGGCGCAGTCGGTCACGCTGGATCAGGCGCTGCAGGGCAAGGTCGCTGGCGCCCAGATCTCGCAGAACTCCGGTGGTCCGGGCGGCGGTGGCATCTCGGTCCGCCTGCGCGGCGTGAACTCGTTCATTTCGGGATCGGATCCGCTCTACATCGTGGATGGCGTGATCGTCGACAACGGATCGGCGCAGCTCACCGACCTCGGCGGACGGTCGAATCCGCAGAACCGCCTCGCCGACCTCAATCCGGCCGACATCGAGCGCGTCGAGATCATCCGCGGCGCCGCCGCCGCGGCGCTGTACGGCTCGCGCGCGAACAACGGCGTGGTGCAGATCTTCACGCGGCGCGGGACCTCGGGCAAGGCGCGCTTCACGCTGACGACGCGGTACGGCATCAACGAACTGCGCGAACAGCAGCCGTTCAACTACTACCCGTTCGACGTCAACGGGGCCCCGATCGCCCGCTTCAACTACCAGAACGACATCTTCCAGCGCTCGCCGACCACCGAGCAGAACCTGTCGGTCGAGGGCGGCAACGATCAGACGCGCTTCTACTTGAGCGCGAACGTCCTCGCCGACGAGGGCATCATCAAGTCCACGTCCTCGCTGCGGCAGGGCGCGCGACTCAACGTGCAGCAGCAGATGCTCCCGACGCTGCTCGCGAACATCACCGCGAACTACATCACCACGCGCAACCAGCTGCAGGCGTTCGGCGAGCAGAACGACTACGGCATTATGGGCTCGCTCTTCTTCGCGCCGACGAACGTGGACTTCCGTCCGACGAACGGCGTGTATCCGCTGCCGCCCGCGCTCGGCACCAACCCGCTCCTCGCGATCGACCGCATCCGGAACCCGCAGACGATCAACCGCTTCATCGGGTCGACGAAGCTGACGTGGACGCCGCGCACGAACCTCACGTTCGACTACACCATCGGCCTCGACCAGCAGAGCTTCGAGCAGCGGCAATTCGTCCCGCGCGGCTCGGTGCTGGGCACGGGCGCCCTGTCGACGGGTCGCGCGCAGTCGGTCTTCTCGGACACGCGCGTCGTCAACCAGGACGGCATCGCCAGCTGGATCACGCGGCCGAGCGCGAGCCTCGAGCTCCGCACGACGGCCGGCTTCAACTACACGCAGCAGAACATCAACACCACCAATGCGGTCGCGAACGGGCTCGCCCCGGTGGGTGAACTCGTCGGCGCCGGCTCGGTCTTTGCCGCCGGTCAGACGAACGTGGAGTTGCGCACCCTGGGCTTCTACGGCCAGCAGGAACTCGCCTGGCGCGATCGGCTGTTCCTGACCGCCGCGGTGCGCTACGACGCGTCGTCCACGTTCGCGCCCGACGAGCGCTGGCAGGCCTTCCCGAAGTTCTCGGCGTCCTACGTGCTGCGCGAGAATCAGTCGGGGCTGTTCAACAGCGTGCGCCTGCGCACCGCCCTCGGGTGGGCCGGCAGCCAGCCGAGCATCGTGAACGCCTACTCGCAGTTCATCGGCTTTGCCCAGCTGCCGTTCGCCAACCGGCCGGGCTTCGTCAACGACATCACGTTCGGCAATCCGTCGCTGCGCAATGAGCGCGCCCGCGAGTGGGAGGTCGGTGTCGACGCCGGCTTCCTCGACGGCAAGATCGGCGTCGAGGCGCAGTACTACGACCGCCTCGTGTCCGACCTGCTCTTCTTCCGTCCGCTCCCGTCCAGCACCGGCTTCTCGCGTCAGTTTGCGCCCATCGGCACGATGTCCAACAAGGGCCTCGAACTGTTGCTGCGCACCGTGAACATCGACCGCAAGCGCTTCAAGTGGGAGAGCACGGTCACCTACACTCGCAACCGGAACAACGTCGAGAGCCTGTCGATCCAGGACTTCCAGTCGGCGGGCGGGTATCCGAACCGCATTCGCGCCGGCGAGCCCGCCGGCGTGTTCTACGGCTCGTACGCGGCGCGCAACTGCGTGACGGGTGCCCTGCTGCTGGATTCGCTGGGCCGCTATCGCCGCAGCAATCAGACGGCCGATATGGGCAACGCCGCTCAGCGCGTCGCCATCTCCGGCGGCACCTGCAATGACTCGCTCAATCGCGTGATTGGCGATCCGAATCCGTCGTGGATGGGGTCGTTGCTCAATGAATTCACCTTCGCCAACAAGCTGCGCTTCCGCGTGCTCCTCGATGGCGTCTTCGGCCAGGACGTGATGAACCTGTCGACGCGCGCCCAGAACGCCGGCATCGCGAGCAACTCGAAGGAGTTCGAGCGCGAACTGCTGCCGTATGGCGACCCGCGCAAGCTGGCACCGGGCTTCAATGCCCGGACGCAAGGCATCTTCGAGTACTGGGTCGAGGACGGCAGCTTCGTGAAGCTGCGCGAAATCGCCGCGACCTACACCTTCGATCAGCCCTTCATTCGCCGCGTCTTCAAGGACGGCGTCGATGTGACGGTCTCGGGCCGCAACGTCTGGGTCTGGACCGGCTACTCCGGCTTCGACCCCGAGATCAACCTGTTCGGCACGAACGCGGGCGGCCTCGGCTCCGGCCAGACGACCGCCGCCGATCGCGGGTTCGACTTCGGCGGATACCCCATTCCGCGGACGTGGTCGATCAGCGCCCGCTTCACCTACTGAGCCCCAAGGAGCCGCTTCCGATGCGCACGATTCCGCACGGCGCGGTGGCTTTGGCCGCCGCCGCATTGCTCGCAGGCTGTGACCTCAACCTGCGCAACCCGAATTCTCCCACCGCCGATCAGGTGACGACCTCACCCGACGGCGTGATCGCCCTCGCGACCGGTCTGCAAGGCCGCTTCGCGACGTCGTACCACGCGTACGCCTACACCGCGGGCCTCGTCACCGACGAGTTCGCCTCCACCACGGCGGCGCTGATTTCGATCAGCGATGCCGAACAGGGCTCGGTGCCGTCCGGCACGGGCATCGCCGACGCGGTGTTCAACTCGATCTACCGTACGGTGCGCTCGGCGGACGACCTCCGCACCGGCGCCGATGAACTGGCCTCGCGCTTCGAGCCCGGCACCCGCAGCGGCCTGCGGGCACTGGCGTTCGCGCTCAAGGCGGAAGCCCTGGGCGAAGCGCTGCAGTCGTACCAGCGCATCCCGATCAACACGTTTGGCGTCGTCGCCCCGCAGTACGTGAACCGCGCCACCGCGCTGGCCTACGTGCGCGCATTGCTCGACTCGGCGGCCGCCGAACTCACCGCGACGCCGGCGAGCACGTTCTTTACCAACAGCATTCTGACGCCCGGCGTCAATCTGCCGAACACGATTCAGCTCTTCCGCGCGCGGTATGCGCGAATGGCGAACGATCACGCCGCCGCCATTGCCGCCGCGGATCTCGTGGCGCGCTCGGGCGCCGGCGCCCTGTCGGTGCTCACGTTCCCTGCGCCGGCGGTGAATCCGTACGCCAACGTCACCGGCGGGACGAACGGCATCGGGCCGCGGCGCGGCTGGCGTCTGGCGCAGCCCGCGGGCGATCTGCGGGCGGCGTACTTCGTCGTGGCCTCGACGGCGACCGGGCGCATTGGCGCACCACTCGATCTGTGGAACCGCTATGCCAGCCCGACCGCTCCGTTGCCGGTGTACTTCCCCGATGAGGCGCTGCTGATCAAGGCCGAAGCGCTGGTCGCGCAGAACCAGTTGGTCGCCGCGACGGCCGTCCTCGACTCGGTCCGGACGGATTGCACGGGCGGACGCGGCCTCGACGATCCGAAGGCCTGTCAGGCCGCGTTGCCGGCCGGCCTCACGGCGCCGCAGCTGCTGGACGAGATCTATCTGCAGCGTCGCTTCGAACTCTTCGGCACGGGCCTCCGCTGGGAAGACGCGCGTCGTCGTGGGCTGATTCGCGGCCCGACGTCCTCGCCTGCCTTGCCGCAGGATGGCCAGCGCTGCTGGCTGCCGTACTCGGTCGGCGATCGCAACGCCAACCCGAACGCCACGTTCACCGCGCTGCCGGATCCGGCAGAGCCGACCACCTTCCCGGCTTCGTGCCCCACGCCGTGAGGATGCCGACCGTGAATTTTCTCTCGACTTCGACCTGGAGCCCGCGCGTGGCACATCGCCTGACGACGGCATTCGCTGCCGTGCTTTCGCTTTCGCTCGCCGCGTGCGGCACGAAGGAGGCCCCGGACCCGCTTGCCCCGACGGGCCCAACGGGTCGCGTGCGGTTCGTGAACCTCATCACCGATCCGGCGCGAGTGCCAGCCAACGCCATTCTGGAGGGCTTGCCCTTCGGCGTAAACCTCGGCTACGGCGGCACGACCCCGTCGTCGTTGCCGACGCCGTCGACCGCGATCTACTCGCCGATCCTGACCGGTGATCGTCGCCTGGTCCTCAAGCGCACTGCCGACACCTCGGTGACGCTTGCCACGATCAACTTCACCGTCACCGCGTCGCAGGATCGGACGATCTACGCGACCGGCGGAACCGGTGGTGGCGCGGTCACGAACTTCATCACGAACGATGACAACACGGCGCCGGCCGCCGGACAGACCCGCGTTCGCGTGGTGCATCTGAGCCCGTCGGCTGGGCCAGTGGACGTGTTCGTCACGACGACGACCGCCGATCTCGCGGCGGCGACGCCGACGCTGGCGGGCGTGGCGGCGCAGACGGCGTCGGGCTACCTCAGCGTGGCCGCCGGCACGTACCGGATTCGATTGGTCCCGGCGGGAACGCCAGCGGCCAATCGGGCGGCCAACGTGCTGCTCGACGTGGCGTCGATCGTGTTCCCCGCGCTGGGGGCGCGGACGATCGTCGCTGCCGATGCGGCGGCGGGCGGGCTGCCGGCTCGGGCCTTCACGTATAACGATCGACCCTAACCCGATCCTTCACCGTTCCACCTGCCACGGGGCGCCGGAGCTGCATCCGGCGCCCCGTGTTCATTGCGGGGGTCTCTGCGAGGCGCGTCGCGCCACCAGTGCCGGTACGAGCGGCAGCACGATCACCGCCGCGGCGCTCGCCGTGTGCGACCAGTCGCCATTCGCGAGGCGCGGCCAGTTGAAGATGAACAGGTCGGCGGTGAGGTGACTCAACACGACCGTGAGCGCCCCGTAGCGGAAGAACGCCCAGCCCCACGTCGCCCCAACCAGCGTGAGCACCAGCGGCCGCGCCCAGAAGGGGCCCGCCGGCGGAAGGAAGTCGAGGTTCGTGTGCGTCAGGCCGTACAATAGCGCCGGCCCCCAGATCGCCATCCACCGGCGGCCGGTCAGGCGTTCGATCCACGTGCCAAAGTAGAGTCGGTAGCCCAGCTCCTCGGCGAGCGCCACGCTCGTGAAGAAGAGGAGCGCGGTCAGCGACGGCGACCACGCATCCAGCACTTTCACGAAGAATCCGCGTGGTTGCAGTGCGGTCGGCGCTCCCACGCCCGACTGCAAGAGGGCCACACTGCCCGCCATCACGCCGCCACACAGCAGGCCCACAAGCCAGCCCTGCCACGCCGCGCGGCCGACCTCCGGATCGCGCCAATGCCCAGCCACGGCTCGCCACAGCGACGCGGCGCGATTGGCCCCCGCACGACGATCTTCGGCGTCGCCAGCGGCGATGACGGTGAACAGCACCAGCCCCAGCCACGCGTTCGTGAGGCCGATGCGCTGCAATCCCAGCAGCGGGGCCGTGATCCACGGCCAAAGCGGCTCCCACACCTGCTGCAGCCACGCGGGCTCGAGAAAGAACGTGGCCACGACACCGGCAAAGACGAGTGCGGCCACACGCGCGGGTGGGCCGATCTGCGCCGAGCCATCGCGAAGGCCGCGCAGCAGAATTCCAAACGCGACGATGATCCCCGCCGCCAAGGCGAGTACGCCGATCGACGAGAGGACGATCGTGGGTGCCTGCGCCGCCGTGCGCGCCCGACGCGCGTCATCAGGCACGACCAGGTTCCGGAGCACGCCGCTCACCACATTGCCGGACACCGTGAGACTGGCGCGCTCCTTGAGGCCGTGCGAGGCGTCCACCACGCGCTCGACCGTGAACGTGCGATCCACGCGGCGGGGCCGCTCGCGGATTGACGCGCCAATCAGCGTCCAGGGCGCCGCGATCGTGTCGTGCGTCACGCGATCGAGCGCAGCAAAGGCCATCCGCGCGGCCGAGGCGCTGTCGGCCGTCCCCGCCGAGTCGTCGTCCTGCCGCATCCAGAGCCAGCGCGACACCCGTCCCCGTGGGTCGACCCAAGCCACGATCACGTCCGGTGAGCCGCGTCGCTTGAAGGTGACCGCGGTCCCGACCAGCCACTGGCGATCCGCCAAGGCCAGTGTGGCCGATCGGCCCAGCAGGGAATCGGCGTGATCGAGCGCGAGATCATCGATGGCCAGCTCGGCCGCCGCGCGGAATCCCTGGATCGGCACCCCTTCACGCACCAAGTGCGCCTGCGCGGCCGCCTCCTGCGCCGCGGGATCCAGGGCCTTGCCCAGCGGCACCAGCGGCCAGAGCCGAGGCAACTGCCACACGAACACCGCGGCCGAGACCAGGGCCAGCGCGAGCAGTCGACGGGTGGTCAGCACGCCGTGAACGCTCCACCCCGTGCCGAGCGGGGACAAGGGGGGATTAGCTTCACGTCGTGACCAATCAGCCGTACTGGCACCTGCCGACCGCTCCATCGTATCCGTCGCTCGACGGCGACCTCGAGGCCGACGTGTGTGTGATCGGGCTTGGGGCGAGTGGGCTCGCTGCCGCGCTGGAAGCGGCGGCGCTCGGTGCGACGGTGGTCGGCATCGACCGGAGCGAAGTGGCGGCTGGCGCGGCGGGGCGTAACGGCGGCCTGCTGCTGGGCGGATTGGCCGAGTTCCATCACGACGCCGCCGATCGCTGGGGCCCTGCGCGCGCGAGCGCACTCTACCGGATGACGCTCGACGAGATGCGCGCGATCCGCCGAGACTACGCGGCCGTTACGTGGTGGAATGGCTCGCTCCGCATCGCCGACGACGAGATGGAGCTGGAGGACTGCGCGCGGCAACAATCGCGAATGGCCCTCGATGGTCTGCCGGTGGAGTGGTACGAAGGGCCCGAAGGTCGTGGGCTGCTGTTTCCCGAAGACGGCGGCTTTCACCCGGCACGGCGCGCGCATCAGATGGCCGAGCGCGCCGTCGCGTCGGGCGTGCGGCTGTACACCGGAACACCGGCGCTCGCGATCGACGCGGCGGGCGTCGAGACGCCCAGCGGACGCGTTCGGGCCAGCCAGGTCGTGATCTGTGCCGACGGCGCGCTCGGCACGCTGCTGCCCGAGCTCGCGCGTCGCGTCCGGCCGGTGCGGCTGCAGATGCTGGCCACGGCCCCCGCGCACGATGTGCGCGTGCCGCGCCCCGTGTACGCACGGCACGGCTACGACTACTGGCAGCAGTTGGCCGACGGGAGCATTGCGCTGGGGGGCGGGCGGGACCAGTTCCGTGAGCAGGAGTTCACCACGGACTCGACGCCGACCGAGCCCCTGCAAGCCTGGCTCGACGCGCGCCTCCGGACGGCCGTCGGCACCGCGGCACCGGTGACGCACCGCTGGGCGGCGGTCGTCAGCTACACCGACGACGCCCTACCCATTGCCGAGATGGTGCGTCCCGGCGTGCACGCCGCGGGCGCCTACAATGGCACGGGAAACGTGGTTGGCGTACTCTGCGGGCGGGGACTGGCGCGACGCGCGCTGGGGCACGCCGACCCGTGGCTCGATCTGCTCGACTCCATTCGCTCGGAGACTTCGTGATGCGACCTCTGCCGTTGCTCCTCGCCGCGTTCGCGTTGCTGGCCGCCTGCCGCAAAGACCTCCCACCGCTTCCTGCTATGCCGATCGACAAGACGACCTTCGCCGCCTCACTCGATGTGCAGCTCGCCAAGAGCGTCACGACGCCCACCGGGCTCGTGTATCGGGATCTCGTCGTCGGCAGCGGCGCCGAAGCGGTGGCGGGCAAGACCGTCCTCGTGCACTACGACGGTCGGCTGGCCGATGGCACGCAGTTCGACGAGAACACGCCGGGCGACGATCCACTCGAGTTCGCCCTCGGGCAACAGCAGGTGATTGCGGGCTGGGACGAAGGCGTCAGCGGAATGAAGGTTGGCGGCAAGCGCCAACTCGTCATTCCGCCGGCCTTGGGCTACGGCGATACCGGCATCGGCCCGATTCCGGGCAACGCGATTCTGGTCTTTACCGTCGAGCTCGTCGCGGTGCGCTAGGCGCACCAATCAGGTACCACGACTCCTGACGCGGCAGGAAGAAGCGCCAGCCGTCGTCGGCGAGCCACGCGTCGTCTTCCATCATCACGAACACCTTCTGTCCGCCCCACTCGGCGACGGGCGTGGCGGTGTTCAGCTCAATCGAGATGTAGCTGCCGGCCCGCAGCGGCGTCGGAAGCTCGGCTGCATTGCGCTGCGACGAGCGGAAGTCGATGCTCGCGCCGAGTCCGTGCCCGTGCACGCCGATGGGATGCGAGTAGATCATCGCTTCGATGCCGCGCTCCTTCATTTCGGCCATCGTCGCGGCATAGACCTCGCCCGCGGGGCGACCCGGCCGCGAGTGCCGCTGCATCAACGCGTCCTGCAGCACGTTCGTGTTGCGCATCGCCGCCTTGAGGCCTTCGGGGACGTCGCGCTCTCCCGGCCGAAGCACGTAGGCCATCTTCTGCCAGTCGGTGTCGAAGCCCATCACGGTGAGCCCGACATCGAGATGCACGACGTCGCCGTGACGAATCACCGTGCTTTCGGGTGCAATCGCCAGAAAGCCGCGAGACGTCGGGTTGGGGACGCCTTGGCGCTGAATGCGCAGGTCCTGCTGGAACCACGTCCGTACGCCCGCGGCCCAGAACGCGTCGTAGATCCAATTGCGCACATCGCCCACCGTGGTGACGCCGGGGCGAATCACCTCGGCCGACAGCGCGCGCCGCGTGATCGCATCGGTCAGCGCGACCGCCGACCGGTAGTACGGCATCTCCTCGGGGAGCCGCGTGTCGCAATACTCCTCGATCAGCGACGCCGCGCTGGTGAAGCGACTCTTGGCCTCGGCGCCCATTGCGGTAGTGAGGAACGCGTAGGCGTCGTGGCCCAGCGACCGCTGCACGCCGCGGCGCCCACCGATCGAGAGTCCGATCGTCTTCGGCTGATGCTCCTGATACAACGCGGCCAATCGCTGGGCCGCCGGCACCGGTTCGTCCGGTGACTCGAAGAATCGCTTGAGGTTGTCTTCGCTGTAGCCCGTGACGGCGACGCGGCGCAGTCGATCACCGGCGTCGATGAAGACGAAGATGTCGCGGTTGCCGGTGTACGGCCGCGGCGGCGCCACAAGCTGGGTGAGCGGATCGTCGTGGAACTCCTCGTTGACTACGATCCACATCGCGATCCCGTGGCGGCGCATCATCGGCAGCAGCGCGGCGTGCCGCGTCTCGAGCCACCGTTCGCGGATGCGGATCTGCTCCGACCACGAGGGAATGCCGGCGGCAGCGGCGGTCATCGGCCGTGCCTGGGCGCGCAGCGGCGTCGACAGCGCGCCGGCAGTCAATCCGGCCAGCAGCAGTACGGGCAGTGTGCGTTGCATCGGGCCGCGGGCAAGGACGCGCATCAGCGGGCCCCCCAGAAGCGCCGTCGCGGCGTGCTCGACGTCTCGGGGAGCATCCCGAGGAAGCGCGCGTAGTCGCGATCGGTGATGGCCGTCTCGAGGCGCGCCGCGTCGGCCTGCGCACCAATGATGGCACCGACCGACGTGGCATCGTGCGCTTGCCCGCCCAGCCGCATCAGCAGAATCGACCGACGATAGGCCTCTTCGAAGTCCTGGCCCCGCACCTGCACCATCAGGTTGTTGAACCACGGCTCGGCGCCACCGAGCAGCAGCGCGTTGCGCGCCTGGGCTTCGTCCTGAAAGGTGACGGTGATGCGATACGGGCCCGGCCACTGCGGCAACCAGGCAGCGGGCGTGGTCGTGGCGAGCCACTGCTGGGCCGCCTCGCGGACGGCGGCCTCGATGCGGCGGCTCGCTTCGGCACGCGGCAGCAGTTCGGCGTGCGAGCGATCGATGGCCCGCTTCACGGTGGCGTACTTCGCCCACGGCATCATCCGGCGCGTCTCGACTTCCAACTGATCGTCGCCGGCCATGGCAATGACCGGAATGCGAAACCGCGCGGCACCGGCCGCGAGCAGCATCCCCTCGTTGAAGGGCACGCCATTCACCTTGTACTGGATGTCGTGGAACGTGTACGTGTGACTCAGGAAGCCGCGACTGTTGCCGGCGCCGGCGTGCATCCCCACCGCGACGATGGCATCGACCGTGTGGTCGTACGAGTCGACGTAAATGTCGAACGGCGCCTCGCGAAAGCCGATCGTCGCCGGTGCGCTGAGTTCGGCCTCCAGCACATCGGGCTCGGATTGATTCCCCGAGCCGTGCCCATCGACGACCACGATGTCGGTGATGCCAACCGCCTTGAGGCCGGCGATGGCGGCGTTGACGTCGGCCGTGACCTGGCGACGCCCTTCCGCATAGCGCGCCGGGTGATCGACCGTGGTCATCCGGTAGTCGTCGATGCCCGCCGCGCCCTCCATATCGGCGAGAATCATCACGCGCAGGGGCCGGACCTGCGGGCGAGCGGGCGCTTGAGCCGCCAGCGGAAGGGGCGCCAGAAGCAGGGACAGCGCCAGCAACCGGCCGAGTGCGGGATGTCGTATCATTCGCAGGTCCCACCGAAACGTGACGCCGGACGGGAACCCACCCGCCGCCCAGCAGGATTCTTCAGGAATGTCCTCTCTCGTGCGCTCTTTCGCTACGCTTGCTGTCGCGGTGCTTGCTCTGACGGCTTGCGAATCTCCCCGCGAGGCCCCGCCGATCGGCGACGAGGCCTGGACCAAGCAACTCGACACCCAATTCGCCGGTCTTCGTCGCATCCGTACGGGCGAGACAAGCGTGCTGTCGTGGTCGGGGCTGTGGCCGCTGCCGGAGGGGCGGACGACGTTCGGGAGCGGCGCCGATCAGGCGATTCGCCTTGACGCTCCCGAGGTACCGCCGAGCGCTGGCGTGTTTGTGCGGGCCGGGACCGATGTGCTGGTGGAGCCGTCGCCAGGCACCAAGATCCAGCTTGCCGATGGCACCGTCATCGACGGGCCGTTCAAGCTGATCTCCGACATCGCGAAAGGCACGACCGCGTTGCAGTTCGGCACCACGCGTGTGGTCCTGCACGAAGAGCCGACGGCCAGCGGCCGATGGATTCGGGCGTCGCGGTCGGACGCGGCGGCCATCACCGGGTACACCGACCCGCCACGATACGCCGCCAATCGGGCCTACCGCGTCGCAGCGAAGCTCCTGCCGTCGTCGACCGGCATCACGATGGACCTGCCCGACGTGACCGGCGGCACGCAGCAGTTTGCGCTGGCGGGCGAACTGTCGTTCCGGCTCAACGGCGAGTCACTCCGCCTGCTGGCGTTCAAGCGGCCGGGTCGTGATTCGCTTTTCGTGATGTTTCGCGACGCGACCAGCGGCACGACGACCTATGACGCGGCGCGCTACGTCTACGTGCCGCGCCCCGACGCCGAGAACTGGACCGTGCTGGACTTCAACAAGGCGCACAACCCGCCGTGCGCCTTCACGACCTTCTCGACCTGCGTGCTACCGCCCAAGGCGAACCGCCTGACCGTTCCGATCGAAGCAGGCGAGCAGCTCCCCACCGCCCCGCGCATCGGCGCACCAGCAGCAGCCGGTGACGCCGGTACGGCTACCGCGTCGCCTTCGACGCCGCGTCCGCGAGGGTGAAGTCCTCGCCGGGATTGATGAAGCGATCGGCTTCGAGCTTGTATTGCCGATCGTACAACTCCCGGTAGCGACCGTGGAGGGCGATCAATTCGGCGTGCGTCCCCCGCTCGACGATCTCGCCCTTCTCGAGCACCAGAATCTGATCGGCGCTGGTGATCGTGCTCAGCCGGTGCGCGATGACGAACGTCGTGCGACCCGCACGCAGCGTCCTGAGGCCCTCCTGAATCATCGCCTCGCTCTCGGAGTCGAGTGAGGATGTGGCCTCGTCGAGGATGAGCAGCCGCGGGTTGGCCAGGATCGCGCGCGCGATGGCCACTCGCTGCCGCTGGCCGCCCGACAGTTTCACGCCGCGCTCGCCGACGATGGTGTCGTAGGCGTCGGGGAACTTCGACACGAACTCGTCGACGTTCGCGATCTTCGCGACGCGGATGATGTCCTCGAGCGTGGCGTCCGGGCGAGTGAAGGCGATGTTGTCCTTCACCGTCCCGTCGAACAGGAAGTTGTCCTGCAACACGACGCCCAGCTGTGCCCGGTACTCCGCCAGCTTGAGCTCGGCCAGGTCGGAGCCGTCGACCGTGATGCGCCCTTGCTGCGGCCGCGCGAAGGCCATCACCAACGAGATCAGCGTGCTCTTGCCCGAGCCGGACGACCCCACCAGCGCAGTGGTGGTACCGGCCGGGGCGTGGAACGACACGCCCCGCAGCACGGGTACGCCGGGCTCGTACTCGAACCACACGTTCTCGAAGGCCACATCGCCCCGCACGGTCGGCACCGGGCGCTTGGTCGCGTCTTCCTGATCCTCGGTGGCCATATCGCGCAGCTCGCGAATGCGATCCAGCCCGGCAAAGGCCTCGGTGATCTGCGTGCCGATGTTGGCAATGCTCACCAGCGGCGCTGCGACCAGCCCGATGAAGAACACGTACATCACAAGATCGCCGATCGTCATTCGGCCGTCGCGCACGTCGCCGCCGCCTACCAGCATCAGGATCACACCCACCGCGCCGATCACGGCCGTGCTCAGCGCGGTCACGGCGGACGTGCCGGTGATGGTGCTGGCGATGTTCGAGAACAGACGCTCCACGCCTTCGCCGAAGACCTTCTGCTCACGCTTCTCGGCGGTGTAGACCTTCACGATCCGAATGCCGCCGATGGTTTCCGTCAGTCGTCCCGTCACGTCCGCGGTGATCACGCTCCGCTCGCGGAAAATCGGACGCAGTTTTCGGAAGGCGTAGGCCATTCCGGCCCCGAACACGCCGAGGAACACCACGGTGATGACCGTGAGCTTCCAGTTGAGCCAAATGAGAACGCCCAGGGCCACCGCCGCCGTCAGCACGCCACCCACGAGCTGAATGATGCCGGTCCCCACGAGATTACGGATGCCTTCGGGGTCGTTCATCACGCGGGAGACCAGCACGCCGCTCTTGGTGCTGTCGAAGTAGCGCACCGGGAGTCGCACGAGGTGCCCCTGCACTTCGCGACGGAGATCGGCAATCGCGTGTTGCGCGGCGACCGACACCACCTGCGAGAGCGCATAGCTGGTAATCGCCTGAATGACGGACGCCGCGCCGGCGCCAAGCGCCAGCCATCCGAGGAGCTCCCAGCGCTGCTTCGTGAGCACTTCGTCGATCAACCACTTCGACGATCCCGGCAGGACCAGCCCGGCGGCTCGGGAGATCAGCATCATCACGAGACCAATCCCGACCGAGCGGCGATGCTGCCACATCAGGGCGCGGGCTTCGGCCCAGGCGCGTTCGGGATTGTACTTCTTCTTGCTCTTGGAGTCGGGTACGGCTGCGGCCATGCCCGCAACCTATCGCGTGGGCCGCCCGGCGGCGATGCGCCCTTGCGCCGCCAGTAGCTGCACGGCGCCGAGCAGCGCCCCAAAACGGGGATCTGTCGTCAGGCCCGCCTTCCAGCGGGCGTAGATCTGCTGGGCAATCACTGCGATCTTGAAGAGCCCGAAGGCGTGGTACCAGCCCATTGGCGGTATCTCGCGGCCCGTCACGGCGCCGTAGCGCGCCCACAGCTCGGCGCGACGCAGGTTGCCCGGCAGTGCGCTGATGCCGAGCCCCAGCGCCTTGAGTTGCGGCGGATCGTCCGCTTCGAGCCAGTAGCCGAGCGAAGTCCCGAGGTCGAGCAAGGGATCACCCACGGTGGCCATCTCCCAGTCGAGCACCGCGCGGATCTCGGTGAGGTCGTCCGGCGCGAGCATCAGGTTGTCGTACTTGAAGTCGTTGTGCACCAGCGCCGGCGTGCCGGTGGGCGGCTGCTCGGCGGTGAGCCACTCGGCGAGGGCGTCCATTGCCGGTACGTCGTCGGTGCGCGCCTTCTGCCAGCGCTGAACCCAACCCGAGACCTGGCGGCCGACATAGCCCTCGGGACGGCCAAGCTCGCGCAGGCCGGGGACGTCGAGCGGCACCCGGTGAATCGCCACCAGCGTGTCGAGAAAGGTCTCCGACAGCCGCGCGCAGGTCGTGGCGTCGAGCGCGGCCGCAATCTCGGGCGTGACCATCCGCAGGATCACGCCGTGGACGCGGCGCATCACGTAGAACGGCGCCCCAACCACGGACTCGTCTTCGCACAGGGCAAGCGGCGTCGGCACGGGAACGCCCGCCCCGTGCACGGCGTGCAGGACGCGATACTCGCGCGCCATATCGTGCGCGATGCCCGGCCGCACGCCGACGGGCGGGCGCCGCAGGACCAGCTCGTCGGCCCCGATCCGCACGAGATACGTGAGGTTCGAGAATCCGCGGGGAAACTGCTGGACGGCTATCTCGCCGCGAAGCCCCAAAGCGTTTCCGAGGAAGCCGCCGAGCGCCTCCGGGTCAAGCGCCTCACCGGCGCGGACGTCGACCGCCCCGTCTCGCGGCAGCGTGGTCACGCGCGGTACCGGCGCAGGATCTCGCGCGCCACGACGGACTTGTGCACTTCGTCCGGCCCGTCGTAAATGCGCGCACCGCGCTCGTGGGCATACCAGAACGCCAGCGGCGTATCGTGCGTGAGCCCCAGCGCCCCGTGCACCTGCACCGCGCGATCCAGCACCCGCTGCAGCACGCCGGCCACGTGGAACTTGATGAGCGAAATGCGCTCGCGCGCCGCCTTCTGCCCCTGACGGTCCATCAGCTCGGCGGTATCCACAACCAAGAGGCGGGCGGCGTCGAGCTCGGCGCGTGATTCGGCGATCGCGTGTTGCACCACCTGCTGATCGGCGAGCCGCTTGCCGTCGCCCAATTCGCGGCTGGCGGCGCGGCGGCACATCAGATCAATGGCGCGTTCGGCAGTGCCGATCCAGCGCATACAGTGGTGAATGCGACCCGGCCCCAGCCGCTCTTGCGCCAGCGCGAAACCCGCGCCTCGGCCGCCAATGACGGCATCGGCCGGGACACGCACTTCCTCGAAGCGCAGTTCCGCGTGGCTCGCCCAGTCGTCGCCGGGGTGCCCCATCACGTTGATGTTGCGCACCAGATGCACGCCGGGCGCGTCCATCGGCACGAGCAACATCGACGCGCGGCCGTAGGGCGACGGGGCATCGGGCTCGGTCACCGCCATCACGATCGCGAACGCGGCGCCGTCCGCCGCTGTGGTGAACCACTTATGCGCGTTGAGCACCCAAGTGTCGCCGTCGAGCACCGCCTGCGCGTCCATCAGCACCGGGTTGGCGCCGGCGTTGTCGGGTTCCGTCATCGCGAAGCAACTGCGGATTGCGCCGGTCAGCAGCGGCGCGAGCCATCGACTGCGCTGCGCCGCCGACCCGTGCGCCAGCAGCAACTCGATGTTGCCGACATCGGGCGCCTGACAGTGAAACGCATAGTGCGCCAACGGCGACCAGCCGAGCTCGGCGCTGACGTGCGCGAAGTCGGCGAGAGCCAGTCCCATCCCGCCATCGGCGACAGGGATGTACGGTGCCCACAGGCCCGCTTGGCGCACCACGGTGCGGACGGCGTCGAGTTCGGGCGTGAGGGCGCGGAAGGAACCGTTGAGAAATGCGGGTTCGAGCGGCACGATCCGTTCGCGGACGATGCGCCGCACGCGCAGCAGCAGCGCGTCGCGTTCGTCGAGCGAGAGTCGCGGGTTTGGCGAACCGCTCATACCGTGAACCCACCGTCCGCCATATAGACACCGCCGGTGCAGTACGACGCTTCGTCGCTGGCCAGGAATCGCGCGAGCCCCGCGATCTCGTCCGGTTCGCCCACGCGCGGAATCGGTTGCGACTTGAGGAAGCGCCCCATCAGTTTTTCGTCCTGCCAGAGGACCTGCGAGAAGTCGGTGCGAATGAGCCCGGGGCAAATCGTGTTGGCTCGGATGCCCATCGGTCCCCACTCGCGTGCCATCACCTGCGTCAGCGAGATCAGCGCCGCCTTGGACACGCTGTAGATGCCCAGTCCCGGCTCCGGCGAGACGCCGCCGATCGAACTGATGTTGACGATGGCGCCGCCGCGCTCCTTCAGGGCGGGCAGGAGCGCACGGCACAGCTGGAACGGCCCGCGCACGTTGACGGCGATGATCTTGTCGAAGGCGTCGTCGCTCGTGTCCTGCACGGGGCCAAAGACCGGATTGACCGCCGCGTTGTTGACGACGATCTGGATGCCGCCGTAGGCGCGCACCGCGGCCTCGGCGAGGCGCGCCACATCGTCGGGCTTGCCGATGTTGGCTGGAATGCCGGCGGCTTCGTAGCCGTCGGCGCGGAGCGCTGCCACGGTGGCATCGACCGCGTCGGTCTTGCGCGAGGAGACGATGACGCGGGCGCCCGCGGCGGCGAGGGCGCGGGCCGTGGCGAGGCCGATGCCTCGGGTGCCGCCGGTGATCAGTGCGGTGCGGTCTTCGAGAGGACGCATCCGCGAAGTGTGCGGCCCCGATCAGCGAGGGGCTAGGGTCAGGCCGCGTACTCGCTGTGGGCAACGGCCATCGCGCCGCCGTCGACCACGTGCGAGAATCCCCGCTCCTTGAGCACGCGCGCGGCCGCGGCCGAGCGCGCCCCACTGGCGCAGTAGACCATTACCCGACGATCCGGCGTGAGCTCGGGATGCTCGCTCAGCCGCTCGGCGAGGGTATCCACCGGGATGTGCACGGCCCCTTCGAGGTGACCGAGCCAGAATTCGAGCTTGGTGCGGACATCGACCACGACGTCCACTGGGCGATTGCGAAAACGCGGCATAGCGGGGGCAGGTGAAGTTGAATAACTATATTGGCATATACTATACCTGTCTAGCCCCCCCAGGGCCCGCCAGGCCGCCCTCAGCGCCTCGCCAGCACCCGAAGTGCCTCGACCAAGCGCCCTACGTCGTCCGGGGTCGAGTGCAGTGCCGGCGTCACCCGCACGCAGTCGCCTCGCGCCAGCCCCGAGCGCGCGACGGTGAAGATCCCGAACTCGTCCGCCAGCGTGCGCGCCAGCGCGGCGTTTCGGCGCTCGTCGCCGTCCCCGCGGAGCCGGAAGCTCGTGATCGCGCCGACCATCGTGGGATCATCCGGCGTCAGTACATCCACGCCGGCAATCGCCCGCGCCGGCACCGCCCACTGATCGCGCAAATACCTGAGACGTGCGGCCTTGTTGGGGACGCCAATCGTCTCCTGAAACGTCAGCGCGTCATCGACCGCCATCACCGCCGCGAAGTCCGTCGTGCCGGTGTGCAGCCGCACGTCGATGCGATCGTGCGGCGGCGGCTCGCCCGGCGCCGGTGCGATGGCGTCTAGCCGGTCGCGGCGAATGCAGAACGCCGCCACGCCAACCGGTGCCCCCACCCACTTGTGAAGATTGACGCCGACGAACGGCGCGCCAATCTCGGGAATCGAAAACGGGATCTGCCCGAAGGCGTGCGCCGAGTCGAGCACGACATCGGCGCCGCGTGCGGCGGCAAGCGCGGTGAGCTCCCGCACGGGATGCACCAGCCCGGTCTTGTTGTTGACGTGCGTCAGCAGCACCAGCTTGGTGCGCGGATTCGCATCCAGCGCCGCCGTGTACGCCGCGAGCACCCCCTCACGCGACGCCGGCTCGGGAATCGCCAGCGTGGCGACCGTCGCTGCCCGCGCGGCCGCGAGGCCGCGCATCGCGTCCTGCATCGCCGGGTAGTCCAGGTCCGCCACGAGCACCGTGTCGCCCGCGCGGAGTGGCAGGTACTGGCGGATCATCGTCTGCAGCGCCTCCGTGGCATTGCGCGCGAACGCCATCTCGCCGGGCGTCACCCCCAGCGCCGCCGCGACGCGAGCTCGGACGCGGGCCGCGATCGCCGGATACTCACGACGCGCAAAGGCCGCCCCCTCACGGTTCACTCGAACGACGTAGCGCTGGTAGGCCTCGAGCACCGGCCTCGCCATCGTGCCGAAGTACCCCGCCTCCAGATTCAGGATGCCACCAGACACGTCGTACTGCCGGGCCACCCGACGCCAGTAGCGCTCGTCGCGCGCGACCGCCTCAGGATCCGCAGACGGCGGGATCAGATCGCTCAGCACCTCTGCCTCACCGATCGGCGAGGCGAGGGCTTCGGCCGGCATCCCGACAGCCGCGAGGGCAGCAGCAGCGGCGGTGCCGCGCAAAATCGTCCGACGAGAAGGCATACCCAATGCTACGCGATCCCCTCACGCAGCACCACGCGCGCTACGGTCGATACACCCACGCGTCGACCCGCGGACCGGCTCCGTTGCCGTAGCCTCCGGTCACCAGTGCCGCGCCGCCGGGGAGCAGTGCGCTCGCCGAGAACTGACCGCCCATCTGCGGGGCGCCCGGCACCAGGTCGAATCGATTGGCCACCGGATCGTAGCGCTCCGCCTGCGGCGCCCCTCCACTCACGAGTAGCGATCCATCGGGCAAGGTCAGCGTGTTGAAGGCGTGCTTGTAGCGCGCCAGCTGCAGATCGGGCCCATCGCGGAACCTGCCTGCCGCGGGGTCGTACACCTCCGTCGACCGATACGCGCCGCGATCATCCCGCTCATCCGACCCACCCAGCACCAGCACTCGGCCGTCGGGGAGACGAGCCGCATCGTGCTTGTGCCGACGCACGCGCATCGATCCGGTTGCCGTGAAGCGCTCCGTCCGGGGATCGTACAGTTCCGCGCTGGCAAAGAGTTCGACGGCGGACCGGCGCCCACGATGTCCTCCGACGACGAGCACCCGTCCGTCGTCGAGCAACACCGCCACGTGACTCTCGCGCGCGACGGTCATCGACCGCGTGGGCGAGAAGCGCCCCGTCGTGGGGTCAAACACTTCGGCCCCGTCCAGGAACGTCCAGTTCGGTCCGACACCACCCGCAATCAACACGCGACCATCGCTCAGCCGCACGGCGACGTGCCCGGCACGCGCCTGACGCATCGGCGCCACCGCCTCGAAGCGATTGGTCGTCGGATCGAAGATCTCGGCCTGCGCCAGCACGGCATTCTCGCGACCGTAACCGCCGACGATCAGGACCCGCCCGTCGCGGAGCGCCGTCGCCGTGTGGCTGTGGCGGACCACGCCCATTCGGGGCAGTGCGTCGAAGGTGCCGCGCCGGGGGTCGTAGGCCTCGGCGCTGACCGAGGCGCGCGCGTCGTCGGTGAAGCCGCCGGCAATCAGCACGCGGCCGTCGGGCAGCGCCGTCGCGGTGTGCGCCATTCGCGCGATGCGCATTGGGGCTGTTGCGACCAGCTCCCGGCGCGCCGTCGAGTGATGCGCGAGCTCGTCACGCGGCAGCGCCTCAGTAGGTGGACGCACGAGCAGGAACAGCGCGAAGGCAGCTGAACGAGTACGAACCATTCTGGACGCTACCGCTGCACGAGCCGACCCGGCAAGCCACCCTTGGGACGAAGCGTAATGATCGGCTCCAGCGCGGGGTCAGGCCCCGGCACCCGCACCTCCCATCGACGCGCCAACACCGCCAGGCAGATCACCGCTTCCATCCACGCGAACTGCTCGCCGACACAGATGCGCGTACCCGCGCCAAAGGGGAAGTACGCGAGCTTGGGCCGCGATGCGCTGTCGTCGCCCAACCACCGCTCAGGGCGGAATAGCGTCGGCTCCGGCCACCAGCGGGGATCCCGATGCACCAGCCACTGCGACTGCACGAAGATGGTCCCCGGCGCAAATGTCTCGCCGCGGAGCGTGACGGGGGCCACCGCCTTCCGGCCGACGATGTACGCGGGCGGGTAGAGCCGCATCGTCTCGGCCATCACCGCGCGCGTGTACGGCAGCCGCCCGACATCATCGAGCGTCGGCATCCGGTCGCCCAACACGGCGTCGACCTCGGCGCGCAACGCCGCCGCCACCGCGGGATGCCGGTCCAGCGCCAGCCACGCGAACGTCAGCGCGTTCGCGGTGGTCTCGTGCCCCGCGATGAACAACGTGATCGCCTCGTCGCGCAACTGCGTATCGGACATCCCGGTGCCGTCGCCTTCGTCATCCTGCGCCGCAATGAGCATCGACAACAAGTCGCCGCGGTCCACCCCCCCGGCCCGATGCTCGGCAATCACCCGCGCGATGATCGCATCGAGGGTGTCCTTGGCCCGACGAAACCGACGCCGGCTTGGGAGCGGCAACCGATCGAGCAGCGCCGAGAACGGACCGAATCCGAAGCCGAACGACACCGCCTGAAAGGCGGCGTCCAGGGCGTCGGCCACATCGCTGCTGTCGCGACTCACGTCCGCGCTGAACAGCGTGCCCGACACGATCGCGAGCGTGAGCGCCATCATCTCGGCGTGTACATCCACCGACGCGCCGTCGCGCCATCGTCGCGCAACCGCCATCGTGGCGTCGCTCATTGTGCCCGCGTACGCCGCGATCCGCTCCCGATGAAACGCCGGTTGCACAAGCCGCCGCTGCCGCAGATGGAACTCGCCCTCGGAGGTCAGCAGCCCGTCACCGATCAACATCTTGGCGCGCTCGAGGGCGCGGCCTTTGTGCATCGAGCGACCCTGCGTCACCAGCACGTCGCGAATGTCGTCAGGGTGCGAGACGAGCACGACGTTCATCCCGGCGATGGGGATCATCACCAGATCGCCGTGCGTCGCCTGCATTCGCTGGAAGAACTGCACCCGGTGCCAGCCGTCGCGCGCGGCGATGTGCCGAGTGAACTCCAGCGGGTAGCGCGGCCGCAGCCGCACCAGCCCGCTAACGGACGCTGGCGCAGCGCTCACGGTGTCTCGGGGCGCGTGAGCGAGAACAGTGCGTCCGGTTTCTGCCCGGCAAACCAGTCGCCGCCAAGCCGCACGAGATGCTCGATCTTCCGGTTGTCCGGCCAGCCGCCGTCCATCACCGACGCATCCACGTGCACGTGCACGACTTCGCCCACCACCACGTTGCCAGCGGCTGGCCCATCGCCGGTCTTCACGATCTGCAGCACGCGACACTCCAGCGCCGCCGGGCTCTCGACCACACGCGGCGGACGCACCATCACGCTGGGCGCGCGGGTGAAGCCGGCGTGATCGAACTCGTCCTGCCCGTACTCATAGCGGTACGACGCTTGGTTGAGCTTCACCGCCATTTCGACGGTGCTGACGCTCACGACGAACTCACCCGTGGCTTCCACATTGCGCAGCGTGTCCTTCGGGAGTCCGTCGCGCCAGTTGGTGGCACTGAAGGCCACCGCCATCGGGTTGTAGCCCGCCGCCATAAAGAACGAGTACGGCGCCAGGTTACCTACGCCCTCGGGCGACACGGTCGAGATGAACGCGACCGGACGCGGGGCAACCAGCGCGTTCAGGAGCTTGTTCCGCTCCGCGACCGGCAGGTTGGCCGGGACGAACTCGGCCATCGTCAGCCCTCGACCGGCTTGCGCCGCACGAGCGTCAGAATCGTGTACGTCGCGCACAGTTCGGCATCCTGATTGCGCACCTCCACGTCCCAGTGCACCACACCCTGCGGCGGCTGATCGGCCGGCACGTCCTTCGCGATCTTCTGCTTGCAAGTGAGCGTGGCCTGGATCGTGTCCCCCGGGTACACCGGCTTGGTGAAGCGCAGGCCTTCGAGCCCGTAGTTGAGCATGACCGGGCCCGGCGCGGGATCGACGAACAGCCCCGCCGCCGCCGACAGCACGAAGTACCCGTGGGCCACGCGCCGCTCAAAGAGCGATGCCTTCGCGGCGACGTCGTCCATATGCGCATAGAAGAAGTCGCCCGAGATGCCGGCAAAGTTCACGACATCAGCTTCGGTCACCGTGCGGCGGTGCGTCACCAACGACTCGCCGATCTGCACCTCGTCGAACCAGCGCCGGAACGGATGCACCGCAGCCGTCGAACGCGTAGCGCCGGTCGTCCACTCGTTCGTCACGGCGGCGATCACATCGGGGCTGCCCTGAATCGCGACGCGCTGCAGATAGTGCATCACGCCGCGCTTGCCGCCCATTTCCTCACCACCACCCGCGCGGCCGGGACCGCCGTGCACCAGATGCGGCATCGGGGAGCCGTGCCCCGTGCTCTCCTTGGCGCTCGAACGGTCGAGCACCACCAAGCGCCCGTGATACGGCCCGATGCCGAACACCACCTTCCGCGCCACCGACGGATCAGCCGTGAAGAGCGAGCCTACGAGCGACCCCTGCCCGCGCCGCGCGATCGTGACGGCGTCGTCGAGCGTGCGGTACGGCATCACCGTATTCACCGGACCAAACGCTTCGACATCGTGCGCTTCCGCCGTGCGCAGCGGCTCGGCGCAGTGCAACAGCATCTTCGGGAAGAACGCGCCCTTCTCGGCGTCGGCGCCGAGGACGGTCATCCCACCAAGGTCGCCGTACACGAGCTCCGCCGCTTTCCGAATACGATCCACGGCCGCACCGACATCACGCACCTGCGCGCGGCTGGCCAGTGGACCCATCCGCACGTCTTCGCGACGCGGGTCGCCGATCACGGTCTTCTCGAGACGCTCCTTGAGCGCCGCGAGCACGGCCTCCTGCGTGCCCTCGGGCACGATCGACCGGCGAATCGCCGTGCACTTCTGCCCCGCCTTCGCGGTCATCTCGCGAACGACTTCCTTGATGAACAGCTCGAACTCCGGCGTGCCCGGCAGTGCGTCGGGGCCCAGGATCGAACAGTTGAGCGAGTCGGCCTCCATATTGAACCGCACGGCGTTCGCGACGATCGCGGGATGCGCCTTGAGCTTGCGCCCCGTGTCGGCCGAGCCGGTGAAGGCCACCACGTCCTGACAGGTCAGGTGATCGAGCAGATCGCCCGCGGATCCGCACACCAGCTGCACCGCGCCCGCGGGGAGCAATCCCGTGGCGATCATCTCGCGGAAGACCGCTTCGGTCAGAAAACTCGTCGCCGTCGCCGGCTTTACGATGGCTGGCACGCCGGCCAACAGGCAGGGGGCGAGCTTCTCCATCATTCCCCACACGGGGAAGTTGAAGGCGTTGATGTGCACGCCCACGCCTTCGAGCGGCACCATCACGTGACGGCCAACGAAGGTGCCGTTCTTCGACAGGGCCTCGGTGGGCCCATCGACGTAGAACGACTCGTTCGGAAACTCCTTGCGCCCCTTCGACGCGTACACGAAGAAGGTACCGAAGCCGCCGTCGATATCGATCCAACTGTCGGACTTCGTGGCCCCGGTGCGATACGACAGCTCGTAGAAGGCGTCCTTCTTCGCCGTCAGCGCCGTGGCGATGGCCTTGAGCATCCGCGCACGCTCGTGGAACGTCATCGCGCGCAGCTTCGGGCCACCCACGTCGCGCGCGTAGGCGAGCATCGCCTTGAAGTCGAGCCCGCTGCTGGAGGCTTCCGCCACCACATCACCGGTGACGGCGTCGTAGAGTGCGGTCGCCGAGCCCGTACCGGCCTGCCATTCGCCGAGCGCGTAGTTCCCGAGTCGCATCATTGCGGTGAACTCTTGAGATTGAAATAGGTCTTGGGCTGCGTGCGACGGTCCGACGGGACCTCACGCAGCGGCGCGACTTCGCGCCAGGTCTGGTGCATCTGGGCCGGCAACGCCTGGTACAGCCCGGTCCCCTGCGTCTTCCACGCGAGCATCTCGTCGGTCACGTCCTTCACGATCTTCGCCGGATTCCCCACGACGATCTTGCGCGGCGGAATCTCCATTCGCTCGGGCACGAAGGCCATCGCGCCGACGATACTGCCCGTGCCCACGACGACGTGGTCCATCACCACCGCGTTCATTCCGATCAGGCAGTTGGCGCCGAGCCGTGCGCCGTGAATCACGGCGCCGTGCCCCACGTGCGCGCCAGGCTCCAGCACCACGGTGACGCCGGGGAACATATGGATCGTGCAGTTCTCCTGGACGTTGCATCCATCGCCGATCTCGATCCCGCCCCAATCGCCGCGAATGGCGGCACCTGGCCCGATGTAGCAGTCGCGACCAATCACCACGTTGCCCGTCACCGCCGCCAACGGATGCACAAAGGCCGACTCGTGCACGACCGGGATGAAATCGTCGAAGGCGTAGATGGCCATTGGCGTGCTCAGGCCCGCTCGAGGACCATCGCCATCCCCTGCCCGACGCCGACGCACATCGTCACCAACGCATAGCGACCCTTCCGGTGCTGCAGGGCGCGCGCCGCAGTGAGCACCAGCCGCGCCCCGCTCATCCCCAAGGGATGCCCAATGGCAATCGCGCCGCCGTGCGGATTGACGCGTGGATCGTTGTCGCTCACGCCCAGCGCCCGCAGCGACGCCACCACCTGCGCTGCAAAGGCCTCATTGAACTCGATGACGTCGATTTTGTCCATCGTCAGCTTCGCACGCGCGAGCACGGCCTGCACCGCCGGCACCGGCCCGATGCCCATCACGCGTGGCTCCACGCCCGCGGCAGCCGTGGCCACGATGCGTGCCTTGGCCGCCGCGCCGATCGCCGCCACGCCAGCCTCCGAGGCCACGAGCAGAGCCGCCGCGCCGTCGTTGAGCCCCGAGCTGTTGCCCGCCGTGACCGATCCTTTGCCGTCAGTGCGGAAGGCCGGCTTGAGCTTCGCGAGTGCGTCGGCCGTGGTCCCTGGGCGCGGAAACTCGTCCTGCGCCACGACCCGGGGATCGCCCTTCTTCTGCGCGATCGACACCGGCGCGATCTCGCCGGCAAACCAGCCTGCGGCGGTGGCAGCGGCGCACTTCTGCTGCGACCACAGCGCAAAGGCGTCCTGCGCCTCACGGGTGATGCCATCCCGCTCTGCGACGTTCTCGGCCGTCTGCCCCATCGAATCGATACCGTACGCCGACTGCATCGCGGGATTCACGAAGCGCCAGCCGAGCGTCGTGTCGAACATTTCGATGTCGCGCGCAAAGGGCCGCGCGGCCTTGGACATCACGTACGGCGCACGCGTCATCTGCTCGACGCCGCCGGCGACGTACACCTCGCCGTCGCCCGCGAGCACGCCACGCGCCGCATCGGCGACCGCATTGAGCCCCGAGGCGCACAGACGATTCACGGTGGTCCCGGGCACGCTCACCGGCAGCCCGGCCAGCAGTCCGGCCATTCGCGCGACGTTGCGATTGTCCTCGCCCGCCTGGTTCGCGCACCCGAAGATCACATCGGCCACGCGGGCCGCGTCGAAATTCGGATGGCGAGCCAAGAGCGCGCGAATGGCGTGCGCAGCCAGATCATCGGCCCGCACCTCCGCCAAGGCCCCGCCGAGGGCGCCGATCGGAGTGCGGATGCCATCAACGACGAAAGCGGAGCGTTTGGTCACGGCGAAGGACTGGTGGAAGCGTCGGGATGTTCGTCGCGCGTGCGGTACACCGTGCCGCGAAAGAGCGCGACCGGGGTGCCGCGGCAGGTCACCTGCACCCGGTAGAATCCAAGGCGCTCGGTGACTTGCTCCTCGGTGGCAATGGCCTCGAGGACATCGCCCACACGCACTTCCTGCGTGTGCGCGATCTGGCTGTCGATGCTGACCGAGACGCGCCCGTGGCCGTTCGCGGCAAAGGCGAAGGCGCTGTCGGCGAAGCTGTACGTGATGCCCCCGTGCGTCCGGCCGAAGCCGTTGACCATCTCGGGACGCACCGTCATCCGGATCGCCGCCGTGCCGGGCGCGACGTGCAGGACCTCGATGCCAAGCCACTGCGAGAACGCATCGCGCGCCATCATCTCGCGCACGATGGCCTGCGCACGGCGCTGCTCGGGCGTGGTCGCGGGCTCTGGCGTCATCCGAGCAGACTCCGTCCGTCGGCGGCGCAGCGCGTGAGGTGCGCACTCGGCCGGTAACGCTCCGGGCCCAGCTCCTGCTGCAGGGCGCGCAGGGTGTCGACCAGCCGCTGGGGGCCCAGCGCATCGCCCCAGGCGAGCAGTCCCTGCGGGTAGTTCACCCCACGCGTCATCGCGAGTTCGATGTCGCCGGGCGAGGCAATGCCCAGCAGCACCGCTTCACAGGCTTCGTTGACGAGCATCGCGATGATGCGGCCGAAAATGCGCGCGTGCACCCGGGCGTCGTCGAGTGGTGCCGGCGGTGTCGCGCCGCTGGCGTAGTCGTAGAAGCCACGCCCCGTCTTGCGACCGAGCCACCCGGCTTCGACCAGGCGCTGTTGCGCGAGCGAGGGACGATAGCGCGGCTCGTGGAAGGTCTGCTCCCACACCGAGCGGGTGACGGCGAAGTTGATGTCGTGGCCGATGAAGTCCATCAGCTCGCAGGGGCCCATCTTGAAGCCACCCAGCGTCCGCATCGCGTGATCGATCGTCGACGGATCGGCGACGCCCTCTTCGAGCAGGCGCAGCGCTTCGCCGTAGAACGGGCGCGCCACCCGATTGACGATGAAGCCCGGCGTGTCGGCCGTGCGTACTGGCACCTTGCCCCACGCACGCATCAGGGTGGTCCCCTGCTCCATCACCGTGGGCGCGGTGCGCACGCCGCCGACGACTTCGACCAGCGCCATCAGCGGCGCGGGATTGAAGAAGTGCAGGCCGAGCATCCGTTCCGGCGTCGCCAACGCCGAGGCAATGGCCGCGACCGACAGCGACGAGGTATTGGTGGCCAACAACGCGCTCGGCGGTACGATCTGCTCGAGTCGGACGAACAAGTCACGCTTGGTCGCGAGATCCTCGACGATGGCCTCGATCACCAGCCCAGCGCCTGCGAGCGGCCGCAGATCGGGGCCGCCCAACGAGTCGGGCCCCACCCACTGCGCGCGACCCACGATCTCCGATGCCTGCGATGGCGTGAGCTTGCCGCGCTCCACGAGCTTCGCGAGCCCCTTCTCCATCCCGGCCTTGGCGCGTGGCAAGGCGTCGGCGCGCGCATCGCAGAGCACCACCGGGTGCCCCGCCATCGCGGCGACTTGCGCGATGCCGGCGCCCATCGCGCCGGCGCCGACCACGCCAATGACCGTGGAGGCGTCCACTCAGCGCCCCTCGAACACCGGGGGACGCTTGGCGAGAAACGCCGCGACCCCCTCCGAGAAATCGTGCGTTGCACCGGCCTCCGCCTGCAACACGGCCTCCCGCTCGAGTTGCGCGGCGTAGCCGTTCGTGGCCGATTCGTTCATCAGCCGCTTCGTGAGCGCGATCGCCCGCGTGGGCATCTGCGCCAACTGGGCCGCCACCGCCTGCGCCTTCTCGAGCAGCACCGTCGGTGGGCAGAGTTCCCATACCAGCCCCCAGCGCTCCGCTTTCTCGGCGCTGAGCTTCTCGCCCGACATCATCAGCGCCATCGCGCGGTGCCAGCCGACGAGTCGCGGCAAGAAATAGGTGCCTCCACTGTCCGGGACGAGACCGATCTTCACGAAGGCCTGCACGAAACTCGCCGACTCGGTCGCCAGCACCAGATCGCACGCGAGCGCCAGGTTGGCACCTGCCCCGGCGGCCACCCCGTTGACGGCCGCGATCACCGGCTTCGGGCACTCACGGATCAGCGTGACGAGCGTGTTGTAGCCCCGACGCACGAAATCGGCCTCGAGCACGAAGGGCTTGCCGTCGACCATCGACGCGGCCAAGTCCTGTCCCGCACAGAACCCGCGCCCACTGCCCGTGAGCACGATCGCACGAACGGCGGGGTCGCGGCTCAGTGCGGCGAAGGCATCCTGCGCCTCGCGCATCATCACGTCGTCGAAGCTGTTGAGCACGTCCGGCCGGTTCAGCGTGACCGTTGCCACCGCGCCCTGCACGTCGAGAAGAATCGTCGAGTAGGCCATACCGGAAGCTATCGCCCCTGCGCGCTGGCGGCCTGCCTGCCCCCCCGCCACCGCCCGAAAATCGGTACATTTCCTGTTTCCCCAGCCCCGCTCTGTCGATGGCCTCGCCGACCGCCGCGAAGCGCCCCGCGCGCTCCACCAGCTCGACCCCCGACCCTCGGTTCGACTGGCGCCGGATCGCGTATCACACGCTCGCCTCGCGGGCGCTGGACGACTTCGAGGAAGAGCTGAATCGCCAGAAGGCCAGCGTCCCGCGGGAGGATCAGGTCCTCTACCAGTTCTCGGCGCGCGGCCACGATATGGCGCAGGTCATTCTGGGGAGCCTGCTGACGGGACGTCGCGACGCGGCCGGGGCCTACTACCGGTCCCGGCCCCTGCTGCTGACGCTCGGGCTGACACTCGAAGACGCCCACGGGTCGCCCTTGGGCCGTGCGGGCGGGTTTTCGGATGGCCGCGACATTGGCGTGGTGGTGAACCTCCCGCGCGCCGAAGGCTGCGTGGTGTTGCCGATGTCGGGCGACGTCGGCGCGCAGTACACCCCAGCCGCCGGCTGGGCCCAGGCCATTACGTACCACCGGGACAGCTTGGGCGACGCGGCGTGGCAGGGATCCATTGCGGTGGCTCTGGGCGGCGACGGCTCGGTGGCCACCAACGGCTTCTGGTCGGCACTCACGATGGCCACGACGCTGTCGCTGCCGATGCTGTTCTACATCGAGGACAACGGCCTCGGCATTTCGGTCCGCGGCGATATGCAGACCCCGGGCGCGAACATCGCGAAGAATCTCGCGAGCTTCGCGAACCTGCTCGTGCGCGACGGCAATGGGAGCGATCCGGCGAATGCGGCCGCCACGCTGTACGAGTGCGTCCAGCACGTCCGCGAGGGCCGCGGTCCAGCGCTGGTACGCCTGACCGTGCCGCGGCTCTCGTCGCACTCCGGACCGGACAACCAGAAGGGCTACCGGAGCGACGCCGACATTCAGCAGGACTGGACGCGGGACCCGCTGCCGAATCTGAAGGCCTACCTGGTGCCTTCGCTGCTGTCGGCCGACGAGTGGACGGCGCTCGAAGCCGACGTACAGCGCGATGTGCAAGCCGCCGTGGCGGCGGCTCGGCAGCGCCCGCACCCGGATCCGGCGCAGGTCGCGCGCCATCGCGTGGAGGAGACCCTCGAGCCGGGCGAAGCCCCCGCCATGGGCGGACTGCCCGACGCGGTCCTCGCCGCGCTGCCGACCGCGTTGACGGCCGCCACCGAGGGTCCGGTGGTTCGCGTGGCCGAGGCCATTCGTCGGACGCTCGACACCGAACTCGCCGCGAATCCGCGGTTGCTGGTCTTCGGCGAAGACGTCGGCGTGAAGGGCGGTGTGCATCTGGTGACCGAAGGCTTGCAGAAGAAGCACGGGGTGGCGCGCGTCTTCGACACCTCGCTCAGCGAAGAAGGCATCATCGGCCGCGCCGCCGGCCTCGCGATCAGCGGCTTGATGCCGGTCGCCGAAATCCAGTTCCGCAAGTATGCCGACCCCGCGATGGAGCAGCTCAACAACGCGGGCACAGTGCGCTGGCGCACGGCCAACCGCTTCTGCTCGCCGATGGTCGTGCGGATGCCGGGCGGCTTCGGCAAGGACGTGGGCGACCCGTGGCATTCGGTGTCGAACGAGGTGATGTACGCGCACGCCGTCGGCTGGCAGGTCGTGATGCCGTCGAACGCGGCCGACGCGGCGGGTCTCCTGCGGGCGGCGATGCGGTCGCGGAATCCCACGGTGTTCTTCGAACATCGCGCGCTGCTGATGACCAGCGACGGCGCCACCCGCTGGCCGGGCGACGACTACGTGGTGCCGCTCGGCCAGGCGAAGGTGCTGCGCGAAGGCACCTCACTCACGCTCGTCACCTGGGGCGCAATGGTGCACCGCTGCGCGGAAGCGGTCGAGGCCTTTGGCGATCGCGTCGAGCTGATCGACCTGCGCTCGATTTCGCCGTGGGATCGCGCAGCCGTGATCGCGAGCGTCACCAAGACGCATCGCGCGTTGATCGTGCACGAAGATCAGATCACGGCCGGCTTCGGCGCCGAGATTGCGGCGACGCTCGCCAAGGACTGCTTCTGGTTCCTCGACGCGCCGGTCGAGCGCGTGGCGGTGGCGGACATTCCGATGCCGTATCATCCGGCGCTGATGGCGGCGACGGCGCCGTCGGTCGAGCGGGTGGCGGCGGCGATCGAGCAGACGCTGTCGGCGTGAGCGGGCGGCCGATGCGCCGCCCGCCCTGCCGTTGCTGGACCTCAGCCGAGTCCGACCCGCTCGAGCGTTTCGAGCGCCTCCGCAAGCGCCGCAAACGATTCGACCTCGAACAGCACAGGCTGCAGGTGATCGATCTCGAAGGGCTGTGCCAGCACCGCCTGCAGCTCGAAAGGCCGACGATCGACGTCGGCGCTCATGGCTTTGGCGGCGTCAGCGTGTGACGAGATCAGCCCCGAGCCGTAGATGCGCGTCTGGCCGTCTTCGCGCACCAAGCCGAACTCGACGGTGAACCAGAACAGGCGCGCCAAGCGCGTCATCTGTTCGTCCGTCGTCACGCGCGCCGCCAACGCGCCGAAGCGCGAAAGAAACGTCGCGAAGGCCGGGTCCGCGTGCAGCGGCACGTGTCCGAACACGTCGTGAAAGATGTCGGGCGCTTCGGTGTAGTCGATCTCGTCGGGTCGGCGTACCGTGATGGCCGTCGGGAACTGCCGCGTGGCCAAGGACTCGAAGAACGCTCGCGCCGGCAGAAAGCCCGTCACCGGCACCGCCTGCCACCCGGTGCGCGCCTGCAGGGCAGCATTGATGGCCGACAGGTCGGGGACCGAGGCCGAGCTGAGCCCGATGGCGTCGAGCCCCTCGAGAAACACGCGACTGGCCGTCGTGCGCAGCGAGGGCAGCCGCCGCTCGAACAACACGCGCCACACGGCGTGATCGGTGGCCGAGTACGACGTCCACTGCTGTTCGGTGTGGAAGTCGCTGGCGATGGGGGACGACTCGGCGATCGTGTGCATTGGCGGACTCGGGAGGAGAACAGGGGGAACAACAAAAACGCGGCCCGTGGGATTCCACGGACCGCGCACGCTGAGGGGATGATCTTTGCGGCGCTTAGCTGCGCACGCACTCCTCGCGCCGGCCCGTGGGCGGCGCGTAGTAATAGGAGCGGGTGGCGGGGGCGAAGGTCATCTCAGTGAAGATGCACGCCGGCGTCGATGCTCGCAAGCGGTTCGTGTTCAGGGACTGGCCGTCCACCCGTCTGTCCAGGTGTTGAGCATCGGGCGCAATCCACGCAGCTGCTGGAGGGCGGCCTTCACCCGACAGCTGTTGTATTGATAGGTCTTGTTGCCATTCAACGTCGCGACCTCCGATGCCGCGGCGTACGCGGTGTCCACCGTCTTGCGCAAGCCGCTGACGATGGCGCCGGTCATCGTCTGATTCCCGTTCGCGGTGAACTGCTCACCGACCAGAACGATGCCCCCGAAATTGCCACCGCTCGACCCCTGCGTCCGGAAATCCCCCTGCACGATCAGCAATCCACGCCGGATCACGCTGTTGCTCAGCGACGGGCAAAGGCTCGTGTAGTCGTACTGCCATCCCGGACCGGGGAAGAGCGGCGGATTTCCGTTGCGCACCAGGATGGTCGGGTAGTAGGACGTGTCGACCGCAAAGCGGGCGCACGCGGCGGGCGGCAAGCTCTGGTTCGTCTGCGTGAGGACGAAGTCGGGAATGGGACTGCTACCGCCCGCCACAAGCGCCCAGTTGATGTTCAGGGTGCTCGTCAGCGTCGCGGCATTGCGAGACTCGTCGACGCCACCGACGACGCCGGCCATCGATCCGCTATAGCCATTCGCGATGTCGCTTGGCGCAACGGCAGCCCAAATGGTGCCATTCTGCGCGCACTCGTCCTGGCCGCTCAAGGTGCCCGCCGCGCCATTGCGGTTGATGCCGGTCAGGCTCACCCAGCCACCCATCACGTTCATATTGCCCGGCGCGATCCACGTGTAGGCCGTCACCACGCGCTCGGCCTGCAGTTCACCGACCGCGCGCTTGCGCGCTGGAATTCCCCGCGAGCGGATGAGCCACAACGAGGAGTCATTCACCGACGCCGGGCGTCGAATGAGGTAGGCTTTGACCTCTGCCGTATCGGACACGCGAACGCCGCCCACTCGTCGACGGTCGTCGTGATTGCTGACGTCGAGGGCAAGTGTCACAGTTACACTCGAGTCCGCGGCGACGCTGATGCCGACCCAGTTCGATGGCATCATCGAGTCGCGCTTGGCCGCGGGAAACGTCGCGGGATCGCGGAAGAAATCGATGAGGAATTTCTGCAGGCCTGCGTTCGCGACTGCCACCGCTTCGATCTCCGCGCGCCGATTGTCGTTCGTCCGTCGCTCGGAATTGAGATACGAGTACGCGCCAGCCACCGCCGCCGAAAGCATCACGGCGATCACCAACACCGTGGGAACCACGAACCCGGACCGCCGCGCCGGCCGCACCTGACGTGTCATTGGGAATTCCGGAAGAACACCGAGGCCGCGAGTCGCGTGGTCTCTGGCGGACGATTGGCCACGCGGGACTGCGACATCCCGGGAATCGTCACTTGTACGCCAACAATGCGCAGTAACGTGGGCGGAGTCACCCGCGGTGCGTCAACGTCCCCGATGTCGAAGTACCGGAATCGTGCACCTGTATCGAGCGGTGCCAGAAACTCGATCGAGTCGGCCGCTCCCGGGCCCTGCATCACCCGATACAGTGCCCGCCGTCCGGTGAAGGTGGTGCTCCCGGCAAACCGGTAGCGGAGCCGGTTCCACAGGACGATCGGCGTCCCCTTCTGCGACGCCGTGTACCCCGGGACAGGGAATAGCGGGAACGTCGCGATCTGATGGCCGGGCAGCTGATTGAAGCGAGGCGGAGCGCTGCACGCCAGGCTCGGCCCCGGCATCGTGAGCCAGCCGCTGACGCCGACCTCGCGGTACTCGTACGCCCACGTGAGCTGCCGCACCGCGTAACCGGAGAACTGGGTGGCCCCCAGCCCGGACATCGTCTGCCGCGTGGAGTCGTAGGGCTGCACCAGTGCGGTGGTGGCATCACACAGCACGCCGACGGCCATCGGCATCCGAAACTCCAGCACGCTGTCATTCGCCGTCGTGATCGAACTCGACAGATCACGCCGTACCTCGATCATCCGGAGCTCGGACTGCAGCAGTCCGAGGCCCGACGCCGCGCTCACGCGCGACTCGGACGACAGTCGCTGTGCGCTGACGAACTGACTCTGTGTCAGTACGATGCGCACCATCGCCGTGCCAAGGATCACGCCGATCACCATCGCGATCAGCAGCTCAACGAGTGAGAACCCCCGCCGCCTCTGGAGCCATTCACGAGCCATCAGAACGGCGCCGGGGGAGGCTGAAATCGCGAGACACGGGCGCGCACGCTGACGAACAAGCGTCGCATCACCGAATCACTCATCACGGACGGCAATGCCGAGACGCCGCCGGCCCGCTGATCGATCGGGGCCAGCACATTGATGGTGATGTCCCGCTGCGTACTGCTCCCTGCCGGCGTCCGTACCGTGTCGCATCGGAAGAAGCGCAACGTGCCAGCGGCGGAGACGGTATCCAGGGCGCAGGTGCCGCCGTCCACAAGTGTGGTGAACGCGCGCGCTTCGTACGATTCGATTCGCTGCAGCAACGTCGCGTTCGCCCGTTGCGCCAGCACGGCCCGCCACGTCAGGCGGGACTGCACGACCTGCAGCCCGGCAATGAAGAGCAGCACGGTGGACATCAGCATCAGGCCCACCAGGACCTCCACGAGCGTAAACCCCGGACGTCGCTGGATCACGGGCACCCCGCCGCCGGCGCCAGCGCTCGGGGCACTCCCGCGCGATTCACCGTCACCCGTCGAACGGCGGTGTCGCGGCCGGTGCCGACCCGGAGCGCAAAGCACGCGGCGGTCGACAGGGATGACGGCACGAAGACCACACTGTCAACAGGCGCTCCGCTGTTGGATACGGCGACCGCGGTGAGCCCATACTCGGTGTCCGGTCCCATCGCGCGGCGCGCAATGAACACACCCGTTCCGAGGCTCCCGGTGAGCCGCGTCTGAATCTCGCCTAGCGCGGCGTCCCACTGCACCACGACGGGACGTCGACGCCGAGACGCGGCCGACGCCGCCGACGAAATCTCACCAATGAGGGCGGACTGTGCATTCTGCAGTCGCGACAACCGCACGCTTCGCTGGATCCGTGGCACCGATACGGCCGACAGAATGCCGACGATCGTGATGACGATCATCAGTTCGAAGAACGTGAATCCAGCGCGCGATCGGACCCTGGAGTCGTGGTAGATTACGAACACAGCAATGGGCAGCAGATGAGCCTTTGCACGAAACCTCGCTCAAAATGTCGGCTTGAGTCCCACGGTTCCGTGATCCCCGGCTACGGCTGTTGCGAAATCCTTGACGCGGCGGGCCGGAGCAGTCATATGCCCTTGAACTGCTCGAAGGGCTGCGAGCAGGCGCGGCAGAAGCGAATCGACTTGCAGGCCGTGGGGCCGAACTCGCTTCGCAGTTCGGTCTCGCGCGACCCGCAGTATGGACACGCCACCACGTCCGGCTCGCGACGCTTGAGGATCTGCACGAGCACGTCGCCCTCGTCGTGCGCACGCGGACCCGGCGGGGCAATGCCGTACGCGCGCAGCTTCTCGCGCGCTTCGGGGCCGATCCAGTCGGTCGTCCACGCCGGCGTGAAGGTCATTCGCACGCGAGGGCCGGGCAGTCCCGCACGCGTCAGCGCGCCGAGCACTTCGTCCTCGATCGTACGCATCGCTGGACAGCCCGAGTAGGTCGGCGTGATCGTGACTTCGGTGAAGTCGTCACCCAGCGCCACGTCGCGGATGATCCCGAGGTCGACGACCGACAGCACGGGCACTTCGGGATCACGCACCGTGGTGAGGATCTCGAAGACCTCCTCGCGTGTGCGCGGGACGGCCATCACGCCATCACCACGACGCGCCAGGATGCGCCCGTGCCACGCTTTGCATTTCGGCGAGCATATGCCCCAGATGCTCGGTGTGTCGACCGAGCCGGCCGCCGGTGGGCTGCCACTCCGAAGTCGGCACCGTCAGCGTCGCCTGCGAGAGCACGGCCTGCACCGTGCGCTCCCACTCGGCGCGCAGGGTCGCGAGGTCGGGCGCACCGATCTGCCCCTGCACCGCCGCATCGACGCCGTCCTGCCAGAACAGCTCGGTGTGGTACGGCCAGAGCTGATCGAAGGCCGCCTGCACCCGCGCGTGGCTCTCGGCGGTGCCGTCGCCGAGCTTGAGCACCCACTCGGCGCTGTGGCGCAGGTGGTACACCGACTCCTTGTACGACTTCGCGGCGACACCCGCGACTTCCGCGTGCGAACAGCCCTGCAGCGCCTTGAGGAACGGCACCTGCAGCGCGGAGAACAGAAACAGCCGCGCGATCGTGACGCCGAAATCTCCCTTGGGAAGCTCGACGAGCATCACGTTGCGGAAGGCGACGTCATCGCGGAAATACGCGTAGTCGTCCGCCGTCTTGCCGTTTCCTTCGGCGGCCGCCGCGATGGTGTAGAAGGCGTTCGCCTGGCCGATCAAATCCAGTGCGATGTTTGCCAGCGCGATGTCTTCTTCGAGAATCGGCGCGTGCCCGCACCACTCGCTCAGCCGATGGCCGAGCACGAGACGGTCATCGGACAAACGCAGGAGGTACTCGACGAACGCGTTGGCCGGCTGTCCCGACGTGATCGAGGCACGGACCGGCCCCAACTCGGTGGTGACCGGCACGATGCGCGGCGCGACCTTGGCGCCCGCGCCGGACTCCGGTTCGTCCGGGATGTCCTGCTCGGCCGCCATCAGTACACCCGGATGCCCTTGGGCACCTTGTAGAAGTACGGGTGGCGATACGCCTTGTCGGCGCCGGGCTCGAAGAACGGCCCCGCGTCGCCGGGCGTGGACGCGACGATCGCGCCCGTGGGCACGACCCAGATGGAGATCACCTTGCCGCGACGACCAAACACGTCACGCGCATTTTGCAGGGCGTGCTCGGCATCCGTGGCGTGCACGCTGCCCGCGTGCTCGTGCGGGGCACCCTGCTCTTCCTGCGTGAAGACCTCCCACAGAGGCCACTGGGTGTCGGCGGGGACGGACGCGCTCATCGTCAGGCCGCAGCGGTGCTGCCGGAACCCTTCGGCGTGCCCGACTTCTTGTCGGCGTAGGCCTGCGCGGCCACGCGTACCCACTCGCCGTCGCTGTGCGCCTTTTTGCGCGCCGCGAGCCGTTCCCGATTGCACGGGCCGTTGCCGTTGACGACCGCCCAGAACTCGCTCCAGTCGATCTCGCCGAAGACCCAGTTCTGCGTGTCGGCGTCGTAGCGCAGGTCGGGGTCCGGCAGCCGAACGCCGATCGCCGAGGCCTGCGGCACCGTGAGGTTCACGAAGCGCTGCCGCAGTTCGTCGTTGGTGAAGCGCTTGATGCGCCAGTCCAGCAGATCCTTCGAGTTCGGCGAGTTGGTGTCGCTCGGTCCGAACATCATCAGGGACGGCCACCACCAGCGGTTCACGGCGTCCTGCAGCATCGCCTTCTGCGCGTCGGTGCCCTGCGACAGCGTCGCGCAGATCTCGAAGCCCTGGCGCTTGTGGAAGTTCTCTTCCTTGCAGATGCGGATCATCGCGCGGGCGTAGGGCCCGTACGAAGCCTTGGCGAGCACCGTCTGGTTGACGATCGCCGCGCCGTCGACGAACCAGCCGATCACACCGATGTCGGCCCAGGTCAGCGTGGGATAGTTGAAGATCTGCGAGTACTTCGCCTTGCCGCTCAGCAGGTCGGCGACGAGTTCATCGCGCGACACGCCGAGGGTCTCGGTGCCGCAGTAGATGTAGTGCCCGTGCCCGGCTTCATCCTGCACCTTGGCGATCAGGGCCATCTTGCGGCGCAGGTTCGGCGCCCGGGTGATCCAGTTGCCCTCGGGGAGCATCCCGACGATCTCGCTGTGGGCGTGCTGCGACATCATCCGGATCAGCTGGCGGCGATACTTCGCCGGCATCCAGTCCTTGGGTTCGATGCTCTCGCCACGGTCGATGCGCGCCTGGAACTCGGCGAGCAGCGCGGGATCTTCAACGGCGGCCGGTGCGGGGCGCTCGACAGCGGTTTCGACGTTTGCTCCGTACATGGGGCTCGGGGCGCGCGGTGATTCAGGGCCGTCCCGGAGTCGAGGCGGCGTAAGTCGTTTCCAGCTAACGAAATGTCGGCGACCGCACGACGATTGCAATAGGACCCGACGCACCGCAGGTTCCTGTCGTCCGCTGGCGCCGAACGGACTGCCGTTCCAGACCCATTTTCTCTGCAATGACCGCCTCCGCCGTCGATCCCGGCCGTGTCACCGTCACCCAGGACGGGACCATTGCCACCGTGTCGTTTCACCACCCCCGCGGGAACTCGCTGCCCGGGGCGCTGCTGCGCGACCTCGCGAAGACCATCACCGAGACCGGGGCTCGGCCGGACGTGCGGGTCATCGTCCTGCGGAGCGAAGGCACGGGGCCGTGGTGTGCCGGGGCGTCGTTCGACGAGTTGGTGGCGATCGACTCACCGGCTCGCGGGCTGGAGTTCTTCAGCGGCTTTTCCGGCGTGATCCTCGCGATGACGCGGGTGCCGCAGTTCGTCATCGCGCGCATCCACGGCAAGACGGCGGGCGGCGGCGTCGGGCTCACGGCGGCCGCCGACTATGCGATCTGCACCGAAAGGGCGGCCTTCCGCCTGTCGGAGCTCGCCGTCGGGATCGGCCCCTTCGTGGTTGGTCCCGTGATCGAGAAGAAGATCGGCACCGGGCCCTATGCGGCGATGACCGTCGACGCCGACTGGCGCGACAGCGCGTGGGCCGAACGGCACGGGCTGGTGGCGAAGGTCGTTGCCGATGAGGCCGCCCTCGACACCGCCGTGCGGCAGCTGGCGGACACGCTGGCGCAGTCCAACCCCGAGGCGATGGCCGACTTGAAGCGTGTCTTCTGGTCCGGCACGGAGCACTGGCCGCAGTTGCTCTCGGAGCGCGCAGCCGCCAGCGGCCGTCTGGTCTTGAGCGACTTCACGCGCGACGCGATCGCGAAGTTCAAGGCGAAGGCGTGAAGCGCCGCACGTTCCTCCTGACCGGGCTGACTGCTGGCGGCGCGCTGGTGCTCGGCTGGGCGACGCTCGGGCCTCGCCAGCGATTGCGCGGTTCGCGCCCACTCCCGACCACCGGCGGCGAGGTTCCGATCAATGGCTGGGTCAAGATTGCGCCCGACGAGACGGTGACGGTCATCGTCCCCAAGTCGGAGATGGGCCAGGGAATTCACACGGCCTGCGCGATGATCCTCGCCGAGGAACTCGACGCGGATTGGTCGCGCGTGCGGGTGGAACACGCGCCGATCGACAAGATCTACAACAACATCGCTGCCGTCGTCGATGCGCTGCCGATGAATCCGGACAGCGACGGGATGCTCAAGCAGATGGTACGCACGAGCGTCGCGAATTACGCCCGCGAAATGGGGTTCATGTTCACCGGCGGTTCGTCCAGCGTCACCGATACGTGGGAGCCGATGCGCAATGCGGGCGCGATGGCCCGCGCCGCGCTGCGTGCCGCCGCGGCGGCGCAATGGAACGTGCTCCCCGAGGCGTGCCGCGTCGAGGATGGGGTGGTGATTCTCAACGATCGGCGCCTGACGTTCGGCGCACTCGCCACTGCGGCCCGCGACCACCTGCCGGACCGCTGGAGCCTCAAGACGCCGCAGCAGTTCTCGTTGATCGGCACGTCGCCGGTGCGACTGGATGCGGCAGACAAGTCCAACGGCAAGGCGGTCTTCGGCTTCGACGCCGGTCCTGCCGACCGGCTCTATGCGGCGGTCGCGCTGCCGCCGTCGCTGGGTGCCACGGTCGCGCGCGTCGACGACGCGAAGGCCAAGGCCATCCCCGGTGTCATCGCCGTGGTGCCACTCGCCGGCGGTCGATACGGCAGCCGACCCGGCGTGGCCGTCGTCGCGAAGGATTGGCCCACCGCGCGGCAGGGTGTCGACGCACTCGCCACCCAGTGGGCCGAAGGCGATGGCGGCGAGTTCTCGTCGCGCGAAGCGGCGATGGACCTCGAAGCCCGTGCCGTGCGCAACGACGGCAAGATCTGGCGCGACGACGGTGATGTGGTCGAAGCCTATCGGCGCGCCGTGTACTCGGTGGAGGCGGCGTACGGCGTGCCCTACCTCGCCCACGCCCCGATGGAGCCGGAAAACTGCACCGTGCTCGTGCGAGACGGCGCCGCGGAGGTGTGGACGGGTACGCAGGTCCCCGGCGTGGTTCGGCGCGCGGTAGCCGACCTCTGCGACCTCGACGAAGACGACGTGACTCTGCACCAGCAGGTGCTCGGTGGCGGCTTCGGCCGACGACAGATCGTGGACTATGTGGTCAGCGCCGCCGAGATCGCCAAGGCGGTCCCGGGTCGTGCGGTGCAGCTGCTCTGGACGCGCGAGCAAGACATTCAGCAGGGGCCGTTTCGTCCGCTGAATCGCGCGCGCCTTACCGCAGCACTCGATGGCGACGGCCGCATTACCGCGCTCACGTCCGCATCGGCGGGCCAGTCGATGGTCCAGGGCTGGTCCCGGTATCTCGAGGATCGCATCGCCCAGAACTTCCCCGAGAAGACCACCGTCGAAGGGCTGATCGACCAGCCGTACACCTTCCCTGCGATTCGCGTGGTGCACGATCGCGTCGATTTGCCGGTCCCGGTGCACAACTGGCGTGCCGTCGGGCATTCGTACACGGGTTTCTATCTCGAGTCGTTCATCGACGAGTGCGCGGCGGTCAAACAGCTCGATCCGATCACCTATCGGTTGGCGATGCTGGCGTCGAGTCCGCGCGCGCGCGCTGTGCTGTCGTTGGCCGCCGAGAAAGCAGGATGGAACGCGCCGATCGCTCCGGCGAGCCCCGGCGCACGGGCCGGCCGCGGCGTCGCGCTCCGGCGCTGCTTCAATGCCTATGAGGCGCAGATTGCCGAAGTGGAGATCTCGGCGGACCGGCAGCTTCGCGTCCGGCGCGTGGTCTCGGCGATCGACTGCGGCTACGCGGTGAACCCCGACGGCGTCAAGCAACAGATGGAGAGTGGCATCCTCTTCGGCTTGAGCGCGGCGCTCCACGGCGAAATCACCATCGAAAAAGGCCGCGTGGCGCAGTCCAACCTGCACGACTACCGACCGCTGCGGCTGTCGGAAACGCCGGTGATCGAGACGCACATCGTGGTGAGCGACGAACCGCCCGGCGGCGTGGGCGAAGTCGGCGTCGCGGCGATCGCGCCCGCAGTCACGAACGCGATCTTCGCGGCGGGCGGTGGACGAATCCGCAACCTGCCGATTCGGCTCGAGAAGGCGGAGGTGGTGCGATGATCGCCTTGACGCTCAATGGCGCCGCGGTGGAACTCGATCTGCCGGACGACTTTCCCCTGCTCTGGGCGATTCGTCGCCAGGGTACACTCACCGGGACCAAGTTCGGCTGCGGCATCGCGGTGTGCGGGGCCTGTACCGTGCACGTCGACGGCGCTCCGGTGCGCTCCTGCTCGACGCCGATCGCCAGCGTCGCTGGCAAGTCGGTGACGACCATCGAAGGCTTGTCCGATCCCGTGGCCGCCGCGGTGCAGGCCGCCTGGACGTCATTGAACGTCGCGCAGTGCGGCTACTGCCAGAGCGGCCAGGTGATGGCGGCGACCGCGCTGCTGCGAAGCAACGCGTCCCCGACCGACGACGACATCACGGCGGCGCTCGACGGCCATCTGTGTCGCTGCGGGGCCTACCCGCGCATTCGCGCGGCCGTGCACGACGCCGCGCGACGGCTCGCTACCCCAGCGTCAACGCCGACGGCGCGGTGACGTGTCGCTGGCGTCCGCGGCTACTTCGCCGCGGGACGCCAGGTGTTGTCGGCGGGGTTGGCGTCGGGAAAGCGCTTGCCCGGATCGAGCACGATCTCCTTCACCGTGGCACCCCGCACCGGGATCGACGCCGTGAAGCGGCGCGCGCCGGCGAACCACACATCCACCGGCCAGACCGCTTCGATCGTCTGCGCGTCGATCTGCCGCACGTTGGTGAGCTTGGGCAGCGTCGGCATCGCACCGTCGAACGTCACCCGCAGGACCACCGGTGACGGCATCTGCCCGTCCTGACGAACCACCACCGACACCGCGGTCTTGCTCACCGTGGCGGACTCGATCGCGCCATCGACGCGTTCGGTCGTGAAGAGCCAGTAGTACCAGAACCAGCCCAAGTCGCGCTTGAGCGAACGGTTCATATGGAACATCCAATCCCACGGGGACGGATGCTTGAACTGCCACGACAGGGCGAACTCGCGATGGGCGCGCTGCACCGCCGAATCGCCTACGATGCCGCCGAGCATCGACAACATCAGCGGCGTCTTCTGATACGTCGTGAAGCCGTAGAAGCCCGGACCCGCGTAGTTGGCGTTCCACATCATCGGCGGCTCGGCTTCATTCCCACTCACCTGCCCGTACGACTGGCCGAGGCCGTCGAGCAGCGGCGGCTTCCCTTCGGCATCGGCGTCGGAGAGGATGTTCATGTACTGGTTGAAGCCTTCATCCATCCAGCCGTACCACGTTTCGTTGTTCCCCACGACCATTGGCCACCACTGGTGGCCGGTCTCGTGATCGGCCGCCCCCTGGTTGGAGTTGATGACCATCGGGTACTCCATTCCGGCGCTCGGACCGTCCTGCAGCGTCAACTGCGGGAAGGGGTACGGGAACCACAGCTTGGAGTAGAACTCCAGCGCGTGACGCGTGATCGGCCCAGCGTTGGCGAATTGGCGTGCGCGTCCGGGCAGATGCACCATATGAATCGGCACCACGCCCTTGGTCGGAATGGTGGCGCGCGTCGTCTTCCACACGAACTGCCGCGCACTCGCCCACGCAAAGTCGTTGACGCGCTCGGCCACGAAGCGCCAGCGCAGACGACCGTAGGCATCACCTGCCGCGGTGCTCTTTCCCGGGCCGCTCTCGTCCGGACCGACGATCGTCGTGATCGAGTCGCTGCCCAACGCCGCCGCTAACCGCGCGCGCGCCTGCGGTGTGAGCACCGCGTCCGGATTCTGCAGCACGCCGGTGCCGCTGACGATCCAGCCTGCGGGCACATCGATCGTGACATCGAATCGGCCAAAGTTGTTGTAGAACTCCGACGGGCCGAGGTAGAGCTCCGTGTCCCACATTCGCAGGTCATCGTGCTTGGCCACGCGCGGATACCACTGCGTCGGCTGAACGAGCGTGTCCCCCCAGCGCTGCGTCATCCGATGCCCCTGACCGGGACCACCGGGCAGGCGGTGCCGCCACTGCACGTCGAGGGCGATCGAGTCCCCCGATGGCACGGGCTCGATCAAGCGAAGGCGCGCCGAGGTCGTTTGCCCGTTCATCAACCACGGCACGGTGGTCGAGGCCGTGCCGTCGAGCTTCACATCCTTCCCCGCCGCCTTGAGCGAGAGGATCGACATTCCATCGGTGTTTTCCGCCGGGACCCAGGGTGCCGCCCGTGGCACGTTGAAGCGGAAATGGTTCGGGTCCAGGCGCAGGGCGATCTGCGTCAGCGATTCGGGGCCGCGGTTGTGCACGACGATGCGCGCCGTCCCTTCCAGCCGGCTCGTGACCGTATCGAGCTTCACCGACATCGTGTAGTCGGCCTCGAGCTGCCAATACTTGGCTCCCGGCGCGCCAGACGAGTCGCGCGTGCCCGCCGCGTGGGCGCGGCGGATCGCGTTGGTCATCGGAATGTCGCGCCGGATCGCGCGCTCGGGCAGCTTGGGCGCCGCCACCTGCGCGAGTGCTATCGACGGCGTCGTCAGGAGCACCACGAGGAGTCGCTTCACGGG